>CALKES010000010.1 GCA_938084715.1 Candidatus Bipolaricaulota bacterium | reverse complement strand
GCCCTGGCCCGGGCCGCCCACCGGTCGGGGATCCGGCCGTTCCGGGCGGTGGTGGACCGCCTCGAAGAGGCGGGCCATGGACCACGGGAGACGCGATGACGATCCTCGCCGTCCTGCAGGTCCTGATCCTTCTCCTCATCGTGGCCGGCTCGGTTCTCGCCGTGGGGTTGAAGGACCTCCTGGCGAGCGTGATCGCCCTGGGGGCATCGAGCCTGCTCCTCGCCCTCCAGTTCTACCTCCTCCAGGCCCCGGACGTGGCGATCGCCGAGGCCGGGGTGGGGGCGGCCCTCACCACGGCGATCTTCGTCCTGGCGATCCGCAAAACTCGGCGGAAGGAGGAGGAATGAGGCGCTGGATCGTCCTCGCGGCGTTCCTCGTCGTGGCGGGGTGCCTCCTCCTTGGGGCGGCGCGGATGCGGCCCTTTGGGGCCCCGCGCCTGGCCCTCATGGACCGCTACTTCAACGCCTTCTCCCAAGGGGAGGCGGCGACGAACAACGTGGTCACCGCGATTGTTTTCGACTACCGGGGCTACGACACGTTGGGCGAGGCGACGGTCCTCTTCACCGCCGTCGTCGGGGTGGCCCTGATCCTGCGGAGGATCCGGCGATGAGCGTCGTCGTCCGCACGATCGCCCGGATCCTCGTCCCGGTGGCCCTCCTGTTTGGGGGGTACGTGATCCTCCACGGGCACCTCACCCCCGGCGGGGGGTTCCAGGGCGGGGCGGTCGCCGCCTCCGCGGTCGCCCTCCTCCTCGTGGCGTTCGGGACCTCCGCCGTGAAGGGGCTCAAGTCCCCGCTCTCGGTCCTCGAGGACCTCGGGGGTGTGGCGTTCGTCGTCCTGGGGTTCCTCGGGATCGGGTACACGTTCTTCTTCAACGTGCTCGCGGGCTCCGGGGGCCTGTTCGGCGCCCCGGTCGCTCCCGGGCCGAACCCAGGCTACCTCAACACGGGCGGGACCCTCCCCCCCATGAACTGGGCGGTGGGGTTCAAGGTGATCGGGGGACTGGGCGCGGTGGTCGTCCTCTTCGCCCTGTTCGGAGGTGGGGATGATCGGTAACCTCCCGTTCGTCGTCTGCATCGTCCTCGTCCTCCTCGGGCTGTGGGCCCTCCTGTTCCGGAGGAACCTCATCAAGGTCGTGATCGGGCTCAAGATCATCGAGAACGGGGTGAACCTGTACCTCGTGGCCACGGGGTACGTCCAGGGCGGGGTGGTCCCGATCTGGACCTACGCCCCGCCGGACGCGGCGATGGTCCTCCCCACGCCCCAGGCCCTGACCCTGACGAGCATCGTGATCGGGCTTGCCACCACGGCCCTCATGCTCGCCTTCGCCGTGGTGATCCACCGCCACAAGGGCTCGTTGGACGGACGGAAGGTGACGGAGCTTTCGGGATGAACCTCACCGTTCACGCCCCGATCCTGGCGATCGCCGTCCCCCTGCTTGGGGCGTTTGCCCTGCCGCTTTGGGGGAAACTCGGCCGGTCCCTCCGGGACCTCTGGCTCCTCCTCGTCGCGGCGGCGACGGCGGCCCTTGTTGCTTTAGTGGCCGTTCAGGTCTACACGACGGGGATCCAGGTCTACACCCTGGGGGCGGCCTGGCCGCGGGACACCCTTGCCCCGGGCGGTTTTCCCATAAGGATCATCCTCGCCGTGGACGCCCTGGGGGCGTTCATGGGGCTCATTGCGACCCTCGTCGCCCTCGTGGGCTTCGCCTACGCCGCCCGGTACCTTGCCGAGGAGGAGGGGAAGACCCTCGCCCTGACCCTGGGGACCCTCCTCTGGGCGGGGATGCTCGGGATGGCGTTCACCGGGGACCTCTTCAACCTGTTCGTCTTCTTCGAGGTCACCTCGATCGCCGCCTGCGGCCTCGTGGGCTACCGGACGTGGACCTCCCGGGGCCCGGAGGCGGCGTTCAAGACGATGGTCCTCTACACCGTGGGGGGCCTGTTCTTCCTCCTCGCGATCGCCCTCCTCTACGGGGAGTACGGAGCCCTCAACCTCGCCCACCTCGCCCGGCTCCTCCGCGGCTCGACGGTGGACCGGGTGGCCCTGGCCCTCCTCCTCGGGGGGCTCCTCATGAAGGTTGGGGCGGTTCCCGTCCACATGTGGGCCCCGGATGCCTACGGCGAGGCCCCGGCCCACGGGGTGGTCCTCCTGGTGGCCAACACCCAGGTCTCCCTCTACGCCCTGTTCCGGATCCTGTTCACCCTCTACGGGGGCCTGTCCGACCCGGGCGTAGGGTGGCTCGTGGTCGGGATGGGGGCCTTGACCCTCCTCGTGGCCTCCCTCATGGCCGTGGTCCAGATGGACCTCGGCCGGCTCGTGGCCTTCGGAGCCGTCTCCCAGATCGGGTTCATGCTCCTTGGGGTTGGAGTGGGGCTCACGACCGTCGCCTCCCGCCCGGGCTACGGCCTCCTCGCCCTTCGGGGCGGGATCTTCCACATGCTGAACGACGCCCTCGCGATCGGGCTCCTCTTCCTCGCCGTGGGGGCGGTGGAGAGGGCCGCGGGAGGCCGGAACCTCGGCTCCTTGGGGGGGCTGGGGCACAACCTCAAGTGGACCAGCGGGTTCTTCTTCCTTGGGGCCCTGGCCCTGGCCGGGATCCCGCCCCTCAACGGCTTTGCCTCGAAACTCATGATCTACCAGGGGAGCTTCCTCCTCTCCCCGATCCTCTCGGCCCTGGCGATCCTCGCCTCGATCCTGCTTCTCGCGGTCTTCGTCCGGGCGTTCCAGGGGGCGTTCCTCGGGCCCCGGCTCGGGAAGCCCGATCCGGTCCCCGTTCCGATGCTCATCGCGATGGGGGCCCTCGCCCTCGGGGTCCTTTTCCTCGGGCTCTTCCCCGATCTCGTCGTCCGGCACCTCGTGACGCCGGCGGCGGATGCCCTGTGGACGGGGCGGGAGGTCTACCTCCAGGCGGTGCTTGGGCGATGACCCTTCTCACCGGGTACGGCTTCTGGAGCCCGCTCGTCTGGCTGGCTGGGGCGGCCGGGGCGACCTTCCTCGCCCTCCTCCTCTGGTCCCGGGGCCGGAGGGACTACCGGCGGGGGGAGGGGGAGCTTCCGTTCCTGTCGGGAGAAAAGGCCGAAGGGGCCCACGTCGGGGCCGGGCACCTCTACTGGGGGTTCGTGGAGGGGCTCCGGCCGTACGTCGAGCGGCTCCGGGCCTTCCACACCGGGTTCCTCGGGGACTACGTGGCGTGGCTCGTCGTGGTCCTCGCCCTCGTGTTCCTGATCGTGCTTGTGGGAGGCTAGGGATGGGACTCTCCTCGTTCAAGCGGGCGCTGTGGGTGTTCCACGTGGCGACGGGCTCCTGCAACGGCTGCGACATCGAGATCGTGGCCGCCCTCACCCCCCGCTACGACGTAGAGCGGTTCGGAATCAAGCTGGTGGGGACCCCGCGCCACGCCGACGTCCTCCTCGTCACGGGCCCGGTGACGAGGCCGATGCTCGAGCGCCTCAAGCGCGTCTACGAGCAGACACCGGACCCTAAGGCCGTGGTCGTGGTCGGGGGCTGCGGCTCGACCTCGGGGGTGTTCTACGACAGCTACAACGTGGTTGGACCGGTGGACGAGGTCATCCCGGTGGACGTCTACGTTCCCGGCTGTCCCCCCCGGCCGGAGGCGATCGTCCACGGGGTCGTGACCGCGGTGGCGAAGCTCGAGAAGGTGGCGGAGAGGGGATGACGGCGGACCAGGTGAAGGAGGCGCTCGTGCGGGCCGTGCCGGGGCTGGAGGTCGAGCTCCGGCCTCGGAAGGTCGGGGTCCGGGCCCCGGTCGAGGTCCCCGAGCTGTGGGCGACGATCGGCCGGGACGGGCTCCTCCCGGCCGTCTCCGCCCTCAAGGGAGCCGGCCCCTTGCACATCTCGATCATCTCCGGCCGGGACCTCGGGGAGACGATCGAGCTCCTGTACCACTTCGCCGTCGGGTACGGGACCCCCGGGGGCGAGGTCATGGTCACCTTGCGCGTCCCCGTCCCCGCCTCCGACCCGACGGTCCCCTCGATCTGCTCCCTCCTCCCCGGGGCGGAGACGACCGAGCGGGAGAAGATCGAGTTCCTGGGGGTTCAGTTCTCGGGGATCCCGCGGACGGACCACGTGTTCCTCCCCGACGACTTTCCCGGCCACCCCTGGCGGAAGGGCGACCCCGAGACGGCCAAGCTCGTGAAGCGGACCGTGGAGTGGGAGAAACGCGATGGCTGACGGGCAGAAGGTCTACGAGATTCCGATTGGTCCAATTCATCCTGCGCTCAAGGAGCCGATCCGGTTCACGTTCCAAGTCGAGGGGGAGCGGATCCGGGGGGTCGAGGTTCGGCCGGGGTTTGCCCACCGGGGGATCGAGTTCATGGGCCTCAAGCGGAACCTGATCCAGGTCCTCTACCTCTCCGAGCGGATCTGCGGGATCTGCTCGATCTCCCACCCGATCGCGATCACGCTGGCGGTGGAGCGGGCGGCGGGGATCGAGGTCCCCCCGAGGGCCCAGTACCTGCGGGTGATCTTCTCGGAACTGGAGCGGATCCACTCCCACCTCCTCTGGGCCGGGGTCGCGGCGCATGAGCTGGGGTTCGACACCCTCCTCCACCTCACCTGGAAGGTCCGGGAGGAGGTCCTCGACGTCCTCGAGGAGCTCTCGGGGAACCGGATCGACTACTCGATCCCGATCTACGGCGGCGTTCGGCGGGACATCGCCCCCGCGCAGGTCCCGAAGGTCGAGGCGATGGTCCGCCACTACCGGGGGCTTCTCGAGGAGCTCCTCGACGCGTTTTTGCGGGATCCGTCCGTCGCCGCCCGGACCCGGGGGGTGGGGGTCCTCACCCCTGAGGAGGCCGAGGCCCTGTGCGCGGTCGGGCCCACCGCCCGGGCGTCGGGGCTCTCCAAGGACGTCCGCCAGGACCGGCCGTACCTCGTCTACGGGGAGCTCGGGGTCCGGGCGATCACCCCCCGGGACTGGGGCCTCGAGCCCCGGGGCGACGTGTACGACAAGGCCGTGGTCCGGCTCCTCGAGATCGGGCAGTCCCTCGACCTCATCGAGAAGTGCCTCGACGAGATGCCGGAAGGGGAGATCACCTCGTTCCCCAAGATCCCGGCGCTCCTCGCCCACCTCAAGAAGGCCGAAGGGGAGGGCCTGGGGTGGCACGAGGCCCCGCGGGGGGAGGTCATCCACTACATCCGCCTCGAGGCCGGGGTGGAGGAGCCCGTGGCCTGGAAGGTGAAGGCGCCGACCTACTCGAACCTCATGAGCTGGGTCCCCATGTTCCGGGACCAGGAGGTGGCCGACATCCCGATCATCGCCGCCTCGATCGACCCCTGCATGTGCTGCATGGACCGGGTGCACGTGGTCCGGGACGGGTCCGGGGCGACCCTGCTCATGGAGGAGCTCCTCAAGCTCTCCCGGGCCAAGACCGAGCGGGTCCTCCGGGGGTTGTCGCCGGCGGGGGGTGGGGCATGAGCGGGCTGCAGATCCTCTGGCAGGGGGCGGCGGTCCTCGTCGGGGGCGGGCTCCTTGGCCTCGTCTACAAGGGCTTCGACCGGAAGCTCGCCGCCCGGATGCAGGCCCGGATCGGTCCCCCCCTCCGCCAGCCGTTCCTCGACCTAGGCAAGCTCCTCGTGAAGGAGACCGTCGTCCCCAAGGACGCCGTGGCGTGGCTGTTCCGGGCGATGCCGTTCCTGGCCGTGGCCGCCTCGTTCACGGTCCTCCTCTACCTCCCCTGGGGCCCGTTCCCGGCGGTCCTCGGAGGCTACGGGGATGCAATTCTCGTCCTCTACCTCCTCGCCGTCCCCGCCGTGGCGATGGCCCTCGGGGGGTTTGCCTCGGGCTCGCCCCTGGCCACCGTGGGCGCCCAGCGGGAGATCGTGATGCTCATGTCCTACGAGTTTCCCCTCGCCGTGGCCGTGATTGGGGTCGTGTGGCGCCTTTCGACCCTCGGGGTGGGCCCCGCGTTCTCGCTTGAGGCGATCGCCGCCTCTCCCCTCTGGGCCCAGGTGGGCCCTCTGGGGGTCATCGGCCTGGCGATCCTCGCCGCCTGCCTCCTCGTCGTGACGCCTGCGGAGCTTTCCAAGATCCCGTTTGACATCCCTGAAGCGGAGACCGAGATCGCCGGAGGGCTCATGGTCGAGTACTCCGGGACGTATCTTGCGCTTTTCTACCTTGCGGACGCCGCGAAGACGATCGCCATGGCCGCCCTCGTTGTGATCCTCTTTGCCCCCTACGGGATCGCCGGGCTCCTTGGGCTCAAGGGGGCTGGCGCCCAGGCCGTGGACCTCCTCTTCCACCTCGTGAAGATCTTCATCGTCATGTTCGCCGCCGTGACCACGGTCCGGGTGGCGATGGCCCGGCTCAAGATCGACCAGGTGGCGCGGGGGTTCTGGCTTCAGATCACCGCGGTGGCCGTGGCGGGGCTCATCCTGATTGTGCTCGACCGGATGGTGGTCGGATGATCCTCAAGACCCTGTTCTCCCAGCTCCTCACCCGGCCGGCCACGAACCGCTTTCCGGCCAAATACATGCCGAGGTCGGTGCTGGGGTTCCTGGGGAAGGTGAAGGAGGGGAAGGCACAGCTTGTCCCGCCCGTTCCGGTTCCGCCGCGGTTCCGGGGGAAGATCGCCTACAGCCGGGACAAGTGCATCGGCTGCCAGCTCTGCATCCGGGTCTGCCCGGCGAAGGTGATCGAGTTCCTGCCCGAGGCCAAAAAGATCCGGATGCACGTGGCGCGGTGCACGTTCTGCGCCCAGTGCGTGGACGCCTGTCCGGTGGACGCCCTCTCCGAGAGCCCGGACTTCCTCCTCTCCGACACCGACCGCAGCTCCGCCGCCCTCACCGTGGAGTAGCGGCCGGAGGCCCGGTGGGTGGGGCTAGGAGCCCGTCCCCGTGCGGGAACATCTGAGGGGTCCCGCGGCGGACGAGATCCCACTCCTGGAGGGCGGTGAGTCCCCGACGTACCATCGAACGGAGGCAAGCCATTGCGCGCGACTCGGCAAAGAAGCCGGATCTGTCGTCACCACCGATCCTGAGTTCGGAGGCTCGCCCGAAAGGAGACACGGGATGACGTGGGCCATCGATCAGGAGATCTGCATCAACTGTGGCCGGTGCATCGAAAGTTGTCCTATTGGCGCACTCGGCCGCGCTGGGAACAAGATAGCCCTGCTTGACTCGGACGGGTGTACCGGCTGCGGGATCTGCGCCGATCAATGTCCCGTGAAGGCGATCCGCATCGAGCACGGTGGGCAGGGGCTGGCGACCCCGGATGGAGGGACCGGGTTGGCTGAGCTGCGTGACCTGGCCAGGGCTCTGGTCGAGACCCTCAAGCTGGAGAGCGCCCCCGTTGCGGTGCGCCTCCTGCGCGACGGTGACGGTATCCCAGACGGCGTCCGGCTGGCACCGGAGCCCCTGCGCCACTGTCAGGCGATCGACCGCGGTTCCCGCGGTGAGGTCTGGTGGCTCGACGTCGCACATCAGGCGTGTTTCGCGGCCCGAGCGGCCCTTGGCATGGCCCCATTCCCGGAGAAGGTCGCCAACGGCCAGGTGCCCTTTGAGCACGGGCTGGCCATCTCTCAGGAGGTGGCCGCTCGGATCATGGCAGAGATTCCCAAGCTGCCCCAGGGAACGGTCGTGGGGGAGATCGTCGGTGCGCTCGATCGGTTCCCGATCGCCCCGGAGGTTGTGATCCTTAAGGCGACGCCGTTTCAGGCGATGTGGGTGGCCAATGCCCTTCTTTTCGACAGTGGAGGCCCGCGGGCCAGTGCCACCTTTGCTGGGATGCAGGCGTCGTGTGCGGACGTGACGACGGTGCCGATCCTGTCCGGTCGGATGAACGTAAGCCCCGGCTGTTACGGGTGCCGGTCGGCCGGGGGACTTCGTCCGGAACAGATGTACGTCGGACTGCCGTACTTCCTCTTGTCGGGAGTTGTGACAAACCTCAACGGACTCAGAAAGGCAATGCAGAAGTTCCGGTAGCCCCACGCCTGGCGGTCGCGAATCGCCCGTCGCCCTGGTCTACCCGCCTGGGGCCCTGTGGACCGGGGGGGCCAGGGGGTGAACCGGAAGCAGCCATCTCAGGATCGCCATGGGTGCTCTAGCTGAGAGCCCCGAGTTCTCCCCCTGCCCTGACGCCAACCCTTTGAGGTCAGACCCTGGGTCTTACGATCTGGCACCCGAAGACGTTTTCAGATGTAGCTCCGGGGGGATGAGAGCTGGCGCTTGCCACCACCGACGGACACAGGTGGGTCTGGGCCGAGGGGGGGCCGAAGCGGCGAAAGATGAGGTGAGTACGAGAGACGATGAGTGGACGGTGGCCCAGCAGTTCAGTTTAATGATGATGGGGTCCGTGGTGGGCGGGACGGAGGGCATGATGCGGGGCTTCCCGCCGCAGTCCGACAAGGGGCGGAGAGCGTCCCGCGCAGAAGAAGGCCCCAGGCTATCGAGGGCCGGCGGTGAGGGAGAGGCCCCGGAGGTCGGGGAGGAGGAGGTCGGCGTGGGGGGAGAGTTCCTCGGCCGTCCCCAGGCCCGTGAGGACCCCGACGGAGAGCCGGCACCCCGCTGCCCTCCCCGCCTGGAGGTCGCTCGCCGTGTCCCCCACCATCACCGCCTCCCCCGGAGGGACCCCAAGGGCCCGGAGGGCGGTGAGGACCGGGGCGGGGCTGGGTTTGCGCTCCCCGCAGCCGTCCAAGCCGACCACGGCGTCCACGAGCTCCCCCCACCCCAGGGCCTGGAGATGGCGCCACGCCGCCTCCCCCGTGTCGTGGGTCACGAGCGCGGTCCGGGCTCCGGCCTGCCGGAGGGCCCGCAGCGCCTCCCCCGCCCCCGGGGTGGGCTGGAGGAACCGCTCGAACGGGAAGGCCTCGTCCACGGCCCGGAACGTCCGGGAGACGAGGTTCCGCGCTGCCGGCAGGGGGCCTTTCCCCCGCTCGGCGAGCCACCGGGCGGTCGCCTCCTCCGCGTCAACCCGGGGAAGGGGGATGATCCCCCAGTCCTCGGCCCTTCCTCCCTCGGGGCGGAGCCCGAAGAACCGGAGGAGCGCCCGGTGCTCCTCCTCGGTGAGCCGGAGCTCCCCGGCGAGCCTTCGCGCCCGCTCCCGCATGACGGCGAACCAATGGTCGAACGAGAGCAGGGTCCCGTCCTTGTCGAAGAGGAACGCGGACAGACGGCGGTCGGCAAGGACAACCCGGACCGGCATGGGCGAATGGTAGTCCCGCCCGGGGGATGGGCAAGTCTCCCCGCGGGCGGACGGGGGTCCCGGTACCCCTTCCCCAGGCGGGGTACCGTGCCCCCCCGATGACGCGCCTTCCCTTCGGCCGGGCCGGGTTCCTCCTCGCCCTGTTCGGCCTGAGCCTGAGCGCCCAGGCGCCCAACGCGGCCGTCCTCGGCGCCCCCGCCTCCCCCTCCGCCCGGGCCCCGCTCGCGGACCGCCGGGGGGTGTACCTCACCGCCTACGCCGCCGCCCAGCCGGGGTACCTCGAGGCCGTCCTTGGAAAGCTTGCCGAGTTCGGCCTCAACACCGTGGTCGTGGACGTGAAGAACAACCAGGGGGAGGTGTGCTACGCCTCACGGGTGGAGCTCGCCCGGCGGATCGGGGCGGTAAGGCCCGTCCTCGACCTTCCCTCCCTTGTCCGGGCGGTCCACGCCCGGGGGATGTACGCGATTGCCCGCCAGGTCGTGTTCTACGACCCCCTCCTCGCCCGCTACCTCGGGTACGACTCCCCGTGGGTCGTCCCGACGGTCCCTGCGGCGACGGCGTACAACCTGGAGATCGCCGCCGAGGTCGCCGCGGCGGGGTTCGATGAGCTGCAGTTCGACTACATCCGGTTCCCCGACGATGGGCCGATCGGTCCGGACTACTCCGCCCGCTGCGGGGCGGTGGAGGCGTTCCTCGCGCAGGCCCGCTCCCGGCTCACCCTCCCCCTCTCGGCCGACGTCTACGGCCGGGTCACGTTCCCCTGGAACGCTCGGAAGATCGACCCCATCGGCCAGCAGCTTGAGGGGATCGCCCGATGGGTGGACGCCCTCTCCCCCATGGTCTACCCGTCCCACTACGCCGAGCGGGCGTTCAAGGACGACCCCTACGGGACCGTCTACCAGGCGGTGCGGGACGCCCGGGCGCGGGTGGAGAAGCCGATCCGCCCCTACCTCCAGGCGTTCGAGATGGCGATCCCCGTCGGGATGACCCTTCCGGCGTACATCGCCCACCAGATCCGGGCGGCGGAGGAGGCGGGGGCCGATGGGTACCTCTTCTGGAACCCCCGCTCGGACTACAGCGCCCTCTGGCTTGCCTGGGCGGGGCGCGGGCGAAGGTGACGCGCACACTTGTCCGAGGGCCCCCCTTCGCCCTAGAATGATTGCCTTTTGGAAGGGGGTGCTCGGGTGTGAACGGGGCTCTTGCGGTACTGTTTGCCTTCGTCCTCGGATTCCCGGCCGCGGCCCAGGTGCGGCAGGCCGAGGAGTTCACCTGCCTTGGGGATCCCCGCGGGGGGGAGTGCTGGCTCACCAGCCCCCGCCTGGGGGACCGGGCCATCTGGCGGTTCACCGGGGTTCCGGTGGGGAACTGGATTCCCCTCACCCTGGAGGGCGTGGCAACCGACATCTGCACGACGTGCCAGCTGGGGCGGGACGTCCTCATCCGCCTCTACTACCAGACCCCTGGGGACGTCTACTGGCAGCGGACGGAGTTTTGGCTCCGGAACGCGGAGCCGGGGAACCCCCAGTGCGTGGTGGCCTACCCCGTCCGGGGGGAGACCCGGATCTTCCCCACGGGACCTGAGCTCATCGTGATCGCCCAGCGGGTCCTCACCTGCGACCCCCACGTGGGGTTCACCTGGGGGAGCCTGAGGCTGGGGACGACCCCGGCCCTGCCGACCCCGATCCCTCTTCCCCCGCTCCCCACCCCCACTTTGCCGCCCCCTCCACCCCCTCCTGCCCCCCTGGCCCCGGAGTGCAGCGCGGGGCCGGCCTTTGGGTGCGTGGTGGGCGACCTCCCCGCCGAGTGCCTCCTCCCCGGCCTGGACCTCGCCACCGTCCCCCGCCAGACCCTCCCCGAGAGCTTCGGCCCTGGGGAGGACGCGGTCCTCCTCGGCCCCGGCCACTACGTGGGGAACCTCGGGGAGGACGACTTCCAGGATTGGTACAGGATTCAGGCGTCGTACGGAGATGCGTTCCTGGTGTGGGTCGATCCGGGGAACATGGTCGTCGACGTGTACCTCATCCACGACCCCTGCGGGGACGTCCTTGCCCAGTGCCTGAACGTCTCCCGGCCCTCGGTGACCCGCGTCCCGTGCTACCCAGGGGTGGACTGCGCTCCCCTCGCGGAGGACTGCTTCCTCGACGGGGTGTGCCGGCTCTTCATCCGGATCGTCCGCCGGGCTGGAAGCGGGGCGTACCGGCTCTCGATCCTCGAGGCGACCCCCGAGATTCCCTAGGTGCGGTTCATCGGCCTGGACCTCGCCTGGTCCCCCCGGAACCCGAGCGGCGGGGTCGTCCTGGCGTGGGACGGGAAGCGGGCCTGGCCCCTCGCCTGGAGCTCAGCCCTCGGGGACGACGAGGACGTTGTGGCGTTCGTTCTCGAGGGAGCCGACCGGGAGGGAGCCCTCGTGGCCGTGGACGCCCCCCTGGTGGTCCCCAACGACTGGGGAACGCGGGGCTGCGACCGGGAGCTCTCGGCGGCCTACCGGCGCGCGGAGGCGGGGGCGTACCCGGCGAACCGCGCGCGCCTCGGGCCCGTCGTCCGGGGGGAGGCCCTGCTCCAGAAGCTCCAGGCCCACGGGTTCACCCACGGGCCCCGGGTCGAGCGGGGAAGCGCCGGGCGCCAGGTCGTCGAGGTCTACCCTCACCCCACGGCGGTGGAGCTCTTCCGGCTCCCGAGGACCCTCAAGTACAAGGCTCGCCCCGGGCGAACCTTGGAGTTCCGATGGGGCCAACTTGAGCGACTCAAGGAGCTCCTCTCCACCCTCTCCCGGCGCACGCCCCCCCTTGACGCGGCTCCCCTGCTCGACGGGCTTCGGATCCACGGGGAGCGGGGGCGACGGCTGAAGGCGGCCGAGGACTTCCTCGACGCCCTCCTCTGCGCCTACACCGCGCTCCACCTCTGGACTTGGGGGGAGGAGGGGTACCGGGCGTTCGGGGACCGGGAGACGGGCTACATCCTTGTCCCGATCACTACCTCCCGAGGTAGGCCCGCTGCTCGGGGGTGAGGAGGCCGATCCGCACCCCCCGGCTCCGGAGGAACCGCTGCGCGACCTCCTCGTCGGCCACGGGGGGGACGGGGTAGACCCCGGGGGCGAGCCCTCCTCCCTCCCGGGAAAGCCAGAGAAGCGAGAGGAGCTGGAGGGAGAACGAGAGGTCCATGATCTCGACCGGGTGGCCGTCCCCGGCGACGAGGTTCACGAGCCGCCCCTGGGCGAGGAGGTAGGCCCGCTTCCCGTTCGGCAGGGTGAACTCCTCGACGTGGTCCCGCACCCGACGGGCCTGGGCCCGCTCCCGCAGGGCCCGGACGTCGATCTCGACGTCGAAGTGGCCGGCGTTGGCGAGGACCACCCCGTCCTTGGCCCGGAGGAGGTCCTCGTACCCCACGGCCCCGACGCACCCCGTGGCCGTGACGACGAAGTCGGCCTGGGCGATCGCCTCCCCGGCTGGGGCGACGGCGAACCCCGCGAGGAGGGCCTCGGAGGCCCGGACGGGGTCGACCTCGGCCACGGTCACGTGGGCCCCAAGGCCCCGGGCCCGGTCGGCGATGCCCCGGCCGCACGGGCCGAAGCCCACGACGAGGACCCGCTTCCCTGCCACGAGGAGGTTCGTCGTCCGCATCACGGCGTCCCACACCGACTGCCCGGTCCCGTGGCGGTTGTCGAACAGGTGCTTCATCCGGGCGTCGTTCACCGCCACGGCCGGGAACCGGAGCCGCCCCTCCCCCTGGAGCTTCCTCAGGCGCAGAAGGCCCGTCGTCGTCTCCTCGCAGACCCCGATCACGTCCTCCCCGAGGGCTGCGGCCTCCCCGTGGAGGAGGAGGGTGAGGTCGCCCCCGTCGTCGAGGACGAGGTGGGGGCGGATCCCGAGGGTCCTGCGGAGGAAGTCGAGGTACTCCTCCTCCCTCGCCCCGTACCGGGCGTGGACCTCGAGCCGTCCGCGGAGGGCGGCGACGACGTCGTCCTTGGCCGAGAGGGGGTTGGAGCTCGCGAGGGCGACCTCGGCCCCCAGGGCCTGGAGGGCGAGGGCGAACCGGGCCGTCTTCGCCTCGAGGTGGATGCACACCGCGATCCGCTTCCCGGAAAACGGCCTTTCCGGGCGGAGGTCCTCCTCCAGGGACCGGAGGACAGGCATGTGGGCACCGGCCCAGGCGATCCGCTCCTCTCCCTGCCGGACGAGCTCGGGCATCCCTTGATCCTAGCCTAGAGCCGGACCCCGCGCAGGGCGCGGACGATCCCGAGGAGGACCAGGGCCACCCCGGCCCCCTGGAGGGGGCTCGGGACCTCGCGGAAGAGGAGGTACGCCCACAGGGTAGCCCCTACGGGCTCCCCGAGGATCGCCACGGCCACCGCCGAGGCGGGGAACCGCCGCAGGGCCCAGTTCACGCTCGTGTGCCCGAGGAGCTGGGGGCCGGCCGCAAGGAGGCCGATCCAGAGCCAGTCTCCCGGGAGAGGCGGGAGCGCCCCGCCCCCTCCGGCGGCGGCGAGGAGGAGCAGGGCGGCGACCCCGTAGGCGAGGGCGACGTAGGGGAGGAGGGCGCCCTCCTGCCGGGCCCGCCGGCCGAGGAGGAGGTAGGCCGACGCTGCCACCGCCCCGAGGAGGGCAAGCATGTCCCCAAGGAGCGCGCTCCCCCCGAGGGCGAAGTCCCCCCACCCAATGAGGAGCCCCCCGGCCACGGAGAGGAGGATCCCCTCCCACAGGGCGCGCGACGGCCGCTCCCCGAGGACGGCCCACGACAGGAGGCCGACGAAGATCGGGTTCGTCGTGACGAGAGCCACCGAGCTCGCCACGGTGGTGAGGCGGAGGGACTCCGTCCACAGGGCGAAGTGGAGGGCGAGGAAGGACCCAGCCAGGGCGGCGAGCCGCGCTCCTGACCGGGACAGGGGCGGGCGGGCTGCGACCACAACGGGGGTGAGGACCAGGGCGGAGAGGGCCATCCTCCCCGCAGCCACGGCCAGGGAGGGGGAAGCGGTGAACCGGATGAGGAGCGCGGCCCAGGAAAGGGAGAGGACCCCCAACCCGAGGGTCCCTGCCGGCGCGAAGGAGCCCCTCATCCGAGGAGGGCCTGGAGCCCGGGCAGGGCCTCCTGGGCGGCCCGGTACCCCGCCGCGCGCCCCTCCCCGGCCGAGGTGTAGGTCGGAGCCCGATCCCCAAAGCGAGGGCGGATCACCACCTCCGGGCGGAGGAGCGCGATCTCCAGGTCCGCGATCCGCTTCTGGAAGATCGTTGCCATCTGGAAGAGGACCGAGAACACCGTCACCCGGCCGAGGCGCTTCTCCTCCGGGGGGAGAAGGACGTCTACCGCGACCACCACCTCGGCCCCGAGGGCCCGGGCCACGTCCACGGGGAGGGGGTGGACGACCCCCCCGTCGATGGCGGTCCGGCCCTCGACCTCCACCGGGACGAAGAGACCAGGCACAGAGATCGAGGCCCGGATCGCGTCCACGAGGTCCCCCCGCCGCAGGGCGACGGCCTGTCCGGAGTGGAGGTCGGTGACCACGGCCGCAAATGGGATGGGGAGGTCCTCGATCCGCCGCTCCCCGACCATCCCCCGGAGCCTCCGCCGCAGCTCCTCCCCCGTGCTCCACCCCCGCCAGGGGACGGTGGGGAGGAGGAACCGCGCCGTCTGCCACAGCCCCGCCTCCTCCCACAGCTGGGTGATCTCGTCCAGGGGGACTCCGGCGGCGAACAGGCCCCCGACGTAGGCGCCCACGCTCGTCCCCGCCACCGCCCCCACGGGGATCCCCGCCTCGAGAAGGGCCTGGAGGACGCCAACGTGGGCGATCCCCCGGGCCCCCCCCGCACTGAGGGCCAGCCCCACCCGCTTCATGAAGAAGGGGACGGGCCCTTGGGCCCGTCCCCCCTTTCTACTTGCTGATCGCGCCCACCGGGCACTGGTCCACGGCCTCGTCCACGCACGGGAGGGCTGTGTTGGCGCCCTGGATCACGTGGGCGTACCCGTCGTCGCCGACCTCGAACACCTCGGGGCACACCTGGGTGCACAGGCCGCACCCCGTGCACAGATCGTGATCGACCTTGACCGCCATGACACCTCCTTTTCAGGTTGGGGCCCTACTATAGCGGGGCTTCCTGTCCCCTGCCACGGGCCGACGTTGCCGGCTCCGGGGGGCGTCCGTATAGTACGGAAAACCCCCTGGAGGTGGTCGTGGTGCGTACGAAGTGGACGGCTGTCCTGCTACTTCTGGCCGCGTTGGCGGCACCCTCCCTCGGTCAGACGACCGCGGACCTCATCTCCCAAGCCGACGCCCTGTTTACCGAGCTGTGGGCAACCCAGTACGTGGAGAGCGAGGCCCCGGCCCTGCGGGCCCTCCTCGAGCGGGCGATCGCCCTCTACGAGCAAGCTCTGGCCCAGGATAGCACCAATGCCTACATCCTCGGCAGGCTTTCCCGCTTCTACTACACCCTGGCCGACCTCTTCCTCCCCGACAAGGAGAAGTCGGACGGTCACGCCAGGGGCCAGGAGTACGGGGAACGGGCCCTGCGGACCGACCCCGAGTTCTTCCGGGTCGAACGGGAGCGGGGGTTCGTCGAGGCGGTGAAGGTTTCCACGGACGTCGCGGCCCTGTTCTGGACCTACTCCAACTGGGCGCGGAAGGTCGAGCTGGGGGGTGCGGTGGGGCTCCTCGCCGCTGCCCTGCGGGGGGACGACAAGAAGCTCATGGCCCTGATGGAGCGGTGCCTGGAGCTCGACCGGGGCTACATTTTCGGAGGGCCCCTGCGGGCTCTGGCCGGGTACTGGGCCAAGCACCCGTTCAGCAAGGACCCGGCGAAGGTGAAGGCCTTTCTCGAGGAGGCGATCGCCTCCTACCCCGACTACCTCGAGAACCGGCTCTTCTACGCTGAGTACTACCTCATGCCGGCCGAACGATGGGCCGAGGCCCGCGCCGAGCTCCAGAAGATCATCGACGCCCCGGTCGGGGAGGAGGCCCTGGAGAACGGGTACGTGAAGGTTCGGGCTGTGGCCCTCATGGGGCAGATCGAGGGGAAGTAGGATGCCGGGGATCCTGGTGATCTTGGACGGGCTGGGGGGCCGGCCGACGGACCTCGGGGGTTCCACCTGCCTCGAGGCCGCGGCGACCCCGGTCCTGGATGAGCTCGCCGCCCGGGGGGCCGTGGGGCTTATGGACCCCGTGGGGCCCGGCGTCCGCCCCGGCTCCGATACCTCCCACCTCTCCATCTTCGGCTACGACCCGTTCAGGGTCTACACGGGCCGGGGGGCGTTCGAGGCCCTGGGGATCGGCCTCGACGTCCGGGGCGGGGACGTCTGCTTCCGCGCCAACTTCGCCACGGTGGAGGAGCGGGGTGGGGAGCTCGTGGTCGTGGACCGGCGGGCGGGGCGGCTCCCCGATGGGAAGCCCCTCGAGGGGGCGATCGCCGGGATCGACCTCCACGAGTTCGGGCTCGAGCTTCTGTTCCGCGTCTCCACCGAGCACCGGGGGGCCCTCGTCCTCCGGGGGGCCGGGGCCTCCCCGGCGGTCACCGACACGGACCCCCGGAAGGAGGGGAAGCCCGTGGAGCGGTGCCGGCCCCTGGAGCCGGCGGCGGGGAGGACCGCCGATGCGGTGAACCTGTTCACCCGGCGGGCCCACGAGGTCCTCCAAGACCACCCGTTCAACCGGGAGCGGATCCGGCGGGGGGAGAGGCCTGCCAACGCGGTCCTCCTCCGGGGGGCGGCGGTCATGCCCCACCTCCGGCCGATCACCGTCGAGTACGGGATTCGGGGGGTCTGCGTCGCCGGCGGGGCCCTGTACAAGGGCGTGGCCAAGCTCGCTGGCCTCACCGTCCTCGACGTCCCCGGGGCCACGGGGGACCTCAAGACCGACCTCCGGGCCAAGGCCGACGCCGCCCTCGCCGCCCTCGACCGGGCCGAGCTCGTCTTCGTCCACATCAAGGGCACCGACAACGCCTCCCACGACGGGGACGCCGAGGCCAAGCGGGCCTTCATCGAGCGGATCGATCGGGAGTTCTTCGGGACCCTGGTCGCGAGGCTCCCGTTGGACAAGGTCCACCTCTGCGTCTCGGGGGACCACACCACGCCCCCGGGGGTGAAGGAGCACACGGCCGACCCCGTCCCGGCCCTGTTTGTGGGCCCCGCGGTCCGGCCGGACCGGGTCCGGGCGTTTGGGGAACGGGCCGCGGGGGAAGGGGGGCTCGGCCGCTTTACGGGCCGGCTCGTCCCCCAGCTCCTCGGGTACTGCGACCTCGGGCCCAAGTTCGGCTCCTAGGAGGAACGATGAAGCTCGCCGACCTCGCAGGGCTCCTTGGGGCGGAGTTCGTCACCGGGGCGGAGCACGCCGAGCGGGAGGTGACCCGGGCGTTTGCCGCCGACCTCCTCTCCGACGTCCTGGCCATGGTCCAGGAGGAAGGGGTCCTCCTCATCACCGGGATGACCACCCCCCAGGTGGTGCGGGTGGCGGAGGTGATGAACATGGGGGCGGTCCTGTTCGTCCGGGGGAAGTACCCGACCCAGGCCACGGTGGAGTACGCCGCCGGGGCAGGGATCCCCCTCCTCGCCGCCTCCAGGGACATGTACGAGACCTGCGGCCTTCTCTACCAGGCCGGGCTCCGCCCCGCGAAACGCAAGGGGTTCCGCCTTGACCTCCCCTCAGGCCCCGCCCGCCCTGCGGCTTAGGCGGATCTACGAGGTCGCCCCCCGGGACCTCGACCGGGCCGGGACCGTCTCCACCGAGGTCCGGAGGGAGCTCCTCGCCCTGGGGATGAGCCCCGACGTCGTCCGGCGGGCGAGCGTGGTCTGCTTCGAGGGGGAGATGAACATGGTCCTCTACTCCGAGGGGGGGCGGATCATCCTCCTCGTCAAGGAGGACCGGGTGGAGCTCCTCTTCTCCGACCGGGGCCCCGGGATCGCCGACGTGGACCTCGCCAGCCAGCCCGGCTACTCCACCGCCCCGGACTGGGCCCGGGAGCTGGGGTTCGGGGCGGGCTTGGGGATCACCAACATGGAGCAGAACTCCGACCTGTTTAAGATCCGATCCCGGGTGGGGAAGGGCACGGTGGTCCGGGCCACGATCCTCCTTGGGGTCCCGTTCTTCTAGGAGGAGCCGATGAAGCTCGCGCGCGTCGTCGCCGAATTGGGACTGGAGGCCCTCGCCACCGGGGATCTCACCCGGGAGGTGGGGGGCGGGTACTGCTCCGACCTCCTCTCCGACGTGCTGGCCCACGCCCGGCCCGGGGACCTCTGGATCACCCACCAGCGCCACCTCAACGTCGTCGCTGTGGCCAAGCTCCGGGATCTCGCGGGGGTCGTGTTCGCCCGGGGCAACCGGCCGAGCCCCGACGTGGTGGCCCGGGCCGCGGCGGAGGGGGTGAACCTGTTCCTCTCCTCCGAGCCCGCGTTCGAGGTCGCCGGGCGCCTCCACCGTCTCCTCCATCCATGAGGTGGTGGCGGGCCGACCTCCACATCCACTCCGCCCTCTCCCCCTGCGGGAGCCTGGAGCTCTCCCCGGCCCGGATCGTGGCCGAGGCCCGCCGCGCCGGGCTTGATCTCATCGCCGTCTGCGACCACAATGCCGCCGAGAACGGCCCCTACGTCCGGCGGCTGGCCGCCGGACGTCCGGCCGTCCTTATGGGCATGGAAATTCAGGCCGCCGAAGAGGTCGAGGTCCTGGCGTACTTTGCCGACGAAGAACCCGCGCTAGAGCTCCAGGCGGAGCTCCATGCCGTCCTTCCCGAGGTCCCCTGCGACCCCGAGCTGTTCGGGGACCAGGTCGTGGTCGACGAGGAAGGGGAGATCGTCCGGCGGGAGGAGCGACTCCTCCTCTCCCCGGTTGCCCTCCCGCTGGCCGAGGTGGTGCGGCGGGTCGAGGCCCTGGGGGGGCTCGCCGTCCCCGCCCACGTGGACCGACTTCCGGGGGGGCTCCTCGCCGTCCTCGGGCTCTTCCCCCCCGGGGAGTGGCCGGCGGTGGAGATCGCCCCCTGGACCCCCGTCTCCGCCGCCCTCCAGAGCTGGCCGGCCCTCGCCGGGAAGGCCCTCCTCCGGGGCTCGGACGCCCACTACCCGGCGGAGATCGGGAGGGCGTGGACGGAGCTCTTCCTCGCCGAGCCGAGCCTGGGGGAGCTTCGGCTGGCCGTGTTGGGCCAGGGGGGGCGCCGCGTCCGCCCCGGCCCCGAGATCAAGGAGGACCGTTGACGACCACCGTAGAGTCCAAGGTTGCCGAACTCGTCAAGCCGTTTGCCGGAAAGCCCTCCGAGCTCATCCAGGCCCTCCACCGGGTCCAGAGCTCCCTCGGCTACATCCCCCCCGAGGCCCAGGCCACGGTGGCCCGGGCGCTGGGGGTCCCCCCCTCCCAGGTCCGGGGCGTCGTCACCTTCTACCACTTCTTCCGCACCAGCCCGGTGGGTAAGCACACCCTGCGGCTGTGCCTGGGGACGGCGTGCCACGTCCGGGGGGCGGAGTCCGTCCTCAAGGCGATCGAGGAGGAGCTCGGGGTGGGCCTGGGGGGGACCTCGGCCGACGGCCTGTTCACCGTCGAGGGAGTTCGCTGCCTCGGGGCGTGCGGCCTGGCCCCGGTGATGATGGTGGATGACGAGGTGTACGGGAAACTCGACCCGAAGAAGGTCAAGGGGATCCTGCGCCGGATCCGGGGGAGCGCGGGGTGATCGCCGACCTCGCCATGCACCTGGCGGACCTCGTCCAAAACTCCCTCCGGGCCGGCGCCCGCTCGATCGGGATCTCCCTCGCCCGGAGGGGGGACAGCCTCCTCCTCGAGGTGGTCGACGACGGGGCGGGGATCCCGGAGGACCTCCTCTCTCGGGTCACGGACCCCTTCTTCTCCACAAAGCCCGGGGCCCGGGTCGGGCTTGGGCTCCCTCTCCTTGTCCAGACCGCCGAGGCGACGGGCGGGGAGTGCCGGGTCGAGGGAAGGGAGGGGGGAGGGACAAGGGTCTGGGCCCGGCTGGGGTGGGACCACCCCGACCGGCCGCCCCTGGGGGACCTCCCCGGGACCCTCGTCCCCCTCCTCGCCACCCACCCCGAGGTTGAGTTCACCGTCGAGCTCAGGGATGATCGGGCGGCGTGGACCCTTTCCACCCGTGAGCTCCGGGAGCACCTCGGGGAGGTTCCGCTCACCCACCCCGATGTGCTCGCGTTCGTGGAGCGGGAGCTGGAGGAGGGTCTGGCCCACGTGGGATTGAAGGAGGAACGGTGAAGCTGGAGGAGCTCCGCAAGATCCGGGAGCGGGCCGAGGCGGACCTCCGCCTCCGCGGGGGCCCCACCCGGGTCAAGATCGTGGTGGGGATGGGCACATCAGGGATCGCCGCCGGCGCCCGGGCGACCCTCCGGGCGATCCTCGACGAGGTCGCCCGGAGGAACCTCCGGGACGTGACCGTGACCCAGACCGGGGAGAAGGGCCTCGCGGCCCAGGAACCGATCGTCGAGGTCCACGAGCCGGAGCGGATCACGATCTACGGGGAGGTGGACGAGGCCCTGGCCCGGCGGATCGTGGCCGAGCACGTGGTCAACGGCCGCCCCCTCGCCGAGCGGGTTGTCGCCGTCCGGGAGGTGAAGGGGTGATTCAGCTTAGGATCGACGATACGCCGGTCCAGGCCGAGCCTGGGGAGACGATCCTCGAGGCGGCCCGGCGGGCCGGGATCCGCATCCCCACCCTCTGCTTCCTCGAGTCCCTCTCCCCCCGGGGGGCGTGCCGGCTGTGCCTGGTGGAGATTCGCAACTGGAACGGGAGGCTCGTTCCCTCGTGCGCGACCCCGGCCCAAGAGGGCCTGGACGTCGTCGCCCACTCCGAGAAGCTGGCCGCCCTCCGGCGGACGATCCTCGAGCTCCTGTTTGCTGAGCGGAACCATATCTGCGCGTTCTGCGTCTCCAGCGGGCACTGCGAGCTCCAGGACCTCGCGACCGAGCTTGGGATGGACCACGTCACCTTTCCGTACCGGTTCCCGGCCCTGCCGCTGGACGCGAGCCACCCCAAGTTTGGCCTCGACCACAACCGGTGCGTCCTGTGCGGCCGCTGCGTCCGGGCCTGCGCCGAGGTCGAGGGGGCGTTCACCTGGGGCTTCTCCGGCCGGGGGGTGGAGACCCTCGTCGAGCCCGACCTCGGGGGACCCTGGGCGCAGTCCCCCACCTGCACCGGGTGTGGCAAGTGCGTCCAAGCCTGCCCCGTGGGGGCGCTGTTTGAGAAGGGGAAGGCCACTTCGGAGCAGGTCAAGCGCCCGGAGATCCTGGCCGAGGTGACGGAAAGGAGGCCCCGTGCCTAAGGTGCGACTGGCCACCGTCTGGTTCTCGGGCTGCTCGGGGTGCCACATGTCGTTCCTCGACCTCGACGAGCGGCTGATCGAGCTCGCGGGTAAAGCCGAGCTTGTCTACTCCCCAATCGTGGACATCAAGGAGTACCCCGACGACGTGGACGTCCTCCTCGTGGAGGGGGCGGTGGGGAACACCGAGCACCTCCACCTCCTCCGGGAGATGCGGGAGAAGACGAAACTCGTCGTCGCGTTCGGGGACTGTGCGGTGACGGGGAACGTCCCCTCGCTCCGGAACCCGATCCCCCGGGAGGAGGTCCTCCGGGCGGTGTACGGGGAGGGCGAGGTCCCGGGGCTCGAGGAGGGGGCGGTCCCCAAGCTCCTCCCCCAGGCCCTGCCCCTCCACGCGGTGGTGAGGGTGGACCGCTTTGTCCCCGGCTGCCCGCCGTCGGCGGACCGGATCTGGAAGTTCCTCCAGGGGCTCCTCGCCGGCCGGCGGCCGGAGCTCGTCGGGGCCGACCTCCGGTTCGGATGAAGGGGGAGACCGTGCGTGAGATCAAGATCCCCGTGACGCGCGTTGAGGGCCATGGGCTCATCACCATCCACCTCGACGGGGGAGGGAAGGTGAGGGAGGCCCGGTTCCACGTCACCGAGGCCCGGGGGTTCGAGCGGTTCTGCCAGGGCCGCACGGTGTGGGAGATGCCGGGGATCACCGCCCGGATCTGCGGGATCTGCCCGGTGTCCCACCTCCTGGCCTCGGCCAAGGCCGGGGACGCGATCCTCGCCGTTCGGCCGCCCCGCCCCGCGGACAAGCTCCGCCGGCTCATGAACTGCGGCCAGTACATCCAGTCCCACGCCCTGTCCTTCTTCCACCTCGCCAGCCCCGACCTCCTCCTTGGCTGGGACGCCGAGCCAGGAAAGCGGAACGTGTTTGGGCTTGCCGCCGAGAACCCCCAGCTTGCTCTCGATGGAATCCGGCTCCGAGCGTTCGGGCAGGAGGTCATCGCCGCCCTCGGGGACCGGCGGGTCCACCCGGCGTGGGCCGTCCCCGGTGGCGTCCGGACGCCCCTCTCCCCCGAGGCCCGGGACCGGCTCGCCGCCAAGCTCCCCGAGGCCCGGCGGATCGCCCAAGACGCCCTCCATCTCTACGAGAAGACCGTTCCCGCGTGGGCGGAGGAGGTGGAGACGTTCGGGAACTTTCCCTCCCTGTTCATGTCCCTCGTCACCCCCGACGGCCTGTGGGAGCACCACGACGGGAGGCTCCGGTTTGTGGACAGCGACCGGAAGATCGTTGCCGACGGCCTGGATCCGTCGCGGTACGACGAGTATCTCGGCGAGGCCGTGGAGGGCTGGAGCTACCTCAAGTTCCCGTACTGGCGCCCCCGGGGGTACCCCGAGGGGATGTACCGGGTGGGGCCGCTGGCCCGCCTCAACTGCTGCGATCGGATCGGGACGCCCCTGGCCGACGAGGCCCTGGGTCGGTTCCGGAAAAGCGCCGACGGGAAGGCGGTCACCAGCTCGTTCCACTACCACTGGGCGCGGCTGATTGAGATCGTGGCCGCCCTGGAACGGGTCGGGCAGTACCTCGAGGACCCGGAGGTTCTCTCCCCCCGGGTCCGGGCCGAGGCGGGGGTGAACGAGCTTGTCGGGGTCGGGGTTCACGAGGCCCCCCGGGGAACCCTCCTCCACCACTACGAGGTCGATGAGACCGGGGTGATCGTCAAGGCGAACCTCATCGTCTCCACCGGCCACAACAACCTCGCCATGAACCGGACCGTCGCCCAGATTGCGGCGCGGTACTTGAACGGGAAGAAGAAGATCCCCGAGGGTCTCCTCAACCGGCTCGAGGGGGGGATCCGCGCCTACGATCCCTGCCTCTCCTGCTCCGTCCACGCCGCGGGGGCGATGCCCCTCCGGGTCGTTCTCCTCGGCCCTGGGGGGGAGGTCCTGGACGAGGTGGTGCGGGCCCCATGATCCTCGTGATCGGGCTTGGGCACCCCCTCCGCCGGGACGACGGGGTCGGGCTATGGGTGGCCGGGCGGCTCCCGAGCACGGACGAGGTGAAGGTCCTGGGGGCCCAGGACCTCACCCCTGAGCTCATCCCCCAGGTGGCGGTGGCCGACCTCGTGATCTTCGTGGACGCCCGGCCGGGGGCCGGGCCCGTCCGCTGGGAGCGGATCCGGCCCGGGGACCGCCCCGCCCTGGCCCACGCCTTCACCCCCCGGGGGATCCTCGCCTGGGCGGAGGCGCTGTTTGGCCGGGCCCCCGAGGCGTGGCTTGTCACAATCCCCGCCCGGGACTTCTCGCTCGGGGAAGGCCTGTCCCCCCGCACCCGGCGGGCCGCCGAGGCCCTTGTGGGAAGGCTCCGCGCCTACCTCACCGGGGAGGCGTCGTGAGGCGGATCCAGGTCCTCGTCTGCTCGGGGACGGCCTGCCAGTCGTCGGGAAGCGAGCGGGTGAAGCGGGCCCTCCTCGAGGCGACCGCGGCCCACGACCTCCTCCCCGAGGTCCAGTTTGTGGAAACGGGGTGCATGGGGCCCTGCGAGCTCGGGCCGGTCCTCCTCGTCTACCCCGAGGGGACGTTCTACGTCCGGGTCCGGCCCGAGGACGCCCCGGAGATCGTCGAGGAGCACTTCCTCAAAGGGCGGCCGGTGAAGCGGCTCCTCTGGGCCGGGGCGGCGCCCAAGCCCCAGGAGATCCCGTTCTTCGCCCGCCAAAAGAAGGTCGTCCTCGCCAACTGCGGGGTCATCGACCCGGAGCGGATCGAGGAGTACATCGCCCTCGGGGGCTACGAGGCCCTCGGGCGGGCCCTGACCGGGATGCGGCCCGAGGACGTGATCGAGGCCGTGAAGCGATCTGGCCTCCGCGGCCGGGGGGGAGCGGGGTTTCCCACGGGAAAGAAGTGGGAGCTCGTCCGGGCCGGGGGACCCCCGCCCCGGTACGTCGTGTGCAACGCCGACGAGGGCGACCCCGGGGCGTTCATGGACCGGGCCGTCCTCGAGGGGGATCCCCACGCGGTCTTGGAGGGGATGGCCATCGCCGCCTACGCGGTCGGGGCGGGCCAGGGTTTCGTCTACGTCCGGGCCGAGTACCCCCTGGCCATTCGCCGGCTTGAAGTCGCCCTCGCCCAGGCCCGCAAGCTCGGGGTCCTCGGGCCGGGCATCTTCGACACCGACTTCTCGTTTGACGTCCAGATCCGGATCGGGGCCGGGGCGTTCGTCTGCGGGGAGGAGACGGCCCTCATCGCCTCGATCGAGGGTCGGCGGGGGGAGCCCCGGCCGCGCCCACCCTACCCGGCCACGAGCGGGCTGTGGGGCCGGCCTACCCTCATCAACAACGTCGAGACGTTCGCCAACGTCCGCCACATCCTCCTCGGGGGCCCCGAGGCCTTCGCCTCGGTGGGGACGGAGAAGAGCAAGGGGACGAAGGTGTTTGCCCTGGCCGGGAACGTCCGGAATACCGGCCTTGTCGAGGTCCCGATGGGGATCACCCTCCGGGAGCTCGTGTTCGAGATCGGGGGCGGGGTCCCCGAGGGGCGGGAGTTCAAGGCGGTCCAGATCGGTGGCCCCTCGGGGGGGTGCCTTCCCGCCTCCCTCCTCGACGTCCCCGTCGACTACGACTCCCTCACCCAGCACGGGGCGATCATGGGCTCGGGCGGCCTGATCGTCCTCGATAGCTCCACCTGCATGGTCAACATGGCCCGGTTCTTCCTCGAGTTCACCGCGGATGAGTCGTGCGGCAAATGCGTCCCGTGCCGGGTCGGAACCCAGATGATGCTCGGGATCCTGGACCGGATCGTGAAGGGGGAGGGGACCCCCGAGGACCTTCCCCGCCTGGAGGAGATCGGGGCGGCCATGAAGGCGACCGCGCTGTGTGGGCTTGGGCAGACGGCCCCCAACCCGGTCCTCTCCACCCTCCGCTACTTCCGGGACGAGTACGAGGCCCACATCGCCCGCCGCTCCTGCCCGGCCGGGGTGTGTCCGAACCTGGTCCGGTACGTGGTCGAACCTGAACTTTGTCGGTCCTGCGACGCCTGCCGGCGGGCCTGTCCCACCGGGGCGGCCCAGGGGGCTCCCCGGCAGGGCCCGTACCGGATCGTGGATGAGCTCTGCATCCGCTGCGGGGCGTGCTTCGACGCCTGCCCGTTTGGGGCGGTGCGGAAGCTCCCCCGGGAGGAGGCCCGATGACGAAGGAAGCCGTCCTCGCCCGCTATCCACCCGCGCCGGAGGCCCTGCTGGCCCTCCTCCACGACCTCCAGGGGACGAACCCCGGCCAGTACCTCCTCCCCGAGGACCTGGAGCTCGCCGCCCGCCACGTCGGGCTCCCCCTGTCCCGGGTCCGGGACGCGGTCACGTTTTACTCCATGTTCAGCCTGAGGCCTCGGGGCCGGCACATCGTCCGGCTCTGCGTCTCCCCCCACTGCCACGTCGCCGGGGCCTGGTCGGCCCTCGACGAGCTGCGGCGGGCCCTCGGGGTGGACGTTGGGGAAACGACGCCCGATGGCCTGTTCACCCTCGAGTTCACGAGCTGCCTTGGCGCCTGCGGGGTCGCCCCGGCGATGATGGTCGACGACGAGGTCGTGGGGAACCTGACCCCGGAGAAGGTCCGGGCCGCGATCGCCCGGTACCGGGAGGGGCGATGACCCTCGCGCGAGTCCACGTCCTCGTGGGAGTGGACGACGAGGCCCGCCTCGCGGGAGTGGACGCTGTCCTCTCGGCCCTGCGGGCGGCGGTGGAGGAGCTTGGGCTTTCGGGCGAGGTCCAGGTGGTGGAGACGGGGACCTTGGGGATCTCCGGCCGGGGGGTGGTGATCGCGGTCCAGCCCGACGGGGTCTACTACGCCGAGGTCACCCCCGCCGACTGCCGGGAGATCGCCGAGGAGCACCTCCTCAAGGGCCGGCCCGTGGCCCGGCTGCGCCTCCCCACCGCGGCCCCCGTGGCCCGGCCCGGGGAGCTCCTCGCCCGCCAGACCCGGGTCGTGCTGGCCAACTGCGGGGTGATCGACCCGGAGCGGATCGAGGAGTACATCGCCCAGGGGGGGTACGAGGCCCTCGGCCGGGCGGTCACGGAGCTGCGGCCCGAGGACGTGATCGAGCTCGTCAAGCGCTCCGGCCTCCGCGGCCGGGGCGGGGCGGGGTTCCCCACCGGGATCAAGTGGTCCGCGGTGCGGAGCGCCCCCCCGGGCGAGCGGTACGTCGTCTGCAACGCCGACGAGGGGGAGCCGGGGACGTTCAAGGACCGCCTCATCCTCGAGGGGGACCCCCACAAGCTGCTGGAGGGGATGGCCCTCGCCGGCTACGCCGTGGGGGCCCACCTGGGGATCCTCTACATCCGCGGGGAGTACGCCCTTTCCATCAGCCGGGTCCGAAAGGCGATCGCCGACGCGGAGGGCTTGGGGATCCTTGGGGAGCGGGTGTTCGACACCGACTTCTCGTTCCGCGTCGAGGTCCGGCCCGGGGCGGGAGCCTACGTGTGCGGGGAGGAGACGGCGCTTCTCGAATCCCTGGAGGGGAAGCGGGGCTGGCCCCGGATCCGGCCCCCCTACCCCGTGACCGCGGGCCTGTGGGGGAAGCCGACCGTCGTCAACAACGTGGAGACCCTGGCCAACGTCCCGGACATCGTCCGCCGGGGCCCGGCCTGGTACCGGACCCTCGGGACCCCCACCTGTCCCGGGACGAAGGTGTACACGGTCCTGGGGAGCGTCCGGTACCCCGGGCTTGTGGAAGTGGAGATGGGAACCCCGCTGCGGGTCCTGGTGTACGAGCTCGGGGGCGGGCTCCTCCCGGGGCGGACCCTCCAGGGCGTCCTCATCGGCGGGGCGGCGGGGGCGTTCCTCCCGCCGGGGGAGCTCGACACGCGGCTCGACTTCGACTCCCTGGGCGAGCGGGGGGCGGCCCTCGGCTCGGGGGCCGTCCTCGTCCTCGACGAGCGGGCCTGCGTCGTGGACACCCTGGGCAGCGTGCTCCGGTTCTTCCACCACGAGTCGTGCGGCCAGTGCGTCCCCTGCCGGAGCGGGACCGACGTCCTGGTGCGGCTTATCGGGCGCCTCCAGGGGGGAGGGGCGTCCCGGTCCGTCCTGGAGCAGATGCTTACGATTGTGGACGCGATGCGGGCCGCGTCCCTGTGCCCCCTGGGGCAGTCGGTGGCCCTCCCCGTTCGCACCGCCCTCGCCGGTTTCCCCGAGGAGTTCGCCTCCCACCTCGACGGGGGAGGCTGCCCCCAGTGCCAGGCCACGGTCCGCGCCCTCGGCGAGAGGTGAGGCCTGGATGAGGCTCACGTTTGCGGGGGCCGCCGGGACCGTGACCGGCTCTTGCTTCCACCTCGAGGCGGCGGGGCGGGAGGTCCTCGTCGACTGCGGGATGTTCCAGGGGCTCCCCGACCTGGAGGCGCGGAACCTCGCCCCGTTCCCCTTTGAACCGAAGAACCTCCATGGGGTCCTGCTGACCCACGGCCACCTCGACCACCTCGGGCTCGTCCCGCGCCTCGTCCGGGAGGGGTTCCGGGGCGGGGGGGCCTGCACCGTCCCCACCTGGGACATCGCCCAGGTGATGCTCCTCGACGCGGCGCGGATCCAGGAGGAGGAGGGCGAGGCCGCCCTCTACTCCGTGGACGACGCCCTGACGAGCCTCGACCTGTTCCGGACCCGGGTCGAGTACGGGGAGGAGGTGGACCTCGGAGGGGGGATCCGGGCGCGGTTCCACGACGCCGGGCACATCCTGGGGGCGGCGTTCGTCGAGGTCCGGGTGGAGGGGAAGACGGTCGTCTTCTCCGGCGACCTCGGGAACCGGGGCAAGCCCCTCGTGGAGGACCCCTCCTACCCGCCCAAGGCCGACGTCCTCGTCCTGGAGGCGACCTACGGCGACCGGGACCACCCGCCCCTCGAGGAGTCCGTGGACCTGCTCCGGGAGGTGATCGTCGAGACCCTCGCCCGGGGCGGGAACGTGGTCATCCCCTCGTTCGCCCTCGAGCGGACCCAGGAGGTCCTCTACATCCTATATCAGCTGTGGCGGGAGGGGCAGATCCCCTCCTGCCCGATCTACCTCGACTCCCCCCTCGCCGTCCGGGCGACCCAGATCTTCGAGCGGTACACGGAGCGGTTTCCTGCCCCGGCCCGGCGCCTGTTCCGCAACCGGGAGAACCCGTTTGAGTTCGAGCTCCTGGAGTACACCCTCACCCGGCAGGCGTCGAAGAAGATCGGGGAGGACTCCGGGGCGATCATCATCGCTGGCTCGGGGATGTGCACCGGGGGGCGGGTTCTCTACCACCTTCGGGATAACCTGCCGCGGCCGGAGTCGGCCCTCGTGTTTGTGGGCTACCAGGCCGAGGGAACCCTGGGCCGGGAGATCGAGGACGGGGCGACGCGGGTCGAGGTGCTGGGGTCGGTGGTTCCGGTCCGGGCCAGCGTCCACCGGATCGAGGGCCTGTCCGCCCACGCCGACCGGGCGATCCTCATCGACTGGGCCCTCCACGCCGACCCGGAGGTCGTGTTCCTCGTCCACGGGGAGCCCCCTGCCCTGGGGACCCTGGCCCGGGAGCTTTCCTCCCGCGGCTGCCGGGTCCAGATCCCGGGGTGGAACGAGACGGTCACCCTGTGAGGATCGCGGTCCTTGGGGTGCTGGAGATGGCCCTGGTGGCCCAGGTGGACGTTCTCCCCCGGGCGGGCGAGACCGTTCCCGCCCGCGGCCTGGCCCCTCGCCCTGGGGGTTCCGGGGTGGTCCAGGCCCTCACCGTCGCCGGCCTTGGGGCGGAGGTGGCGGTCTACGGCTGCGTGGGGAACGACCCCTTTGGGGAGGAGGTTCTCTCCGCCCTGGCCCAGGCAGGGGTTCGGACGACCGCCGTGGAGCGCGTTCCCGGCCTTCCCACCGGCGCGTCGGTGGTCCTCGCCGGGCCGGAGAGGGTGGGGGCCCGGTCCCCGGGCGCGAACGCCCGGGCCGATGGGTCCTACGTGAGCCGGCACCTCGCCGCGATCCAGGAGGCGGCCGTGGTGCTCGTGGACCTCACCCTCCCGGCCGTGGGCTCCGTCCTGCGGGGCCTCTCCGCGGATCGGCCGGTCCTCGGGGCCCATCCCCCCCGCTCCGCCGGCTCGATCCCGTGGAGCCGGCTTCTTCTCGTGGTGGGCACCCCCGACGAGCTCGGGGTGGAGATGGGGTGGGCGACGGAGCCTGGGGTCCCGGCCCGCCACCCCCTCCTCGACCTGGGGCTATCCAACCTCGTGATCACCGGGAGGCCGGAGGGGACGTACCTCGTGGAGGCGGGGGGCGTGACCCGCTTTCCCGGCTACGGACGGCCGGTCGGGCTCCCGGGCCGGGCGGTGGACGCCTTCAGCGCGGCGTGCGCGACCCGGCTCGCCGCCGGTCGGGGCCTCTACGAGGCGATGGGGTTTGCCGCCGCCGCCGCGGCCCTGGCCGGGTCCGAGGAAGACCGGTTCCCCCGTCCAGCGGAGATCGTGGCCCTCCTCTCCGGAGGCCCCCGCTTCCCCGGGGCTCCTCCCGACTAGCGCCCCCAGAACGCGGCGATCCCCTCCAGGACGAGCTTCGCCGCCGTGACGGCCGAAACCCCGGAGGGGTCAAACGGGGGGGCGAGCTCCACGAGGTCCATCCCCACCACCCGGAACCGGGAAAGGGCCCGGTAGATCTCGATCACCTCGGGGTAGGAAAGCCCCCCCGGCTCGGGGTTCGTGACCCCCGGGCAGAGGGAGGGGTCGAGGGCGTCGAGGTCGAGGGTAAGCCAGACGGGGAGCCCCGGGTCGAGGCGGGAGGGGAGTTCCCCTGGCTTGGCGAACACCGGCTCGTCCACTTCGTCCCCGACAAACGACCGCGCCCCAACGATGACGAGCCGGGAGGCGAGCTCCTCCACCCGCCGGAGGACCGTGGCGTGGGCCACCCGCTCCCCCCCGTAGTCGTCCCGGAGGTCGGTGTGGGCGTCGAGGGCCACGACCTGGAGGGGCCCCTGGGAGGAGGCGGCCCGGACCGCGGGGAGGGCCACCGTGTGCTCCCCCCCGAGGACCACGACCCCCTTCCCCAACCGAAGAAGCCGCTCCACCTCCCGCTCGGCCAGGGCGAGCATCTCCTCCATCGGGAGGTGGGGGTCCACGTCCCCGAGGTCGCACACCCCGATCGGGCGGAGGTCGCACCGGAACAGGTGGGAGTAGAGCTCGATGGAGTCCGAGGCGGCGCGGATCACCGTGGGGGCCTGGGCCGGTCCGCCACGCCAGGATACGGTCCGCTCAAGCGGGACCCCGAGGATCGCCACCCGCGCCCGCTCGAGAGGGGTGTCGAGCCCCAGAAACCGCAGCGGCCCGATCATCGGTCCCCCTTGACCAGCGCTTCGACGAAGGTCGGAAGGGCGAACGCGCCCGGATCCAGCCGGGGGGTGTAGTACCGGGTGGCGAGCCCCCGGGCCCGGAACCGGGCCTCGACCTCCTCGGCCGAGGCGGCCTCATCGGAGGCGAGGACGTAGGCCCAAAGGCCCGAGGGGTAGCTCGGGACGAACCCGAGGTAGGGGACCACGGAGCGGAACAGGGACCGGAGCTCCGCGGCGAGGTCCCGGAGGACCCCCGGGGTGTAGAACGGGGACCCGGCCTGGAAGGCGGCGATTCCCCCGGGCCGCAGGGCCCGGCGGCAGGCCCGGAGGAACTCGGGCGAGAAGAGGGCCTCCCCCGGGCCGATCGGGTCCGTGGAGTCCACGATCACGGCGTCGAACGCCCCCGGTGTCTGGGGGAGGAACGCCTCCGCGGGGGAGATCACGATCCGCACCCGGGGATCCTCCCACGCCCCCTGGCCCACCTCCCCAAGGTGGTCCCGGCAGGCGGCGATCACGTCCCGATCGATTTCGATCAAGGTCGCCTCCTCTACGGGGTGGTGGAGGACCTCCCTCAGGGCCCCGCCGTCCCCGCCCCCGACGACGGCCACCCTCCGGGGGGCGGGGTGGCGGAGGAGGGCGGGGTGAACAAGCATCTCGTGGTAGAAGGCCTCGTCCCGCTCGGTGACCATGATCCGCCCGTCGAGGAGGAGAGCCCGGCCGAGGGCCTCCGTGTCCACGATCTCCAGGGCTTGGTAAGGGGTGCGGGAGGAGAGGATCCTTTCCCGAACACGCAAAGAGAGTCGCACCCCTGGGGCCTGGTCCTCGGCGATCCAGTTCTCCCTCACGGCCGGATCCCCCGCCGGATCTCGACCACGCTCACCTGCCGCGGGGAAAACAGGTCCCGGAACACCTCCACCGCCCGCTCCGGCTCGACCCGTTCCCCGCAGGTGAACACGTCCAACGCGACGTATCCGAGCTCCGGCCAGGTGTGGAACGAGATGTGGGACTCGGCAAGGAGCGCCATCCCCGAGGCGCCGTGGGGGTTGAAGGGGTGCACCTGGACGTCGATGAGGGTCGCCCCCGCCCGCCGCACGGCCTCCTCCAGGGCGGCCCGGAGCCTGGAGGGGTCGTCCACCCGCCGCGCGCAGTCCCACATCTCCACCACGAGCTGCCTCCCGAGTCCCCGCATCGTTCACCTCCTGTGCTTCGATCCCAAGTGAGATGTCGACGCTTGTCCCGGGAACCCCCCGGGGTACAGCGGGGCGATTGTAGTGAGTTCCCTAGAGAACTGCCAACGCCTCTACGCCTCGACGGGGGCCGCGAGGAGGTCGGCCAGCCGCCGCTCCGCCCGCGCTCGCCACGACCCCTGGTGGTAGACGTAGCTCGCAAGGAGCGGGAAGGCGAGGGTGGCCTCGGAGAACACCATCTGCTCCAGTCCTTGGGCCACCTTGCCCCAGGAGCTCGCCTCCTTGAGGGTCGAGCCCGAAAGCCCCCCGTCCCGGACGTCGGCCACCGTGATCTGGATCGCGTACTTGTGCATCGGGGCCTCGACCCCCAGCACGTCCGCCGCCACGACTACGTCCTGGGCGAAGTTCTTGGGGACCCCGCCCCCCACCATCACCAGGCCCGTCTCCTTCGCGGCGATCTTGATCCGCGTGAGCTCCCGGAAGTCCTTCACCGAGTCGATCGCCACGTGCCGATCGGGGTGGTGCCACTGGTGGTAGACGAGGCCAAAGCCGGCGCTGGAGTCGGAGAACGCCGGGCAGAAGATGGGGATCCCCTTCTCGTACGCCACCCGGGTGATCGAGCCCGCCCCCTTGCCCCGCTGGACGAGCCACTTCCCCATCTGGGCGATGAACTCCCGGGAGGAGTAGACCCCCGGGGGCAGGCGGTCGGCGATCTCGGCCACGGTGAGGTCGCAGGCCCGCAGCTCCTCCTCGTCGATGTAGGTGTCGTAGATCCGGTCGATCATGAGCTCCCGGAGCTCGTTGTCGTCGGCGTCCGGGGACCCCTGGTAGTGGCGGAACCCCAGGGCCTCGAAGAAGTCCTGGTCCACGATGTTCGCCCCCGTGGCCACCACGGCGTCGGCCATCCGGTTCTCGAGGAGGACGGCGATCGAGCGGCCAAGCCCCGCGCTCACCAGGGAGCCGGCGAGGCAGAGGATGATCGTGCATTCCGGGTCGCGGAGCATCGCGTCGTAGATCTCCGCCGCCCGGGCGAGGTTCCGGGCTTGGAACGCGGTCTTCCCCATGGCCTGGAGGATGGGGACGGCGTTGAACGCGGTGGGATCGAGCTGCTCCACCGGGTGCCGGAGAAACTTCTGCTTGGTGGGGCTCTTGGCCATGGCTAGGGGAGGAAAACGGCCGCGGCGACGACCGTGGTGTAGCCCTTGCTATCCACCACCGCGGACTGGGTAATGTTCATCGTCCGGACGATCTTCCCCGAGATCTTCCAGATCTCCTTTTTCGCGTCCCAGACGAGCTCGTCGTCGAACTCGATCCCCAAGGTGGAGGCGAGCATCGAGGCGGCGAGGTCCTCGGCGTGGTCCCCGGCCTGCTTCTCCTTTTTCCCAAACGAGGTGTACTCCGAGAGGTACCCGTAGGCGCTTCGGTCGGCGGGGATCGCGCAGCCCACCGAGGCCGCGATCAGGCGGTGGGGCTCGTTCGAGGCGCAGCGGGAGAAGACGCAGAACACGATCTGCCCGGGGGAGAGCTGCTTGAGGCCCTCCGTGCGGGAGATCACCTTGCACCCCGGGGGGAGGATGCTCGAGACGTGGACGAGGTTCAGCTTCTCGATCCCCGCGTCGCGGAGGGCAAGCTCAAAGGAGCGCAGCTCCTCCTTGTGCCGGCCCACCCCCCGGGTGAAGAAGACCCGCCGGGGGATGAACGAGGTGAGCCCCATCCCCGGCCAGCCCCCCATCGGCTCCGCGTTCGGCTCAGCTTTCCGTGCCATGGCGGGGACGATTATAGGGCAACCCCCCCCGAGGACCAGCCGCCCCCCCTCACGTGGTCCCCGCCTCGTCGTCCTCGAAGATGTCCCCCTCTACAGGCCCGAGGTCCACCGCGGCCGCGGTCACGAGTTCGATCCGGAGGAGGGCGGAGCGGTACCAGGGCTCGAGGAGCCCCGGGCGCCGCTTCACCGGAAGGTGGGGCCAGGAGCGCATGGTCTCCACGTAGGGCCAGTTCGCGTAGCGGTGGAAGGCGTCCCGAAGCTCGGTGAGGACCGCCCCCCACCGGAGGAGCTCCCCTTGGATGGCCCTCCACTTTGCGAGGGAGGCCTCGGCGTGGGTGAGCCCGAGGTACCCCGCGCCGCCCGGGCCGCGGAGGGCGGCGATCCCCCGGCCGGCGAAGACGAGGAACCCCCGCAGGCTCTCCGTGGGGTCGCAGAAGAACGTGTCGAACACCCTCTGGAGGTGAGGGGGAAGGGGAAGGCGGAGGTCGTGGACGTACGTCTCGATCGCGAGGCCCTCGGCCTTCGCCGCGGCGGCGATAAACGAGGGGATCCGGGGGTCTGCGTCGAGGACGGCGACCCGGCGGGGGAGGCCGGTGAGGGCCGCGGCGAGGGAGACGAGGTCGTCGTCCCCGAGGACGAGGAGGTCCTTCCCCGCGAGGTCCCCGTGGGCGAGCATGAACCCGATCCGGGCGATCGTCGTCTCCTCGGTGACGTAGCCCTGGTCGTACTCCTGCCGGGCCTCGGGCCGGCCGGCGGCGATCCGGCCGAACCGCTCGGCGACCTCGCGGAGAAGCGAGGCCTCGACCCCCCGGCCCGCGCAGCGGGGGCACGCGAGCTCTTGCGCCGGGGCGAGCCGGAGCTCCCGGCAGGCCCGCTCCCCCGCCGGGGTCAGCCGGAGGAGGCCGTGCCTCCCCTCGACCCACCCCGCCTCCTCCAAGACCCGCAGCCCGGCGCAGACGGCGAGGATCGGGATCCGGGAGAGCTCGACGATCCGCCAGATGTCCTCGCTCGCCAGGAGGGCGGCGAGGATCCGCTCCCCGTCTCGAGGGGTGAGGGGGATCCCCGTCCGCTCCGTCACTTTCTGCGCAAGGTGCGCGAGGTCCATGGGTTCCGCCCTTCACCGAACGAGGAGCTCGTCTTTGGGGAAGCGGGAGAGGACCCGGCAGCCGGTCTCCGTCACGACGACGAGGTCCTCGATCCGCACCCCGAACTTCCCCGGCAGGTACACCCCGGGCTCGATCGTAATCACGTTCCCGGGGGCGAGGGTGTCCTCGGAGGCCGGGCCCACGGTGGGGGCCTCGTGGACCTCGAGACCCACCCCGTGCCCGAGGCCGTGGCCGAACCGGTCCCCGTGCCCCCCGCGGGCGATCGCGTCCCGGGCCGCGCCGTCCACCTCCCGGGCGGGCTTCCCCCCCCGGACGGCCTCCAGGCCGGCCCGGTTCGCCCCCAGGACGAGGGTGTACACGTCCCGGACTTCGCGCCCGGGCTCCCCCACGGCCACGACCCGGGTGAGGTCCGAGCAGTAGCCGTCCACCTGAACCCCGACGTCGAACAGGACGACGTCCCCCTGGGCGATCCTCCGATTTCCAGGGCGGTAGTGGGGCATCGCGCTTCCCGGGCCCGAGGCGACGATGAGCTCAAACGCCACACCTTCCGCCCCGCTTTGGCGGTACCAGATCTCTAGGTCCAGGGCCACCTCCCGCTCCGTCCGCCCCGGTCGGAGCTCCCCGAGAGCCCAGCGGAGCCCCGCGTCGGTGAGCTCCGCTGCCGCGGCGATCCGCTCGACTTCCGCGGGGCTCTTGATCCGCCGGAGCTCCTCGACGAGGCCCGCCTGGGGGACGAGCTCGACGGGGCTTGCGAGTCGGGAGAGCTCCTGGAAGACGTGGACGCTTGTCCGGTGGGCGCCGATCCCCACCTGCTTGAGCCCGAGGGCCCTGAGCCGCTCCCCGAGCCAGGGGAGCCAGCGGCCCTTCACCTCCTCCACGGGGAGGCCGGCGACCTCCTTTCCCGCCTGCTCCGTGTACCGGGAATCCGTGGCGAAGAGGTTCTTTTCCCCCACGAGGAGGACCCCAAACGACCCCGTGAACCCCGTGAGGTAGCGGAGGTTGGGGCGATCGGAGCGCTCCACGTTCACCACGAGGAACCCCTCCAGCCCCCGCTCCCGGGCGCTCTGCCAAAGCCTCTCCCGTCTCCCTGCGTAGTCCATTTCCCCTCCTCGGCCCCGTGGACCTCGCGTGGCCATGGACGGGCCATTCTAGAGGCGGGAGGAGCGATTTCCAGGGCGGGGCTATAATCCTGGCCGTGACCCTCGACGAGGTGCGGGCTGGGTGCGAAGCGGTGCGGCGGGAGTGGGCCCTCGCCAGCGCCTCGGCCCACACCGCCGAGGAGGTGGAGGCCCTCCGGGTCCGGTTCCTGGGCCGGAAGGGGCTCGTCACGGCCCTCCTCGATTCCCTTCGCACCCTCCCCCCCGAGGACCGGGCCCAGGCTGGAAGGCTCCTCAACGCCCTCAAGGGGGAGATCACCGCGGCCCTCGAGGCCCGGCTGGCGGAGGTGGCCCAAGCCGCCGTGCAGGCCAGGCTCCAGGCCGAGCGGTACGACCTCACCCTCCCCGGGACGTGGCGGCCCCTTGGGCGCCTCCATCCCCTGACCCAGGTTCGGCGGGAGATCGAGGAGATCTTCCTGCGGCTGGGGTTCGACATCGCCACCGGTCCCGAGGTGGAGACGGACTACTACAACTTCGAGGCCCTGGCAATCGGGCCTGATCATCCTGCCCGGGACGACTGGGACTCGTTCTACATCGAGGACGGGGTCCTCCTCCGCACCCACACCTCCCCGGTTCAGATCCGGGTGATGAAGTCGCGGCCGCCCCCGGTGCGGATCCTGTGCCCGGGCCGCTGCTACCGGCGGGACAACCCCGACGCCACCCACTCCCCGGTGTTTCACCAGATCGAGCTTCTGTGGGTGGAGAAGGGGCTCACGATGGCCCACCTCAAGTGGATCCTCGAGGAGTTCGTCCGCGCCTTCTTCGGTCCCGGCTACGAGATGCGGATCTCGGCCGACTTCTTCCCGTTCACCGAGCCCTCGGCCCAGGTTCACATCCGGAAGCCCCCGGGGAAGTGGCTGGAGATCATGGGGGCGGGGATGGTGGACCCGGCGGTGCTCACCGAGGTGGGCTACGACCCGGAGGAAGTGACGGGGTTTGCGTTTGGGCTAGGGGTGGAGCGGATGGCCATGCTCCGCTGGGGGATCGAGGATATCCGCCTCTTCTACCAAAACGACATCCGGTT
>CALKES010000009.1 GCA_938084715.1 Candidatus Bipolaricaulota bacterium | reverse complement strand
CGGGCGATGCCAGCTAGAACGGTCCTGAGCGGCGTGCACTTCATGAACGGGGATGAGGCCATCGCGGAGGGGGCCATCGCCGCCGGCTGCCGCTTCTTTGCCGCCTACCCCATCACCCCCCAGTCGGAGATCGCCGAGCGGCTGTCCTGGCGCCTGCCCCAGGTGGGGGGGGCGTTCATCCAGATGGAGGACGAGATCGCGGCCATGGCGGCCGTGGTCGGAGCCGCCTGGGGGGGGCAGAAGGCGATGACCGCCACCTCCGGCCCTGGGTTCTCCCTCATGATGGAGAACCTCGGGCTGGCCATTATGACCGAGACCCCGTGCGTGGTGGCGGACGTCCAGCGCGGGGCCCCCTCCACGGGCCTCCCCACCGCGGTGGGTCAGGGGGACATGATGCAGGCCCGGTGGGGTTCCCACGGCCACTACGAGATCATCGCCCTCGTCCCCTCCTCCCCCCAGGAGGCGTTCGACCTCACGGTCCGGGCGTTCGCCCTCTCCGAGCGGTTCCGGGTTCCAGTCCTCATCATGACCGACGAGGTCGTGGGGCACATGTACGAGCGGGTGGAGATCCCCGGCGAGGTCCCTGTCGCTCCCCGGCGGCGGCCGACCGTGCCGCCGGGCGAGTACGTCCCGTTCAAGCCCGACTCCGACCTCGTCCCCCCGATGGCCTGTGCCGGGGAGGGGTACCGGGTCCACGTCACCGGCCTCACCCACGACGAACGGGGGTACCCCGACATGTCCGACGAGGCCCACGACCGCCTGGTCCGGAGGCTTTCGGAGAAGATCCTCCGCTACCCCGGGGAGTACACGTTCTACGAGGAGGTGGGCCTCGACGACGCCGAGGTGGCGGTGGTGTCCTACGGGATTTCCGCCCGGGTTGCCCACGGGGCCCTCGCCCTGGCCCGGGCCAAGGGGATCCGGGCCGGGATGCTCCGGCTCATCACCGCCTGGCCGTTTCCCGACGAACGGGTCCGGGCCCTGGCCGACCAGGTCCGGGGGATCGTGGTCGTGGAGCTCAACCTAGGGCAGATGAGCCGGGAGGTGGAGCGGTCCACGAGGGGGAAGGTCCCCTTGCGCGGGGTGTTCCACGCCGGGGGTCGGATCCACACCCCGGAGGAGGTCCTCGCGGGAATCGAGGAGGTCGCGCGGTGCCACTGAAGACGAAGGCAGTCCCTGAACTGGTCCCTCAGGCTCGCCATCCGATGGAGAAGTACCTCCGGTCGGACCGGCTGCCCCACATCTGGTGCTCGGGCTGCGGTCTGGGCACGGTCCTGGGCAACTTCCTCTACGCCCTGGACGAGCTTGGGTGGAACCCCGACGAGGTGTCGGTCGTCTCGGGGATCGGCTGCACGGGCCGGATCGCCGGGTACCTCAAGCTCGACACCTACCACACGACCCACGGCCGGGCGATCCCGTTTGCCACCGGACTCAAGCTGGCCAACCCCAAGCTCCACGTGGCTGTCATCTCCGGCGACGGGGACCTCTTCGCGATTGGCGGCAACCACCTCATCCACGCTGCGCGCCGGAACATGGACCTCACCGTGATTTGTGTCAACAACTTCAACTATGGGATGACGGGGGGGCAGTCCGGGCCCACGACCCCTCTTGAGGGGAGGACAACGACGACCCCGTACGGGAACTTCGAGCACCCGTTCAACCTCGTCCACCTCGCCGCCTCGGCCGGGGCGACCTACGTCGCCCGCTGGACAACCCTCGACGGCCGGCGGCTCCAAAAGGGGTTCGTCGAGGCCCTGTCCCACAAGGGGTTCACGTTCGTCGAGGTCATCGCCCCCTGTCCCACGAACTACGGCCGCCGGAACCGGATCGGGGAGGGCTTGGATGAGCTTCGCTACTACGCCTCCCACGCCCAGATCCGCCACGGGGCGGACCCCAAGGAGGCGGAGATCGTTCCCGGACGGCCATTTCTCGTGGGGCGGTTCGTCCAGGTGGAGAAGCCCACCTACCAAGAGATGTACGCGGCCAAGGTGGCCGAGATCGGAAGGAAGCGATGAACTTCGTCAAGGAGCTCGCCGGAGCGATCGGTCAGGCAGCGACGGTCCTCCCGCCCGATGTGGTCCGGGCCCTGGAGGGGGCCCGGGACCGGGAGGAGGGTCCAGCCCGGGTTCAGATCGAGGCGATCCTCGAGAACGTCCGGATCGCCCGGGATGGGGCGGTCCCCATCTGCCAGGACACGGGGACGGTTTCGTTCTTTGTGAAGGTGGGAACGAGGTTTCCCCACCTCCAGGAGCTCCTCCAGGCCCTTCCCGAGGCGACCCGGAAGGCGACGAAGGACGTCCCCCTGCGCCCGAACACCGTCCACCCCTTCACCGGGAAGAACCCCGGGGACAACACGGGCCGCTATGTCCCGGCGGTGACCTGGGAGTTCGTGGACGGCGACGGGGCGGAGGTCCACGTCCTCCCCAAAGGGGGTGGGTCGGAGAACTGCTCGGCCCTGAAGATGCTCGCCCCGGGGGTCGGCCTGAAGGGGGTGAAGGAGGCGGTGGTCGAGCACGTCGTCGCCTGCGGGGGGCTTCCCTGTCCGCCGACGGTGATCGGGGTCGGGGTCGGCGGCGGGGCAGACCTGGCGCTGAAGCTGGGGAAGATGGCCCTGCTGCGGCCCCTGGGGCAGCGGCACCCCGAGCCCGAGGTCGCGGCGCTGGAGGCGGAGCTCGAGGAGCTGGTCAACGCCTCCGGGGTCGGTCCGATGGGCCTGGGGGGGAAGACGACGGTGCTCGCGGTCCACGCCGAGTACGCCCACCGGCATCCCGCCTCGCTTCCCCTGGGGATCGCCGTCCAGTGCTGGGCCCACCGCCGCGCGGCCGTCCGGATTTCCGCGGACGGTTCCATTGCCGTTGGGTAGGGAAAGTAGCGCCCCTCTCCCTTCGTGGGAGAGGGTGGGGTGAGGGGGGGGGATGGAGAAGGTACTCACGACGCCGATTGCCGAGAAGGACGTCCGGGCCCTCAGGGCTGGGGACGTGATCTACGTCTCGGGGACGATGTTCACCGCCCGGGACGAGGCCCACAAGATGATGCTCGAGCGGGGAAGCCCATTTGCTGTGGAGGGGCTCGCCCTCTTCCACTGCGGGCCCGTGGCCCAGAAGAAGGGGAATTCGTGGGAGATCCTCGCCGCGGGGCCCACGACCTCAGCCCGGATGGAGCTCTTCGAGGCCGACTTCCTCCGCAAGTTCAAGACCCGCGTGATCGTGGGCAAGGGCGGGATGGGGGAGAAGACCCTCGCCGCCCTGGGCGAGGTGGGGGCGGTCTACACCCACTTCACCGGTGGGGCGGGGGCCCTCGCGGCGAAGGCCGTCCGACGTGTCTCGGCCGTCCATTGGCTGGAGGAGCTGGGGATGCCGGAGGCGATCTGGGTGATGGAGGTCGAGCGGTTCGGTCCCCTCGTCGTGGCGATGGATTCCCACGGGCGGTCCCTCTACAAGGACCTCTCCGGGACCGTGGGGAAGAACATGGAAGCGATCCGGGCCCGGATCAAAGGAGGCAAGTGATGCCCGAGAAGCCCAACGTTGAGGAGCTCCTCGCCAAGGCCAAGGAGCCCGCGCGTAAAGCCCCCGCCCTCCACGCCTTCTACCGGGGCAAGGTGGGGGTGGGGGTCAAGTGCCCGATCACCGGCTACGACGACTTCGCGATCTGGTACACGCCGGGCGTGGCCCAACCCTGCCGGGAGATCGCCGAGAAGCCGGAGAAGGTGTTCGAGTACACGAACAAGGGGAACATGGTCGCCGTGGTGTCCGACGGGACGCGGGTTCTCGGCTTGGGCGACATTGGCCCCGAGGCCGCCCTCCCCGTGATGGAGGGGAAAGGGCTTCTGTTCAAGTACTTGGGGGGGGTGGACGCGTTCCCCGTGACCCTGGCCACGAAGGACCCCGAGGAGATCATCCAGGCGGTGAAGTGGATCGCCCCCGCGTTTGGGGGGATCAACCTCGAGGACATCGCGAGCCCCAAGTGCTTCTACATCCTCGATCGGCTGCGGGCCGAGCTCGAGATCCCGGTGTGGCACGACGATCAGCAGGGGACGGCGGCGATCACCCTGGCCGGGGTCCTCAACGCCCTCCAGGTGGTGGGGAAGAACCCGAAGCGGGCCACCTACGCCGTGATCGGCTCGGGAGCCGCCAACATCGCGTTCGTCCGGGTTGCCCTCACCTACGGGATCCCGGCCGGGAACATCCTGATGGTGGACTCCAAGGGGATCCTCCACCCCGGGCGGGAGGACCTGGAGCGGGAGAAAGATGAGAACCCCTACAAGTGGGACTACGCCCAGCGGACGAACAAGGAGCGGCGGCAAGGCGGGATCGCCGAGGCCCTCGAGGGGATCGACGTCTGCGTTGCAGCCTCCAAACCGGGGCCAGGGGTGATCAAGCCGGAGTGGATCAGGCGGATGGCCAAGGACGCCATCGTCCTCGCGTGCGCGAACCCCGTCCCGGAGATCTGGCCGTGGGAGGCGAAGGAGGCTGGGGCGCGGATCGTCGGCACCGGCCGGTCCGACTTCCCGAACCAGATCAACAACTCCATCGGCTTCCCCGCCATCTTCCGCGGGACGCTCGATGTGTTTGCGAAGACGATCACCGACGAGATGACGATCGCCGCCGCCGAGGCCATTGCCAAGACCGCCGAGGAGAAGGGCCTGCGGGAGGACTACATCGTCCCGACGATGATGGACCTCGACGTGTTTGTGAACGAGGCGGTGGCGGTGGGGCTCAAGGCGATCGAGCAGGGGGTGGCCCGGCGGACCCTCTCGAAGGCGGAGCTTGAGAAGCAAGCGGTGACCATGATCAAGCGGGCAAGGGCTGAGGTGGAGATCCTCCAGAAGGCCGGCCACATCCCGCCTCCCCCGAAGGTGTAATCAGGGCCCATGTTGTTGCCCTTCCAGGGCCGGCTTCGGGCCGGCCCTGTTGGTTTGACTTCTCCGCGGGCAAGGGGAGAATCCCATCTTGGCCATGGAGACGACGCTCTACTACTTCACGGGGACGGGGAACTCGCTTGCCTGCGCCCGGGCCCTCGCCCGGGGGCTGGGCGACGCGGACCTCGTCCCGATCGCTTCCCTCCGCCACCACGAGCGGATTGGGGTTCCGACTAGGCGGATGGGGATCGTCTGCCCGGTCTACTTCTACTCGCTCCCCCTCATCGTCCGGGAGTGCATCCCCCGCCTCGACCTCTCGGGGGTGAAGTACACGTTTCTCGTGGTCACGATGGGAGGTCTCCCGGGGCTCGCGATCGAGCATGGGGCGGAGCTCTTCCGGAAGGCAGGTGGCGAGCTCCACGCCGGGTTCGCCGTCCGGATGTTCGCGAACTACATCGCCGCGTACAACGTCCGGGGGGAGCGGGCGATCCGGGCGATGGAGAGACGAATGGAGCGCCGGGTCGCCGAGATCGTCCGGATCGTCCGAGAGGGGAAGCGCCACCTCAGGCGAGGGGGCCCCTTCGAGCGGCTCCTCGGCCGGGCGATGTTCCGCTGGTTCGGGCGGAAGTTCGTGGACGAAGCGCGGACCCGGGACAAGCGGTTCACCGTGGACCCCTCCTGCGTCCACTGTGGGACCTGCGCCTACGTCTGCCCGGTGGAGAACATCCAGCTCGTGGACGGACTCCCCCAGTGGCTTGGACACTGCGAGCAGTGCTACGCCTGTATCCACTTCTGCCCCGTGGCGGCGATCCAGGTCCAGGGGAAGCCGACGCGGCTCCGCGGCCGCTACCACCACCCCGCCGTCTCCGCCGACGACATCGCTCTGCAGAAGGCGGCCCGTCCAAAGGCCACCTAGCGCAGCTTGGTCTCAGGTACGGAGGACAACCCCCAGGACGCCTCCCCGGCGGTTGTGCCAGAGGAACTGCACGCGCCAGCCGTCCCCGCTCAGCCCAAGCCCGATCCCGAACGTCGCCCGGGGTTTCATCCACGTCTCGGGCTCGACGACGACCTGGGGCACCACCGCGGTCGGAGACCAGCCCGGAAACCAGGCCATCTCCTGCCCTGAGAGCCCGAGGAGGAACACCGGCCCGACCCGACCCAACGGGATCCAAAGGGAGAGGTACCCCTCGATCTCAGGTCCGGCGGGGTACTCCCCGCCCGGGCCGGGGGAGGCCGGATCGGGCGGCGGCGGGGCAGGCCGCGCGGAGACCCCAAGCCCGACTCTCCCCACCCAGAGCTCCGTTGCCAGGGAGTCCAGGCCCGCGGCGAACCCGACCCCCAGGGTGATCTCGGGGGGCTCGCTCCCAGGGAGGGGGGACTCTACTGGAGGCGCTATTGGGCGACTCGTCCCCTGATCGTCCGTCCCTGCCGGGGGCGAGGGCTGAGTTTCCCGCGGTGGCGTTGGAACTACCGGAGGCGAGGGGGTGGGAGCCGTCGGCCGGGTCGGACGCGTCGAACGAACCGGGGTGAGGGCCACCCGGAGCTTGATCTCCTCCCCATCGGCGGCGGTGAGGTTCACCGAGCGGGTCTCGTAGCCCGCGAGGGAGATCTCGACCCGGTGCCGCCCCGGGGCGATCGACGTCGAAACCGGGGAAGTCCCCACGGCTCGGCCCCCCACGGTGACGAGGGCCCCGGGAGGGGTGGTCACCACGGTGAGGTAGGCCTTGGGCTTGTGGACCCGGTACGAGGTCCAGGTTGCACCCCACATCTCCCCGAGGAGCCCGCGGAGCGTCGCGGCGAACTGGGCGGGCTGGGAGAAGAGGAGAAACGCGTCCTTCTCGAACGCCTTGGCGTCGTAGAACGAGAGGGGCACCTCGCTTGCGAGGAGCTGAAGGTACTCCACCCCTTCGGGCTCCGTGACCCGGAGGACCCAGCCCCGGGTGGGCAGGGTGTGGGTCCCCGCGGGGAAGTAGGTCTCCTGAAGGAAGCGGTTCGGGACGAGGAGCTGGACCTTCCCGTCGGCCGTCAGGTTGTAGAGGTAGACGTGGGCTGGCCGGGGGAGGGTGAACGTGACCTTGAGGGCCTCCCCGGGCGCGTAGCTCCCCTTGTCCGTCTTGAGGGAGAGGACGATCCCCGGCCTGTCCGGGGTCGGGATGAGTCCGGCGGGGACCACAGGCGCCTTCTCCTGGGCCCCGGCCTGGACCGCCGCCAGGGAGAGGAGGAGGATCGCGCCGACGTACCTCCAGGCGGTGCCCATTCGGATCACCCGCAGGATCTACCCTACCCCGGTGGGGTTCCCTCGCGGAGCCCGGCCAGGGCCTTCCGGAGGGCCCGCAGGGGGAGGAGGGCGCAGGAGAGGCGGGTCCGGACCACGCCCCCCAGGGCCCGGAGGAGGTCCTCGTCCGTGAGCGCCGCGGCCTCGGCCACGGATTTGCCCTGGATGAGCTCGGTGAGGAGGGAGGAGGCAGCTTGGGAGATCGCGCACCCCTCCCCCTCGAACCGGGCCTCGGCCACCTTCCCCTCGGCGGTCTTGAGCTCGATCCGGACGACGTCTCCGCACAGGGGGTTCGCCTCGACGGCTGCCGCGTCGGGCTGGGATAGGCGGCCCTTGTTCCGGGGGTGGCGCCAGTGGTCGAGGATGACCTCCTCGTAGCTCACGAGAGCTCCTGGAAAACCTGATCCACGGCGGTGAGGAGCTGGGCGACCTCGTCCTCGGTGTTGTAGACGTGGAACGAGACCCGGCACGAGGCGGGGATCCCGAGGCGACGGTGGAGGGGCTGAGCGCAGTGGTGCCCGGCCCGGATCGCGATCCCCTGCCGATCGAGCAGGGTGGCGACGTCATGGGGGTGGATCCCCCGGAGGTTGAGGGCGACGAGGGCCCCCCGGCGGGAGGCTTCCTTTGGCCCGTACACCGTGACCCCCGGCCGGGCGAGGAGGCCCTCCAGGGCCAGGGCGGTGAGCCGCTCCCCGTGGCCACGCACTTCCTCCATCCCAATCGCCTGGAGGTAGTCCACCGCGGCGCCGAGGCCGACCGCCTGGGCAATCGGCGGGGTTCCCCCCTCGAACCGGGCCGGGGGGTCGTCGTAGCGGGCCCAGGTGAGCCACACCTCCCGCACCATCTCCCCCCCCACGATGAGCGGGGGCAGTTCCCGCAGGAGCTCCGCTTTCCCCCACAGGACGCCGATCCCCGTGGGACCCAGGGCCTTGTGGCCGGAGAAGGCGAGGAGGTCGGCCCCGAGCTCCCGGACGTCCACCGGCATGTGGGGGACGGACTGGGCACCGTCGAGGACCACCACCGCCCCGGCCTCGTGGGCGGCGGCGGCCACTTCCGGTACAGGGTTGATCGTCCCAAGGACGTTGGAGACGTGGGGGAGGGCGACGACCCTCGTCCGGGGGGAGAGCTTCCGCCGAAAGTCCTCCAGGTCGAGGTCCCCCTCCGCGGTGACCGCGATCGCTGAGAGGCGGGCGCGCTTGCGACGGACGAGCTCCTGCCAGGGGAGGAGGTTCGCGTGGTGGTCCATCTCCGTGACGAGGACCTCGTCCCCCGGCTCGACGATCGTCTCCCCGAGGGCCCACGCCGCGAGGTTGAGGGCCTCGGTCGTCCCCCGGGTGAACACGACCTCGTCCGCCTGCGCCCCGAGGAGGGCGGCGACCTTGGCCCGCGCGCTCTCGTACCGCTCCGTCGCCTCGGCCCCGAGCTCGTACACCCCCCGCCGCACGTTCGCCCCCACCTCGCGGTAGAACGCCGCCTCGGCCTCGATCACCGCCTCCGGCTTGAGGCTCGTGGCCGCGGAGTCGAGGTACACGAGGGGCTTTCCCCCCACCGTCCGCCGCAGGAGAGGGAAGTCGTCGCGGATCCTCTTTTCGATCATCCGATCGCCTTCTCGAAGCTCATCTCGAGGATCCCCCGGAGCTCGACGGCGTACTCCAAGGGGATCTCCTTGAGGATCGGGGAGACAAACCCGTTGACGATGAGGCTCATCGCCTGGGCCTCCGATAGCCCCCGGCTCATGAGGTAGAAGAGCTGGTCCTGGGAGACCTTGCCCACCGTGGCCTCGTGTCCGAGTTCCACGTCGTCCGTCTCCGCCCGGAGGATGGGGATCGTCTCCGTCCTCGCCTCGGGGGTGAGGAGGAGGGTGGAGCACTCCACGTGGGCTTTGGCCCCCTTGGCCTCGGGGTGGACGTGGACCGTCCCCCGGAACACGGACCTCCCCGTCCCCTGAACGACGGACCGGGAGATCAGGCGGGACGTGGTGCCGGGCGCGCGGTGGACCGCCCGGGCCCCGGTGTCCAGCCACATCCCGTCCTGGGAAAAGGTGAACGAGAGGTTCTCCGTCCGCGCCCCGGGGCCCAGGAGAACCGTGGTGGGGTAGAGCATCGTCACCTTGCTCCCCAAGGAGCCCGACACCCAGTCCACTGCGGCGTGGGCGTAGGCAAGCGCCCGCTTGTTGTTCAGGTTGTAGACGTTCTTTGACCAGTTCTGGACCGTGGTGAACCGGACCTTGGAACCTTCTTTGGCGACGATCTCGACCATCCCCGAGTGGAGGGCGGACCGCGCGAACCGCGGGGCGGAACAGCCCTCGATGTAGTGCAGGGAGGACCCAGGTTCGGCCACGATGAGGGTGTGCTCGAACTGGCCCACCGCCTCGGTCTGCATCCGGTAGTAGGCCTGGAGGGGAACGGCCACCTCGACCCCCGGGGGGACCCAGATGAACGTCCCCCCGCTCCACACCGCCCCGTGGAGGGCGGCGAACTTGTTGTCCTCGGGGGGAATGGTCTTCATGAAGTAGTCCTGGATCCAGGGGTGGTCCTTCACCGCCTGGTCCATGCTGGCGAAGATCACCCCCTGGGCGCGGACCTCGGCGAGGAGGGAGCGGTAGACGACCTCGGAGTCCACCTGCGCCCCGAGTCCCGCCAGGGCCTTCTGTTCGGCCTCGGGGAGCCGGAGGGCGAGGAAGGTCCGGCGGATCTCCTCGGGGAGATCGTCCCAGGACCGGACGGGCTCCACCGGCCGGGCGTAGTAGGCGAGGTCGGAGAGGTCGAGGGCGGAGAGGTCGGGCCCGAACCGGGGCAACGGGGTCTTCTCGAAGACCGCGAGGCAGTGGAGGCGGTGGTCCCGCATCCAGCGGGGCTCCCCCTTCTCGGAGGACAGGGCCTCGACGAAGTCCCGGGTCAGGCGGGCCGTCTGGGGGATCGTCATCTCCGGATCACCTCGAACCCCTCCTCCCCGATCCGGTGGGCGAGCTCGGGTCCTCCCCGTTCGACGATGCTCCCCCCATCCAGGACGAACACCTCGGAGGGGGGAACGTGCTCGAGAATCCGCGGGTAGTGGGTGATGATGAGGACTGCGGTTCCCCCTTCGGCTAGCTCGCGGATGGCCTCGGCGATGAGCCTCAACGCATCCACGTCCACCCCCGAGTCGGGCTCATCCAGGAGAGCGACCTTTGGGCGGAGGAGGTACAGCTGAAGGAGCTCGGACCGCTTCTTCTCGCCCCCGGAGAACCCGACGTTGAGCTCCCGGCCGTCGAACCCCTCCATCCGGAGACGACGGAGAGCGTGGGGGTAGCTGCGCTGGAACTCGCAGAACCCCTGCCCCCGCTCGGCGCAGGCCAGGCGGAGGAACTCCCGGAGGGACACCCCCTCGATCTCCGGGGGGTACTGGAACGCGAGAAACAGCCCCTTCCGCGCCCGCTCGTGGGGCGGAAGGGAGAGGAGGTCCTCTCCGTCCAACGTGGCCCGGCCCCGGGTCACGGTGTAGCCGGGCTCCCCCGCGAGGGCGAGGGCGAGGGTCGACTTTCCCGAGCCGTTGGGGCCCATGAGGGCGTGGACCTGGCCCGGCTCGAGGGCCAGGTCCACCCCCCGGAGCACCGGTTTCCCCCCCACCTCGACGTGGAGGCCTTCGATCACCAGGACGGACATCGCCAGGGAGGCTACCGGCCGCCCGGGGGCTCCGCAACCCTAGGGCTTGACGACGAGGGCCGCGGGGTCGGTGAGGGCGATCTCCGCGACCCCCTGGTAGAGCCGGACCTCTCCCGAGGCCTGGACCGTCTTCCCAGTGAGCCGGGTCCAGAACCGGGCCCCGAAGGCGGCCTCGAACTTCCCAACGTGGCGGGCGGCGATGAAGATGGTGAACCGCCCTGGATCGGGGTAGGCCCGGCCCAAGTTGAGGAACACGTCGCCGCCCGCGCTCGCCCCCACGCTCGCCACCGGTCCCTCCACGCACAGGGTCTTCCCCACCTGGCCCCGGGCCTCGGTCCACGGGACGGGGGAGGGGCAGCCCAGGGTTGGCGCGGGCAGAGCCGCAGCATGGGCCAGGGCGGCCCCGTAGCGGAGCTCCGGGGAGGCTGCGGCGGTGAACAGGCCCGTGGTGAGGAGGGCGATGTTCACCATGAGCCTCCCCTCCGGGTCGAGGTAGACGTAGGCGAGGAGGTTCCCCTGGGCATCCCGCTCTGGGGTATCCAGCTCAAGGAACACCTCCCGGCCCCCCACGAGGAGCACGTTGAGGGCCGTCGCGGCCTCCTGGGATCCTTCGCTGGCCGCCAGGCCCAGGTACCGGACGGGGACCACCCCGTCCAGGGCGAGCCCCGCCGGGGCCGGCGAGGGAAGCCGGCTCACCCGTACCTCCGCCGTCACAGCGTCCACCACCCGGACCACGGTCCCGGCGAGGGGTGGAGGAGCGTAGGGGGGAAGCGCCGCTCCCCACACGCCGGATACAAAGAGGCACAGGACCAGCCCAAGGCTCAACCTTTTCTGCACGAGACACCACCTCCAGGGGCCAGGGTAACCCAACACCAGGCGGAACCCAAGGCTAGGGGAGCCAGGCGCGGCTGGACCCGGGCGACCGAGATTCGGTCGTTGAGAGGGAACGGGCCTATCATGCAGGCGGGAGACCTAATCAGGGGGCGGGAGGGCCCCCGAGAGGCAGGAAGACGAGGAGGGAGCGATGCGGGTTCGAACGATGGCGGCGGTAGGGCTCGTGATGGGGTTGGTGGTGGGGGTCCTGGGGTGGGCGGGGGAGTCCCCGGCCACGACGGTCGCTGGAGCTCGTGGCCCTGCTCACCGGGCGTACAGGGACCGTCACTGCCTCGGGCTCGGAGGATGGGACGGTGCTCCTCTGGGACGTGGAGGCGCTGCTTGGGAAGAGGTAGAAACTCACGGTCCCCTGGTTTTCGAGCCATCCTAACCAAGGTTAAGAGGCATTCCGGTCCCCCGTGAGCCGCCTGGGCTGGTGGGGTTCACCCTTCGGTCATAGCCCACTATGCCCGCAACCCGTACGAAGGTCAACGCGTCAGCCGAGGTGCGGTACTGGACAGGCTAGGGGAGCCAGGCGGAGGAGTAGAGTTCTTCAAGGGGGAGACGACGGCGGAGGAGGCCGTTTGCCCACAGGAACTCCTCGGCCGCCCTCCAGCGGTCCTGGTCATCGTGGCGGAGCCCGTCGGCGTAGAGGGGGAGGGTGAGGGCGAACGACCGGCGGTTGAGCTCGTCCTCGAGCTCAGGGAACGCCCGAAGGAACAAGGCGAATGCCCCCTCCGGGTTCTCCCGCGTCCGGCGGACGGCCTCCGCGAGGGCCCGGAGGACGGCCCGCACCTCCTCCCCCCGCTCCCGCAGCACCTGGGGATGGACGATGAAGAGAAGCTCGTACGTGTCTGGAACCCCGTGCTCTTCTTGGGGGAAGAACCGCGGGGTGAAGTCGGAAAGCTCCGCGGCGATCGGCTCGTAGTTCCGGAACGCCCCAATCGCGGTGACCGCGCCGGAGAGGAGGGCGGGGAGGGTGGCAAGTCCGGTGTAGACGAGGGTGTAGTCCCGGGGCCCGAGACCCGCCTGGGCGAGCATCGTCCTCCAGAGAAGGGGCTCCAGGGGCTCCAGGGCGTAGCCGATCTTCCTACCCCGGAGGTCGGCAAGGGACCGAATCCCGGACTCCTCGAGGACCAGGAGCCCGCCCAGCCCGCCGTCGATCAAGGCCCCCACGGCGAGGAGGGGGAGGCCCCCGTCCCGGGCGAGGAGGTAGTTGAACTGGGGGGTGAGCCCGAGCTCCGCCCCCCGGAGGGCGACGAGCTTTGCCGGGGCGCTGGGGTCCGAGGGGACCACGAGCTCGACCTCCACTCCTGTCTCTCGGAACAGCCCCTGCTCCCGGGCCACCACGAGGGGGACGTGGTTGGGGTTCGGATAGAAGTCGAGGACGATCCGGAACGGGGCGGCGAGGGCGACCCATCCGAAGAGGAGAACGAGGCCGAACGTTTTCATGGCGTCCGGAGTCTACTCCGCCGCGGGGGAAGGGCCCGTTCCAAGAGCCCCACGCTCCCGAAGAAGCCGAGCCCGAGCAGGGTGAGGAGGAGGATCGCGGCGAACACGAGGTCGGTCCGGAGCTGGGCGTTGGCCCGGATCATGAGGTACCCGAGCCCTCGGCTCGCGCCCACCCACTCCCCGATCGTCGCCCCCACGAGGGCCAGGGTCCCCCCGACCCGGAGCCCGGAAAGGAGGAACGGAAGGGCGGCCGGGAGGCGGACAAGCCGGAGGAGCTTTCCCTCCCCTGCCCCCAGGGCCTGGAAGAACTCGAGGAGCTCGGGCCGGACCGAGCGGAGGCCGTCGAGGGCGTTCACCGCGATCGGGAAGAAGCTGATGGTCGCGGCCACGGCCGCCTTGGCGAGGATCCCGTACCCGAACCAGAGGACGAGGAGGGGGGCGACGGCGAACACGGGGATCATTTGGGACCCCACCAGAAACGGGGCAAGGGCCCGGCCCACGGGCCTGACGTAGAAGGAGAGCCCGGCGAGGAGGACCCCGGCGGCTACCCCCAGGGATAGCCCGACCCCGAACGCCCCAAGCGTCGCCCCGGCGTGGTGGAGGAGGAGGGGGAAGTCGTGAACGAAGCTCCGGAGGACGGCGCTCGGCGCGGGAAGGACGTACGGGGGCACGTTCCCCAGGCGCACCCCGGCCTCCCAGGTCCCAATGAGGAGAAGGGCCACAACCGCGGCGCCGAGGCGGTCACGCCCGCCCATGGCCTTCCTTCCCCCTCCGCAGGGCGGCGAGGACCTCCCCCCGCAGGGCGACGAACTCCGGGCGTCCCCGATCCCGCGGGACCTCCACCCGGAACTCCGCCACGGCCCGCGCCGGCCGGGAGCTCAGGACGAGAGCCCGGTCCCCGAGGACGAGGGCCTCCTCCACGTCGTGGGTCACGAGAACCGCCGTCTTCGCTAGGGTGCTCCGGATCCCCGCGAGCCACTCCTGGAGCTCCAGCCGGGTGAGAGGGTCTAGGGCCCCGAGGGGCTCGTCGAGGAGGTAGACAGGGCGGGGGGCGAAGAACGTCCGGGCCAGGGACGCCCGTTGCCGCATCCCGGCCGAGACCTCGTGGGGGTAGGCCTGGAGGAACGCTCCGAGCCCGAAATGCTCCAGGAGGGCCGCCGCCTCCGACCGATCGAGGGCTGTGGGACGCCGATCGACCTCCCAGGCGGCGAGGACGTTCCCAAGGAGCGTCCGCCAGGGGAGAAGGGTCTCCCCGTGGGGCATGAACCCCACCCGGCCCCGGGGAGGCCCTCCTTCGACCCGCACCGTCCCCGACTGGGGGAGGAGGAGCCCGGCTGCCACCCGGAGGAGGGTCGTCTTCCCACAGCCCGAGGGACCAACGATGGCGAGCCACTCCCCCCGATCGAGGGACAGGTGAAGGGAATCTAAGACGGGGAACCAGCCGTCCCGGGTGGGATACCCGGCGGTGACCTCCTGGAGCTCGAGGGTGGGCACCCTAGCGGGGGGCGACGAAGTGGTCCCGGCAGCGGGGCTCGTACCGCTCGAGCCCTCCGATGAGGACCTCGGGCCCCCCGGTGGCGGGCTTGCCGTCCAGAAGGCGCTGGGAGCGGGTGGCCGGCTCCCCGCACACCGGGCAGACGGCGGAGAGCTTGACGACCTCGTCGGCGAGCGCGAGGAGCTCCGGCATCGGCCCAAACGGCTCCCCCCGGAAATTGAGGTCGAGGCCGGCCACAACCACCCGCCGCCCGAGCGCGACGAGGCGCTCGCAGAGGGAGGGGAACTCCTGCCCGAAGAAGTGGGCCTCGTCGAACGCAAGGACGTCCGCCCCCCGCAGGGCTTCCTCCCCCACCGCGTGGAGAAGCTGAGGCCACGCCAGATTCACCGGGAGCCGCCGGCAGGGGAGGGCCCGGCCGTAGTGGGTCACGACCTCCTCGGCGGCGTAGCGGGTGTCGATCTCGGGTTTGAAGAGGAGGACCTTCTTTCCGGCGATCCGGGCCCGCTCGGCCCGGCGGAGGAGCTCCTCCGTCTTCCCGGAGAACATGCACCCCGTGACGACCTCGAGCCGCCCTGGCATGGGGGAATCCTAGCCGGGGGGTGAGCTGGCGCCAAGGTTGTCCCCGCCGCGCTCGGTGTGTACAGTTATTCAGGATGAGAGGGCACAGGCCGAGGGTCAACGCCTACCTCCTCCGGCGGGCCGCGGGGCTCGGCACCGTCTACGTACTCCTCCTCGCCGTGGCCGCGGTCATGGCCCTGCCGTTCCTGTGGATGGTCACGACCTCCCTCAAGGACCTCTACCAGGCCCTCCGCATCCCGCCCCAGTGGATCCCCAGCCCACCCCGCTGGGACAACTACCCCGCCGCCTGGAACGCCGCCCCATTTGGGATCTACTTCTGGAACTCGTTCTTTCTGGCGGTGACCACCACGGTGGGGGACGTCCTGACGAGCATCCCCGCGGCGTACGCCCTGGCGAAGATGACCTTCCTTGGGCGCGGGGTGCTCCTGGGATTGCTCCTTGGGACCCTCATGATCCCGGGGCAGATGCTCCTCGTCCCGAGCTTCATCCTCATCAACCGCCTGGGCTGGTACAACACCTACTGGGCCCTCATCATCCCCTGGACGGCGGGCGTGTTCGGGATCTTCCTCCTCCGGCAGTTCTTCAAGACCATCCCCGATGAGCTGTGGGACTCGGCCCGGATCGACGGTTGCCCGCGGCTCCGGTACATCTTCCAGATTGCTGTTCCCCTCGTGCGCCCCGGGATCGCCACCGTGGCCCTGTTCAAGTTCGTCGGTTCCTGGAATGCCTTTCTTTGGGTCATCATCATGACGGATCGGGTCGAGCTCCGGACGGTTCCGGTGGGGCTTCGGTTCTTCATGCAGGACATCGGCACCGACTACCCGCGGCTGATGGCCGCGGCGACGATGGCCATCGTCCCCGTGCTCATCCTGTTCTTCTTCGCCCAAAAGCAGTTCATCCAGGGGATCGCCCGCACGGGGATCAAGTAGGGAGGTGAGAACAGGTTAGGAAAACCGGCGTCAGGGGATGGATAAGGGAGTGAACATCACGGAGGTGGACGATGCGGAAGTTCGCGATTGCGGTGTTGGTGTGTGCCCTGGGCGTTGGAGCACTGGGCCAGGTGACGATCAGCTTCTGGCATGCGATGAGCGGGGCCCTTGGGACCACGCTGGCCGAGCTCATCGACAAGTTTCACAAGGAGAACCCCGGGATCCGGGTCGATCTCGTCTACCAGGGGGGCTATGGGACGCTTCAGCAAAAGCTGACGGCGGCGGTGGCTGCTGGGCAACCGCCAACGCTCGCCCAGCAGTACGAGAACTGGACCACCGGGTGGCTCGCCGCCCTGGTGGACCTGGACCTCTTCCTGTCGGAGGCGATCCTCGCCGACCTCCTCCCCCAGTTCGACCAGCGGTTTGAGGGGCGGGTCGTGACCGTCCCGTTCAACAAGTCGATCCTCGTCCTCTACTACCGACCCGACCTCGTCCCTACCCCCCCCACGACCTGGGCCGAGTTTGAGGCCGAGGTGGCCCGGATCGGGAAGGATGAGGCCAAGGGAGTCTACGGAACGGCGTTCCGACCGCCGAACCCCGAGATCTTCCTGACCCTCCTCCACCAGGCCGGGGGCTCGATCCTCAACGAGGACTGGTCCGAGACGACGATCAACAACGCCCAGGGCCTCGCGGCGGCGGAGTTCGCCGCGCGGCTGGCCCAGTACGCCCTTGTTCAGAGCGGCTACATCTCCGATGCGATCCAGAAGGGGATCGCGATCGGAATGTTCATCGACACCTCGGCCGGCTACACCTACAACATGAACGCGGCGAAGACGGCGGGAGTGCCTCTTTCCGTTGCGCCGCTTCCCTGTAACGTCAACTGCGCGTCGATGATCCAGGGGACGAACCTCGCCATCTTCTCCCCCAACCAGAGCCGGGCCCAAGTCCAGGCCGCGGCCAAGCTCATCGAGTTCCTCCTCCGGGAGGACAACATCGTCTACTGGGCCCAGAAGACGGGGTACCTCCCGGTGACGCGGACCGCAATCTACGGGCAGCTCTGGCAGGGCTACATCGCCGGGAAGCCCGAGCAGAAGGTGATGACGGACCAGCTCATTGCTGGCGGGTTCGGGCAGCTCCTCCACCCCCGGTACATGGACATGCGGAGCTTGCTTATCACGTACTGGGAGCTCCTCCTCAAGGGGGAGGGGACGCCCAAGGCGATCCTCGACGCCCTGGCTGCGGAGATCGAGGCCCTGAGGTAAGGGTAAGACAGGCGGGGGAGGGTCTTCCCTCCCCCGCGTTTCCCCATGGCGCTCGTTTCCGGGCCGAGAGGCCGGCGGTTCTGGCTGGAGACCGTGGAGGCGTACGTCTACCTCCTCCCGACCCTGGCTGTGCTCGGTCTGTTCACGTTCTACCCGTTCATCAACGCGTTCCTGTACAGCGGCTACGACATCCGCACCCGGACCGTGCCCGGAGCGGTGGTCCACACCTCCACCGAGGCGGGGAGCTGGATTCCCCTCCTCGCCCGGGGGAGGATTCCCGAGGAGCTTGCCGCGGTCCTCGAGGGCGTGGGGGCGGTGCAGGACAAGCTTTGGGTGCGGGCCCGCGGGGCGAATTGGTGGATCCTCAAGGACGACGCCTCGGGCCAGGAGTACCTCGTGGTCCAAGAGGGTGCTCTCCTCAGGGTCCACCCGGCGGCAACCCGATGGGCGCTCGACCCCGTGGGGGGGGAGAACTTCCGGCGAGTCCTCCGGGACCCTGACTTTGCTAAAGCCGTTCGCAACACGTCAATCTACGTGGGGGTCAGCGTTCCAGTGACCCTGATCCTGGCCCTGGTCCTTGCCACCCTCCTCCACCGGGCGGTGGGAGGGAAGGCGTTTTTCCGGCTCACGAGCTTCCTCCCCTACATCACTCCCGTGGTCGCCATCACCATGGTCTGGGCCTGGATCTACGACCGGGACTACGGGCTCCTCAACTACTTCCTGAAGACCGTGGCCGGCTGGCTGGGGCTGGAGTTCAGCTTGATCAACTGGCTCAACGACGCGCGCTACGTGATGCCCGCCCTGATCCTGATGAACATCTGGCGGTTCGTGGGCTACCAGGCCCTCATCCTCCTCGCGGGGATGCAGGGGATCGACCGGGAGTACTACGAGGCCGCCCGGGTGGACGGGGCCGGTGGATGGTCCGTGTGGCGGAAGATCACCGTCCCCCTCCTCACCCCCCAGATCTTCTTCCTCCTCATCATCTCCCTCATCGGATCGTTCAAGATCTTCGAGGAGGTCCTCATCCTCCTTCAGGGCCCGGGCCCTGAAAAGGCTGGGCTCACGATCGTGTACTACGTCTTCACCAAAGCCTTCGACTCCAAACAGTACGGCGTGGCGTCGGCGGCGTCGGTCATTCTCTTTGTGATTATTTTCTCCCTTTCGGTCTTCCAGCTCACGGTGGTCCAGAAGCGCGTTCACTACGAGCGGTAGGAGGTAGCGATGGGACTCTTGCTGGCGCTGATCCTTCTCTGGGCGGTGGGGGGAGTCGGGGGTCCACCCGGGGATGCCCTCCCCGGGCGGGTCCTGCGCTGGTACGACGGGGACACCGCCCAGATCCGGTTCACCGGCGAGGTACCCCCCGGCTTGGGGACCCACGAGGTCGTCCGGCTTCTCGGGGTCAACACCCCCGAGGTGGGGGAGCCCCTTTCGGAGGAGGCCACGCGCCTGTTCCGATCCCTCACGATGGGGAGAGCCGTCTACGTCGAGTTGAACCCGTTTGAGGTTCGCGATCGCCACAGCCGGCTCCTGGCCTACCTTTGGGTGGAGGCTGAGGAGGGGTGGGTCCTTGTGAACGAGGAAATCCTCCGGGCAGGCCTGGCCCGGCTCCTTGTCTACTACCCCGAGCAGGAGAAGTACTACTGCCGGTTCCTCCGTGCCCTGGCCCTTGCCCAACAGGACAAGCTCGGCCTATGGGGGAACTTCCCCCGGCCGCTGTCCCTGGCCGAGGTGGAGGCCGATCCGGTGCGCTACGTTGGTGAGGCCGTGACCGTCGTGTTCGAGGTGGCGTGGGTGGGCCAAGATCGATGGGGGCAGTCCCTCTGGGCGGCGGGGAGCCGGTACGGGTTCCGGGCGATCCTCGACCCCAGGCTCTGCCCCGCGGCCTGGGCGGAGGCGGACGTCCCCGGTGCGGACCTCGTGGGGCAGCGGATGGCCGTGACGGGGGAGCTCCTGTGGGATACCTTCGGGGGCGGGCCACGGATCGTGGTGCGGTTCCCCGAGCTCGTGGAGTTTTCCCCGCGCGAAGAGGACGAACCGTGAAGAAGGCGCTGTTTGCCGTTGTCCTTCTCCTGGGCTCGGCTTGGGCCTCAAGCTCCCCCCTGCTCTACGGCCCCTGGACCGGAGCTCCCGATTCCCGTGGAGTCACGGTGAGCTGGGCCGCCTCCCCGGCGAGTCCAGCGGTGGTGGAGTACGGCCCCCTCCGCCGGGGATGGCCCCTCGACCTTTTCCCGTTCCGGGCCCGGTACCTCCCGGCGGGGGCCGGGGACCGGGAGGTTGTCCACCTCCGTCTAGAGGGCCTCGAGCCCGGGGTTTGGTACACCTACCGCGTGGTGTTCTTCGACGGATCCTGCACGCCGGTGGGCACGTTTCGGACCGCTCCTGCTCCGGGGGAACCGGTGACGTTTGCCGTGGTCTCCGACACCCAGTGGCAGTGGGAGGGCGAGAACCGCATTCAGATGGTGGCCAATGCGATGGGACGGGAGACTTTCTCGTTCCACTTCGTCCTCCACGGGGGAGACCTTGTGGAGACCCCGATCCCCTCCCACTGGGCCTTCTTCTTCACCTCGCTGGCTCCGCTCCTCCGCTGGGCCCCCCTCCTCCCGGTCCTTGGAAACCACGAACGGGACAGCCTGAGCTACTATCAGCACTTCTCCCTCCCCCCCGGGGGAGGGCGGCTTGGGAAGCGGTGGTGGACCCTGCGGTGGGGGGATGTCGTGGTGGTGGGCCTGGATAGCAACGCCCGGAGCCCCCGGGACTACCTCGATCAGATCGAGTGGCTGCGGGCGTCCCTCTCCGGCCCGGAGCCCCACCGGTTCGTCCTCTTCCATCACCCCGTCTTCTCCTCGGATCAGACCTACGGTCCTGGGAGCGAGGGCCTCCAGGCCCTGTGGCACCCCCTGTTCGTCGAGCTGGGGGTGGACCTGGTGTTCAGCGGCCACGCCCACAACTACGAGCGGATCGAGCGCGATGGGGTGACCTACCTCGTCTGCGGGGGCGGAGGCGCGAACCTGTACCCGTTGGCACCGGAGCGGGTGGAAGGGTCCCGCGTGGGGTACGACGACCACCTGTTCTACCTCCGAGTGGAGACGGATCGTGACGGAATCGCCGTGGAGGTGGTGGGTGTTGCCGTCCAGGTGGGGGATGAGATCTTGCCCCGCCGGGCGATCCTCGACGCGTTCACCCTGTCCAACCGCCGGTGAGGGACCCGCCGGGCGCGGGGGACCACGGCCCCCCCTCGCCCCGGACCCTGCCTACGGGGCGCCATTCCGAGTAAACTCCAGGGTGGAGGTGGATGATGCGTGTCGCGAGGATCTGTGGTGTATTGCTTCTTTTGGTAGGTCTACCGGCTCTGTCCAAGGGCCCCCTCAACCTGGCCCTCGTCTGGCACCAGCACCAGCCCCTCTACTGGAACCGCCTCACGGGCGAGTACGAGCTTCCATGGGTCCGCGTCCACGGGGTTCAGGAGTACCTCGACTCGCCCCTCATCCTCCTCGACTACCCAGCCGTGGTCGTCACGTACAACCTGCAGCCCAGCCTCCTCTGGCAGCTTCTCGACTACGTCGAGATCACGGACGAGGAGCGGGCCCGGGGAGGGTTGTACGAGCTCATCGGCGCGGTGGACAACCACCTCCGGTGGACGTGGGCCCTCCTCCACGAGCCGGACGCTGTGACCGCGGAGATCCGGAAGGCGATGCAGGAACAGTTCTTCTGGATCAACCCCTACATGCTCCGGCCTGGGGGCAAGTACTACGACCCCCGGTACGCCGAGCTCAACTTCGTCAAGGGGGTCCGGGTCCTCACCGACCAAGAGCTCCTGGACGCCGCGGGGCTTTTCCTCCTTTGGCAAATCTCCCCCGAACTCCATGAGGAGTTCGGACTCCTCCCCCTACGGGGCAAGGTGGGATGGACGGACAAGGAGATCGTCCAGGTGATCCGGGCCCAGCACGAGGTCCTGACCCGTGTGGTGGACGCGTACCGCGCTGCGGCTGACCTCGGGACCGAGCTCATCACGAGCCCGTTTTACCACCCGATCCTCCCCTTGCTCGCCGAGCGGGGCTGGGACGAGGACATCCTGGCCCAGCTTGAGCTGGGCCAGGAGCAACACGCCTTCCTGTTTGGGGCTCCTGCGGTAGGGGTCTGGCCTCCGGAGCAGGCGGTCTCCGAGCGGGCGGTGGAGCTCCTCGCCCAGGCGGGGTTTGCCTGGACCGTGGCCGACGAGTGGACCCTCGGGGCGGCCCTCGGCCGGACCCCGACCCGGGCCGAGCTGACCCAACCTTGGCGGTACGGGGGGATCACCCTCTTCTTCCGGGACCACAACCTCTCGGACAAGATCAGCTTCGCCTACGGGAACAAGCCCACCGCGGAGGCGGTGGCCGACTTCATGGGCGAGGTGCGTCGGTACTGGGAAGAGCTCGAGCGCCCTGAACAGCACGTGCTGGTGGTGGCCCTGGATGGGGAGAACTGGATGTTCATGGCCGGCTACCCCGACAACGGCCGGGAGTTCCTCCGCGCCCTCTACGCGGCCCTCCTCGGGGCCGAGTGGGTGAACACCGTGACCCCGAGGGGTTTCCTGGCCTTCCACCCCGTCTCGGCGGAGCTTCCCTCGGTTCCTGTGGGCTCGTGGGCGGGGGACCTCTCCACCTGGGCGGGGGAGCCGGAGGAGGACGAGGCGTGGGAGCGACTGGCGGCGGCCCGGAACGCCGTGTTCGCCCGGGGCCCCAACCCCGAGGCCCTCCGCGCGCTCTACGCCGCCGAGGGCTCGGACTGGTTCTGGTGGTACGGCGACGATCAGGACTCCGGAACGGACGACCTCTTCGACTGGCTGTTCAAGACCCACCTCGTGGCGGCGTACCAGGCGGCGGGGTACAGCGAGAAGGAGATCCCCCCGGTCCTCTCCCTCCGCCTCCGGATCCCCTTCCGGGCCAACCTGGGCGAGGTAAAGCCCACCCTGGACGGGGAGGTCACCGGCCCTGGGGAATGGGCGGAGGCCGCCGTCTATGCCGGGACCGGCGGGGTCAAGCAGGTGGCCGTGGCCTACGGGGAGAACCTCCTCTTCGTCCGGGTTGACCTCGACCGCCCGGCCCGCGAGCTCATTGGGACAGAGACGAAACTCGTTCTCTACGCGACGGGCAAGCCGGGGGAGCGGGCGAACGTCCTCACCCGCCACAGCGGGGACACCCTCGGGTTCGCCCTGGTCTCGGCGGTGGAGCTGGACTTCGCCAAGCTGAGCACCGAGGGCGCGGGGTACGTGTTCCGCTACGCGGCCGATGGCCGGGGAGGCTGGCGGCTTGCCTCCCCGATCCGTACCCTCCTCGCCCGGGCAGCCCGGGTGGGGGAGGTGGTGGAGTTTGGGGTCCCCCTGGAGGAGCTGGGGGTCGAGCCCGGGGGGAGCCTCGTCCTGGCCGTGGCCGTGGAGCGGAAGGGCGAGCTCCTCGGGCAGGCGCCGGTTCGGCCCCTGTGGGCGCGGATTCCGACCCTCATCCAGGGGGTCGAGGTGTGGGCGATGGAGGACCCCGCAGGGGACGATTACGGCCCGGGGAGCTACGTCTATCCCCTGAACAGCGTGTTTGCGGAGAAGGGGCTGTTCGACCTCCTTCGCTACGCGATCTACGATGCCGACGACCGCTGGCAGCTGGCGGTTGACTTCCCCACCTTGCCCAACCCTTGGAACGGGCCCCACGGGTTCTCCCACCCCATCCTCTACCTCTACTTCGACGTTGCCCCTGGGGGGAAAACGGAGTCCCACGAGGAGGCGAAGGCGGCCCAGGTCGCGTTCAGCCCCGATTATCCGTGGGACTACTTCGTGAAGATCGCGGGGTGGCCGGCGTACGGGCGGCACCTGTGGACGGCCGGCGGCGAGGGGCCGTTCCTCGTCGAGGTCGCAAGTGACCCGAAGCGGGGAAGGATCATCGTCACGATCCCCAAGGCCCTCATCCCCGACCTCCGCGGGGCCCACTACGTTCTCGTGGGCTCCCAGGACGGCTACGGCCCGAACCACCTCCGGCCGATTGGGGTGAACCCGGGGGAGTGGACGGGCGGTGGCTGCCCCGACCCCCTGTGGGCGCCCCAGATCTACGACTACCTCACCCCCGAGGGGGTCTCCCAGGGGGACCTCCTCTCGGGGTATGATCGGGGTGGGCCACGGTACGCCGTGCTCCGGCCCGTGGTGGTGAGGTTCTAGGAGGTGAGAACGGCGGATGGGACAACGGACGATCGCCAACGGCAAGGGGTGCAAGGTAAGGGAGACAAGGATCGTAAGGAGGTCAGGATGAAGAAGCTTCTCGGGGTAGTCCTTGGGGTGCTGGCTAGCGTCGGGGTGTTGGCCCAGGCACCCAAGCTCGTGATCTGGGCCGATGACACCCGGGCCCCGGTGTTGCGGGACCTTGGGGCGACGTTCAAGGCCCAGACGGGCGTGGACATCGAGGTCGTGGAGATCGCGTTCGATCAGATCCGCGGCCAGTTCATCACCGCTGCTCCCACGGGCCAGGGGCCGGACATCATCGCCGGGCCCCACGACTGGGTAGGGGAGCTTGCCGCCAACGGTCTGCTGGAGCCGATCGAGTTTGGGGCCAAGCTCGCCGAGTTCAGCGCCTCGGCGGTCCAGGCGTTCTCCTACGGCGGGAAGAACTACGGGGTCCCGCAGGGGACGGAGAACATCGCCATCATCTACAACAAGAAGCTCATCGCCCAGGTTCCGGAAACGTGGGACGAGCTCCTCGCCTATGCCCGCCAGGTCACCGACCCCACCAAGCCGATGTACGCTCTCGTGTTCCAAAACGGTCCCGACCCCTACCACTGGTTCCCGATGCTGTCCGCGTGCGGCGGCTACATCTTCGGGACCGATGGGGCGGGCGCCCTCAACCCCTGTGACGTGGGGCTGGCCAACGCGGGCGCCCTCCGCGGCGCGCAGCTGTTCGCGGACATGATCGCCGAGGGGCTCCTCCCAGCCGGGGTCGGCTGGGACACGATGCGGGCCCTGTTCTTCGGTGGGAACGCCGCGATGGTCATCTCCGGGCCGTGGCTTGTGGCCGACACCAAGGCCGCCGGGATCGACTACGGGATTGCGATGATCCCCAAGATCCAGTGTGCCGATGGCTCGTACGGGATTCCCAAGCCGTTCATCGGCGTTCAGGGGTTCATGGTCAGCGCGTTCAGCCAGAACAAGGTCCTGGCGATGGACTTCCTCCTCAACTACATCGCGACCACCGGGACCATGCTCGCCCTCTACCAGCGGAACCCGCGCCCGCCGGCCCACCTCCCGACGTTCGAGCTCGTCAAGACCGACCCCGACATCGCTGCGTTCGGGCTTCAGGGCCAGTACGGGATCCCGATGCCCAACATCCCGGAGATGGCGTCGGTGTGGGGCGCATGGGCCGATGCCCAGAGCCTGATCGCCAACGGCCAGGCCACTCCTGAGGAAGCACTCAACGAGGCGGTTCAGAAGATCCGGGCCGCTCTCAAGTGCCCGTAAGGTGAACCCAAGGGGGCAGCCCTCGGGCTGCCCCCTTCTCCTTCGATGGGCGGGCGGGGCGTCCTGGCGCAGGGGGCGAAGTTCGGGTTCCTCGCCCTGTTGAATGCCGCTGTCCTCTGGGCGGCAATTGCCCTCCTCCTCCGCGGGGACTACCTCTTTCTCGCTATCCTTGGGGTGGGGGCTCTCGTCCTCAACTTCGTCGTCCTCTCCCGCCGGGCCTACCCCCTGCGGTTCCTCCTCCCCGGGCTCGTGTTCCTGTTCGCGATGGTGGTCTACCCCATTGGGTATACCGTCTACGTCTCCCTCACCAACCTCCAGACGGGGAACCTCCTCACGAAAGCCCAGGTGGTCGCCCAGCTTGAGGGCCGCTACTACCTGCCCCCGGACCACGAGCGGTTCACGTACTGGGCGTTCCGCAATGACCGGGGAGAGCTTCGGGTGATCCTCCTTGCCCAAGACGGGCGGACTTACCTTTCGGAGGGGAGCGAACTTTTGCCCGTGGACCTGGCCGATCCCCGGTTCATCCGTGGCGAGGACGGAACCGTCGTCCAGTTCGAGACGTTCAGGCGCCTTACCTTGATGGAGATCTACCAGTCCCTTCCGGCGCTTGAACGGATGGCCCTTGTCTTGGAAGGGAAGCACGTGCGCCTCGCCACCGTCCGCGAGTTCGGGACCTACCTCCGCAAGTACGAGTACCTTCGGGAACTGGACGCGATTCGGGACCTAGAGACCGGGGTCCTGTACGCCGCGAGGGACGGCTACTTCACCTCGCCGGATGGGGTCAGAATTGAGCCTGGTTTCCAGATCTACATCGGGTTCAAAAACTACGTGGACGTTCTCACGAACCCCCTGATCCGGTCCGATTTTGCTCGGGTATTCGCCTGGACGGTGGCCTGGTCGTTCTTCACCGTGTTTTTCAGTTTTTGGATCGGCCTGGGACTGGCCTACCTCCTCAACGATCCCTACGTCCGGGGGAGGTTCGTCTACCGTTCTCTGCTCATCGTTCCCTATGCCATGCCGGCCTTCATCTCCGCCCTCGTGTGGGCGGGGTTGTTCAACACCGACCTTGGGGTGATCAACCGGATCTTGGGCACGCTCTTCGGAACCAAGGTGCGGTGGCTGCAGGACCCGCTGTGGGCCCGGGTGGCCCTGATCACGATCAACGTCTGGCTCACCTACCCCTACATGATGATTGTGTCCCTGGGGGCCCTCCAGAGCATCTCCAAGGAGCTTTACGAGGCGGCGAGGGTGGACGGGGCCACAGGCTGGCAGAGGTTCTGGACGATCACGATGCCTCTTCTCTGGGTGAGCGTGGCCCCGCTCCTCATCGGATCGTTTGCCTTTACGTTCAACAACTTCACGATCATCTGGCTTGTGACCGCGGGACGGCCGGCCGTGCTCGGGGCGGCCACCCCGGCGGGGGCGACGGACATCCTCATCTCCTGGACGTACCGGCTGGCGTTCGAGGGAGATCGGGGGAACCAGCTTGGGCTTGCGGCGGCGGTTTCGATCATCATTTTCGTCATCATCGCCGTGATCAGCGGGGTGAACTTCCGGTTTACCCGGGCGTTGGAGGACGTGAGTCGCAATGTATAGCCGACCGAGCTTCCTCGGCCTCCTTGTTCGCCACGCCCTGATCCTTGTGGCCGTGGCCTGGGCTCTTTTCCCGGTTCTGTGGATCCTCTCCGCCTCGTTCAACCCCACAAACAACCTTCTCGAGCAGCGGCTGATCCCCGCGAACCCAACCCTGGAGCACTACCGGAGGCTGTTCACCGACCCCACGGTGCCGTTTCCCCGATGGCTTCTGAACACGCTCCTCGTTTCAGGGTTCACGGCGCTGATCACGGTGTTCTTGTGTGCTCTTGGGGCCTACGCTTTCTCCCGCTTCCGGTTCAAGTTCCGGCGTGCTGGGCTCCTCGCCCTCCTCCTCGTTCAGATGTTCCCCCAGATGCTCGCGATGGTGGCGATCTACCTCCTCCTCATCCGGATCAAGGAGTTCGTACCTTGGCTTGGGTACAACACCCACCCCGGCCTCATCATGGTCTACCTTGGGGGGGCGATGGGGTTCAACACGTGGTTCATGAAGGGGTACTTCGACACGATCCCCCGGTCGGTGGAGGAGTCGGCCCTTGTGGATGGAGCGACCCCGTTCCAGGCCTTTCTGCGCATCGTCCTGCCCCTGGCTCGGCCGATCCTCGCCGTGGTCCTCATCATCCAGTTCATCACGACCTACTCGGAGTACGTCCTGGCGAGCATCCTCCTCAAGGGGACGGAGATGTACACCCTGGCGGTGGGTCTCCGGTTTTTCATCCAGGCGGCCTACGATCGGCGGTGGGGGGCGTTCTCGGCGGCGGCGATCCTCGGGGCGCTCCTCATCCTCGCGATCTTCCTCCCCTTGCAGAAGCTCATCATCTCCGGCCTCACCGGGGGAGCGGTCAAGGAGTAGCTACCCCCGCCGGAGGAGGCGGAAGCTCAAGGGGGGAAGGACGAGCCGTCCCTGCGCTCGTTCACCCTCGATGAGGTCCTTCCATGTCCCAGCAGGGAACGAGACCGCGGCCTCGTCTTCCTCGGCGTTGAGGGCGAAAGCGATCTCCTCGTCTCCGCTCCGGCGGAGGAGGATGAGGGCCCTCCCTTCGACGTAGGACCACCGGACATCCCCCTCTCGCAGCGCGACCTCCTCCCGCCGGAGTCGGGCCAGGGCCCGAAACGTGGCGAGGAGCTCCCGGTCCCAGCGCTCCTCGTCCCAGGGGAAGGCCCGCCGGCAGTCGGGGTCCTCCCCTCCCTCGAGCCCGACCTCGTCCCCATAGTAGACCGCCGGGGCTCCAGGGTAGGCGAAGAGGAACGCCGCCCCCAGGGCGACCCTCCGCCCATCTCCCCCGCACAGGGTCCGAAACCGCGGGACGTCGTGGCTTCCTAGGAGCGTGTAGGAGCTGTAGTTCGCCTCGGGCGGGTAGCTCGCCCACAGGGCGCGGAGGTAGCGGGCGAACCGGGGGGCGTCCCAGCTCCCCTCGGCGATGAACCGGACGAGGGCCTCCCGGAGCTTGTAGTGCATGACCCCGTCCAGGGCCCGGTGGCGGAACCAGGACGTCCCGAGGCCCAGCACCTCCCCCAGGACGTAGGCCTCGGGGTTCTCCTCCTTGACGGCACGGTACACGGCCCGGACGAAGTCGGGGGGGAGGTACTCGACCGTGTCCAGTCGCCAGCCGTCGATCCCCTCCCGGATCCAGTGGCGGACGGCGGAGAGAAGGTACTCCTGCACTGGAGGGTGGTCGAGGTTCCACTCGGGGAGGGAGGCGTGCCCGGCCCAGCAGGCGTAGTTGGGCTCGGGGTCCCAGCGGGGCCGGTCGCCGTGGATCCTGAACCAGTCCCAGTAGGGGGAGCGGCGGCCCCGTTCGAGGGCGTCTTGAAAGAACGGATGTCCCCGCCCGCAGTGGTTGAACACCCCGTCGAGGACGACCCGGATTCCCCGGGCGTGGGCGGCCTGGAGGAGCTCCCGGAACGCCCCGTCCCCTCCGAGGGTGGGGTCGACGTGGAAGTAGTCCTCCCCGTCGTAGCGGTGGTTCGTGGACGCCCGGAAGATCGGGGTGAGGTAGAGGGCGTTCACCCCCAGCTCCTGGAGGTAGGGGAGCTTCTCACGGATCCCCACGAGATCCCCCCCGGAGAACGAGGTGGGGGTCGGAAGGGCGTCCCACGGCGTCGTCCCGGGGGGATCGTTCCCGGGGTCCCCGTTCCGGAACCGGTCGGGGAAGATCTGGTAGAAGACCGCGTTGCGGACCCAGCTTGGCGGCGCGGTCACTTCCACCGGGTGAGGATCTCCTCCCGCCGGAAGAGCTTCACCGCGAGCACAAGGAGGCCCCCGTTGAGGAGGACGAGGATCCCCCCCTCGAGGAGGACGAGGAGGAGGTTCACCGCCGTCATCCGGGCGGAGTAGACGATGAGCGGGACGAGGGACGGGACCACGGCCAGGCCCGAGAACTGGTACGCCGCCCGGGGGTCGCTCGTCCGGGAGGAGACGAGCATGGACACGAGCACCCCAAACAGGGCGAGAAGGGGCGAGAGGAGGAAGATCGAGAGGAGCCAGGGGACCGAGAGAACTCCGGCGGGGATCCCTCCCAGCATGAGGTGGGCGGCGGCGAGGAAGAGGCCGAACACCCCCCAGGTGAGGAGAACGGCGGGGAGGACGGCGACGAGGGCCTTGCCCAGGAAGAGCTCCCAGTCCGTGAGGGGGGTGGCGAGGAGGGGCTCCAGCGTCCCCTGCTCCTTCTCCCCGACGATGGAGTAGACGGCGAGGGTCACCGGGATCATGACCGGGAGGATGAGGAAGTACATGAGGGCGGTGTTGAAGAGCGCCGCCTGAGCCTCGGGGGGGAGGCCCTGCCCCTGCCAGACCATGAACCCCGCCAGGCCCCCCATGAGGAGGGGGAGGAACAGGGCCCCGTAGAGAACCATCTTGATCTTCCGAAGCTCCTCCCACTCCTTGAGGACGAGAAGCTTAATCCGCCCCATCGCCCCTCCCCACGAGCTCGAGGTACACCTCCTCGAGCGTCCGCTCCTCCCGCCGCACGGCCTGGATCTCCGCCCCGAGCTCGACGAGCCTCCGGACGAGGGCCGGGGCCTCCCGCTCGGGGTCCTCCACGTCCACGGCGAGGACCGAGCCATCGAGGCTTGCCCCGCGGACGAAGGGAAGCGCGAGAGAAGTGAACTCCGGCCGCGGATTGGCCAGATCCACCAAGATCCTGGACCCCGAGAGCCGCCGCTTGAGCTCCCCGGGGCGGTCGAGGGCGACAAGCCGGGTCCGGAGGACGGCGATCCATGTGGAGAGCTCCTCGGCCTCGGCCAGGTTGTGGGTGCAGAGGAGGATCGTCCGCCGCTCCCCGGCGAGCTCCCCGATGAACTCCCGGACCTCCCGGGCGCTCTCCGGATCCAGGCCCGAGGTGGGCTCGTCGAGGAACAGGACCTGGGGCTCGTGGACGAGGGCCCGGGCGAGGCCCAGGCGCTGACGGAGCCCCTTGGAGAGGGTGGCCACGGCCTCCCCGCGCCGGTCCCAAAGCGAAAGCCGCTCGAGGACCCGTCGGACGGCGGCCTGAGGTTGGGGGACCCCGTAGAGCTGGGCGAAGTACCGGAGGTTGCGCTCTACCGAGAGACGCTTGTAGAACCCCGGGGTCTCGGGGAGGAACCCTACCTTGGGGCGGATGGCCCCGGGCTCCCGGCCCACCTCGTGGCCGGCGACCCACGCCCGGCCGGAGGTGGGGGCGAGGAGGCCGGCGAGCATCCGCACCGTGGTCGTCTTCCCCGCCCCGTTGGGTCCCAGAAGCCCGAGGACCTCCCCCGCTTCGACCTCCAAGGTGAGGTCTTCGACCGCGGTCCGGTCCCCAAACCGGCGGGTGAGGCCCTCGGTCCGGATCACGTCCTCCCCTCCCCCGGCGCCCGCCAGCGCATGACGAGAAGTGCCTGGCCTCGCCCCAGGAGCCACCGGCCCAGGACGAGCCGCCGCTCCACGCTGAACCCCACCTTCTCGTAGGCCCGGACCGCCCGGGCGTTTGCGGCGTGGACGTAGAGGGAGAGCTCGGTAAGGCCCAGCTCCTCGTGGGCGTACCGGAGGAGGAGCCCCAGGGCCTCCGGCCCGTACCCGTGCCCCCAGGCGTCCTTCTCCCCAAGGACAATCCCCACCTCGGCCCCCTTCGCCTCGATGGCAAACAACCCGCAGACCCCGATGGGGTGAGAACCGAGGAGGATGAGGAACTCCTCGCTGTCGGGTGCCTCGGGGGAGAAGGCCCGGCCCCGGGTGACGTACCGGCGGAGCTCCCGGTCGGAGAGCCACCGGGAGAGGAGCGGGCGGTCCCCCGCCCGGAGGGGACGGAGGACCACCCGGCTGCCGTGGAGCTCGGTCAACGCCCCTACCTCAGGAAGAACGGGATCACCGGGAACAGGGAGGCGAACAGAAGCGAGATCACACTCATGAGCTTGATCAAGATGTCCAGGCTCGGCCCCACCGTGTCCTTGAGGGGGTCTCCAACGGTGTCGGCGACCACGCCGGCGGCGTGGGCCGGGGAGCCCTTGCCTCCGAAGTGCCCCTCCTCCACGTACTTCTTGGCGTTGTCCATCGCCCCCCCCGCGTTCCCGCAGTAGATGGCGAGCATGATCGCCGACAGGAGCGCCCCCACGAGGAACCCGGCGAGCGTGTACCGCCCAAAGAGCAGCCCCACGAACAGGGGCATCCCGAGGGCGAGAAGGGACGGGAGGACCATCCGCCGGACCCCGCCGTGGGCGGTGATCGTGATGCACCGCTTGTAGTCCGGGGTCGCCTCTCCGCTCATGATCTTGGGGTTTTCCCGGAACTGGCGGCGGATCTCCTGGACCATGACGTCGGCGGTGCGGGACACAGACCGGATGAGGAGGGCGGAGAACACGTAGGTGACCATCGCCCCGACGATCATCCCCGCCACCACGAGCCCGCCCACCTCGGGGCTGATGATCGGGATGTTGGGGACGTGGACCTCATCGGCCCGTCCAGCCGCCGACCAGAGGTAGGCGGCGATGAGGCCGAGGGCCGCAAACGCCGCCGAGCCGATCGCGAACCCCTTCCCGATCGCGGCGGTGGTGTTGCCAATGGAATCCAACTGATCCGTCTTCTCCCGCACCTGGGGGTCGAGCTTGGCCATCGTGGCGATCCCGGAGGCGTTGTCGGCGATCGGCCCGTAGGAGTCCACGGACACCGTCATCCCCACAAACGAGAGCATCCCCAGCGCGGCGTAGGCCACGGCGAGGAGGCCGCCCATCTGGTAGGCGAGCACCGTGGCTGCGGCGATGATGAGGCACGGCCACAGGGCCGAGAGCATCCCCACAGCCATCCCCTCGGTCACGCCGATTGCCGGCCCGGACTGGTAGGCCCTCGCCAGCTCTCGGGTCGGCTTGTAGCGGCTCGAGGTGAAGTACTCCGAGACGAATCCGATCCCAATTCCACTCGCGATCCCCATGATCGCCGACAGGAACGGGATCCAGTTGAACGGGGACAGCCACGTGGTGAGGGCGGCAAACCCCGCGGTGAGGACCGCCCCGAGCCGGGTCCCGTTCATGAGGATCCCCTGCATGTCCTTCTCCCGGCGGGAGAAGCGGATGTAGGCGATGGCGATCAGGCAGGCCACGATCCCCCCAGCCACGAACAGGATCGGGAGCAACGCGAACCACCAGAAGTCCGCGGTGATGCGGTCGCCGAGGCCGAACTTCGCCATCAGATCTTGGATATCGGGGTTGAACCGCCCCACGTAGACGTAGAGGGCGATCACGATGGCCGAGATCACCGCGCCGACGAAGGACTCCAGGAGGTCGGCCCCCAGGCCCCCCACGTCCCCCACGTTGTCCCCCACGTTGTCGGCGATCGTCGCCGGGTTCCGGGGGTCGTCCTCGGGGATCTTGAGCTCCACCTTGCCCACGAGGTCGGCGGCCATGTCCGCGGCCTTGGTGTAGATCCCCCCGCCCACCCGGTCAAACAGGGCCACGAGGGAGGCCCCAGCGGAGTAGGCGGAGATGATGAGAGCTCCCTTGATGAAGTTCACGTCCGCGCCCGGAATCCCAAAGATCGTCTTGGTGTGAATGTAGAGGACCGCGGGGTCGAACTCCCGGCGGAAGAGGGCGATCACGAGGGCGAGCCCCCCCACCGCAAGCCCAGCCACGGCCATCCCCATCACCGACCCTCCGGAGAAGGCCACGGTGAGGGCCTCCTTGAGGGACCGCTGGGCGGCGTGGGTGGTCCGGGCGTTGGCCAAGGTCGCGGCGTTCATCCCGATGAACCCCGCCGCCATGGCCAGGCCTGACCCGATCAGGAACGCCAGAGACACCTCCCAGTAGAACACCGCCCACAGGACCCCTGCCACCACGACCATCGTGATCGCCATCACCTTGGCCTCGGCGATCATGAACGCCCACGCCCCCTCGCGGATGTAGGCCTGGATTTCCCGCATCCGCGGGGACCCCGCGTCCCGCCGGGCCACCGAATAGGTGGCGTAGGCCGACCACCCCAACGCCGCCAACGACACGAGGGCCGCAGCCCCCAGCATCCAACCCATCCTTCCTCCTTTTCCCTAAAGCGAGAAGTGGAACTGCAACCGGGCGGAACTCTACCGACGGCGTGCGCCCCGCTCAAGCGGGCTCCGGCCTCCTGCGAGACGTTTGTCCGCCCAGGGGACGACGAACAGCCTGTCCCCGCTGGCCAGCGGGCGGTGCCCGGATGGGGAGGGTGCGCTAGGGTGGCCGCGGATCGCGCTCCGTTGCGCCAAAGGAGGGCACGCGTGATGAAAGAGTTCGTCAGCGGATTACTGGTCGCGGTGGCGGTAGCCGCGCCGCTTGGGCTAGCCCAGGAGGCACCCCCTCCTCCCGCCGAAGTGGCGGCCCTCGAGGGGGCGTTTGCCCACGTCGTGGGGTTCTTCCGGGACTTCATCCTCGAGGTCAAGGGCTCGTTCACCATGCTCGATGAGCGGGTGAAGTCCCTCGAACGGACCTCCATCGTCCTCAGGCTCGGCCTGGAGGAGCTCGCGGCCCAGACGCGGGTGGGGCTAGAGGATCTGCGGGGTCGGTTGACGAAACTCGAAGGGGCGGTGGTACCGGCGATCATGGCCCTCGAAGGGCGCGTCACCGCCCTGGAGAAGTACGACTACCCGTCCCTCGAGCGGAGGATCGCCGCCCTTGCCGCGGCCCTTGAGGCCCTGGCGGTTCGGGTTGACAACAACCGATCCAAGATCGAGGGACTGGAGGTAGCCCTTGCTGGAATCCGCACCGCGGTGGACGACCTCCCCGCCATGCTCGACGAGGTCCGAGGGGATCTGACGGTGCTCCGGGAGGACCTGGACGCGGCCAAGGCCCGGTGCGCGGCGGATCACCAGGCGATGTGGACCGCGATCTTCCTCGTGCCCCTGGCGGTGGGAGGCCTTCTGTTCTTGCTCCTCTCCTCCCGATAGGGCCGCGGACACGCGTGCCGGGGAGTTCCCTGGGCGACGGGGGTACGCCCCGTCGCCCTTCGTCTTGCTGGGACAGCTGTCTGTAGCGGGGATGACAAATCCCCCTCCGGGGCTACCCAGGGGCGCTTAGCGGGTCCGGCGGCCCCGGCTAGCCTGGGGCCAGGATGCGTGACACGACAAGGAGGTCTGCGATGAAGAGGGTTCTTGGAGGTCTGGTGGCGGGAGCGGTGCTCCTCGGGGGGGTTGCGCTGGCCCAGGGCGGGGTCCACCTTCCCCCAGCGGAGGAGGAGATCGCCGCCCTGGAGAGCGCGTTTAGTCAGGTGAGCCGGTTCTTCGCCGGGTTCATCACCGAGCTCAAGGGGGCCATCGCCGCCCTCAACGCGGTGGACGCGGATTTGGCCTCCCGGTACCGGACCGTGGCCGCCGGGCTCCGGGAGGCCGAGGGCAAGATCCGGGATCTTCAGGCGGAGGTCCCGGTCCTGGCCGGTAAACTCGCGGAGGTGGGCGCCCAAGTTGCCGACCTCCGGGCGGTGGCCGAGGGCCTGAAGAAGACAGATCAGGACCTGGCCGCTGGGCTGGCCACCCTGGCCCAAAACCTCGAGCGGACCCGGCAGGAGCTCGCCTCGGCCATCGCCACCCTGGGGGAGAAGGTCTCCGACCTCGCCAAACAGGGGACGGCCCACGGCAACCGGATCACGGCCCTTGAAGGCGCGGTCCTGGCCTTGAAGTCCCAGATCGAGGCCTGCGAGGCGTCCCTCAAGGCGGAGATCGAGGGCCTGGGGGGGAAACTCAACCAACAGGTCCTCACCCTTCAGGCATCGATTGCTGACATCAACCGGCAGCTCTCCGACCACGCGGGGCGGATCGCGGCCCTCGAGGCCCAGGACATCGGCTCCCTCCAGCGGCGGATCCTCGCCCTGGAGCAGGCGGTCCAAGCCCTGAACATCAAGATCGAGAACAACCGGGAGAAGATCGCCTACCTTGAGAAGGCCATCGGTGGGTTCACCGCCGACCTCAAGACGACGATCGGCGCCATCCAGACCAAGGTGGACGACCACGAGGCCCGCCTGGGGACGGCCGAAGGGGCGGTGACGACCCTTCAGGCCGACGTTCAGGCCCTCAAGGACGGGCTGGCGCTGGCCCAGGGGCTCGCGATCGTGGCCCTCCTCGTGGGGTTGGCGGGCCTGGTCCTTGGGCTTCTGGGCGGCTAGTGGGGAGGGAGGGCGCGGGGGTGGGGCCGCGCCCTCCTTTCTTTGCCCGTGGGCGTAACGAACGTTACACTAGCCCCACGCCGGGGAGGCGGAATGGGACGGGACAAGGGAGTTTTGAAGCCGAAGAACTTGGGTGGCGACGGGCAACCCCGCGCCGCCGGTGGGGTGGGGCAAGGGCGATGACGGCGATCCGCCGCCTCACCGTCCAGGGGTTCAAGTCGTTCCGGCGCCGGGTGGCCCTGGACTTCTACCCGGGGTTCACCGCCCTCATCGGGGAAAACGGGACCGGGAAGTCCAACCTCCTGGACGCGGTGATGTTCGCCCTGGGTCGCCGATCCCGGTCGCTGCGGGCTGAACGGATCGAGGACCTTCTCCACACCCCTCCCAAGGGAGAGCCCGTCGAGGAGGCCGAGGTCGTCCTCACCCTGGACAACCGCGCTGGGACGTTCGCCGAGCTCCTCCCCGACGCCGGGGACGAGGTCCACCTCTCCCGGCGGATCACCCGGACCTCCTCCTCCTACCGGATCCAGGGCCGCCCCGCCGCGGCCCGGGACGTGGAGGCCCTCCTCGCCCTCGCTGGCATCGACCGCGACGGCTATCACATCGTAGAGCAGGGGATGGTGATCGACGTCCTGGAGCGTTCCCCCCGCGAGCGGCGGGAGATCCTCGACGAGGTGGCGGGGATCTCCGCCTACGAGGAGCGGAAGGCGAAGGCGATCGAGGAGCTGGGGGAGGTGAAGGAGCGCCTCAACACGAGCCGGATCCTCCTCGCCGAGCGGCGGCAGCGGCTGGCGGCCCTCTACCGGGAGCGGGAGGCGGCCCTGGAGTACCAGGCCCTGGCCCAGGAGCGGGAGCGGGTCGGGCGGACCCTCCTCTGGCGGAAGTTTCAGAGCCGGAAGGCGGCCCTGGACAAGGTTCGAGTCCAGGTCGAACGGCTGCGGGAGGAGGTGGCCGGCCTCTCCGCCGAGGTGGACCGCCTCGACCGGGAGATCGAGGCCCGGGAGCGCCGGCGGGGCTCCGCCCGCCCGGCGGACGGGGGCCTGGCCGACCTCGTCCGGTCGGTGGAGCGGCTGCGGGGGGAGCTCGCCACCAAGGAGGCCGAGGCCCGGGTCACGGAGCGGGAGATCGCCTCCCTCAAGGAGACGATCCAGGACATGCGGGACCTCCTGACCCAGGGCGAGCGGCCGCCGGCGGCGGTGGAGGCGGTTCTCTCCCTGCGCTGGCCGGGGCTGAAGGGGACGCTGGGGGCGCTCGTGGCCCCCAAGCCCGGGGCAGAGGTGGCGTGGGCGACCGCGGCCGGGGGGCACCTCCACGACCTCGTCGTCGAGACCCGCGACCTCGCCCTCCGGGCCGTGGCCCACCTCAAGGAGGAGAAGCTGGGGCGGGCCCGGTTCCTTCCCCTGGACCGGCTGGCCGTGCCCCCGGTTTCCCCGAAGGCCCGCGCCGCCCTCCGCCTCCCCGGGGTCCAGGGGTTCCTCACCGACTTCCTCGACTGCCCCCCGGACGTTCGGCCGGCCCTCCAATACGTCCTCGGGGACACCCTCCTTGCCGACTCCCTGGAGGCGGTGCGGGACGTCCTCGGGGTGCGGGTGGTGACCGCCGACGGGGACCTCCTCGAGCGGGGTGGGGCGATCGTCGGCGGATCCCCGGCCCGGCGGGCTGGGGTCGACCTCGCCCCCCGCCAGGCCCAGCTCCGGGCTCGGGAGGAGGCCTTGAGGCGGCTCCGGGGGGAGATCGAACGCCTCTCCGGGGAGCTCTCCGCCGCCGAGGCGGCCCTGGCCGAGCGGTCCCGCGCCCTGGCCCAGGCCCGGGCGGCCGAGGAGAGCGAGGAGAGGGACCTCGCCTCCCGGCGGGAGCGGCGGCGGGAGGCGTACCGGGAGCTCGAGCGGCTCCGGGCAAGCCTCGCGAGGGCCGAGCGGGAGGCGGCGGAGCTCGAGGGGGAACTGGCGGCGATGGGGGACGTTCCCGAGCCCCCGGGCGGGGGCGAACCGGGGTCCCTCGAGGTCCTCCAGGCCCGGCTCCGCCAGGCCGAGCGGCGCCAGGGGGAGCTGGGGGCGGTCAACCTCCGGGCGATCGAGGAGTACGACGCGTTCCTCGCCGAGTTCCAAGACCTCAAGGAGCGGGTGGCGACCCTCGAGGCGGAGAAGCACGAGATCGAGCGGTTCATCGGCGAGATCGAGGCGAAGAAGAAGGAGAAGTTCCTGGCGACGATGGAGGCCGTGTCCTCCGAGCTGGACCGGCTGTTTGAGGTTCTGTTCGGGGGGGGAGAGGCGCGGCTGGCCCTGGCCGAGCCGGGGGACATCGCCTCCGGCCTCCTCATCGAGGCCCGCCCCCCGGGGAAGGAGGCGCGGCTTCTCGATGCGCTTTCAGGGGGGGAGAAGACCCTAGTTGCGATTGCGTTTGTGCTTGCGCTCGCGGCGGGCAGACCGGCCCCGTTCTACTTCCTGGACGAGGTGGACGCCGCCCTCGACCAGGCCAACTCCGAGCGCCTGGCCCGGCTGCTGCGGGAGTTCGCCCGGGAGGGACAGGTGATCATGATCTCCCACAACGAAGAGGTGGTCCGGCACGCGGACCGGGTGTACGGGGTCCTCCTCCGGGACGGGGCCTCCGAGGTGTTGGGGGTGGAACTCGAGCATGCCCGAGCTTGAACTTCTGGAGCCCCAGGCGCTGACCAAGGCCGACTGGGAGAACCTGTTCCGGGAGCTCACCGCGGACCTCGATCCATGGGGAGTGGACCTCGTGGCCCTCATTGGCCGGTTCCGGGCCTACGTCGCCGAGCGGGAGGTGGCGTTTGCCGTCCCGGGGCGGATGGTCTTGGCGTCTTCCGTTCTCCTCCGGATGAAGTCGGACTGGGTCAAGGGGGGAGGGGCGCTGCCGACGGTGGAGGAAGTGGCGGAAGAGGTGGCCTCCGAGGTTGCGGCCCACGAGGAGGCGGTGTACATCGCCCCCGAGCTTCGGCTCCCCCTGCGCCGGGTCCCCCGGGGCCGGCTCACGGTGGGGGACCTCAGCCGGGCGCTCCGCGCGGCCCTGGCCGCCGAGCGGCGGCGCCAGGCCCGGGAGCCCGACTTCTCCCCGGAGGACCTCGGGTTCGATGTGGACGAGGAGCCGTTCAGCTCCCGGGCCCTCCGGCTCCTCCGGAAGCTCCGGTCGCTGGTGAACGGGGAGCGGGTGATCCCCCTCCGGGCGGTGGCCGGGGAAGATCCCCGGGAGGTCGTGGCCCGCCTGATGGAGCTCCTCCACCTCGACGCCCGGGGCGAGGTCCGGCTCCGGCAGGAGGCGTTCCTCGGGGAGGTCCTGATCGAAGTCGGGGATGGAGCCGAAGGCCCTCGTTGAGGCGGCCCTGTTCGTGGCCGACCGGCCTCTGTCCGTGGCCCGCCTCGCCCAGGCCCTTGGGCTGGGGGAGGAGGCAGTGGCCCGCCTCCTTCAGGCCCTGGCGGATGAGTGCGCTTCCCCCGACCGGGGGGTGGAGCTCGCCCAAGAAGGGGGAGGGTACATCCTGCGGGTGAAGGGTGAGGTGGCCGATGCGGTGCGGCCGCTGGCCCCCCACGGGGACATCCCCGAGCAGACCCTGCGGACCCTCGCCGTGATCGTCCACCGGGCCCCGGTGCTCCAGTCCGAGGTGGTGAAGGTCCGGGGCCAGCGGGCCTACGGCCACATCGCGGAGCTTGTGGCCCGGGGGTTCGTCGCCGCCGAGGCCCAGGGTCCCACGAAGGTCCTCACCGTGACCCCCGCGCTCCTCGCCTACCTGGGGGTCTCGTCCCTGGAGGAGCTCCGGGCCCGGCTCGGGTCCGGTTGACAGGGTCGCGATCGGGGGTAGGATTGGGCCCGAAGTCCATTGACCAACCCAAGGAGGAGATCCCGTTGGAGCAAGTAGCGGAGACGACCCGCCGGGCTGCGGGCGCTGGGATGGCCTTCCACGGCGTGGGTCGGCGAAAGGAGGCCGTGGCCCGGGTGTGGCTCACCGAGGGTGACGGCCGGATTCTCGTGAACGGCCGGCCGGCTGAGGCCTACTTTTCCGCCTTCTCGTTCGGGCCCGATCACCTCAACCGCCACCTCCTGTCCCCGTTCTACGCCACGGGGACGATGGGCCGGTACGCGGTGCGGGCCCGGGTCGAGGGAGGGGGCCCCACCGGGCAACTCGAGGCCCTCCGCCTGGGGATCGCCCGGGCCCTCGTCGAGATGACCCCCGAGTTCAAGAAGCCCCTCAAGGACGCCGGGCTCCTCACCCGCGACGCCCGGGCGGTGGAGCGGAAGAAGTACGGCCACCGCAAGGCCCGGAAGAAGGAACAGTACTCCAAGCGGTGAGGCGATGAAACAGGGAATCCATCCGCAGCTTTATCCCGCCGTCATCCGCTGCAGCTGTGGGGCGGAGTTCGAGACCCTGTCCACGAAGAAGGAGCTCCACGTGGACGTCTGTTCCCGCTGCCACCCGTTTTTCACCGGCGAGACCCGGCTCGTGGACGCCGAGGGACGGGTCGAGCGGTTCGCCCGGAAGTACGGGAACTGGCAGGAGGCGAAGAAGCCCCCGGAGGCGAAGAAGCCGGCCCGCAAGGCGACCAAGAAGCGCTGATGCCCATCGGGGGTCAGGCCGTCCTTGAGGGGGTGATGCTCCAGGACGGGGAGCGGGTTGTGCTGGCCGTCCGCACTCCCACCGGAGAGGTCGCGGTGGAACCTCTCCCGACGAGGTTCTCCTCCCCGCGGCTGGAGCGGCTCCCGTTCGTTCGGGGGTCGGTCCGGTTGGTCCAGATGCTCTCCCTGGGCTGGGCGGCCCTCCAGCGGTCGGCCGAGCTTGCGTTCCCGGACGAGGCCTCCGGCTCGCGAGGGGGGGGGATCGCGGTCCTCCTCCTCGCCGTCCTCTTCGTCGTGGGCGGGTTCATGCTGCTCCCCGCCTACCTCGCTGGGTTCCTCGGTATTGAGAACCGGGTGCTCTTCAACCTCGCCGAGGGGGGGATCCGGGTCCTCCTGTTCCTGGGGTACCTCGGGGCGATCTCCCTCCTTCCCGACGTCCGGCGCGTGTTCCAGTACCACGGGGCGGAGCACAAGGTGGTCCACGCCTACGAGGAAGGGGAGGCGTCCCTTGAGCGGGCGCGGAAGCGGAGCCCCGTCCATCCCCGCTGCGGGACGAGCTTCCTCCTCCTGTTCGTCCTCGTGGCGATCCTCGTCTTCTCCCTTGTCCCGACCCCGAACCTGTGGGTGAGACTTGGGGCGCGGGTTCTTCTCCTTCCGGTCGTGGCGGGGATCACCTACGAGGTCCTGCGCCTGGCCGCGCGGTGGCCGCGGGCGTGGTGGCTCCGGCCCCTCGTTCTCCCCGGCCTCCTCCTCCAGCGCCTGACGACCCGGGAGCCCACCGACGACCAGCTCGAGGTGGCCCTGGCCGCGCTGCGCTACGTGACTGACCCGGCCAGCGCCCGGAGCTCCTCCACCACCGCGTAGGGGACCCGGGCTGCCCCCAGGGCGTCCTTGACCGAGCCCGGGCCGTGGTCGTCCGATCCCCCGGTGGGGACCAGGCCGAGCTTCTCCACAAGCCGGGCGATCTCCCTGGGGTCCGTGGGCCGGGGCTGGCGGGAGAGCTCGTAGGGGTAGACCACCTCCACCGCCGCCAGGCCCTCCTGAGCTAGCCCGGCCAGGACCTCTTCCCAATTGGGGATGGAGAGGAAGCAGGGGTGGGCGAGGGCGGCGACCCCCCCGGAGGCCCGGATCGCGCCGATGACTGTTCGACTCGGGGGGCGGGGGAGAGGGACGTAGCAGGGCGCCCCGCGGGCCAGCAGGCGGCTGAACGCGTCCTCGAAGCTTTGGGCTAGCCCCTTCCGGACAAGGTACGCGGCGAGGTGGGGTCGCCCAACCGAACCCGCGGCCGCCTCCGCCACCTCCGCGAGCTCGATCTCCGTCCCCAGGACCTCCTGGCAACGGGCGACCATCGCCTCCATCCGCTTCCGCCGCTCCGCGGCCATCCAGCGGAAGAGCTCCTCCAGGGCCGGGTGCCCGGGGGTGAGGAAGTAGCCCAGGATCTCCCCCCGCTCCCCGGCCACCTCGGCCTTCACCTCGACCCCGCAGACCACCTCGATCCCGCCGTGGACGGCCACGGGGGCGTGGAGCTCGGGGCCGATCGTGTCGTGGTCGGTGACGGCGATGGCCGAGAGTCCCCTCGCTCGAGCCCGCTCCACCACCCCCGCGAGATCCAGGGTCCCGTCCGACCACCGGGTGTGGAGGTGGAGGTCAGCCCACCGCGCGGCGGCCATCGCCCTCCTTCCACACCCGGTCGAGGATCCCGTTGACCACCGCCGGGGCGTGCTCGGTCCCGTACGCCTTGGCGAGCTCCACCGCCTCGTCGATCACGACCTCCGGCGGGGTGTCCGTGAAGAGGAGCTCGTACAGGGCCAGCCGCAGGATGTTCCGATCCACGAGGGGGAGCCGGTCGAGTCCCCACCCCTTGGCCCTCCGGTCGATGATCGGGTCAATGACTTCCCGGTGGTCGTGGATCCCGGAGAGGAGCCGTTGGGCGAAGGCCGCGTCCTCCGGGGGAAGCCGTTCGTCGAGGAGGTCGTCGGGGGAGGGGGGGAGGTACTCCTGCCGGTAGAGGGACCGGAGGACCGCTTCCCGGGCCTGGCGGCGCACGGCTCAGCGGCCGGGACGGGCCGTCCCCTCCACGATCATCCGGACCTCGGGGACCTCAAGCCCTGTCTTGGCGGAGATCTCCTGGGCGAGGAGGTTCTGGAGGCGCTCGGCGAGGGCCGGGAGCTCCTCCCCAGGGGGGAGGCGGAGGAGGACCTGGAGGGCCAACCCCCCGCCCATCGGCCGGAGGTCGACCCGGAACTTGTGGAGCCCGAGCTCCTCCCGGAGGAGGACCCCCGCCATCTCCCGGATCGTGTCCTGGGTGATGAGGATCATCCCCTTGGGTCCGGGCTTGCGGAGCGCCCGGCGGACGGCGAGCTGCTGGCGGGCGAGGCGGGCGAACACCCCCGCCGCTCCGAGACAGGTGACCGCCCACAGGCCGAGGACGGCCTGGACCGCGGTGGAGGCAAGGGGGGTTCCCCCGGGAAGGGAGAGCTCCAGGGCCCCCGAGGCGAGGGCGGCGACCGCCGCCGCCATCGCTGCCCCAGCGAGGAGAAGCGAGGCGGCACCGATCCCGAATAGGAAACCCATCACGAGGGCCTCCCTTTGCGTCGCCCCTCCTCGGGTAACACCAGCCGCACGACCTCCACGTTCACCTCGTCCACCGGAAGAGCCGTCATCTTCTCCACCTCCGCCTTCACCCGGCTTTGGAGCCGCTGGGACACCTCCTGGACCGGGTGCCCGTAGAGGACCCCCACCCGGAGGGTCAGCCTCACCCGGCCCTCGGCGAGGTCTACGTCGACGAGCCTCCGCACCGCCTCCCCCCGGGGCATGGTCCCCCCCTTGGGCGGGGCCACCCCCTCCACGTCCCCGGCCGCGAGCCCGGCAATCGTGGCGATGACGTCCCGGGAGATGGAGATCTGCCCCTCCTCAGGGGTCTCCAGGGTCTCCTCATCCCTCGCCATCGTCCCCCCGCTCCTCGAGCATCAGGACCTCCTCCGGCGGGACCACCTGCCGGACGTGGACGTCCACCTTCCCCACCCGGATCCCGGCGAGCTTCTCCAGGTCCTCCCGGACCCGCTGCTGGACGGCCTGGGCGACCCGGTGGACGGAGTACCCAAGGACCACCGCGATCCGGAGGTCCACGTCGGCCGTTGCCTCCCGAACGGAAACCTGCACCCCTTCTTCTCCGCCGGAGAACACGCCGAGGATCCCCCCGCTCCGCAGGGGCCGCACCCCCTCCACCCCCTCCACGGCCCGGGAGGCGATGGCCGACAGGACCTCCTGTCGGACGACCACCGTCCCCAAGGGCTGCGGAACCCGCCAGTGCTGCTCGGCCAAGCTAGCCCACCCGCTCGACGTACGCCCCTGTCCGGGTATCGACCCGGATCACCTCGCCCACCCCCACGAACAGGGGGACCTTGACCACGAGCCCCGTCTCCAGGGTGGCCGGCTTCTCCCCCCCCGTGGCCGTGTCGCCCCGGATCCCCGGGGGGGTGTCGACGACCCGGAGGTCCACGAAGTTTGGGGGGACCACCTTGACCAGTCGGTCCCCGTGGAACAGCCCGCTGAACTCCAGGCCCTCGAGGAGGTAGCCCTTGAACGGCTCCACCACCTCCGCCGAGAGCTCGTGCTCCTCGAACGTCTCCTTGTCCATGAACGCGTACTTGCCCCCGGCCTGGTAGAGGTACTGGAGGATCCGGGTTTCCAAGTAGGCCACCTCGAGGTTGTCGGAGTCCTTGAGCGTTTTGGAGACCACGCGGCCCGTCCGGAGGTCCCGCACCTTGGCCCGGACGAACGCCCCGCCCCGTCCGAGCTTTACGTGCTCGAACTCCGTGACCTCGTACAGCTCTCCGTCGAAGATGAGGGTCATCCCCCGGGTGATCTCGCCAATCGAAATGCCCATTCCGCTCCTCCTCGGTTCGCCTGTTATACCCGCCTTCCCCGGGCCCGACAACCGCCGGGGAGGCCTACCGGCCGCGCTTGGCCGCGGTCACCCCCCGATCCAAGGCGACGTGCAGGAGCTGGGGCAAGTAGAGTCCAGCCAGGACGGGAAGGAGGGATTCCGTGGGAAAGGACCGGGGGAAGGGCACCCCCGCCACCGCGTGGAGAAGTCCCCAGCCGATCCCCCCGAGGAGGCCGAGGTAGACGAGCCGGGTGAGGGGCCCCAGCAGGGGCGAGTGGGAGATCCCCCGGTGACGGAACAGGGCGGCGTAGGGGCGCCAGAGGGCCCGCGCGCCTCCCCACCGCCGGGCGGCCCGGCTCGTGGCCAAATCGAGGTCAGGGGAGAGAAAAAGGCTTGCACCCACGTACGCCCCCGCGAACCACACGAGGCTTTCCCGCCCCGCCCCGAGGGCCCCCCCCGCCAACACCCACGCGGGAAGGGTCCCCATCTCGAAGGCGAGGTGCACGTTTCCCCCGGGCACACCGGACTCTACCCCTACCATGAAGCGGTTCCAACCTTGACCCCACGGGCGGAGGCGGTACAATCGGCGCAGCTTAGCAGGCTTTACCCCTGAGTGCTAAACCCATGCCAAGGAGGTGTCCATGAAGGTACGACCTTTGGGCAATCGGATCCTCGTCAAGAAGATCGAGGAAGAAGAGCGCCGGACCGCTGGGGGCATCGTCCTCCCCGAGTCGGTGCGGGACGAGAAGGCAATCCGGGGCAAGGTAGTTGCCCTCGGGACCGGGGAGAAGTTCGAGGTGAAGGTGGGGGATACGGTGCTCATTGCCGCCTATTCGGGAACAGAGATCACCATTGGCGAGGAGAAGCACCTCCTCGTGAAGACGACCGACGTTTTGGCAGTGATCGAGAGCTAGGGAGGAGAGCATGGCAGCCAAGGAAGTCATCTTTGGAGAAGAGGCGCGGCGCAAGGTTCTGTCGGGCGTGGACAAGCTGGCGAGCGTGGTCCGGGTAACGTTGGGTCCCCGGGGCCGGAACGTCGGGATCGAGAAGAAGTTCGGGTCCCCGGACATTGTGAACGATGGGGTGACGATTGCCGAGGAGCAGGAGTACAAGGACCCGTTTGAGAACATGGGGGCCCAGCTCGTCAAGGAGGTCGCCTCCAAGACAAACGACGTGGCCGGCGACGGGACGACCACGGCCACGATCCTCGCCCACGCCCTCCTCAAGGAGGGGTTCAAGATGGTCGCCGCGGGCTCCAACCCGATGGCCCTCAAGCGGGGGATGGAGAAGGGCGTCAAGGTGGTGACCGAGGAGCTCAAGAAGATGTCCCGGAAGCTGTCCACCAAGGCCGAGACGGCCCAGGTGGCCTCGATCACCGCCCACGACCCCGAGATCGGCCGGGTCATCGCCGACGCGATGGAGGAGGTCGGCGAGGCGGGGGTCATCACCGTTGAGGACTCCGACACGATCGAGACCCACTACGAGGTCGTGGAGGGGATGCAGTTCGACCGGGAGTACATCTCCCCCTACTTCGTCACCAACCCCAAGAAGATGGAGGTCGAGCTCGAGAACCCCTACATCCTCATCACCGACCGGGAGCTCAAGAACGCGATGGAGATGATCCCGCTCCTGGAGAAGGTGGCCCAGACGGGGAAGCCCCTCCTCGTGATCGCGAAAGACGTGACCGGGGAGGCCCTGTCGACCCTCGTCCTCAACAAGCTCAAGGGGACCCTGGTGTCGTGCGCGGTCAAGGCCCCGGGGTTCGGGGACCGCCGGAAGGCGATGCTCGAGGACATCGCGATCCTCACCGGCGGAGTCGTGGTGGCCGAGGACGCGGGGATGGAGATCAAGAACACCACCTTGGATATGCTCGGCCGCGCCGAACGGGTCCGGGTCGACCACGAGGACACGACGATCATCGGCGGCAAGGGCAACCCCGAGGCGATCAAGGCCCGGATCGAGCAGATCGAGGAGCAGATCAAGACCACCGACAGCGACTACGACCGGGAGAAGCTCGAGGAGCGGAAGGCCAAGCTCGCCGGTGGCGTGGCGGTGATCAAGGTCGGGGCGGCCACCGAGACGGAGCTCGAGGAGAAGAAGCACCGGTTCGAGGACGCGCTGGAGGCAACGCGGGCCGCCGTGGAGGAGGGGATCCTCCCCGGGGGTGGGGTGGCCCTTCTCCGGACCCTCAAGGCCCTGGACAAGCTCGAGAAGGAGCTCGAGGGGGACGAGAAGGTGGGGGTCCAGATCCTGAAGAGGGCGATCGAGGCCCCGGCCCGGCAGCTTGCCGAGAACGCCGGGTTCGAGGGGGCGGTGATCGTCGAGCAGCTCAAGCGGGAGAAGGACGCGATCGGGTTCGACGTCGTCGCCGGGGAGTTCCGGGACATGTTCGAGGCGGGGATCATCGACCCGACCAAGGTCACCCGGTCGGCCCTCCAAAACGCGGCCTCGATCGCGGGGATGCTCATCACGACCGAGGCCTTGGTGGCCGAGATCAAGGAGGAGAAGAAGGAGAGCGTCCCCACTCCCCCGCCGGAGTACTGAGGCTGCAAACGACCGGTTCCGAGCCCCGGCCTTCCCGGCCGGGGCTCTTCTCTTGCGCTTCCTCTCCTCCCCCTCGATAATGCGCGCCCGAAGCCATGCCCCACGACGTCGTCATCGTAGAGTCCCCCACGAAGGCCCGGACCCTCGCCTCCTACCTCGGCCGGGGGTTCGTCGTCCTCTCCTCCAAGGGCCACGTCCGGGACCTCCCTGAAAGGGAGCTCGGGGTGGACATCGATCGGGACTTCACCCCGAAATGGGTGGTCCGGGACCGGAAGCTCCTCTCCGAGCTCCGGAAGAGGACGGCCGATGCCCGGCGGATCTACCTCGCCACCGACCCCGACCGGGAGGGCGAGGCCATCGCCTACGACCTCATGGAGCTCCTGGGGGACGGGGACCGCTACGCCCGGGTCCTCCTCCACGAGATCACCCCGGAGAGCGTGCGGGAGGCCCTCGCCCACCCGGGCTCGATCGACCTGGCCAAGGTCGAGGCCCAGCGGGCGCGGCGGATCCTCGACCGGCTCGTGGGTTACCAGATCAGCCCCCTCCTGTCTCGCGTCCTGGCCGGCCGGCGGTTCGAGGGCCTTTCGGCGGGCCGCGTCCAGTCCGTGGCCCTGCGGTTCATCTGCGACCGGGAACTGGAGATCCAGAACTTCGTCCCCGAGCCGTACTGGGAGGTGGAGGCCCGCTTTCCGACTACACCCCCTTTCACGGCGCGCCTGGAGGGCAAGCTCACCTCCCGAGCCGAGGTCGAGGGACTCCAGGCGTCCCTTCCCCAAGCGCGGTTTGTGGTGGAGGAGGTCGTCACCGAGGAGGTGGTGCGGCGGCCCTCCCCCCCGTTCATCACCTCGACCCTCCAGCAGGTGGCCTCGACGGAACTGGGGTTCTCCCCCAAGCGGACGATGCAGGTGGCCCAGGAGCTCTACGAGGGGGTGGCGATCGGCGGGGAGCCCGTGGGCCTCATCACCTACATGCGGACCGACTCCGTCCGAGTGGCCGACTCGGCGGTCGCCTCGGCTCGGGCGTTCGTGAAGAAGGCGTTCGGGGCGGAAGCGCTTTCCCCCCGGTCCCGGCAGTTCCGGAACAGGCGCCGCGCCCAAGACGCCCACGAGGCGATCCGACCCACCGACGTCCGACGGACCCCCGACGAGGTGGCCCCGTTCCTCTCCCCCGACCAGCGGAAGCTCTACGACCTCATCTGGCGGCGGTTCGTCGCGACCCAGATGGCGGACGGGATCTGGACTCGCCGCAAGGTGACCCTCCGGGCGGGAGACTGGACCTTCCGGGCCTCCACCTCGGCCGTGGCCTCCCCGGGGTTCACCCGGGTCCTCCCCGCCGACCCCCTCGAGGACGAGGGGGCCCCCCTCCCCGAGGACCTCGTCCCCGGTTCCGTCCTCCCGGTCCCCGAGATCGTGGTAGAGGAGAAGTGGACCGAGCCCCCCAAGCGCTACACCGAGGCAGGCTTGGTGAAGAAGCTCGAGCAAGAGGGGATCGGCCGCCCCTCCACCTACGCCCAGATCGTGTCCGTGATCCAGGAGCGGGGGTACGTGGTCCGGGAGAGGGGCTCCCTCCGCCCGACCCTCCTCGGGCACCTCGTGACGGATCTCCTCCGCCGCTACTTCCCGGAGACCGTGGAAGAGGGGTTCACCGCCCGGATGGAGGAGGACCTCGACCGGATCCAGGAGGGGCAGCTCGAGCGGGGGGAGCTCCTCCGAAACTTCTACCGCTGGTTCTCCCCCAAACTCCAGACCGTGGAGGAGGCCCTGGCCCAAGGCGGGAAAGCTTTCCAAGCCCTCACGGATGTCTCGTGCCCCACCTGCGGGGCGCCGATGGAGGTCCGGGTCTGGCGGGGGAGCCTGTACCTCGGGTGCTCCCGGTACCCCGAGTGCCGGACGACGCACAACCTCCCCCCCGGGGTGCCGTACCGGTACCGTCCGGACCGGGTGGAACTCGGGGAGGCCCTCGCCGCCCTCGAGCAGGCCCCCGCGGCCCCCTGCCCGCAGTGTGGGACCCCGATGGCCCTCCGCTACGGCCGCTACGGCCGCTACCTCGCCTGCCCAAGCTGCGGGACCACGGGTCCAGTCCGGTCCGGCGTCCGCTGCCCCCAGTGCCAGGAGGGGGAGCTCGTGGAGCGGAGCTGGAAGGGGCGGACGTTCTACTCCTGCTCCCGGTACCCGGAGTGCACGTTCCGGGCCGGGGGGCGACCCCTCGAGGCCTGCCCGGTCTGCGGGGAAGGGGTGGTCTACGAGGACCCCCGCCGGGGTCCCACCTGCTCCAACCCCGCCTGCCCTACCCGGGAAGAGAAGCGCCCCGCCGCGGTCGCACGGCGGGGCACGGGGCGCAAGAAGAAGCGGGACTAACCCTCTTCGAGGATCTGCCGGAACTGCTCCAGTTTCCGGAGCATCGCCGAGTCCCGGAGCTTCTCCAGGCCCTCCTTCTGGATCTGCCGGACCCGCTCCCGGGAGATCCCGAAGATGTCCCCCACGTCGTCCAGGGTCCGGGGCTGGCCCCCGTCCAGGCCGTACCGGAGCTCGATCACCCGCCGCTCCCGGGGGGTTAGCTTCTCCTTCAGGGCCTTCTGGAGCTCCTGCTGGAGGAGCTCCTTGAACGTCTCCCGAGGGGGGGAGACCGCGGCCTCGTCCTCGATGAAGTCCCCGAGCACCGCCCCCTCGTCCTCGTACCCGATGGGGGTATCGAGGGACGCCGTGTACTGGGAGGTCTTCTTGGCCTTGACGATGTTGTCCACCGTGGTGTCGAGCTCCCCGGCCAGTTCCTCCAGGCTTGGTCCGGTCCCGTGCTCCTTGAGGTGCTCCCGCTCCGCCTGGTGGATCTTGCGGATGAGCTCGTTGATGTGGGTCGGGACGCGGATCGTCCGGGAGCGGTTCGTGATCGCCCGGAGGATCGCCTGGCGGATCCACCAGGTGGCGTAGGTCGAGAACTTGTAGCCTTTGCGCCAGTCGAACTTCTCGACGGCCTTCATGAGCCCGAGGTTCCCCTCCTGGATGAGGTCGAGGAAGGGAAGACCGCAGCCCCGGTACTTCTTGGCGATGGAGACCACCAGGCGCAGGTTGGCCTCGGCGAGCTTCTTCTTTGCCTCCTCGTCCCCCGCCTCGACGCGCTGGGCGAGGGTGACCTCCTCCTCCTTGGTGAGGAGGGGGACGCGGGAGATCTCGTCAAAGTAGGTCCGGATCGGGTTCTCCGGGCTGCGCCGGGTCTCCCGTTCGTTATCCCACCACAGGACCTCCTCGTCGGTGTCCTGTTCTTCGTGCACTTCGTTGCTGAACCGCAGTACTTCCATGAATCGCTCCTTGGGCCTCCAGTCCGAGAAAACGTCTCGAGGGAGAGGAAAGCACCGGAGGGATGTCCTCACATCCCGCGCCCGACTATACCACGAACCGGCCCCGCTGTGAAGAGGGGGAAAACCATGACCCCTTGGGGCTTATGAACGGAGTTCGCGATCCCAAGTGACCCGCGGGTCCAGGGCGGGCTACCTCTGGGCGGCCAGGCGGCGGTGGAGGCCCGCCACGATCCATGGGATGGGGCGGGCGTTCCCGAGGGGGGGCACGCCTGGGCGGAAGCGGAGCTCGGTCCCGGCGAGGTTCACCCCGGTCCCGTCCCGTTCGGGCCAGGACGGGATTGGGGCGGCGGCATGGGCGAGGTCCACCGAGGGGCTCCTCGCCGTGTGGAGGAGGACCGTCTTCACCCGGCGGAGGTCCGCCGCCGGGAGGTGGTCCAAGGGATCCAGACCAGCGGCCAGGAGGATCTGGGCTTCCCCTCCCCGCACCCCCCCCAGGGCCCGGGAGAAGCCGGCGCCGTCTATCCCCAGGGCCCCCGCCACGTTCGCCCCCCGGTAGAGGGGGAGGAGCTTCCGGTGCCCGAGGGCCTCGAGGAGGTCCAGGAGGGCGGAGGCGGTGGTTTCGTCTCCCGCGAACCCTCGGCCGACGAGAGCCACAGGGCGTTTGGAAGCCCTCAGGAGCTCCACGGCCCGGCGGAGGTTGGGATCGGCGGGGGCTTTCCCCTGAAGGCCGTCCCGGAGGGCCCCAAGGACTTCCCCGTACTGCTCTGGTCCTGGCTGGAGCCAGAGGGCCTCCCCCTTGGCAAGCCGGCCCAGCTCCCCGCCCACAGCGAGGACCCGGGTCCCGGACTTTCTCATCCCGAGGCGGATCCAGGATGCGAGGACCGGCTGCTCCTCCTCGAGCCGACCGTCCAGGATGAGGACGAGGTCGGCCTCCCGGAGCTCACCGAAGGACGCCGTCGCCCCCGTCACGTTCCACCGCCGGCCCAGGGCCTCCAGGAGGGACCGGAACTCGTCCACCTCAGCGACCCCAAGGAGAGCCCCCGGGACGGCCCGCGCCAAGTCCTCGAGCGCCCGGTAGTCCTCGTTCGTCAAGCCGGGTCCGGCGACGACGGCGAGCCCACCGTTGGCGAGGAGGGAGGCGACGTGGTCAAGAAACTCGTTCCAACGGACGTCCTTCGCCCCCCCGCTCAGGCGGAGCTGGGGCTGAAGTAGCCGGTTCTCCCCCAGGCTGAGGGGGGCCAGCCGCCCCCGGGCGCAGGCGTTCCCGAAGCTCACCCCCCGGGGGAGGTCGAGGTCCGTGCCCGCCCGGACGACCCGCCCCGAGAGGGGCTCCACCTCGAGGAGGAGGTCGCACCCCACCGGGCACTCCCCGCAGTGGGTGGGGACGGCCCGGAGGCGGGCGCTGTGGACCCGCCGGGGGAGGCGTTTCTCGACCAGGGCCCCCACCGGGCAAAGCTGGACGCAGGTTCCACAACCCGTGCACTCCGAGGTCTCGACGGGGCGGAGGTACTCGGCCCCGATCGTCCCCCCAAACCCCCGGCGGACGAAGTCGATGGCGTGGAACCCGGCGATCTCGTCGCACGCCCGGACGCAGCGGCCGCACAGGATGCACTTGTCCATGTTCCGGACGTAGAACGGGTTTGCCTCCTCCAGGCGGGCGACGTGCTCCCCCGGGAAGCGGTCCGGGGAGGCCTCGTACTCGATGCTGTAGCGCCGGAGCTGGCACTCGTGGAGGTCGGGGCAGCCGCACTCCATGCACCGGGATGCGTCGCGGAGGGTCTGGGCCTCGCTGAGGCCGGGGTTGAACTCGCCCCAGGGTTGGGCCAGGCGTTCCGCGGCCGGGGCCACCGCGGGGTGCTCCCGGGGGATCCGCGGCCGGTCGGCGAAGTCCTCCGGCCCAAGGTCCCTTCTGACCACGTCGCACTCGTAGGGCCGGCGGGGGGTCCCGGAAGCCAGGTAGCGGTGGATCGAGAGGGCGGCCCAGTGGCCCTCCCCGATTGCGGCGATCGCGATGTCGGGGCCGGTCCGGACGTCGCCGCAGGCGAACACCCCGGGGAGGGGCGTGGCGTAGTGCTCGTCCACCTTGAGCCACCGGCCGTCGTGAAGCTCCCTGGGGAGAGGGGAGAGGTCCACCGCCTGGCCCACGGCGGCGATCACCGTGTCCACGGGGAGCTCGAACGTCTCCCCGGTGGGGACGGGAGCCCGGCGGCCCGAGGCATCGGGCTCCCCGAGGGCCATCTTCTCGAGGACGATCCGCTCCACCTTCCCCGCCCCGGCGATCGCCTTCGGGGCGGCGAGGAACAGGAACTCGATCCCCTCCTCCAGGGCCTCCGCAACCTCCCCGGCCTGGGCCGGCATCTCGGCCCGGGTGCGGCGGTAGACGACGGTGACCGTCTCCGCCCCGAGGCGCCGGGCGCACCGGGCGGCGTCCATCGCCGTGTTCCCGCCCCCGATCACCGCCACCCGGCGGCCGACCCCCGGCGGCCGACCGGTGTTCACCCCGTACAGGAACCCGATCCCGGGGAGGACCCCGGGGAGGTCCTCTCCCGGGACCCGGAGCGGCGACGACCGCCAGCAGCCGAGGGCGAGGAGGACCGCGTCGTACCCCTCCCGGAGCTCGTCCAAGGAGACGTCCCGCCCGAGGGCCTTCCCGGTCTGGGCTTCGACCCCGTGGGCGAGGATCCAGTCGATCTCCGCCTGGAGCACCGCGGGGGGCAACCGGTAGTCGGGGATCCCGTACCGCATCATCCCCCCAAGCTGCTCCTCCTTTTCGTAGATCGTCACCCGATAGCCGAGGCGGCGGAGGTAGTAGGCCGCCGACAGCCCGGCCGGCCCGCCTCCCACGATCGCCACGCTCTTGCCGTTTTCCTCGACGTTCGGGATCGGCCCGAGGTCCCCCCGGGCCAGGGCCCAGTCCCCGACGAAGCGCTTGATCTCCCGGATCGACACGGGCTCTTCGTCCACGAGGTTCCGCCGGCAGACCTCCTCGCACGGGGCCGGGCACACCCGGCCGATCGAGGCGGGGAGGGTCACGTTCTCGTGGAGGGCGGCGACGGCCTCGGCGTACCGTCCCTGGGCGGCAAGGTTCACGTACCCCTGGACGTCCCCCCGGGCCGGGCAGGCGAGCGTGCACGGCGGCCGGCAGTCCCCGACGTGGTCGGAGAGGAGGAGCTCAAGGTCCGCTTTCCGGGCGAGCCGCACCCGCTCCGTGTCCGTCCGGATCTCCATCCCGGGGGCGATCTCGGTGGCACAGGCGCGGACCAAGGTCCGCGCCCCCTCCACCTCGACCAGACACAGGGAGCAGCCCCCGTGGACGGAGAGGTGGGGGTCGTGGCACAGGGTGGGGACCTCGATCCCCGCCTCCCGGCACAGCCCGAGGATCGTCTGCCCGGGGTAGCCGTAGGCCTCCTGGCCGTTCAGGACAACGCGGATTGTCCGCTTCATGGCGACTCCACGGAGATCGCCTTCACCGGGCAGACCGGGGCGCACTGGCCGCAGCGGACGCACTTCCCGTCATCGATCACGTGGGTCTTCCGCCGCTCGCCCGAGATCGCCCCGACGGGGCACGTCCGGGCGCACAGGGTGCAGCCGATGCAGGTCTCGGGGTCGATTCGGTAGTGGACGAGGGCGGAGCAGACCTTGGCCGGGCAGCGCTTGTCCCGGATGTGGGCCTCGTACTCGTCCCGGAAGTAGCGCAGAGTGGTGAGGACGGGGTTCGGGGCCGTCTGCCCCAGGCCGCACAGGGAACCGTCCTTCACCTGAACCGCGAGCTCCGCCAGGCGGTCGAGGTCCTCCATCTCCCCCTCCCCGCGGGTGATCCGCTCCAGGATCTCCAGCATCCGCTTCGTCCCGATCCGGCAGAACGGGCACTTGCCGCAGGACTCCCCTTGGGTGAAGTGGAGGAAGAACCGGGCCACGTCCACCATGCAGCTCGTGTCATCGAGGACGACCATCCCCCCCGAGCCCATGATCGCCCCGGTGGCGGTGATCGACTCGTAGTCCACCGGGGTATCGAGGAGGGGCTCGGGGATGCACCCCCCCGAGGGTCCGCCCATCTGGACCGCCTTGAGGGTGCGGCCTTCGCCGACCCCACCCCCGATCCCAAGGATGAGCTCCCGCAGTGGCATCCCCATGGGGACCTCGACCAGTCCCCCTTTCCGCACCTTTCCGGCCAGGGCAAACACCTTCGTCCCCCGGCTCCTTCCGATCCCGTGCTGGGCGAAGGCCTCGGCCCCGTGGATGAGGATCCACGGGACGTTGGCGAACGTCTCCACGTTGTTGATCACCGTGGGCTTTCCCCAGAGGCCCTTCTGGGCCGGGAAGGGGGGCCGGGGCCGGGGCATCCCCCGCCGGCCCTCGATCGAGGCAAGGAGGGCCGTCTCCTCCCCGCACACAAACGCCCCCGCCCCCTCCTTCACGTGGACGTCGAACGAGAAGCCGGTCCCGAGGATGTCTTTCCCGAGGTACCCCGCCTCCCGGGCCTGGGCGATGGCGATCTGGAGGCGCCGGACGGCCAACGGGTACTCGGCCCGGCAGTAGATCACCCCCTCGCCTGCCCCGACGGCCCAGGCGGCGATCGCCATCCCCTCGAGGACGGAGTGGGGGTCCCCCTCGAGGACGGAGCGGTCCATGAACGCCCCGGGGTCCCCCTCGTCGGCGTTGCACACCACGTACTTCTCGTCCCCCGGGGCGGCCCGGGTGAACTTCCACTTGAGCCCGGTGGGGAACCCGGCCCCGCCCCGTCCTCGGAGCCCGCTCCGCTCCACTTCGGCGATCACCTCCTCGGGCTTCATTCCCAAGGCCTTGCGGAGGGCCGTGTACCCCCCGCGGTCCAGGTAGTCCTCGATCCGCTCCGGGTCGATCTGGCCGCAGTTGCGGAGGACGATCCGGACCTGGCGGGCGAGCATCCCGTTCTCGGGCGCGTCCTGGACCGTGCTCGCCACGAGGTGATCCTCCACCCTCCCTTCCCCCCGGAGGTGGAAGGCGACGATCCGCTCCGCGACCTCGGGGGAGACCTCCCCGTACAGGTAGCGGGCCCCGTCCCGCTCGACCTCCACCAGGGGTTCGTGGAAGCACAGCCCCACGCACCCGGCCCGCTGAAGGCGGGCCCCGGGGATCCCGGCGAGGAGGGAGTTCAGGCGCTCGAACACCGGGGCGGAGCCACTGGCGATCCCGCAGCTGGCGAGCCCGACCCGGAACACGGTCTCCTGGGCCATATCAGGCCTCCCCCTTCCGGGCGCGGTAGCCCTCGAGGACCTGGACTGCCTTGTCCGGGGAGAGGCGCCCGTGGACATCCCCGTCCACCATCATCACCGGGGCCAGGCTGCAGCAGCCCAGGCAGGCCACGAACTGGAGGGTGAACAGGCCGTCCTCCGTCGTGTCCCCTTCGGCCACCCCAAGGCGCCGCTGGAGTTCCTCAGCGATCCGCAGGGACCCTCCGACGTGGCACGCCGTCCCCCGGCAGAGGCGGATCACGTGCTTCCCCAACGGCTTCAGGCGGAACATCGAGTAGAACGTGGCCACGCCGAAGAGCTCCGCTGCCGGCAGGTCGAGCGCCCGCGCTGCCTCGTCCACCGCCCACGGGGGGAGGTAGCCGAACTGGCGCTGGATGTCCGCAAGCAGGGGGATCGCAATCCCCCGCCCATCCCGGTACTTGGCGAGGATCGTAGCCAGGGCGGTCCGGTCGTCGGCCGTGGGGTGGGCAGGTCTCATCGGGGGAGGGGGGCCGCCGGCTCGAGCCGAGCTGGGTGGGGAATCACGTGGGCGACGCTGATGACCGGTGTCATGACGTTCGGGTCTCCCTTCGGGCACCAAGGTTAGCCAGACCCGTCAGATCCCGCAACCTCACCCCGCCTCTGCCGGGCTCCCCGGGATGTCATCCGACAGGGGCCAGACCCCCGGTTCTGCCGCGGGAGGCTGGCAGTTGACAGCGCCTTCCTCTACCATTCGGACCGGGCGGACAGCGAGTCCGCCGCGCCCAAAGGAGGAACCTGGAATGTCGGTGCAGATGAGCCTCAACCCGTTCGAGATCGCCCAGCGCCAGCTGGATGAGGCAGCGAAGCGACTAGACCTCGACCCAGGGGTTCACGAGCTTCTGCGGTGGCCGATGCGGGAGTTCCACGTCCGGATCCCGGTCCGGATGGACGACGGCTCGGTCAAGGTCTTCCCCGGGTACCGGGTCCAGTACAACTGGGCCCGGGGCCCGTGCAAGGGCGGGATCCGGTTCCATCCCGAGGAGACCGTGGACACGGTGCGGGCTCTGGCGGCGTGGATGACGTGGAAGACGGCGGTCGTGGACCTCCCGCTGGGCGGTGGGAAGGGAGGGGTTGTCTGTAATCCCAAGGAGCTGTCGGCTCGGGAGCTGGAGCGGGTCTCCCGGGGGTACATCCGCGCCCTTGGCCACTACCTTGGCCCGGATGTGGACGTCCCGGCCCCGGACGTGTACACGAACCCCCAGGTGATGGCGTGGATGCTCGATGAGTACGAGCGGATGGTGGGCCGGAGCGCTCCTGGGGTGATCACCGGCAAACCCCTGCCCCTGGGGGGATCCGCGGGGCGCGGGGACGCCACGGCCCGGGGCGGGATGTACTGTGTCCGCGAGGCGGGGAAAGTCCTGGGGATCGACCTCAAGGGGGCGACCGCCGCGATCCAGGGGTACGGGAACGCCGGCCAGTTCGCCCATACCCTGGGGGAAGAGCTCCTCGGGCTCAAGGTCGTCGCCGTGTCCGATTCCCAGGGGGGGATCTACAACCCCAACGGGCTTTCTGCCAAGGAGGTCATGGCCCACAAGGAGAAGACGGGCTCGGTCAAGGGGTTCCCCGGGGCGAAGGCGATCACGAACGAGGAACTCCTCGAGCTCGACGTGGTCGTCTTGTTCCCCGCTGCGTTGGAGAACCAGATCACCGCGGCCAACGCCGGCCGGATCAAGGCGAGGATCGTCGCCGAGCTCGCCAACGGCCCGACGACGCCGGAGGCGGATGCGGTCCTGTTCAAAAACAAGGTGTATGTGATCCCTGACTTCCTGTGCAACGCCGGCGGGGTCACCGTATCCTACTTCGAGCAGGTCCAGAACGCGTACAATTACTACTGGGATGTGGCCGAGGTTCACGAGCGGCTCGATCGGAAGATGACCACTGCGTTCCACGCCGTCCACACGATGGCTCAGGAGCACAAGGTCCACAACCGGGTTGGGGCATACCTCGTGTCGGTCCAGCGGGTGGCCGAGGCAGTGCGACTGCGGGGCTGGGCATAGCTGGAGGAGGATGGGGCGAGGGGGCGCCCCAGGCGCCCCCTCCCTCTGTCATGGAGAACTCACTTGCCACCGCCTACACTAGGGCAGACCTAAGGATGCCCAAGATCCTCGCGAAGGACACCCCAGCCGGCTGTGTGGCCAAAGCTTTCCCTGGTCTGCCCGAATCAGACCGGAAGGCGCTTCAGGATCTGGCCCTTGTCCTGAGGTATGACGGCGATGAGCTCATTGCCCAGGAGAACTCCTACGCTTCCGGTGTGTACCTGGTATGCGATGGGTTGGTGGCGATTGGAAAGTATGCCCCACAGAGCCACGAGAAGCGGGTGCTGCGCTTCCTAGCCCCCGGCGAGTGGTACGGTCTAGAACCGTTCTTCCTCCGGGGGCCGCCGGTCAACCTCCAGTACGCGCGGACGATCGTGGAATCGACGCTCCTTTTCTTCGAGACTGCCCGGTTCCGGTCGTTCTTGGAGCGTCGCCCCATGGGGTTGGCGGATCTCTGCCGGTGGTTTGCCCGGGAGGTGAGCATGCTTGAGTTCAAGCTGACCCGGGAGGCCACGGAGTCCGCGGACCGGAACTTGGCTCTCCTGCTCGTCGCTCTGGCCAACAAGTATGGGCACCAGGAAGGAGACGGTCGGGTCCGCCTGGAGCTCCCGATCACTCGGCAGATGATGGCCGAGCTCCTCGGGGTTTCCCTGGAGACCCTCATGCGCATGCTGCGCCGGTTTCGGGAGCGTGGCCTCATCGAGTCCCACCGCTGGGGGTTCCGGATCCTATCCCGCGTCCGGCTTGAGGAGATGGCCCGAACCCCGGAGCTCTACCGGACGATCATCGAGCAGACGCTGTGACGGGTTCCCCCAAGATCTCCCGCAGCCGGGGGGCGCTGCCCACGAGGTGTCCATTGACTGCCTCGACCACGCCGAGGTCTGCCAGTTGGGCCACCGCCTGGCGCAACGTCGTTCGGGTCAGGCCGAGGACTTGGCCCAGGGTGGCAGTGGGCACGGGCAGGTGGAGGCGGTCTTTGTCCTTCTCGTCCGCCAGCCCCCAGCGGAGGAGTGCCCACGCAACCGCACGTTCAGGTCGATCGCGGTGGAGGGTCCGTGCCTGTTCGGAGAGGACGAGGTCGGCCAAGATGGCCAGAACCAGGGAACGAAACGTCGGTCGTTCTAGGGCCCTGGTCCAGGCGTGGGTAGGGGCGAAGAGAAGCGTGGTGCCCGTGAGGGCCCGGGCGAATCCCCGGTAGCGGGGCGGCTGGTCGTCCCCCCACGCCTCCAGGCCCAGCAGGTCGCCAGGCCGGGCCAGCGTCACGGGCCGCGGAGCTTCAGAGCTCTGCCCACCTAGGAGCACCAGACCTTCGGTGACGAGGCTGACCCCGGGGGCAAAGGCCCCCTCTTGGAACACGAGGTCCCCCGCCCGGTGGACTACGGTTAGGGACTCCGGTAGGGACGCGACTTCCGCCTTCAGGCGCTGCCACGTGCGATGGGTCTGGCTCATCTCTCCCAACGATGGTCTCTGGCTTGGACGCTGGAAACCCACCCTGACAAGAACAGTTCTTGGTTTTGACAGATGCTACGGGGGGTTGTGGACATCTCTTCACCGCTCCCCGCCCGCTATTGGATCTGGCAAATGACAGCTTTCCTTTTCGTGAAGTTGGGCCTCCCGGCATGGGCCAGCGACATGGTTCCCGGGCTCCGCCATGCGTGCTTGGGCCGTCAAAGGGAACAGCTCATCCCTCGTCTATGGCAATGTGGCGGCGAGTGGGGCCTCCTAGGCTCGCGCCAAGGAGGTCGACCGATGACGCCTGAACAAGCAAGGCAAGCGCAGGCCACGGTAGAGCGGGCTCTGGGAGGGGCCGAGGTCAACCCGTACGAGATGTTCCGGGCTCAGGTGGACCTGGCGGGGCAGAAGCTGGGGTACCCTGCGGACATCCTCGAGCTGGTCAAACGCCCGGAGCGGGTGGTCGAGGTTTCGATTCCGGTGCGGATGGACGATGGGCGGATCGAGGTGTTCACCGGGTACCGGGTTCAGCATTCCTCGGCCCGGGGGCCGTACAAGGGCGGAATCCGCTACCACCCGTCCGTGACGTTGGACGAGGTGAAGGCCCTGGCGGGCTGGATGGCCTGGAAGTGCGCCGTGGTCGACATCCCGTTGGGTGGGGGCAAGGGCGGGATCGTGTGCGACCCGACGAGAATGTCCGAGGGAGAACTGGAGCGGCTGACCCGTCGCTACACGGCGATGATCCTGCCCGTCATTGGCCCCCAGCACGACATCCCTGCCCCCGATGTGAACACCAACTCCCGGATCATGAACTGGGTGATGGACACAGCGACAGCCCTCCGGGGCGAGCCGATGTACGGCGTCGTCACCGGGAAAGACCTGGCGGTGGGGGGGGCGCGGGGCCGTCGGGAGGCGACCGGTCGGGGTGTGGTGATCGTGATGGAGGAGCTCCTGGCCCAACTGGGGAAGAGGATCGCCGGGACCAGGGTCGCCGTGCAGGGGTTCGGGAACGTGGGTTCGGTGGCCGCCCAGCTCCTCCACGAGAAGGGGGCGAAGGTGGTGGGCGTGTCCGACGTCTCGGGGGCCCTGTACCACCCGGAAGGGCTGGATATCCCTGCCCTCGTTGCCCACGTGGCCCGTTCTCCCCAGCGGTGGATCGCCGGCTACACCGCCCCGGGGGTGGAGGCCCTTCCCGGGCCCGAAGTCCTGACCCTCGATGTGGAGGTCCTGGTGCCGGCGGCCCTCGAGGGGCAGATCACCGCCGACAACGCCAGCCGGATCCAAGCTCAGGTCATCGTCGAGGGGGCCAACGGGCCCACGACTCCGGAGGCCGACCTCATCCTCGAGGCCCGGGGCCGGGTGGTGGCGCCGGATATCCTCGCCAACGCCGGCGGGGTCATCGTCTCCTACTTTGAATGGGTCCAAAACCTCCAGAACTTCTACTGGGACGAGGAGGAAACCCACGAGCGCCTTGCCAGCCTCCTCCGCCGGGCGTTCCGGGGGGTGTGGGACCACGCCCAGAAGCACGGTGTGTCCCTCCGCACCTCGGCGTTCATGCTGGGGTTGGAGCGGATCGTCGAGGCGATCCGGCTGCGGGGGATCTTCCCGTGATCGGGAGCACCCCAAGCCTCCTCCTCGGTCCGGGGGTTCGCCCCGCCGGGTTCCTCGCGCGGGCCCTGGGGACCGCAGCGGCCCGGGGAGGCTGCGATGCCCAGGGGTTCCTGGCCGATCTCCGCGCTGGGGATCCGGGGGCCCACTCGGCGTTCCGGTACGCCCTGGCCCAGGAGTTCTGTTCCTTCGCAGCCAGCCTGGGAACGACGTTCCGCGCCGTCTACGTCTATGGAAGTGCGGTCGAGGGGCGGTCCCGGCCCGGTTCGGACGTGGACGTGATCGTCTGGGTGACCCGGAAGTCGGGGACGGTCGAGAGCCTCCTCGTTCGGCTCGACGCCCTCCTCGCTCGGGGGTACCGGAAGCTCACGGGGTACGGGTCGCTCCGCCGTCTGTTCGACATCCACCTCGTGGACGACGAGGACGTCGAGCTTCGCCGCGGGTATGGAGCGGTGGTTCGCTCCGTGTGGACGGCCCCGGTCTGCCTGTGGCGGCGGGGAGGGACGGGGCCTACGGGTTGAGGAGGGCCCGGAGGAGCACGAAGGCCTCAGGCAGGCTGGCTACTTCGCGGAAGGACGCCCCCTCGGGGAAGTAGGCCCGGGTCCACTCCGGGGGCCGGACGAGGATGACGCGGGAGATCCCGGCTCCGTGGGCCGCCTGGAGGTCGAGGTGGGAGTCCCCAAGGACGAGGGCGTCCCCGGGCCCGATCCCCCACTGCCCCAGCGGGCGGAGGAACGCCTCGGGGTCCGGCTTCACGGGCCCATCGTCCCGGGTCAGGACGAGGTCGAAGGGGAGCGGGTGACGGGCGAGGACGGCCTCGGCACTTTCCCGGGAGTTGTTCGTCACCAGCGCCGTCTTTACGCCCTGGGCCCGCAGGCTGAGGAGGAGCTCCTCGGCCCCGGGGCGGAGGCGGCCCCGTTCGACCCCGTACCGCTCGTGGGAGGCCAAGACAGCCAGGGCCCGCTCCCGCTCCGGGGGGGGGAGCTCGGCGATCCCGGCGAGGATCGGCCGGCCGTCCAAGGGGAGGCCGAGGGCCTCCCGCACGGCGGAGAACCGGACCGGGTTCTCCCAGATCGTCCCGTCGAGGTCGACGAGGGCGGCGCGGATGGGCACGGGGGGCGGAGGGAGGGGGATTTGAACCCCCGGAGCTTGCGCTCACCGGTTTTCAAGACCGGCGGTTTCGGCCGCTCACCCATCCCTCCGGGCCCTCAATTCTGGCAAGAACCGATCTGTTCCGCAACGGATCCCCCGGTGTCCACCAAGCCTGCGCTTCCCCTCCCTGGGATTTCCATTCGCCCTCGGGTAGCTTCACCCCATGCAGCGCCTGAGGTCAGGGCTTGCCACGGTAGCCGTGCTTCTTCTTGTGGCGTTGGCCGGAGGGACGCCATCCCCCTGTCCCTCCCCCCCCGAGGGGGCCAATGTCCCCGTGGGCGGAGGGGTGGGGCAGCGGGCCCCAGACTTTGTCCTGCCCGATCTTGCTGGGAACAAGGTCTCCCTGGCGTCGTTCGTCGGCTGTCCCGTGCTCCTCGACTTTTGGGCGAGCTGGTGCAAGTCGTGCCATGCCTCGGCCCCCAAGATCGAGGCAATCCGGCAGAAGCACGCCTCCTGGGGCCTCAAGGTCGTGGCGGTGAGCTTGGACTACCGGAAGGAAGACGCCATCCGGTTCATCGAGGCCCATGGGCTGTGGGGATTTGTCCACCTGTGGGCCCCCTTTGCCGAGGCTCGGGCCGTGGCCCGCCTGTTTGGGATTGACGCGATTCCCCGCGCGGTGTTCCTCGATCGGCAGGGGATCATCCGCTTCATTGGCCACCCGGACGAGCTGAACGAGGCCCGGCTGCTCCCCTGGCTCTAGCGAGCGAGGACCCCGGCGAGCTCCAGGAGAACGGGATCCAGGGGCTTGAGCCGTCCGGCAACCTCTTCCAACGGGGTGGTCGCCACCGCGCCCCGGACCCAGCCCACGAGGACCCCCGCCTCCCCCCGGGCCAGGGCGTCCACTGCCGCGGCCCCCAGGCGAGTGGCGAGGAGCCGGTCCGCGGCCCCGGGGGCTCCCCCCCGCTGGACGTGGCCGAGGATCGTCACCCGGAGCTCAAATCCCAAGCGCCGTTCGTTGGCGCGGAAGTACTGGGCAAGATGGGCGGCGTTGTAGGCCGCCCCCTCGGCGACGACGACAAGGGCATGGCTCTTTCCCCGCTGGTAGGCGGCGTGGAGCTCCCGGGCCAGCGCCTCGGGATCGGTCTCGACCTCGGGGAGCACCACCGCCTCCGCCCCCCCGGCGATCCCCGCCAGAAGCGCCAGGTGCCCGCAGTCCCGGCCCATGACCTCCACCAGGAACGCCCGCCCGTGGGAGGAGGCGGTGGTCTTCAGGCGGTCGATCGCCTCCAGGGCCACGTTGAGGGCGGTGTCGAACCCGATCGTCACGTCGGACCCCACCAGGTCGTTGTCGATTGTGGAGGCGACCCCGACCACGGGGAACCCCATGCGGGATAGCTCGTAGGCCCCGGTTTGGGACCCGTTCCCCCCGATGACGACGAGGGCCTCGGCCCCGTGGGCGGAAAGGGACGCGAGGGCCCGGCGGCGGCCCCCTTCCGTCTGGAACTCGGGACAGCGGGCGCTCCCCAGGACCGTCCCCCCCAGCTGAAGGATCCCCCCCACGTCCCGGGCGGACAGGGGGCGCATCTCCCCGGCCAGGAGGCCGGCGTAGCCCCGGCGAACCCCGAGGACCTCCCAGCCCCGAGCGATCGCGGTTCGAACCACAGCCCGGAGCGCTGCGTTCATCCCCGGGGCGTCACCGCCGCTGGTGAGGACGGCGATCCGCCTCATCGCCCCGCCCTCTCCCGGATCCGCCGGGCGGCGAGGATCCCGGTCACGGCGGCGAACACGATCCCCCGGGAGTGGCCCGAGGCGTCCCCCGCCACGAAGAACCCGGGGAGGGCGGTCTCCATCCCCGGCCCGACCGCGTACCGCGTGTCGTAGAACTTGATCTCCGGTGCCCAAAGGAGGGTCCCATCCGAGGACAGGCCGGGGATGAGCCGATCGAGGACCTCCACGGCCTCCACGAGGTCGACGACGACCCGGTGGGGGAGGGCCATGGACACGTCCCCCGGGGTGAACTCCTCCAAGGTGGGATGCACGGCGGCCCGGCGGATCCGGTCGAGGGTCGATCGCCGCCCCTGAGCGAGGTCCTTCAGCCGCTGGCCAATGGGCTTCCCGCCCCCGATCGTCGTCGCGAGCTTTGCGATCGCCCGGCCGTACTCCGTCGTGTCCTCCACGGGGTCGGTGAGCTCGATGTGGACGAGGAGCGCGAAGTTCGTGTTCCCGCTTTTCCGGTCGGCCTCGGCGTGGCCGTTGACGAGGACGAACTCCCCGTGGTCCTCCTGGACCACGAACCCCCGGGGGTTCGTGCAGAACGTCCGGACCATGTCGTCGTAGGTGGGGGTCCGAACCCGGAACTTGGCGTCGTACATGACCCGCTCGATGGGGTCGTAGAGCTCGGCGGGGAACTCGACCCGGACCCCGACGTCGAGGGGCCCGAAGGACGGCCCGACCCCGAGGGACCGGGCCACCTCCCGGAGCCAGTACGCCCCCACCCTCCCCGGGGCGGCGACCACGTTCCGCGCCCGGATCTCCTTGGAGCCGACGGCCACCGTGAACTCGCCGTCGCGGTGGCCGATGGCGGTGGCAGGGGAGCCGAGCTCGAAGTGGACCCCGCGGGCGAGGAGGTCGCGGTACATGGCGTCGATGACCTCGCGGATCTTCCCGGTCCCGATGTGGCGCTGGCGGCCGGCGATGAACTCGACCCCGGCCTGGGCCGCCCTCTGGCGGAGCTCGGCCAGGGCCTTGGGGTCCTCCCCCGAGTACCGGGCCGGGGCCCCGTAGCGGGTGAACACCTCGTCCACGTGGGCGATGAGGGCCTCCAGCTCCCCGAGGGAGCAGCCGATGGCCTCGGGGTCCCCGCCGATCCGAGGGGTGAGGTTGAGCTTCCCGTCCGAGTACGCCCCGGCCCCCCCCACCCCGCAGGTGTTGCTTGTCCGCTCCCGTGGGGCGAGGCCCTTGTCCGCCACGAGCGTCCTCAAGCCCGACTGGGCGAGTTCCAGGGCGGCAAACAGCCCCGCCGGCCCGGCCCCAACCACCACCACGTCGTACCCCACGCGCGCTCCTTCCTCCTTGGGTATCCTACAAAGACCGGCGGATCGTAGCCGGAGGAGAGGAGGGCGCAAGGTGCGCATCGGGGCGGGGGAGTACCGGGGACAGCGCCTCGCCGGCCCGCGGGGGTCGGGGATCCGCCCCTTGCGCGATCGGGTTCGGCTCGCCCTGTTTGACCTCGTCCGCGACCTCGTCCCCGGGGCGCGGTTCCTCGACCTCTTTGCGGGAACCGGGGCGGTGGGCCTCGAGGCCCTGTCCCGGGGGGCCGCCTACGCCGTCCTCGTCGACGCCTCCCGGGAGGCGGCTCGGGTCATCCGGGAGAACGTCCACCGCTTGGGGTGCGCGGACCGGGCGGAGGTTGTCGAAGGGGACGTGTTTTCGACCCTCCGGGCCCTCGCCCGGGCGGGGCGGCAGTTCGACCTCGTGTTCGTCGGGGCCCCGTACGGAAGCGGGCTCGCGTCCCAGGCGGCGGACGCGCTGGGGGAGCTTCAGCCCCTCGCCCCCGGGGCGGTGGTCGTTGTCGAGTCGTTCCACAAGGAGCCGGTTGCGGACCGGTACGGCCCCCTCGTCCTCGAGCTCCGGCGGCGGTACGGGGAGACGGTCCTCTCCCTGTACCGGTTTGTCCCCCCCGAGGGTGGGGGCTAGACTGGGGGCCACGGATGACGAAGCCGTTCATCCTGGTCACGAACGACGACGGGTACCTCTCCCCGGGGATCCTCGCCCTGCGACGGGCCTTGGAGGAGGTGGGGGAGCCGTGGGTGATGGCCCCGGACCGGAACTGGTCCGCCGCCTCGCGAACGAGAGTGTTCCACAAGCCCCTGCGGGTCTCCACGGCCCGCCTGTCCGACGGGACCGAGGTCCACGTCACGAACGGATCGCCGTCGGACTGCGTCCTCCTGGCCCTCCTGGGCCTGGCGCCGCGGCGGCCGGACCTCGTCGTGGCGGGGATTAACCTCGGGGCGAACCTCGGCCACGACGTGACCTACTCGGGGACGGTGGCTGCGGCGATGGAGGGGGCCTCGGCGGGGATCCCGGCGATCGCCGTCTCCCTCGACCTCGGCTCGGAGGAGGGGGGAGAGGGGAACCCGGACTTTGAGACGGCGGGGGCCCTGGCGGCCCGGGTTGCCCGGCGGGCACTGGCGGAACGGGACCTCCTCACCCAGACCCTCCTCAACATCAACGTCCCCCGGGGGACGCCGAAGGGGATCCGGGTCACGAGGCTCGGGGGGAAGATCTGGGCTGACGACCTCGTCCGGGGCCAGGACCCCCGAGGGCGCTCCTACTACTGGCTCTCCGGGGAGATGCTCACCACTCCCCCTCCTGGGGAGGAGGACACCGACGTGTGGGCGGTCCTCTCCGGCTATGTCTCCATCACTCCCCTCCACCTCGACCTCACCGCCTACGGGCTTCTTCCCACTCTCCGCTCCTGGGAGGGGGACAAGCTCTAGGGGATGGCCCTCCGGATCGGGTGCTGCGGCTGGACGGGCGTTCGGCCCGAGGACGTGGGGGAGGAAAGCGGGCGGGCGAGGTACGCCCACCGGCTCCAGCTCTACGCCGCCCACTTCCCCATCGTGGAGGTCAACTCCACCTTCTACCGCCACCCCCGGCCGGGGACCCCGGAGCGGTGGCGGGAGCTCGCCGACGAGGTGAACCCGGAGTTCGAGTTCACCGTCAAGGTCCACCGGGAGGTGACCCACGCTGACCGGTTCCGGGGGGAGCAGTCCCGGGCCGCCTACGCCCGGTCGCTGGCCGTGGCCCGGGCCCTCCGGGCGCGGATCCTCCTCCTCCAGTGCCCCCCCTCGTGGGGGCCCACCCCCGAGAACGAGGGGGCCCTCCGGCGGTTCCTCGGGGACGCCGACCGGGAGGGGGTCGTCCTCGTCTGGGAGCCGCGGGGGGAGTGGCTAGCCCATCCCGAGCGGATCCGCCTCCTGTGCGGGGAGCTCGGGCTCGTCCACGGGACGGACCCGTTCGCCTCCCTCCCCGCCACGTCGGGCTCGCTCGTCTACCTCCGGCTCCACGGCTGCCCGCCCGGGGAGCGGATGTACGCCTACACCTACACGGACGCCGATCTCCGCTGGCTCCTCACCACCGTGGGCTCCCTTTCGGGTGAGGCATACGTCCTCTTCAACAACCTGAGCATGGGGGGCGACGCGCTCCGGTTCCGAGCTCTCGTGGAGGGGAGATGACGGGAGAGCTCCGTTGCCCCCGCTGCGGGAGGCGGCAAGCCCTGGGGGTGGCGCTCCACTGCCCGTCCTGCCGGGCTCCCCTCCGGTACCGGCGGCCCCTCCCGTCCGTCCGTCCGGGGGACCTCCGGGGGCGGGGGCTTTGGCGGTACGCCCCCCTTCTTCCCGACGTCCCGCCCCTCTCCCTGGGCGAGGGGGGGACGCCCCTGGTCCCCTCCTGTCGCCTGGGGCCGGAGCTCGGGGTGGATCTCCGCTTCAAGTACGAGGGGGGGAACCCCACGGGGTCGTTCAAGGACCGGGGGGCCGCGGTCATGGTGGCATGCCTACGGGCCCTCGGGGCGCGGGCCCTCGCGGACGATTCCTCGGGGAACGCGGGGGCGGCCTTGGCGGCGTACTGTGCCCAGGCCGGGCTTCGGGCGCGGCTCTACGTCCCCGCTTCCGCCTCGGGGCCCAAGCTCCGGCAGATCGAGGCCTACGGGGCCGAGCTCGTCCGGGTCCCCGGCCCCCGGCCCGAGGCGGCCCGGGCCGTCCTCGCCGCTTGCCGGGAAGACCCCAGGCTCGTCTACGCCTCCCACAACGTCTCCCCCTTCTTCGTCGAGGGGTTGAAGACCGTGGCCTACGAGCTCGTGGAGGACCTGGGAGCGGTCCCCGAGCACGTGGTCGTCCCCGTGGGGGGCGGGGGCCTGTCCCTCGGAATCGTAGCGGGGTTCCAGAACCTCAGGGACTTGGGGTGGGTCGAGCGACTTCCCCAGGTCCACGCGGTCCAGCCTGCGGCCTGCGCCCCCCTCGTCCAGGCCCACGAGGAGGGCTTGGGGGAGCCCGTCCCGGTGGAGCCGGGGGAGACGGCCGCCGAGGGGGCGCGGATCCCGAACCCCGAGCGGGGAGGGGAGGTCCTGCGGGCGCTGGCCGAGGTGGGGGGCTCCGCCGTGGCGGTGGGGGAGGGGGAGATCCTGGAGGCGCGGAAGCGCCTCGCTCGGGACGAAGGACTCTACGTCGAGCCCACCGCGGCCCTGGCGGCGGCGGCCCTTCCCCTCCTCCTCGCCCGGGGAAGGGTTCGGCCCGGGGAAGCGATTGTGGTCCTCCTCACGGGAACGGGCCTCAAGGCCGGCTAGCGGCCCGAGGCCCCCCGGGCTCCTGCCCGAACCGACGCCACGGACGGCTAACCCTCGAATCGGTCGTAGCGGACGAGCTGGGAAAGGGGCGCCCGCTCCCCCGGCTTGGGGGCGTACGCCGGCCGACCGATGGGGAGAAGGGCGGCAATCCGCATCCCTTTCGGGATTCCGAGGATCCGCCGCGCCTCGGCCTCGGACTTCCCCCCCATCCCCGCCCAGTAGGAGGCGAGCCCCAGGCTGTGGGCCATCAGGGCCATGTTTTGGGTCGCCACGGCCCCGGCCTCGACCCAGTGCTGGGGATCCTTCACCGGGTCCACCACCACGGCGATCACCACGGGGGCGTCCCCGATCCCCTTCCCCGAGACCGCGAACTGCCCGCGGTGGGCAAACGCGATCCGCTCCACCAGGGCCCCAAGCTCCCGCCGAATCTTCTCCTCCCGCACCACAACAAACGTCCAGGGCTGGGAGTTGGCAAAGGACGGGGCCCACCGTCCCGCCTCGAGGATCGCCTCCAGCTGTTCCTCGCTCACCGGTGTGGGCTCAAATCGGAGGATGCTCCTCCGGCCACGGATCGCGTTGAGTACCTCGTTGGTGATCATCGTTCCTCCGTCCCTTCAGGTGGGGTGAACCTATCCCACATGAGGACCGTGGGCAAGGGCTTGCGGTCCCGGGGCCCCAGTTCCAGGGCCCGGTGCTTGTCGCTCAGCGTGCTCGGGTCCCCTCGCCTTCCCACCACGATGAGGGTGATGAGGACGTAGTCGGGGGGGATGCCCAAGGCCTCCTTGACGGCGATCGGGTCGTAGCCGGCGATGGGGTGGGCCACAAGCCCCATCTGGGTTGCCTGGAGCATGAGGAACCCTGTGGCCATCCCGCAGCCGAACAGGAAGTAGTCCCGGTTGTCGGAGAGCTTGCAGTCGAGGTCGCGGTGGGAGGCCAGGGCGACGATCGCGGGGGCGGTTTTCGCCCAGTAGTTCCCCCCGGGGAGGGCGGCCTTCACCTTCGCGAGGGCCTCGCCCTGGGCGATCACGAACCGCCACGGCTGGTTGTTGAAGCAGGAGGGGGCGAGGTGGGCGGCCTCCACCAACCGCTCGAGGGCCTCCCGGGGGACGGGTTCGGGAGAGAGGGCCCGCCACGCCCGCCGGGCTTGGATGAGGGAGTTCACCGCGTCGTCCGCCGCCCGGATTTCCCGAACGGCCTCGAGGACCTCCTCGCTGTGCTCAAGGCCTGTCCACGTTCGCCGCACCGCCCCGGACCGGTCGAGGAGGAACACGGCGGGCTCGTCCACCACCCCGTAGGCCGCGGCCACCACCCCCGCGGGGTCGGAAAGGAGGATCACCGAAGGGGATGCGACCCGGCTGAGCCCCTGGGACGCCTGGGGGAGAAGGGCCACCGCCCGGGCTTCGAGCGGGGAGAGGGACTCCGCCAGCCCCCGGAGGTGGGCCACCGCGTCCCGGGCTTGGGGGCTCCGCGCCAGCGGGACGACCGCAAGAACGACGTACAAGCCAACGAAATCCCGCAGGGACACCGCGGTCCCGGAGGGGGATTCCAGCGTGAAGCTAGGGGCTATTCCCGCACGGATCATGGGACCTCCTCAGGGGAGGGATGATAGCCCCGAGGCCCCGCCGGGCAAGCGCTACGGCGGGACTCTAGAACCGAACCTCGATCCCCACGGTGGCCTGGAGGAACCCGCCGAAGTCAAACCGCGTCCGGGAGTAGATCCGAACCCAGGAGAAGAACACCTCGACCTCGACCTCCTGGGCTACGAACCCCCCTAGGTCGAACTCCGTCATGAGGCGCACCCCCACCGGGGGCACCCGGACCCCGAGGAACAGCCGCGCCCAATCGAGGGTGTAGTTCAGGGGGAGAAGCGAGGTCCTCGCGATGCGGACCCGGGCCCCCAGTTCGGCCTCGGGGTTCGGGTAGAGGTAGGAGGCCCCCAGCTCAAACCACGCCAGGCCCCAGGGGTCAAACAGGACCAGGCCGTCGCCCCGGAAGCAGCAGCTCGTGTACCCCGCCTGGAGGAGCGCCTCCTCGAACCACACCCCCGGGACGGCGATGAGCCACGTCGCCGGATAGGGATCGATCAGCCCGTAGAGGTTCGTGACCCCAAACCCAATGAGGGAGCGGGCGAAGAACCCCGGCCGCCACGCCACGCCGAGGTCGAGGACGATCCCGATCGTGTAGTTCGGGGTCTGACAGGCGAGCGCCAAGTTCTCGACGAGGAACAGGCCCCCGAGCTCGAGGGGGCAGCAGCCCCCTCGGACCTCGAACCAGTACCGGGAAAAGCAGGGGTTGAACCTCATTCCGGTCCGCAGGCCGATCCCGTCGAGGTTGACCCCCACCGCAAGGTGCTCGGCGACGAAGCTCACCCCGGGGAGGAGGGAAAGCTCGGTCCGGCTACCGAACTCGGCCCGGCCAAAGGAGAGTCCAAGGGTGACCTCGGACGTGAGGGAGGGCGGTGTGGAGGAGGTGAAGGTTACTGCAACCCCCAGCGTCCCCACCGGCCCCGTCTGGGCCGCGGCAAGCGCTCCCCCCAGGAGGACCAACCCGAGCACACCCACGATCCGCCTCATCATCGGACACCACCTCGGAGGGGAAGCGTAGGGCGGGATCGATTGCGGACCGAGCCCCCGTGCCGGTGGGAGGGGCCCCCTTTGTCCGGATCCCTTCGGACCCCTGTCTCAGAGGGGAGGAAGGAGGTTGGCGAGGGTGGGCTGGCCGATCTCCTGGAGCTCGTACCGGACCCGGGTCGAGGGCTTGTTCAGTTGAACCACCCGCCGCAGGTCCACCGGGGTGGCGATGACCACCGCCTGACAAGGAACCCGGGCGATCGTCGCCGCAAGCTCGGCGATTTGGGCTTTCCCGTACCCCATGGCGGGGAGAACGGGCCCGAGGTGGGGGTAGGCGCGGTAGACCTCGGCGAGGGACCCTTGGGCGTAGGGGCGGGGGTCCACGGGCCGAGCCCCGAGCTTCCGGGCCGCCACCGCTCCGGCCCCGTAGGGCATCTCCCCGTGGGTCACCGTGGGGCCGTCCTCGATCACCAGGACGTCCCGGCCCGCGATGAGACCCGGGTCCTCCACCATGATTGGGGAGGCGGCCTCGACGACCCGCGCCCGGGGGTTGAGGGTGGCGAGCGAGGCCCGCAGCCGCTCCACGGGCCCCAGCCCCGCGGTGTCCACCTTGTTGATGACGACGATGTCCGCCTGGCGGACCGCCACCGAGCCGGGCCAGTAGGTCATCTCGTGGCCTGCCCGGAGGGGGTCGGCGACGACGATGAGGACATCGGGGCGGAAGAAGGGGAGGTCGTTGTTCCCTCCGTCCCACAGGATCACGTCGGCCTCCGCCTCGGCCTGGCGGAGGATCTCCCCGTAGTCGACCCCGGCGTAGACCACGAACCCCCCCTGGAGGTGGGGCTCGAACTCCTCCCGCTCCTCGATCGTGCACTCGAACCGATCGAGGTCGTCGAGGGTCGCGAACCGCTGGACCCGCTGGCGGACGAGGTCCCCGTAGGGCATGGGGTGGCGGACGACGACGACGCGCCTCCCGCGCTCCTTGAGGATCCGCGCCACCCTGCGGGTGGTCTGGGACTTCCCCGACCCCGTGCGGACCGCGCACACGGCGACCACGGGGACCCGAGCCTGGAGCTGGGTTGCCCGGGGGGAGACGAGCCAGAAGTCGGCCCCGGCCGCGGCGGCGATCGCCGCCCGCTCCATGACGTACCCGTGGGAGACGTCGGAGTAGGCAAAAACGGCCCGGTCCACCCCGTGGGCCCGGAGGAGCTCGGGGAGCTTCGCCTCCGGTTCGATGGGGATCCCACGAGGGTAGAGGGGGCCGGCAAGCTCCGGCGGGTACCGTCGGCCCTCGATCCCCGGGATCTGGGTTGCCGTGAACGCCACCACCTCGTACTCCTCCCGGTCCCGGAAGAGCACGTTGAAGTTGTGGAAGTCCCGGCCTGCGGCCCCCAGGATGACGACCTTGATTTTGTCCATAGATTCCCCCTAACGGTAGGGCGGATTATACCCGAGCCCCTTCTGCTGGCCTCTCCCCCCGTCTTGGGTATCATTCGGGGATGACCCTGGCCACCGTCCTCACCTTGGTCCGAGGGGCGCTTCTCGGGCCCACCGTGGCCGCGGTGCTCGGGGAGCGCTGGACCGCCGCCCTGGGCCTTTTCCTTGGGGCCCTGGCCACGGACGTCCTCGACGGCTGGGTGGCCCGGCGGACGGGGCGGGTGACCCTCGCCGGCCAGCTCCTCGATCCGGTTGTGGACAAGCTCTTCTACGTGGGGCTCTTCTCGGCCCTCGCCGCCGCGGGCCGGGTCTCCCCGTGGGCCCTCGGTCTGTTCCTCCTCCCCCAGCTGGGGTTGGGGGTGGGGACCCTCGTCCTGTGGCGGCGGCGGGGGGAGTTTGTCGCCGAGGGGCCGGGGAAGGCGGCGGCCGGGGTGACCGCCTTCGCGGCGGGGGTCATCCTCCTCTCCCCGGGGTGGGGTTGGCTTCTGTGGGCCGCCGTGGCGGCCCAGTTCAGCGCGGCCCTGTACTACCTCGTTCGCCAAGCCAGGGGGCGAACTCCAGTGGGGGCCCGGCCTCCCACTCGGCCCACACCCCACTAGCGGGGTGCCGAAGCCCGAGTCGCCAGGCGTGGAGGTGGAGGGGCCCTGCACCTCCTCCGTACAGGGGGTCCCCGACCACCGGGTGCCCGATCGCCGCCAGGTGGACCCGGATCTGGTGGGTCCGCCCGGTCTGGGGCCGGACGAGGAGGAGGCTCCTCCCCTCACGCCGGGCAAGCACGGTGAACTCGGTCTGGGCGTCCTTCCCTCCCCCGACTGCGATCCGCCACGGGTGGCGGCGGTCCCGCCCCAGGCTCCCCTCGACCGCCCCCTCGGCGACGTCCAGCTCCCCCCGGACGAGGGCGAGGTACTCCTTCTTCACCTCCCGGCGGCGGAATTGCTCGAGGAGGGACTCGAGGGCCCGGGGGGTCTTGGCGAGGACGAGGGCCCCGGTGGTGGCCGCGTCGAGCCGGTGGACGACCCCGGGCCGGCCCGGCTCCCCTGGCGCGAGGGGCCCACGGGCCAGGAGCGCGGAGACCACCGTGACCTCGGATCTTGCGCCCACGGGGTGGACCTTGAGCCCCCGGGGCTTGTTCACCACCACCAGGTCCTCGTCCTCGTAGAGGATCGGGATCGGAACCGGGGTCGGAACGATCCCAGGTCCGGACCACCCCACGACGATCTCCTCCCCCGGCTGGACCCGGCGGGACCGGGACGGGAGCTCCTCCCCCACGCGCACGGATCCCCCCGCGAGGAGGGCCTGGGCGAGGGACCGGGGGATCCCCAGGCGCCGGGCGAGGAGGCGGTCCACCCGCTCGCCCCCCTCGTCGGCCTCCACCACAATGCGCTCCAGGCGCGTTCCGTTCGTTGTGGCCGTCACCGGTGCCAAGTATAATCCCCCGCATGGAACGGGCTAGCGATGGGCTCGATGCCCTGCTGCGTCAGGGGGCCGCGAGGGCCGAGGTGGAGGTCTACCACTGGGAGCTCCACCGCTTGGGGAGGAGGGCCCGCCTGGTGGTCGAGGTCGACCGCCCCGGTGGGGTCACCCTCGACGACTGCGTCCGGGCCAGCCGGGCCATCGACGCCTTGCTCGAAGCCCACGACCCCGTCCCGGGCCCGTACCTCCTCGAGGTGTCCTCCCCGGGGGTCGAGCGGCGGCTGTGGGAGCCCCGGCACTACGCCCAGGCGGTGGGGAAGACCGTGCGCATCCGGATCAAGTCCGGGAGCTCCCACCAGGGGCGCCTCCTTGGGCTCGAAGGGGACGCGGTGGTCCTCGAGGTGGAGGGGGGGCCTCAGGCGGTTCCGCTCGCCGAGATCGCCCTCGCCCGGGTCGTCTACGAGCAAGGAGCCCGATGAACATCGAGTTCCTCGAGGCCATCGAGGAGATGGCCCGCGCGCGGGGGATCGACCGGGAGGTGGCGTTCTCGGTCATGGAGAAGGCCATTGCCGCTGCCCACCAGGCCAAGTTCGGGGGGGAAGCCCCCCCGCGGGTGGAGATCGACCGCCGGTCCGGGGACATCTTCGTGGACGGAAAGCCGTTCGACCTCGTCAAGGAGCTCGGGCGGATCGAGTCCCGCCGCGCCGAGGAGTTCTTCCGGCGGGAGATCCTCCGCCACCGCCGGGAAGGCCTCTACGAGATGTACGCCTCCCGGGTTGGCGAGATCCTAAACGGGTTCGTCCACCGGTTCGAGGGCCGGGACGTGTGGATCAACCTCGGGGAGGTGGAGGCGATCCTCCCCGGGGAGGAGCGGATGCCCACGGAGCGCTACGTCCCCGGCCGGAGGCTCCGGACGTACCTCTACAAAGTGGAGCGGACCCAGGGCGACCCTCGGATCTACGTGTCTCGGGCCCACCCGGACTTCGTGGCCAAGCTCCTCGCCCTGGAGGTCCCTGAGCTCGAGGGGGGGATGATCGAGGTCGTGAAGGTAGCCCGCCTGGCCGGGGTGAAGTCGAAGGTCCTCGTCCGAGGGGTGGACCCGCGGATCGACCCGGTGGGGAGCTGCATCGGCCCGGGGGGGAGCCGGATCCGGGCCGTGAGCCGGGAGCTGTCGGGGGAGAAGATCGATATCGTCCGCTGGAACGAGGACGTGCGGCAGGTGATCCGGGGGGCCCTCGCTCCGGCGAGCACCCTCGAGGTGGAGCTCGACGAGCCGGCCCGCACGGCCCTGGTCACGGTGCCGGGAAGCGACATCTCCCTCGCCATCGGCCGCGACGGCCACAACGTGGAGCTCGCGGCCAAGCTCACCGGGTATGCCATCACCATCCGCACCCCGTCCGGGGAACGCGCCCAAGCCCGGTAGCCCCCGCCCCCGGCGGGAACGGCTGCTTGAACAACTGGCCCGGCTCTCCACCCGCTTCCCCGCCCTTGTCGTGGGGCTCTTTGCCCTCCTCTCTCTCCTCGCCTACCTCTACATCCGGGACTTCCCCATCCGCACCGCGTACCTCGAGCTCCTCCCCAAGGGGGACCCCCTCGTCCAGAAGTTCGAGGCGATGCAGGAGGAGACGGCGAGCACGGACGTGGTGGCGATCCTGTTCACCCTCACCTCGCCCGCGCCCGACCGGAGGGAGGCCGAGGGTCGCCTCACCCAGGCGGCCGAGCGGGTGCTCGGGGAGCTCCGGGTTGACGAGACCCCGGAGCTCGAGGCGGCCTCGTACCGGGTTGGGGAGGGGGTCCAGGTCCCTTCCGAGCTCGTCATCTTCCGAACCCTCTCCCCATCCGAACTCGACCGGCTTCGGGCGATCGCGGAGGAGCTGGGGCGGAGGCTTCCCCCTCGCCCCGACCTCGGGCCGTGGCACGGGGGACCTCCGGTGGGGGACCTCTCCTGGACCGACCCCGCCGCGGTCGACCGGGCGGTGGCGGAGCTCGTGGTGGGCGCCCGGGCGGCCTTGCGGGCCCTCGACGGGGTCCTCGCCCAGCGGGAGCTGGTCGCCGAAGCGGCCAGGATCGTGAAGGCCGTTCTCGCCCGCTCGCCCCCACCGACCACGGGCGAGCCGATCCTCTCCCGGGACGGCAGTCGGCTTGTGCTCCAGGTCTGGCCCACGCGGCGCCCCGTGGAGTCCCTTCCCTTCAACCAGAAGGTGACCCAGCACGTGCGGGAGGCCCTGGGGAGGGCTCAAGGGGAGCTTCAGAGGCTGGGGGTGTCGGCCGAGATCACGGGAACGTACGTCACCACCGTGGAGGCCGATGCGGCCATCCGGCGGGACATGGCCCTCGTGACGGCCGTGTCGTCGGGCATCGTGTTTGGGCTCGTGTTCCTGGCCTTTGCGAGCTTGCCCCTCTGCCTGTGCGCCCTGACCCCGGTGCTCGTCTCGGCCCTGTTCACCATGGCCTGGGCCAAGTTCGCCGTCGGCGGGTTCAACCTCCTCACCGTGTTCCTCCCCGCCCTCATCCTGGGCTTGGGGATCGACTACTCGGTCCACATCCTCTCCCGGTACGTGGAGGAGCGGGCGAGGGGGGAACGGGTGCGGGAGGCCCTCGTCACCGCGGTGCGGACGAAGGGTACGGCCTGCCTCACCGCGGCCCTGACCACGGCGGCCGTGTTCGCCTGCCTCCTCCTCTCCCACTCCCGGGCCCTGTACGAGATGGGGGTGATCAGTGGGGTGGGGATCCTCCTCTCGCTGGCGACAACGGTCCTCCTCACCCCGGCCCTGGTCGCCCTCGTCGTCCGGGACCGCCGATCGGTGCGGTGGCGCCCGATCGTGTCTGCGGGGGCGGTGCAGCCGGCCTACCGGCGCTTCCTCCGCCTCCGGCCGGGGGTGGTGGCGGTGGGGCTCCTCCTCACCGCTGCCCTCGCCTACCAGGCGAGCCGGGTCGAGTTTCGGTTCGTCTCCGATGACCTGGCCCCGCCGACCCCGGCGATGACGACGCTCAACACGGTCATCCGGGAGTTCGGGGGAGACGTGTGGCTCAGCTACTACTTCCGGTTCTTCGTGGACCGCCCCGAGGACATCCGGCCCCTGGAGGAGAAGCTCCTCCAGTCCCCCCTCGTCCACTCCGTCGCCTCGGTGCGCGAGCTCCTCCCCCAGGAGCTCCTGGGGCGGGAGCGCTCGATCCTCCACCTCCCGTTGGACGAGGCCCAAGAGGGGGTCCATGCCTTGATCGGTCTCCTCGGGCGGTGGGGGGACGGTTTGGCCGAGCTCACCGAGCTCCTGGTCCGCCTTCCCCAGGCGGAACTCGCCTCCTTGGTGATGGGCAACGCCCCCCTTGCCGAGGCCCTCTCCCGCGGGTTTGAGGACCTCTGGGAGCTTCTCCAGGAGCTGGAAGGGGTGGATGTGGAGGGCAAGCGGGCGGGCCTGGTCGCCCTGGAGGGCGACCTGTCCACAATCGAGACCTTGGTTGCGAAGATCCAAGGCCTGCCGGCTGAGGCAGCCCTCCTGGACCAGATCCTCACGCTGCTTCCCCTCGAGATCCGGGCGCGGTACGCCACGAAGGGCACCCCCCCTCGGTACATCGTCGAGGCCCGCCTGCTTCCGACCCTCTACGAGGGCGACAACCTCCGGCGGTTCCTGGAGTTTGCCGACGGCCTTGGGGTGGACCGGTTTGGGCTCCCCGAGGTGACGGCGCAGCTTGAGACCTACATGAGGAACGACTTCCTCCTCTCCAGCGCGTTGGCGCTCGCCATCATCTTCGTCCTCGTGTGGCGGGACTTCCCTCGCCCATGGGAGGCCGCCCTCGCCCTGGCCCCGTTGGGGATGGGCTACGTGTGGATGCTGGCGGGGATGAACCTCCTGGGGATCGCGTTCAACTTCACCAACATCGTGATCTCCCCGCTCCTCATCGGGATCGGGGTCGACAGCGCGGTCCACCTCCTCCATCGGGTGGAGGAGGAGCGGGCCAAGGGCGGGGAGGCCACGGTGCGGGGGGCGGCCGCCAGCGCGATCCCCATCGTCGTGAGCTCCTTGACCACGATGGCCTCGTTCGGGGCCCTCCTGGCGGCCCACACGCCGGGGCTGCGGCTGCTCGGGGCCTCGGCCCTCCTCGGCTTGGGGTTCACCCTTCTCTGGAGCCTCACCTTCCTCCCCGCGGCCGTGGCCACGGTGGTTGAGAAACGGAAGCCCAGAGAATAAAGTCCTCGCTTGAGGACAGAGTCCAATGCGCAAGGCCGCGTGGATGGGGAGCGTAGCCTGGGCAGTCCAGGCCTGGGGACAGGCCCAAGCGGGGCCTCCCCCGGGTGCGGGAGGTCCTGGGTTCCCTTGGCTCTCCCTCGTGTGGATTGGGCTTGGTCTCGCGTTGGGAACCGGGATCGGAGTCCTCCTCGCCCGGCTCCGTCACCGCACCGTGAACCGGCGGGCGGAGGCCATCCTCAGCGCGGCCCGGGGGGAGGCGGAACGGCTCCATCGGGAGCGGCTCCTTCTTACCCAGCACGAGGTGGAGGAGCTGCGGGCCCGGGAGGAGGAGCGCCTCCGGAAGAAGGAGGCGGAGCTCGCCCAGCTTGAGGAGCGCCTCCGTCAGCGGGAGGAGCGGCTGGAGAAGAAGTCCCAGCACCTGGAGGCCCTCGAGGCCGCCCTCCGCCAGGACGAGGCCGAGGTGGCCCACCTCCTCGAGATCGGACGGGCGCTGCTGGAGGAGGAGCGGGCCCTTCTTGAGCGGATCTCGGGGCTGACGGCCGAGGAGGCCAAGGAGTACCTCCTCAAGCTCGTGGAGGCGGAATCCGAGCGGTACTTCGCCCGCAAGATCAGCGAGGTCGAGCGACGGACGACCCAAGAGGCCGAGCGGAGGGCCCGCCGGATCCTCGCCAACGCCGTCCAACGCTACGCCCTAGACTACGCGGAGGAGGCCACGGTGACCACCGTCCCCCTCCCGAGCGACGAGTACAAGGGGCGGATCATCGGCCGCGATGGCCGCAACATCCGGACGTTCGAGGCCCTGACCGGAATCGAGGTCCTCGTGGACGACACCCCGGAGGCGGTGGTCCTGTCCTCGTTCCACCCGGTGCGGCGGGAGATCGCCCGGGTGGCCCTGGAGAAGCTCCTCGAGGATGGGCGGATCCACCCCGCCCGGATCGAGGAGATGGTCCGCAAGGCCAAGGACCGCGTCGAGGAGGCGATCCTCGAAGCGGGGCAGAAGGCGGCGTTTGAGGTGGGCCTCGATCTCCCCGACGACTTGATCCAGCTTCTGGGGCGGCTCCACTTCCGGACGAGCTACGGCCAAAATCAGCTCCAGCACGCCCTCGAGGTGAGCTTCCTCGCCCGGCTCCTGGCCGAGGAGATCGGGATTGACCCCAAGGCCGCCAAGCGGGCCGGGCTCCTCCACGACATCGGGAAGGCGGTGGACCACGACGTGGAGGGTCCCCACGCCCTGATCGGGGCCGACCTTGCCCGGAGGGCGGGGGAGGCTTGGCCCATCGTGAACGCCATCGCCGCCCACCACGGCCAGGCCGAGCCGGCCACCGTGACCGCGGTCCTCGTCCAGGCCGCGGACACCCTCTCCGCGGCCCGCCCCGGCGCCCGCCAGGAGACCTACGAGCGGTACTGCCAGCGGCTGGAGGAGCTGGAGAAGATCGCCACCGCCTACCCCCTCGTGAAGGAGGCCTACGCGATCCAGGCCGGCCGGGAGGTCCGGGTGATCGTCCGCCCGGAGAAGACGACGGATGACATGGCCGCGAAACTCGCCTATGATATCGCCCGCCGGATCGAGGAGCAGGTCCAGTACCCTGGGGAGATCAAGGTAACCGTGATCCGCCAGGCGCAGTTTGTGGACACGGCCCGCTAAGGAGGGAGAGATGAACGTCCTAAGGATCGCCGCACGCTCCAACGCCGGCCTCGCCGCCGGGGCGCTGGCCAACGCCTTCCGCGAGGAGGGGGTGGCGGAGCTCCAGGCCATCGGGCCCAAGGCGGTGAACCAGGCGGTGAAGACGATCGCCATTGCCCGGGGGTACCTCGCCTCGAGCGGGGTGGACCTGTACTTTGTCCCCTCGTTCGTGGACGTGGAGCTTCAGGACGAGACGCGGACCGGGATTCGGTTCACCGTCCGGTCGCGGACCCCGGTCCCCCTCCTGCGCCCCCGGCGCCGGGACGCCCCCCCGAGCCCCGAGCCCCGTGTCCCCCCCGAGAAGGAGTGGCAGGACCTTTGACCCCTACCGGGAGGTGCTCCCCCACCTGGCCCGGGTGGGCCAGCTCGGGCTCCTCGTGGCCGGGGGAGCCCTGGCGGGATTCGGGCTGGGCTACGGGGTGGATGCCCTGGGTGGGGGGCGGGGCGGGCGGATCGCGGGCCTGTTCCTTGGCCTGGCGGGAGGCATTCTTGCCGCGGGCCGGCACGTGATGGGGGATATCCGAAACAAGCGACCAGGGAGATAAGAACCCATGAGCTTATTCCGGCGACACCAAAAGAAGATCATCTGGCTTCTCGTGGTTGGGTTTGTGGCCTCGATCGCCGTGGGAGGCGGAGTCGGGCTGTACTTCCGTTCCCGCACCGCTCCCCCGCGGGGTAGCCCCGACGAAGTGGTCCTCACCGTGGACGGCCGCCAGGTCACCCGGCAGGAGTTCGAACAGGCCTACCGGAACCTCCTCGATAGCTACCGGCAGCTCTACGCCCTGTACGGCCTTGACTTCGACGCCCTCCTCCAGGGGACCGACGGGGCCTACCGGGCCCTCGCCTACCGGGCCCAGGCCGCGGAGGAGATCGTCCGCTCGGCCCTCCTCCAGGCGGCGGCCCGGGAGCTGCGGGTGGCGGTGGCCAAGGCCGAGGTGGCCAAGGCGGTGGCGGCACAGTACCAGGACCTCCTCCGCCAGTACGGATTGACCGAGGCCCAGCTTGCCGAAGTCCTGCGGGCGCAAGGACGAACCCTGGACGCGTTCAAGCAGGAGCTCGCCCAGGCCCAGGAGGCCCGGCTGCGGGAGGAGGCGGTCCGCAAGGCGGTGGTGGGGCCGGTGGAGCCCACCGAGGCCGACCTCCTAGCCTACTACAGGGCGAACCAGGAGCGGTACCAGACCGAGCCGGAGAAGATCCGGGTCGCCCACATCCTCGTGAAGGAGGCGCGGCTTGCCGACGAGCTTCTGGGGCGGATCGCCGCGGGGGCGGACTTCGCGGCCTTGGCCCGGGCTCACTCCCTGGACGAGAAGACCCTCGAGAAGGGTGGGGAGACGGACTGGTTTGCCCAGTCCGGGAGCCCGTTCTCGGCGAAGGTCACCGAGGCGATCTGGCCCGCGGGGGTGGGGGAGGTCAAGCTCGTGGACGACGAGGAGGGGTTCCACCTCGTGAAGGTCCTGGAGCGGAAGGCCGCCGTGGTTCCCCCCCTGGCCGAGGTCCGGGAGACGGTGAAGGCGGACTACATCCGGGACGAGGAGGGGAAGCGTTGGGACGTGTGGTACAGCGCCCGCCGGGCGCGGGCCAAGGTCTCCGCCCTCGACCCAGTCCTCGCCGCGGCGATGGCCTATGGGACAGACAAGGCCAAGGCGCTGGCTCAGCTCGAGGCGGCCCGGGCCGCGGGCACCTCCGACGATCCCTACCTCCTCTACTACATCGGCCGCCTCCACGAGGAGCTCCTCGCCGCTGCGGCCGCGCGACGGGTCGAGCTCGAGGGGAAGGCGAGCCGGACTCCGGAGGAGGAGGCGGAGTTCGGCCGGCTCAAGGCCGAGGAGGCGGCGCGGAAGGAGCAGGCCGTGGCGGCGTACCTCGCGTTCGTGGAGTCGGGGGCGGGGGACGACGCCTTCTACACCCGCCTCATCGGCCTTGCCCCGGGGAGCGCCGAGGCCCGCTACGCCCGGGCCGAGGCGCACCGACAGGTGGGGAACTGGCTCGCCGCCGAGGGGGAGTACCGCCAGGCGATCGAGCTCCGCCCCACCTTCGTCGCTGCCCACGTCGGCCGGGGGGACGCCCTGATGGCCTTGGAGCTCTACCGGAGCGCGGCGGAGGCCTACCGCAAGGCCCTCGAGCTTCAGCCGGGAAGCGTCTCCGTCCTCCTCAAGCTCGCCACGGCGCTGGTGCGGGACGACCAGCTCGCCGAGGCCGGGCCGATCCTTCAGGACGTGCTGGCCCGCGAGCCGAACAACGCGACCGCTCTCATCCTCCAGGGGGACCTCCTCCTCGCCCAAGGCGACGCGGCGGGGGCGATCGCCCGCTACGATGCCGCCTACCGCCGGAGCCCGACGGCGGATGCCCTCCTCAAGCTCGCCGGCGCCTACCTCGCCGCGGGGCGCCTCGACGACGCCCGGAGGCGGTATGAAGACGCCACGAGGGTCTTTCCGTACCGGGCCGAGGGGCACCTCGGCCTGGGGGACGTCCTCCTTCGGCTTGGGGAGCGGGAGCGGGCCCTCGCCTCCTACCGTCAGGCCTTGACCCGGGCCAGCGCGGTGGCCCTCAAGGAGAGGGTCGCCCGGAAGATCGTGGACCTCGATCCCCAGGACCTCCGCACCCGCTACCTCCTCGCGGGCTACTTCCGGGAGCAGTACAAGTACGATGGGGCCATCGCCCAGTACGAGGCGATCCTCGCCCTCGCCCCGGAGACCCTCGACGCCCTGATCGGCCTCGGGGACTCCTACCTGGCCAAGGTCCAGTACGATCGGGCCTTGGACTACTACCGCCAGGCGCTCGAGAAAGCCGCGACCCCGCAGCAGAAGCTCTCGATCCTCGATCAGATGGTCAAGGTGGAGGAGGGCCGGGCTGGGTCGGGGAAGCCCCTGGGCCCCGTGGGATTGGAGTTCCTGTGGCAGAGGGCCCAGATCCTGGCCGAGCTAGGGCGGTACCAGGAGGCGGTGGACGACCTCGAGCGGATCGAGGAGACCGACCCCACGTTCCGGAAGGAGGAGGTGCGGGCGCTTCTTGGGCGCCTGACCCTGCCCCAGCCGCAATGAGCGCTTCCCTCCGGGATCCCCTCCCCGCCCTGGCGGAGCTCCTGGGGGTGGTGGCCCGCCTTCGGGCCCCGGGGGGGTGCCCTTGGGACCGGGCCCAGACCCACCAGAGCCTCGTCCCCTACCTCCTTGAGGAGGCCTACGAGGCGGCGGCGGCCCTGTCCGACGGCTCTCCGGAGGAGATGCGGGACGAGCTGGGGGACGTCCTCCTCCAGGTCCTCCTCCACGCCCAAATCGAGGTCGAGGCGGGCCGGTTTGGGCTTGGGGAAGTCGCCGCTTCCCTCCGGGAGAAGCTCGTCCGACGGCATCCCCACGTGTTCGGGGAGGCCCAGGCGGGGACGGCGGAGGAGGTCCGGGTCCAGTGGGAGGAGCTCAAGGGGGAGGAGGGCCGGGCGGCCCGGGCTCCGGTCCGGCCGGCCCTCGTGGCCGCGGCCAAGTACGTCGAGATCCGAGAGGCCTCGGGAAACCCGGTCCCTGTGGGCGTCCACCTCCGACCCCCGCGGACCGTCCCCGACCCCCAGCGGTTCGTCGTGGAGGCCCTCCTCGAGGTCGTGGCCCTCGCCCGGAGGCTCGGGTGCGACCCCGAGCTCGCCCTCCAGCGCTATCTTCGGCGGGAGCATGGCTGATCGGTTTGCCCCGTTGCGGGCCCTCACCCCGCCGGCGGACGCCCGGGAGGCTTGGGTGGACACGGACCCCGAGGCGATCCACTTCCTCGACGCGATCTTCGCCACTGGTGAGGGCCTGGCCAACGTCCGGCGGGAGTACCGGGAGGAGGGGGGACGGAGGCTCTTCAAGCTCTACATCGCCCCGGGGGGAGAGGAGGAGGCCCTCCGGACCCTCCGCCGGGCCGGCCGCTACGTCCGAATCGGCGAGGTCCGCTTGGAGCCGTGAGGGGGATCCGTCCCAATCTGGTGGCCCCGTCGGTCCACGAGGTGGACTACGAGGCCCTCCGCTCCCGGGGCGTCCGGGCCGTCCTCTTTGACCTCGAGAACACCCTCTGCCCGTGGCGGGCGGGGGAGCTCGATCCCCCCACCTGGGCCCTACTCGAGGGCCTCCGGGGGCGGGGCCTCCGCCTCGCCGTCCTCACCAACGCTGCCCTCCCCTCGGGCCACCCCCTCCTCCGGGCGCTTTGCGAGAGGGGGATCCCCGTGGTGACCAAGGCCCGCAAGCCCTTGATGCGGGGGTTCCGGCGGGCGCTTGGGCAGCTCGGGGTTTCGCCGGGACAGGCCGCTGTGGTGGGGGACCAGCTCCTCACCGACGTCCTGGGGGGCCGGAGGGCGGGGCTCCTCACCGTCCTCGTGGACCCCTTGACGCCCCGAGAGTCCCTCCCCACCCGGTTCAACCGGAAGGTGGAGCGGCTCCTGGGCCGCCGGCTCCGCTTCTCGTCCCCCTCCCCATGAGCCATCCCCTCCTTGCCCTCCTCCACAACCTGGGGCTGGATCTCCCGGACGAGGCCCTTCGGGAGGCCGTGACCCACGACTCCTACGCCCACGAGGCGGGTGGGGAGAGCAACGAGCGGCTGGAGTTCCTTGGAGACGCGGTGCTCGACCTCGCGGTGGCCGAGCTCGTGTTCCGTCGCTTTCCCGAGCGGGACGAGGGGGAGCTCTCGAAGCTCCGGGCGGTAGTCGTGTCCCGACCGACCCTGGCCCGGGTGGCGGAGGGGCTCCGGCTGGATGAGCTCCTCCGGGTGGGGAAGGGGGCGGAGGAGAGCGGGGCCCGCCGGCGTCCCTCGGTCCTCGCCTCGGCCCTCGAGGCGGTGGTGGGGGCGATCTTCCTCCACCACGGCTACGCCCGGGTCTATCCGCTCGTGGAGGCGCTCCTCGGGGAGGCGGTGGCGGAGGCCGCGGTGGCCTCCCCCGACTACAAGTCCCTTCTCCAGGAGCTCGCCCAGGCCCGGTTCGGGACCCTCCCCCGCTACGAGGTTGTGGGGGAGGAGGGGCCGGACCACAAGAAGGTGTTCGCGGTTCGGGCAAGCCTTCCGGGGTGGGCGGCGGTGGGCCGGGGCCGGTCGAAGAAGGAGGCCGAAGGGGCGGCGGCCAAGCGACTCTACGTCCACCTCATGGGCGGCGTTGAGGGTTCGGACGGGGGAGCGTAAGCTTCCGGCCACACGGGTATGGTCCATTCCCCTCCTGATCGAGTTCTGGACATCCCTTGGGCTGAGGAGACCCGATGAGCCCTGCCCACACCTCCCTCGCCGTGGTGGGGGTGGTTCTCATCCTGTACTTCACCGAGTGGATCCCCCTTGGGGTCACCGCGGTGGGGGCGTGCGTGGCGATGGCCCTCCTCGGGGTGGTCCCCTTCACCGTGGCCTTCAGCGGGTTCGCCTCGGATGTGGTGTTCCTCGTGGGGGGGATGGTGGTTGTGGGGGCGGCCCTGGCCGAGACGGGGGCGTCCCAGGTCCTGGGGGAGTTCCTCCTCCGGCGTGGGGGAGGAAGCGAGCGGAAGCTCCTCGTGGTGGCGATCTTCGCCGCTGCCCTTCTCTCCGCGTTCCTCAACAACACCTCCGTCACGGCGATGTTCATCCCGGTGGTGGCCGGGATGGCGGTCTCCTCCCGGGGCCGGATCCGGCCGGGGAACCTCCTCATGTCGGTGGCGTTTGCCGCGAGCGCCGGGGGGATGCTGACCTTGGTCGGCTCCACTCCCCCCTTGATCGTCCAGGGGGTCCTGGAGCGGGCGGGCCTCCGGCCGTTTGGGTTCTTCGAGTTTGCTTGGGTAGGGGCCCCGGTCGTCGTCCTCCTTCTCGTCTACTCCCTCCTTGTGGGCTATCCCCTGACCCAGCGCCTGATGGCGCGCCGGACGGTGGCCCTCCCCGAGGCGTGGAGCGCTGGGGGGGGAAGCGGGTCGGGCCGGGGGAGCCGCGTGAAGGCCGGTCTGGCGGTGGGGATCATGCTCCTCTGCGTGGCCCTGTTTGCGAGCGAGGCCATCCCCCCCGGCCTCACGGCGATGCTCGGGGCCGTGCTCGTGATCGTCACCGGGTGCATCTCGGACAAGGAGACCTACCGGCGGATGGACTGGAACACGGTGTTCGTTCTGGCGGGGTCGATGGGGATCGCGGCGGCGCTGGACAAGAGCGGGGGCGGGAAGCTTTTGGCCGACTTCGTCGTGGGGGCGTTGGGCCCCTCGGTGTCCCCCTTCACCGTGCTCGTCGCCGTGAGCGGGCTGGGGCTCGTCCTCACCCAGCTGACCTCCAACACCGCGGTCACGGCGATGCTCGCCCCGATCGCCCTGTTCTTGAGCCAGACGATGGGGGTTTCCCCCTACCCCATGCTCATGGCCCTGGCCACGACCTGCGCCGCGGCCTTCGCCACCCCCGTGGCCACGCCCCCCAACACCCTCGTCCTCGGCGCCGGGTACCGGTTCACCGACTACGTCCTCGTGGGGGGCCTCCTCACCCTCCTCGCCTACGGCGTGGTGCTCCTCGTCGTCCCCCTCGTCTGGCCGTTCTGACGGCGGCCCTCCGCCACGGTATCATCCTCTCCGCTGGGCCAAAGGAGGCGACGATGCGGAAGCTTCTTCTGTGGGCGTGTGCCTTTCTGTTTGCCGTCACGGCGCTGGGGCAGATCGAGGAGTACCGGGACCTCGGGTACGGGAACGTCCCGTTCAACCCGACGGACACGGGCCTTGTGATGCGGGCCCTCCTCCGGGACAACGACGCTGGAAACCCCGATCCCGTCTACTTCACTCGGATCCAGATCGATAACCTCGGGACGGCCACCCCCCCGGAGATCGAGTGGGTGGAGCTGCGGGTTGAGGTCGCGGGCCAGAAACGGGTCTTCGGCCGCTGGCCGGGGTTCCCGGTGGCGGAGGTCCTCCTCGGCCGGCCCGCCGAGGAGCGGATGCTCCCCGACGATGGGGAGATGTGGCTCGAGCTCTGGGTCAAGGTGACGGACCGGATCGTCCACGGCCGGACGATCCAGCCCCGGATCCGCCTGTGGTGGTCGGAGGGAGGGGAAGGGGGGCAGATCGAGCTCACGGACGGGGCCCCCGAGCGGTTCGTCGTCGAGGGGAGCTTCGAGGCCCGGGGCCTCCCCGGCCCCGAAGGGGGAATCCTCAACCCCGGGGACGTGTTTCTCGTTGCCGAGGCCGAGGTCTGGGACACCCCCGATGTCAACCCCCACCCCCTGTACATCGTCAAGGTTCGCGTGGACGGGCCTCGGGAACTCATCTGGACTGTCGACATCAACAACGGAGTGACCCGGATCGAGGTCCCGGCCGGGGTCGAGTTCACCCTCCCCGAGCCGGCGTTCGTGGCCTACGACACCTTCGACGAGATCCGCCCCGGGTCGGTCAAGCTGTTCGTCACCGTTCCCCCCACGTTCCTCCCCCGGGACCCAGTGACCGTGGCCCCCACCCTCACGATCACCGTCCGGGAAGGCCGGACAGGCCCCCAGGAGAAGTCGTTCACCTTCACCGACCCCCTCCCCGACCGGGTGGTGGCGGCGGGGTTTGAGACCGTGGCCGTGGCCGTCCCCGACGCGGGTCGGGTGTTCACCACCGTCCCCAGCACCCTCCGCTACTCGACCCTGACCCTCACCGACTCCGACCGGAACACGACTCCCCTCCGGGTCGAGAGCCTCGAGCTCGTGGCTCGGGGGACGGTCTCGACCCAGGTCACGGGGGTGGAGCTCGCGGACACCCGGGGGAACTTCCTCGGGATCGGCCCGGGCTTGGGGAAGTTCGACCTCGTTGCCCCGGACGGGAAGCCGATCCTCGTGGAGGACGACCGGACGTTCGCCCTCACCACCACCCTCTCCTTGGGGGGGAAGATGCCCCTCGGAGGGAGCCTCCTCCTCGCCCACCGGGTGAAGGTGGAGGAGAAGCTTCCGCCCGACTACCTGGCCCGCCCCGGGGCCCTGACCCAGTTCTCGGGGGTTCAAGAGGTTGTCCCCCCCAAGGCGATCTTCTTCGGCCAGCCCAAGATCACCCTCAAGGTCGACGGCTCCCGGGTGGAGATCTCCACTGACGGGGAGACCGTGGCCACGTTCCAGGGGGTCCTCAAGTACACCCCCACCCCGCCCCTCAAGCTCGAGGAGGTGTCCCTCAGGCTCGTGGCGGAGGCCCCCTACCGGATCGTCGAGGAGAAGCTCGACCGGGAGAAGGGGGAGCTCACGTTCAAGGTGGAGGCCCCCCGGGCCCAGATCCGGGCCGGCAAGCTCGTCACGGTCCAGGTGGTCGTGGGCCGGGTCACGGACCCCAAGGTCGAGCTTTCCCTCGAGCTCCGCAACGTGCAGCTCGTCGACTGGGCGGGGATCGAGCTCCCGTTCACCGTCACCCCGACCCGGGTCACCGTGTCCCTGGCCGCGGTCACCTTGACCCCGGTTCGGGACAAGAACCTGGTCCAGCTCGTTGCGGATAGCCCCGCCGTGGGGACGCTCGTGGGGGCGTTCACTGTGGAAGAGGGGCAGCCTGTCTCCCTCGTCCGGTTGGAGGCCGGGGATCCGTATGTGCTCCTTGCCTCCGAGGTGGCCCCGCGACGGGCCGCGTTCCGGCTCGGCCTCTCCGCGGGGGGCCAACCCCAGGCCGGCCCGATCCTCACCCTGGAGTTCAAGGCCACGGGCAAGGGGAGCATCGCCGTGGAGATCAGCGAGCTCCTCGATGCGGCGGGGCGTCCGTTCCCATACGTGCTGAGCCCCGACGCGGTGGAGGTGGGTCCGTAGAGGGCCTATAATCCGAGCGCCGGTCCCATCGTCTAGGGGTCCAGGATACCGGGCTCTCATCCCGGAGACAGGGGTTCGAATCCCCTTGGGACCATAGGAACCTGAGGGTGGGGTGGGCGCGGGAGGGAGAACGGTGCTGTTCCGGACGCGAAGCCGCTGCCCGACCATTCTGTGGCACGACGTCGTGGGTTCAACCCAGGAGGTTGCCCGGGCGATGTGGACCGGTCTTCCCCCCCGGGCGGTGGTCGGGGCCCGGGCCCAGACCGCGGGGCGGGGAAGGGGCGGCCGGCCGTGGCGCTCCCCCCCCGGAAACGTCTACCTCAGCTGCACCGTCCCCGGCCTCCCGTGTTCCCCCGCCGACCTCCCCACGTTCCTCCCCTGGGCGATGGCCCTCGCCGTGGGGGACGTCCTCGCCCGCTACGGGGTTCCCTCCTCCCTCAAGTGGCCCAACGACGTCCGGGTCGAGGGGAGGAAGGTGGCGGGGATCCTGGTGGAGACGGTCCCCGGGGCCCGGGGGGTGGACGGGGCGGTGGTGGGGGTGGGGGTGAACGTGGGGATGGGACCTGAGGAGCTTTCCCGGATCGACCAGCCCGCCACCTCCCTTCGGGCGTTGGGCGTGGAGGCGGACCTCCAGGAGGTGGCCGAGGCCCTCGTCGAGGGGTTCTGGAACTGGCTTGGCCGCGGGCCGGGACCGGTGAGGGCGGCCGCGTGGACCCGGATGGAGTTCGCCCGGGGCTGGAACCCATGGGGGGCCCAGTGCTAGGGGCCGGCCTCGTCCTCACCCTCCTTGGGATGGGGGTGGTGTTCGCGTTCTTGGGCCTGTTGGTCCTCGTGGTGGCGGGGGTCGGGCGGTGGCTGGGCGGGACGCCGGCCGACGAGGGGGCGGAGGTGGCGGTGGCGATCGCCGTCGCCCTTCGGGAGAAGGAGAGGAGGTAGCGTGCCCCGGCCGGTGGCGGTGATGGTCACGACGTTCCGGGATGGGCTCCAGTCCGTGTTCGGGTGCCGGGTCCTCTCCCGAGACTACCTCCCCGCGGTGGAGGCGGCCCGGGAGGCGGGGTTCACCCACTTCGAGGCCGGGGGTGGGGCGGCGTTCCAGTCTGCGTTCTTCTACACGAACGAAAACGCGTTCGACGTGATGGACGCGTTTCGCCGGGCGGCCGGGCCCGACGCCAACCTCCAGACCCTCGCCCGGGGGATCAGCGTGGTGGCCCTGGACGCCCAACCCCGGGACATCATCCGCCTCCACGCCCAGCTCTTCGCCCGCCACGGGATCACCACCATCCGGAACTTCGACGCCCTCAACGACGTGGACAACCTGGCCTTCAGCGGGAGGTGCATCGTCGAGGCGGGCCTCCGCCACGAGGTGGTGGTGACGTTGATGGGCCTGCCCCCGGGGTGCAGCGGGGCCCACACCCCGGAGTTCTACCTGGGGGTCTTGCGGAAGATCCTCGACGCCGAGGTGCCCTTCCACTCCGTGTGCTTCAAGGACGCGTCGGGGACGGCGCCCCCGGCGGTGGTGGGGGAGACGATCCGCGGGGCCCGGAAGCTTCTGGGGTCCAAGGTCCACCTCCGGTTCCACACCCACGACAGCGCGGGGGCGGCGGTGGCCTGCTACCTCGCCGCCCTGGAGGCGGGGGTGGATGGGATCGACCTCTCGTTGGCCCCCGTTTCGGGGGGGACGTCCCAGCCCGACGTCCTCACCCTGTGGCACGCCCTGCGGGGGACGGACTACGACCTGGGGCTGGACGTGGAGCGGGTCCTCGAGGTGGAGCGGGTCCTGGCGGATTGCCTGCGGGACTACTTCGTCCCCCCCGAGGCCCGGGCGGTGGACCCCCTGATCCCGTTCTCCCCCATGCCCGGAGGGGCCCTCACCGCCAACACCCAGATGATGCGGGACGAGGGGACCCTGGACCGGCTTCCGGAGGTGCTGCGGGCGATGGGGGAGGTGGTCCGGCGGGGCGGGTTTGGGACCTCGGTGACCCCGGTGTCCCAGTTCTACTTCCAGCAGGCGTACAACAACGTGATCTTTGGCCCCTGGAAGCGGATCGCCGAGGGGTACGGGAAGATGGTCCTCGGGTACTTTGGCCGGACCCCGGTCCCCCCCGACCCAGAGGTCGTCCGGCGGGCCCAGGAAGACCTCGGCCTTCCCCTAGCCCCGGCCTCGCCCCTGGAGCTGTGCGACGCCGATCCCACGAAGGGGGTGGCCGCGGCGCGGAGGGTCCTCGAGGAGGCGGAGCTTCCGGCTACCGATGAGAACGTGTTCATCGTCGCCACCTGCGGGGAGAAGGGGCTCCAGTTCCTCCGCGGCCGGGGGGAGGTGCGGGTCCGGAAGAAGGCGCCCCCGGAGGAGAAGGCCCCCCCCGCCGAGGGGCCCGTGGTCGTCCGCGTGGGCGACCGCACGTACACCGTGGTCCTCGACGGGGGGCAGGCGGTGGTCGACGGCGTCCCCTACCCCTACGAGGTCGTGCGGGCCCCCTCCGCTCCAGGGCAGGGGGAGGGGTCCCCGGTCCGGACCCCCCTCCCCGGGCGGGTCCTCCGGGTCCTCGTCGCCCCGGGGCAGCGGGTCGCGGCCCAGGAGGCCCTGGTCGTCGTCGAGGCCCTGAAGATGGAGCACGAGGTCAAGGCCCCCGCCTCCGGGGTGGTGACGGCGGTCGCGGTCTCCCCTGGGCAGGCGGTGGCCGCGAACCAGGTCGTGGCCTGGATCCGCTAGTGGACCTCCTCCGGGGCCTGGTGCGGCTGGTCGAGGCCACGGGCCTCGCCCAGATGACCTGGGGCCAGGCGGGGATGATCGGGGTGGGGCTCGTCCTCGTCGCCCTGGCCGTGGGGAAACGGTACGAGCCGAACCTCCTCCTCCCCATCGGGTTCGGGGCAATCCTGGCCAATGTTCCCCTCGCCGGGGTGGGGGGGCCCGAGGGGATCCTCGGCCTCCTCTATCGGGCGGGGGTGGAGACGGGGCTGTTCCCCCTCCTCGTGTTCGTGGGGGTGGGGGCGATGACCGACTTCGGACCTCTCCTCGCCCAGCCGGTGACCGCGCTCCTCGGGGCGGCGGCCCAGGTGGGGATCTTCGGCACCCTCCTTGGGGCCCTGGCCTTGGGGCAGGCGTTGGGGTTGGGGTTCACCCTCCAGGACGCGGCCGCGATCGGGATCATCGGCGGGGCGGACGGGCCCACGGCGATCTTCCTGGCCACCCGGCTCTCCCCGCGGCTTCTCGGGGCGGTGGCGGTCTCGGCCTACGCCTACATGGCCCTCGTCCCTCTGATCCAGCCCCCGATCATGCGTCTCCTCACCACCCCCCGGGAGCGGGCGGTCCCGATGGCCCAGCTCCGGCCCGTCTCCCGCCGGGAGCGGATCGTCTTCCCCCTCGTCGTGGTCGGCCTGTGCGGCCTGCTTCTGCCGGCGGCGATCCCCCTGGTGGGGATGCTCATGCTGGGGAACCTCCTTCGGGAGACGGGGGTGGTGGAGCGGCTGGCCCACGCGGCCCAGAACGAGCTCATCAACGTGGTGACCCTGTTCCTGGGCCTGGCGGTGGGATCGAGGCTCGCCGCCGACCTCTTTCTCCGGGGGGAGACCCTGGTGGTGCTGGGGCTCGGGGCGGTGGCGTTTGCCCTGGGGACGGCGGCCGGGGTGCTCATGGGCAAGGCGATGCGGGCCGTGGGGCTTCCGGTGAACCCCCTCATCGGGGCGGCCGGGGTGTCGGCGGTTCCGATGGCGGCCCGGGTCGTGAACCGGGTGGGCCTGGAGGCCGATCCCCACAACGCCCTCCTCATGCACGCCATGGGCCCCAACGTCGCCGGGGTGTTGGGGTCCGCGGTGGCCGCCGGGGTCCTCCTCGCCCTCCTCGGCTGATCTCAGCCGATCGTGGACCCGATCTTCCCCCCCAGGGCGGCGAGGAGGGCGCCCTTGCGGGTGGCGGCGAACACGACGATGGGGAGCCCATGTTCTCCGGCGAGGGCCACCGCTGCTGGGTCGAGGACCCGCAGCCCCCGGGCGAGGTAGTCCCGCGGGGTGAGGCGGGGGAGGAGCTGAGCACGGGGGCTCTGGACCGGATCGGCGTCGTACACCCCGTCCACCTTGGACCCCTTGAGCACGGCCTGGGCCCCCACGGACAGGGCGCGGACCACGGCCGCGGTGTCCGTGGTCACAAACGGGTTCCCCGTCCCGGCGGCGAACAGGACGACCTCGCCCTGGTCGAGGGCCGCCCGGGCCACCCAGGGGTCGACCGGGTCGGCAACCCCGGGGATCGGGAGGGCCGACTGGACGAGGGAGGGAACCCCCCGCTGGGCCAGGGCCTCCCGCAGGGCGAGGGCGTTGAGGACCGTGGCCAGCATCCCGATCGTGTGGCCGGCCACGGGGGAGAGGTGGGCGAGGGCTGCCCCCCGGGCGATGTTCCCTCCCCCCACGACGACGGCGACCTCCGCCCCGGCCTCCCGGGCCGCCCGGAGCTCCTCGGCATACAACTGAAGGCCCCTCTCTCCCAGGGGGCCTTCACCACCGGCCAAGATCTCGCCGGAGAGTTTGACCGCCACCCGGCGGAAGCGGAGGGTCAACCTTTGCCCACCTCGAACCGGACGAACCGTCGGATCACCACCGGCTCCCCCAGCTTGGCCCCCAGGTCCGCAAGGAGGTCCTCCACCCGGAGGGAGGGGTCCCGGACGTAGGGCTGCCGGAGAAGGCAGTTCTCCTCGTAGAACTTCCCGATTCGCCCCTCGACGATCTTCTCGATGATGTGGGGGGGCTTCCCCTCCTTCTCCGCCTGCTTGCGCTGGACCTCCCGCTCCTCGGCCAGGACCTCGGGGGGGACGTCCTCGGGCTTCACCCACCGGGGCTTGGCGGCCGCGATCTGCATCGCGAGGTTTCGGATGAACTCCCGGAACGCCTCGGAGTTGGCCGCAAAGTCGGTGGAGGTGTTCACCTCCAGCAGCACCCCCACCTTGCCCGAGTGGTGGACGTAGGCCTCCACCCGGCCCTCGTTGGCGGCCCGGGTCTGGCCGGCTAGGAACTCCTTCCCCTCCATCCGGAGGATCTTCTTGGCCTCCTCCAGGTTCCCCTTGGCCTTGAGGAGGGCCTCCTTGCAGTCCACGATCCCAATCCCCGTCTCCTCGCGGAGGCGCTTGATGAGCTCCAGGGTTACTTCCGGCATCAGTCCTTCCCTTCCTCGCCCGCCAGCTCCTCCCACATCTCCATGAGGTGGCTGTCCGTTTCGATCTCGATGAGTTCCGGCTTGGGCATGACCTCGGGCGCGGCCGGCTCGGCGGGCACCTCCCCCTGGAGCCCCTCCCGGCCCTCGATCACCGCGTCGGCGATCCGGGCGGTGATGAGGCGGGTGGACTTGATCGCGTCGTCGTTTCCCGGGATGGGGTAGTCGACGAGGTCGGGATCGGAGTCGGTGTCGCACATCGCCACCACGGGGATGTGGAGGAGGTTGGCCTCCCGGACGGCGTGGACCTCCACCGTGGGGTCGATCACGTACACCGCACCGGGGAGTCGGTCCAGGCTCCGCAGCCCATCGAGGTTCCGCCGGAGGTAGCTCAGCTCCTTCTCGAGCTTCATCCGCTCCTTCAAGGGGAGCCGCTCGTACTTCCCTTCGGCAAAGTTCCGCTCCAGCTCCAGCATGTGGAGGATCCGCCGCCGGATGACCTCGAAGTTGGTGAGGGTTCCCCCGATCCAGCGCTGGTTCACGTACGGGCAGCCGCAGCGCTTGGCCTCCTCCTCGATCGTGGGCTGGACCTGGCGTTTGGTCCCCACGAACAGGATCGGCTTGCCCTTGGCGGACTGGGACCGCACAAAATCGTACGCCCGCTCGAAGAGCTCCAGGGTCTTCCCGAGGTCGATGATGTGGATGCCCTTCCGCTCGGTGTAGATGAAGCGGGCCATTTTGGGGTTCCACTTCCGGGTCCGGTGCCCGAAGTGGACCCCCGCCTCCAAGAGGTCCTTCATGGACAGAAGCGCCAACCTACCTCCTCCTTTTGTGCCGCGTGGGGCAAGGATGTGGGCGAAGTATAGCCCCCCTCGCGCTGGAGGACAACGGGCCCTGGTGCGGGCCTTCGGCCGGGCGGTAAGATCGTCCCGTGGCCGATCGCGAGGAAGGGGTTCTCCGCGTCCCGCGCAACCCGGAGGCCGAGCAGCTCGTCCTGGGGGCGGCGATGCTCGAGCCCGAGGAGGTCGTCCCCCTGGTGGCTGAGCGCCTGACCCCGGATCACTTCTACTCCCGGGCCCACCAGCTCATCTTCCGGACGATCCTCGACCTGTTTGAGGAGGGGGTTCACCCCGACCCGGTGGCGGTGGCGAACCGCCTCGAGGAGCGGGGGCAGCTCCCCAAGGTCGGGGGCCGGAGCTACCTGGCCGACCTCGTGGGCGGGGTCACCACCACCGCCGCGGTGGAGCACTACGCCGCGATCGTGGAGGAGAAGGCCCTCCGGAGGTGGCTGGCCGCGGTGGGCGGCAAGGTGACCGAGCTCGCCCATCAGGAGGACCTCCCCCTGGACCGGGTGATGGACCAGGCCGAGGAGGCGGTGTTCTCCATCGCCGAGCGCCGCTCCGCCCCGAGCTTCCACGCCGTGGGGGACTTCCTCGAGGACCACCTAGACACCCTGATGGAGATTCACAAGGACCCCCACCGCCGGCCCGTGGGGGCCCTGTCCACGGGGTTCGCCGAGTTCGACGCCCTGACCTCAGGGCTCCGGCGCTCCGACCTCATCGTCCTTGCCGGCCGCCCGGGGACGGGGAAGACCTCGCTCGCCCTGGGGATCGTCCGCCACGCCGCGGTGGCGGAGGGGAAGAAGGTGGGCCTCTTCTCCCTCGAGATGACCAAAGAACAGGTCTTGGAGAGGCTTCTCTGCGCCGAGGCCCAGGTCGACCTCCAGCGGCTGCGGGACGGCTACCTCCCCCCCGCGAAGTGGGGGCTCATCGCCGAGGCCGCCGGTAGGCTCCACAAGGCGACGATCCTCATCGACGACTCGTCCACTGCCTCGGTCCTCTCCATCAAGGCCAAGGCCCGGCAGATGATGAAGCGCTACGGTGGGCTGGACCTCGTGGTGGTGGACTACCTCCAGCTCGTGGACGCCGGGATCAAGACCGACGTCCGGGAGCAGCAGATCGCCTACATCTCGAGGGCCCTCAAGGCCCTCGCCCGCGAGCTCGAGGTTCCGGTCATCGCCTGTTCTCAACTCAACCGGGCCGTGGAGCGACGGGAGTCCAAGCGGCCCCAGCTCTCCGACCTCCGGGAGTCGGGGGCGATCGAGCAGGACGCTGACCTCGTCGTGTTCATCTACCGCCCCGACTACTACGACGACCCTGACCAGACCGGCCCTGTGGCGGAGACGGAGGTCATCATCGCCAAGCAGAGGAACGGGCCGCTTGGGAAGTTCCGGCTCATGTTCCACAAGAGCTCGGCCACGTTCTTCGACCCGGCCAAGGAGGAGAAGGTCGTCCCGTTCTAAGGAGGAGCGTTGATTCCCAAAGACCTGCGGTACACCGAGGATCACGAGTGGGTTCGGCTGGAGGGAGACCGGGCGGTGGTGGGGATCACCCACCATGCCCAGGGTCAGCTCGGGGACATCGTGTTTGTGGAGCTCCCCCCGGTGGGGAAACGGGTCCGGCGGGGGGAGAAGGTGGCGGCGGTGGAGTCGGTGAAGGCGGTGGGGGAGGTGAACGCCCCCCTCTCCGGGGAGGTGGTGGCGGTGAACCCCGCCGTGGAAGGTTCCCCGGACCTCGTGAACAAGGACCCCTACGGCCAAGGGTGGCTCTTCGCCCTGCGGATGGCAGCTCCGGGCGAGGTGGACGGGCTCCTCGACGCCGCTGGCTACGAGGCGTTCCTGAAGGGAACTCGATGAACCCCTACGTCCCCCATACCCCAGACGACGTCCGGGGGATGCTCGAGAAGATCGGCATCTCGGACGTCGAGGGCCTGTTTTCCGACATCCCCCCCGAGGTGAGGGCCCGCCACCGACCCCTCGGGCTCCCGGCGAGGGATGAGCTTGCGGTGAGCCGGCACCTCGGCTCCCGTGCTGCGGAGTCCACGGGCGCCCGGCTCGTCCCCTTCCTCGGGGGGGGCCTCTACGACCACTACATCCCGCCCGTGGTCGGGCACGTCCTCTCCCGGTCCGAGTTCTTCACCGCCTACACCCCGTATCAGGCGGAGCTTTCCCAGGGGACCCTCACCTGGATGTTTGAGTACCAGACGATGGTCTGCGAGCTCACGGGGATGGAGGTGGCCAACGCCTCGATGTACGACGGGGCCACCGCCCTGGCCGAGGCGGTCCTCATGGCGGCCCGGGCCACGGGCGGGAGGACGGTCCTTGTCCCCCGGTCCCTCCTCCCCCACGTCCGGGAGGTCCTCGCCACCTACGCCTGGGGGGCGGGCCTGACCCTGACGGACGTCCCCTACGGGCCCGACGGGCGGATGGCCCTGGGCGCGGTCCCCGAGGGGACGTGCGCCCTGGTCGTGGCGCAGCCCAACGCCCTGGGGATCCTCGAGGACCTCTCCGGCCTCAAGGAGCGCCTGGGGAAGGCGTTCCTCATCGCCTACGCGAACCCCATCGTCCTCGCCGTCGTCGAGCCCCCGGGGTCGTTCGGGGCCGACGTCGTCGTGGGGGAGGGGCAGGTTCTGGGGAACCCCATCGCGTTCGGGGGGCCGCTCCTTGGGTTCTTCGCCACGCGGATGGAGCACCTTCGGCGGATGCCGGGGCGGGTGTCCGGGGAGACCCGGGATGCCCACGGGAAGGTCGGGTACGTGATGACGTTCCAGACCCGGGAACAGCACATCCGCCGCGAGGGTGCGACCTCCAACATCTGCACCAACTCCGCCCTGTGTGCCCTGGCGGCCACGGTGTACCTGGCGGCCCTGGGGCCGGGGGGGCTCCGCCGGGTGGCCCTCCTCGCCTACGAGCGGGCCCACGTTCTCGCCGAGCGGATCGGGCGAATCCCCGGGTACGGCCTCGCCTTCTCCGGGCCGTTCTTCCACGAGTTCGTGGTCCGGTGCTCGAACCCGGCTGGAGCGGTGGAGAAGCTCCGTCGGGCCGGAATCGCTGTTCTCCCGCCGGAGTTCCTCGCCCCCCTTGGGGTGAGGCAGGGCTTTCCCGTGGCCGTCACCGAGAAGCGGACCGACGAGGAGCTCGACCTGTTTGTGTCTGCGCTGGAGGGGAGATGAGCACGATCTACGACCGCGGGGCCCCCGGGCGGAGGGCCGTGGCCCTGCCCGCGCTTCAGAACTCGGAAGAGGAGCTCCTCTTGGAGCTTCCCCCCGCCCTTCGCCGGCGGAACCCGCCTCGCCTCCCGGAGGTGTCCCAGCCCGAGCTCGTCCGCCACTACACCGAACTCTCCCGGATGAACTACGGGGTGGACACGGGGTTCTACCCCTTGGGCTCGTGCACGATGAAGTACAACCCCAAGCTCCACGAGGACCTGGCCCGGCTTCCGGGCTTCTCCGGCCTCCACCCCCTCCTCCCCCCCGAGGAGTGCCAGGGGGCCCTCGCCGTCCTCTGGGAGCTCGGGGAGCTCCTCCAGGGGATCACCGGGATGCCGGGGGTGACGCTTCAGCCCGCGGCCGGGGCCCACGGCGAGCTCACGGGGATGCTCCTCCTCAAGCGGTGGCTCGAGGATCGGGGGGAGACGGGGCGGACGAAGGTCCTCCTCCCCGACTCCGCCCACGGGACAAACCCTGCCTCGGCGGCGATGGTCGGCTTCACAGTGGTCTCCCTCCCCTCGGACCGGCGGGGGATGGTGGACCTTGAGGCCCTGAAGCGGGCTCTGGGTCCGGACGTCGCGGGGATCATGCTCACCGTCCCCAACACCCTGGGGATCTTCGAGGAGGACATCCTGGAGATCACCGAGCTCGTCCACGGGGCAGGGGGCCTCTGCTACTTCGACGGGGCGAACTTCAACGCCTACCTCGGCCGCGCTCGCCCTGGGGACATGGGGGCGGACATCTTCCACATCAACCTCCACAAGACGTTCTCCACCCCCCACGGGGGCGGCGGACCGGGGGCGGGGCCTGTCACCGTGTCCGAGGCCCTCGTTCCCTACCTCCCCGTCCCGGGGATCGTCCGGAGGGGGGACCGCTTCGAGCTCGATTGGGACCGGCCGAAGTCGGTTGGCCGGGTCCACCCCTACCACGGGAACTTCCTCGTCGCCGTCCGGGCCCTGGCCTACATCCTCACCCTGGGGGACGAGGGGATGCGGGAGGTCTCAGCGGGGGCGGTCCTGGCGGCGAACTACCTCAAGGCCCTCCTCCAGGACGTCTACCGGGTCCCCTACGATCGGCTCGTGAAGCACGAGTTCGTCCTCTCCGGGGCGGGCCTCGGGGAGGGGATCCGGACGCTGGACGTTGTCAAGCGGCTCATGGACTACGGGTTCCACCCCCCGACGATCTACTTCCCCCTCATCGTCCCCGAGGCCCTGATGATCGAGCCCACCGAGACGGAGCCCAAGGAGGTCCTGGACGCGTTTGCCGAGGCCCTGCGGGCGATCGCCCGGGAGGCGAGGGAGGACCCTCAGCTCCTCAAGGAGGCCCCCCACGGGACCCCGGTCCGGAGGCTCGACGAGGCCCGGGCGGTGCGGGAGCCAAGGCTCCGGATTCAGTTCGAGAAGTCCTAGCGGAACGCCTCCAAGGCCCGGACGACGAGCTCTACCGCTTGGCGGAGGAGACCCTCCTCCGGCCCCTCGGCGAGGACCCGGATGAGGGGCTGCGTCCCCGACGGGCGGACGACGATCCGCCCCTTTCCTCCGAGGAGCCGCTCGGCCTCGGCCACGGCCTCGTGTAGGGCGGGCGAGGCGAAGGCGGCCTCCCGGTCCCGCACCGGGACATCCTCCCGGACTTGGGGGTCGAGGGGGACCGGGGCCACGAGCTCGGTGAGGGACCAGCCCGCCCGGCGGAGGGCCCGCAGGACGAGGAGGGCGGTGAGGATCCCGTCCCCGGTGAGGGCGTACCGACCGAACACGAGGTGGCCCGAGGGCTCGCCCCCGAGGTCAATCCCCTCCTCCCGCATCGCCCAGGAAACGTTCCGGTCCCCCACGGAGACGCGGACGACGCGGAACCCCCGCCTGGAGAGGTACCGCTCCGCCCCCCCGTTGGCGAGGACGGTGAACACGACCGCCGGGGCCCGGAGTTCCCCCCATTCCCCGAGGAGGGGGGCCAGGGCGGCGAGGAGCCGGTCCCCCTCCACGACCACGCCCTCCTGGGTCACGAACAGCGCCCGGTCCCCGTCCCCGTCGAAGGCGACCCCGAGCTCGGCTCCGCCGCTCTTGACCGCCGCCTGGAGGGCGCCCAGGGAGGCGGCCCCGGTGGCGTTGATCCTCCCCCCATCGGGCTCCGCCCCGAGGAGGACGAGTTTCCCGCCCAAGGAGCGGAAGAGCTGCGGGGCGACCTCCCAGGTGGCCCCATAGGCGCAGTCCAGGGCGATGGCCATCCCGGCGAGGGAGAGGTCGGGGACGGCCCCTCGGAGAAACCTCGTGTAGGCCTCGCCCGCTCCTTCGGCCGAGGCCCACTTCCCCCGCCGCCCCGTCGACGGGGGATCCCCCAGGCGGGCCTCCACCCGGTCCTCCTCCTCCGGGGAGAGCTTGAGGCCCTCCCGGTCGTAGAACTTGATCCCGTTGTCCTCGGGCGGGTTGTGGGAGGCGGAGATCACGACCCCAAGGTCGTAGCCCCCGAGGCGGACGAGGTGGGAGACGGCGGGGGAGGGGAGAACTCCGGCGAGGTGGACGTCGACCCCCGCCGCGGCGAGGCCTTCGGCGCAAGCCCGCTCGAGATCCGGCCCCGAGAGCCGGGTGTCCCGGGCGAGGAGGGCCCGCCGGGCGCCCAGGGCCCGGCCCGCGGCCCGGCCCAGCCGGTGGGCGAGGTCGGCGGTGAGCTCGACCCCCGCCACCCCCCGCACCCCGTCGGTCCCGAAGAGCTTCGGCACGGTCTACCCCCTCCCGAGGACGGCCCGGAGCAGCATGAGGACGGGGATGATCTCCAATCGTCCCACCCACATGTGGAACGCAAGGAGCAGCTTCGCCCCGGTGGGCATCCCCGACCCGGTGATCCCGACCGACAGCCCGACGTTCCCCTGGGCCGAGGCGACCTCGAACAGGGCGTCCCCCAGGCCCACCCCGGGGATGAGCAGGGCCAGGACGTAGGTTCCCAGGCCGAGGAAGAAGACCCACAGGGTGGCCACGATCGCGGCCTCGGCGATCCGGCGGTAGGCCGTCGCCTCCGGGCAGCTCTCCGCACCGAGCCGGAGGGGGATCATTGCGTCGGGGGACCGGACCAGCCGCCGAAGCTGCCAGCCCGCCCCCCGCGCGAGGAGGACGAAGCGCAGGAGCTTGATCCCTCCCGCGGTGGACCCCGCCGCGCCTCCGACGACCATCGCCCCCACGAGGAGGAGCTTCGCCCCGGCGGGGAGCGCCTCGAGGGGCAGGGTTTGGAACCCGGTGCAGGTGAGGGCAGAGGCGAACTGAAACGCCCCGATCCGGAACGCCCCTCCCGGAACGGTCTGGCGGAGGAGGACCAGCCCAAGTAGGGCGGTGCCGCCGAGGAGGAGGAAGAACAGGGTTCTGGTCTGCACATCGCGGGCCAGGATCCGGGGCCCCCGCTGGAGGGCCTGGTAGTGGACGGCGAAGCTCACCGCCCCGGCGACCATGACGAGGATCGCCACGAGCTCGATGGAAAGAGAGTTGTAGTGGCCGACCGATTCTGGCCAGAGGGAGAACCCCCCCGTGGCCACGCCGGTCATCCCGTGGTTCAGGGCATCCCACAGGGGCATCCCCACCCCCCACAGGGCGGCCACGGCCAGGAACGTGTAGAGGAGGTAGATCCACCACATCGTGCGGGCCGTGGACAGGACCGAGGGGTGGATCTTCTCCCCCCGCGCCTCGGCGAAGTAGAGGTTGGCGGCGGCCATTCCCGGGCCGGCCAGGAGGGTCAGCATGAGGACGATGACGCCCATTCCCCCGATCCACTCCGTGAACGACCGCCACCACTGGAGGGTCCGGGGGAGGAGGTCGGGGCGGAGGGCCACCGTGAGCCCCGTCCCCGTGAACCCCGAGACGCTCTCGAAGAAGGCGCTGGCCGGGTCCCCGTAGGGGAGGCCTGGGGCGGCCCGGGAGGCGAGGAGGAGGGGCAAGGAGCCGAGGGCGGCGACAAGGAGCCAGCCCAGGGCAGCGGTGATCAGTCCGTGCTTCAGCCGGGCCTCCCCCGCCCCGCGGAGCGGGAGGTAGAGGAGTGCCCCAAGGCCCAGGGAGGCGAGGGCGGTCCAGGCCAGCGGCGGCAGAAGCCCCCACTCCCCGAACGCGGCGGCCACCGGCATTGAGAGGAGGGCCATGGCCCCCACCACCGGCACCAGAAGCCCCACGTCCCGGAGGACGATGCGGAGGTCCTTGGTTCCCATGGGTCTAGCCGGTGAGCCCTTCGATCGTCGACTGGGGGACGTGGCCCTTGGTGAACACGGTCACGTTGTCCCCGGCCCGGAGGACCGTGCTCCCGGAGGGGATCACGAGGTTGCCCTCCCGCTCCACGGCGGCGATGAGGAGGCCATCGGGGATGAGGCCTTGCTTTCCCGCCTCGCGGAGGGAGAGGCCGACCAGGGGCGAGCGCTCGGTGATCGTGATCCGGAAGACCTGGGCGCCTCCGGGGAGGGCGACGAGGTCCCGGACGTGGGGGTGCCAGGCGGCGTGGTAGAGGTAGCCGGCGACGATGACGTCGGGGTTCTCCATCACGTGGGCCCCCAGGCGGCGGAAGAGGTCGGTGTGTTCCGGGTTGTTGACCACGGAGACGATGGTGGGGACCCCGAGGTCTCCGGCGGCGGCGATGACCATGAGGTTCGTGGCGTCGTCGTGGGTGGTGGCGATGAGGGCGTCGGCCCGCTCCGCCCCCGCCTCCCGGAGGACGTCGGCCGAGGCCGCGTCGGCGTTGAACACGAGCACGTCGTAGCGGCGGATGATCGCTTCCGCCCGTTTGGGGTCCCGTTCGATCACCGCCACGTTGTGGCGGTCGCGGACGGCGAGGTCGATGATCGCAGACCCGATCCCACCCGCCCCCACGACGATCAGGTACATGGAGGCGTATGGTACCCCTCGCCCGCCAGGGGGTCCAACGGCGCCCTTGGCGTGCCCAAACAGCCTGGGTAGCATGGGTGGGTGCGGACGTTCGTGGTGGTCGCCCACACCGTGCCCCTGGACGGGGAGTTCTCCCTCTCCGACCTCCCCGGGGGAGCGGGACGGGTCGACGTCCTCTGCCGGGCGGCCGTCGACGCGTTCCTCCTCTCCCACGGGATCCGGAAGGGGGTTGTCGTCCACTTCGTGATCCAGGACGCCCTCACGATCCGCCTCGTGGGGGAGAGGCTTCGCCACCTCAACCCCGACGAGCGGTCCACCGCTGCCCTCCTCCGGGAGGCCTTGCGGGTCGGTCGAGGACTTCCTCCCGGCGAGGAGAGGCCGGCGACCCCGGGGATCACCGTCCGCCGGGGAGGGCTGGCCGCCCTTCTCTCCCGGCTCCAGGAAGAGGGGGTCGGGCCCGTGGTCCTCGACGAGCGGGGGATGCCCCTGCGGGGGGCCGCGCTCCCCGCCCAGCCGGCGTTCGTCCTCTCGGATCACCGGGACTTCACCCCCGAGGAGGAGAGGCTTCTCGCCCCGTATCCCAAGGTCTCCGTGGGCCCCGTCGTCCTCCAGGGACACCAGTGCATCACCCTCGTCCACAACGAACTCGACCTGCGAGGTGTTCCATGAGCGAGTGGACCGTGCTGACGACCGTGGTCGGTGAGCCCCGGGCCCAGCTCCTGGCGGCCTTCCTCCGGGCGGAAGGGATCCCTGTTCAATTTCGAACCCACGTTCCGCCTTCCGTCTACCCGTTCACCGTGGACGGGCTGGCCGAGGTCCAGGTCCTCGTCCTGGCGGGGGACCTCGACCGGGCGCGGGAGGCCCTCGCGGCGTTCGAGGCCGGGGGGGAGGATGGAGAGGCCCTCGGAAGCTGACCTCGCCAGGGCTCGGGCCCTCCTCGTCGAGGAGCTTGAAGCTCAGGGGATCCGAGACAAGCGGGTGCTTGCGGCCCTAGCCCGGGTTCCCCGCCACCGCTTCGTCCCCCCCCACCTCGTCCCCTACGCCTACGAGGACCGCCCGCTCCCGATCGGAAGCGGGCAGACGATCTCCCAGACCTACATCGTGGCCTTGTCCACCGAGGCCCTTGCCCTGCGGCCGGACGATCGGGTCCTCGAGGTCGGCACCGGCTCGGGGTACCAGACGGCGGTCCTGGCCGAGCTCGCCGGGGAGGTGTACACGATCGAGCGGCTTCCCGAGCTCTCGAGGGAGGCCCAGGAGCGGCTGGAGGCCCTCGGGTACCGGAACGTCCGGTTTCGGGTTGGCGATGGGACCTTGGGTTGGCCGGAGGAGGCCCCGTTTCACGCCATCCTCGTCACCGCCGGGGCCCCGAGGGTCCCGGAGGCGCTCCTCTCCCAGCTCGCCCCCGGGGGGCGGCTCGTGATCCCCGTCGGCGGCCGGTGGAACCAGGACCTGACCCTCGTCCGCCGGGAGGGGGACCGGTTTTTGCACGAAGTCCTCTGCCCGTGTACGTTCGTCCCCCTCATCGGGGAGGAGGGATGGCCTTGATCGATCTCCGTTCAGACACGGTGACCCTCCCCACCCCGGCGATGCGGGCGGCGATGGCCGCGGCCGAGGTGGGGGACGACGTCTACGGCGAGGACCCCACGGTCCGCCGCCTGGAGGAGCGGGCGGCGGAGCTCCTCGGGACGGAGGCCGCCCTCTTCGTCCCCTCGGGGACGATGGGGAACCAGGTCGCCATCGCCTGCCACACCTACCCGGGTCAGGAGGTGATCGTCGAGGCCTCGTCCCACATCTACAACGTGGAGCTCGGGACGATGGCCCGCTTCTCCGGGGTCCAGCCCCGGGTCCTCGTCGGGGACCGAGGCGTGTTCACCGCGCCCCAGGTCGCCTTGGCGATCCGACCCGACCTCTACTACCTCTCCCCCACGGGCCTCGTATGCCTGGAGAACACCCACAACGCGGCCGGGGGCCGGATCTGGCCCCTGGACGGGGCGCGGGAGGTCCTCGCCCTGGCCCACGCCCGGGGAATCCCCGTCCACCTCGATGGCGCCCGGATCTTCAACGCCGCGGTGGCCCTTGGCGTCCCGGCGGGGGAGCTCGCCGCGGGGTTCGACTCGGTTATGTTCTGCCTCTCCAAGGGCCTCGGCTGCCCGGTGGGGTCCGTCCTCTGCGGTTCCCGGGCGTTCATCGCCGAGGGGCGGCGGGTGCGGAAGGCCCTCGGGGGCGGGATGCGCCAGGCGGGGATCCTTGCCGCCGCGGGCCTCTACGCCCTCGAACACCACGTGGACCGCCTCGCCGAGGACCACCTCCACGCCCGACTTCTCGCCGAGGGCCTGGCCCAGGTCCCGGGGCTGTCCGTCGTCCCCCCGGAGACGAACATCGTGCTTTTCCGGATCGAGCGGGGGCCGGACGCCGCGGAGCTCTGCGAACGGTTGCGAGCCCGGGGGGTCCTCGCCTCCCCGGCCGGGGCCGGGACCTCCCCGAGGGAGATCCGGATGGTGACCCACCTCGGGATCTCCCGCCCCGACGTCGAGCGGACGGTTGACCTCGTGGGGGAGGAACTTCGGGCCGCGGGCGCGTGACGAACCCCCCTCCGCGGGGGAGGCCCTGTCCCGGGGCCTTCTCCCGGGGGAGCGTAGCCTTCGTCACGTGAGGAGAACCCGCCTGGCCGTGGTTCCGGTTCTGGCCGCGTGGAGCGCGGGCGCCTGGGCGCTCACCCTGGGCGTCGGTTCCTCGGCCCAGTGGATCCCCCTGGACCTCCGCAGCCTGAACACCTTCGTCCGCCTCGCGAACGGGACCGTGGCCTTCGTGAACGAGCGGGTGACCGGGGATCCTGTCCCCGCACTTCCCGAGCTCCGCCAGGGGGTGGGGCTGCGGCTGGGGGAGGACCTGGGGGGAGCCCTCCGGCTGGGGGCCTCGGTCGGGGTGGCCGGGGCCGGGACCCGGGTCCAGGGGGCGTGGTCCCAAGGTGGGACCTCCCACCCCGTGGAGATCGCCCTCGATGTGGGTTTCGTCGCCCTCGGGCTCGACCTCGGGCTCACCGTGGCGGAACTCCTGACTGTGACCCTGTCCGCGGGGTGGGGACAGGTCCGGGTTGGGTACCGGTGCCTCTTCCCCCGGACCCTGCCCACGGACTGGTCCCTCCCCTTCCTCCCCAAGAACGAGGAACGGACATACACAACGAGCGGGTTCGTGGGCTCCCTGGCGGTGGGGGCGTCGCTGCCCTTGGGTGGAGGGTTCCGGGCGGGGGTTGAGGTCGGGTTCCGGTTCGCTCCCCTGGGGATCCCCCGGGCTGGGGGGGCGGTCCTCGACCTCAACGCCGACGGGCTAGGGGATCCCGTGTCGTTCTCGGGGGTCTGGCTGGGGGTAGCCCTGCGGGTGGACTTTGATCTCGGAGGGGATGTGCGATGAAGAAGAAGTTCCTTGTGTTGGCCGGGGCAACCGTGGCCTTTCTCGTGGGCGGGTGCACGCCCAAGTTCGAGGCCGTCCCCCCGGAGGCCTTGTTCGCGATCCGGCCGAGCTCTGGGGTGGCTCCTCTCACGGTGGTGTGCGACGGGTCACTCTCGTTCGCGGAGCGGGGGAAGATCGTGGAGTACCTCTGGGACTTCGGGGACGGGACAAGGGGCCTGGGGCCCATCGTCTCCCACACCTACCGCCGTGGAGGGGCGTACCGGGTCACCCTCGAGGTCTACGACGACCAGGGCCTCTCCAGCCGCCGGGTGAGCCAGGTCGAGGTCCAGTTCCCATCACCCACGGCGAGCTTCACCTACGCCCCGTGGCGCCCGGGGACTGGAGAGACGATCTGGTTTGACGCCTCGGCCTCGGCCTCCCCCAACGGGGCGATCGTCGAGTACTCCTGGTCGTTCGGGAACGGCTCCTGGGCCAAGGGGGAGAAGGTGGAGTACGTGTACTGGTACGGGGGTGCCTACCCCGTGACCCTCACCGTGACCGACGAGGCCGGGGCCACGGCCCAGGTGACCGTGGTGATCGAGGTCCAGGGCGGGCCGGGGTGCGGGGGGTGATGAAGATGAGGCGCTACATCGGCTTGGCCTCTGTTCTGATCGGTGCAGGCCTCCTTCTCGCCGGCTGCACGCCGGAACCGGTGGCCGAACCCAAGGTCCGGGCGACGGTGGTCGCCAACCCCGTGGAGGGGAAGGCCCCCCTCGCCGTCCGCTTCGACGCCTCCGCGTCTACGGACCCCGCCGGCCCCCTCTCCGACCACCTCTGGGACTTCGGGGACGGAAGCGAGGTTGTCTCCGGTCGGGAGGTGGAACACACCTACGCCCGGGCCGGGGAGTACCTCGTGACCCTCGTCGTCGTCGGCCCCTCGGGGACCGGGCGGGCCACGACGTTCATCCGCGCCCTCAACAACCCCCCCACCGCCGCGTTCAACTTCAGCCCGACGGACCCCTTCGAGGGGGAGTCGGTGACGTTTGACGCCTCAACCTCCTCGGACCCCGACGGGGACATCGCCCGCTATGTCTGGGACTTCGGGGACGGGGCGACCGCCGAGGGGAGGATCGTGAACCACTCCTACGCCCGGCCGGGGGAGTTCCTTGTGATCCTCACGGTGACCGATAGCGCCGGGGCCGAGGCGCGGGCCACGCGGCTGGTGAAGGTGGACGACTGTAGCTCGGGAGGCTGCGGGAGACGCAGGTAGAGAGCCCGCTTCCGCCCTCACCCCCCTCCGCGCCTCCCCCGCCCCCGCGGGGGAGGCGCCTTACTCGTTGTGGGGGATCTTGAGCGTGCTTCCCCCGATGAACTCCCGGACGAGGTGGTCGCCGGGGATGAGGGCGTGGTCCTCGGCTTCCCACAGGGTGAGCCCGGCGATCTCCCCAAGGAGCCCGGAGATCCTCCGGTAGCGGATCCGGGCGTCGAGGAACGTGTCGTAGGGAGCGACCTCGTCGGGCTTGGGCCAGATCCCGTCGGGGACGAAGAACGGCTTGAGGAGGGGGAGGTCGAACGGCATCCCCCCGTTCACGACGTGGTCGGCCCGACCCATGAGGGGGATGATGGAGAAGAGCTCCCCCGCCCGGACGTAGTGCCAGTGGAGGAGGGTCTGGAGCGGGGGGTGGTTCCGGTGCTTGGTGTCCCGGAGCATCCGCCGCAGGAGCCGGACGTCGGTGAACTGGGTCAGCCGCTCGCTCGTCCCGTCCCCCTCGTAGAGCATGTTCGCCGCCTCGATGTAGAGGTAGAACATCGCCCCCCGGTCGATCCCCGCGGTGAGGGGGGGGTAGAGGCCGTGGAGGCAGTCGAGGAGGAGGTACTGGCCCTTCCGGAGTCGGATGGGCTTCGTCCCCACGTGGCGGCCCTCCTTGAAGCTGTAGATGGGCTTGGCAATCGTTTGACCCTCCAGAAGGGCCCGGAGGTGGCGGTTGATTCCCTGGATGTCCAGGGCCTCCGGGGTCTCGAAGTTCCGGTCGTTGAGCCAGTCCGTGGGGTGTTCGACGAGGGGCCAGAAGTAGTCGTCGAGGTTGAGCATGAGGAACTCCATTCCCTCCTGCTCCAGGCGCCCAAGGAGCTTCACGGTGGTCGTCGTCTTCCCCGAGGAGGAGGGGCCGGTGACCCAGATCATCCGCAGGCCTGCCTCCGCCCGGGCCAGGACCTTCCGCGCCGCCTCGTCCACCGACCGCTCGTAGCGCTCCGTGGCCGCGGCCACGAGCTCGGGGAGCTCCCCGGAGCGGACGATGGCGTTCAGACCCTCCACCGTGTCGCAGCCGTGGGACCGGTTCCAGGCCAGCGTCTCCTCGTGAAACGGGGTCGGGTAGCCGTTCCCCACGAACTCCTCCGGGGTGATGCCCCCCGCCCGGACCCAGTGCCGCCCCCACCGCCAGCACTCGTAGGCGTCGGCCACGGTCACGAACCCAAAGCTCCGCAGAACGTGGATCACCGTGTCCTGGATCTCCTCGATTTCGGGGGGGAAGTTGGCGATCCAGTGCCGGGGGTCGCGGTTGAGGGTCGCCACGACGACGTCGGAGAGGAACTCCGCGATGTGCGCGTCGTCCCCGCAGGAGAAGATCCGGTCGTTCACCCCGGGGAGGTGGTCCGGGGCAAATCCCCCCACCGAGCGGGCGGCGCGGAGGATGGCGTGGACGATCCGGCCCTGGTCGAACGGGACGAGGGACCGGTCCCGCTTCCGGACTTTTCGGATTCGGTTTTGAACGGCCACAGGCGAATTATAGCTAGCCGATGGGCATCTCGTAGATCCGCCACGTCTTGTAGAGCCGCCCTCCCATCGCCTCGCACGCCCGGAGGATGAGGTCGTTGTCCTCGAGAAGCATCGATCCTTCCCCGCCCCGGTACCCATTGCTCCAGCCCAAGGTCAGGACCTCGTGGAAGAGGACGGCGTCCACGCCGAGCTTCCGGTAGGGGGGACGGATCCCGAAGAACATGATCCGCCCGGTGCGGATCCGGCGGCGGAAGAGGAGGAGGCGCCCGGCTCGGACGAGGTCGAGGTCAAGGATGGGGCTCCACCGCGGGCGGAGGAGGACGTTGGGGTCGGGGATCGCACCGATCATGGCCGCGACCTCCCCCCCGACGTAGGCGAACCGGATGAGGTCGGGGTCAGCGATGACCTTCAGGCTCCGGGCCAAGGCGTGGGCCTCGCCCACGGTGATGGGGAGAAACCCCCAGTTGTCGGCCCACGCCTCGTTGTAGATGGCCACCATGAGGGCTACTTCCTCCTCCAGGCGCCCCATGTCCAAGGCCCGGGTCTCGATCCCCCGGCGGGACCGGGCCGCCTCCACCAGCCGCTCGAGGCGGGGGTCGCCGGACCCGGACGGGGTGAACCAGTAGGCGTGGTAGTCCTTGGCCTTCCGGAGCCCATATCGCTCGAGGAACTCCCCGTAGTAGGGAGGGTTGTGGGTGAGCTCCACCGTGGGGGGGGTGTCGAACCCGCGGACGAGGACCCCCTGGTGGGACTCGTGGGTGGCGGTGGAGTAGCCGCCGGGGCCGCGCATGGCCTCCACCCCGCGCTTGGCCAACCACGCCCGGGCGCTATCGAGGAGCGCCTCGGTCACCCCGTAATCGGGGGCGGTCTCGAAGAACCCAAAGAACCCGAGGTTCGTCCTGTGGTACTCGTTGAACCGACCGTTCACGGCCGCTGAGACCCGGCCGAGGAGCTCCCGCCCTCGCCGGGCGACGAAGTGGGTGACTTCGGCTGTCTCGTGGTAGGGGTGGGCGGGGGTGAGGAGGCCCGTGAGCCCGAGGATCCGGCTCCCGAGGAGGTCGGCCCGGAGGGGGGGCGTCCAGTGGGGATCCCCGCGGTGAATCCGCCACGGGACGGAGACGAAGTCCCGGAGCCTGCGGTCCCCGAGGGGGATCTCCTCGATCATAAGCGACGCCACGGGGGCATTATCCCCGCTCTGGGGCGCCCATGCCTCGGGCCTCCTTGACCCCTGGGAGGACGTTCTGTATAACCCGTTTCCGGGCGTCCGTTTGGGGGCGTAGCTCAGCTTGGGAGAGCACCGGCTTTGCACGCCGGGGGTCGGCGGTTCGAGCCCGCTCGCCTCCACCAGGTCCGCTCTCGGTTGAGGGTCACTGGACCGGGGGCTATGATCCCGTCCGTGGGTCTGTAGCTCAGGTGGTTAGAGCGCACGCCTGATAAGCGTGAGGTCCCTGGTTCGACTCCAGGCAGGCCCACCAGAAGGTCCCATTCGCCGCTTCTTCCCCACGGGGGACCGCCCGCTTGTCCCGGTTGATACAACCAGTGTCGACCGCACGAGGTCAATTGCTGAAGAATTCTTATGCAGGGTGTCCTCACGGCAGCGAATCGTTCAGAACCCGTGGGGGTGGCCACTGCCGAGGTTCGTTAGCGGGGAGTGGTCAGTTGCCACGCTCCGCCGATTGCCGTATTTGCTACTACTGGGCCCGATGCAGGCTTGTCTCTTTGCTAACCGAAACCTCCGCCCGCTATCCTGCGGCAGAGCTGGTTTCATGCCTCACAGGCTGGCTAGTCTGGTTCTTGATCTTGGCTATCTTCGGGCTCTCCAAGGACACCAACTGCCTGTCCTGTCATCGAGACATACTTCAACAATGGTTTTGAGTCATCTAACCTTGAAGATGTAATCATTCGCGCAATTCAGGCCTCACCGCGAGGGGCACCGATTGGCGTCATGGTTGCGTGGTTCGACCTAGAGAGCATAGCCAAACCACTTCAGGCAGCTGCTAGGGCTGGTGCTAATGTTCGTGTTCTTGTGAGAACAACTGCCGGCTGTGTCTGGTTGGTGAGCCTGGGTTTAAGCGCCCGCCGCCTGACAACGATTCACCGCAAGGTAGCCGTCTTTCGTGACTATGTGCTGACAAGATCGGCCAACTGGACCAGGACAAGCCTTAACTCTGACTGGAACGACATCGTGATCATCTATGACCCAACAACCCGGGATGCTTACTGGGATCTGTTCAATAGGGCTTGGGACAGGGTAACGGGCTGCGGTAACTGAAGAGCGCCTTCTGGGGGTGTTGGGCTGAGGGGGGTGGTGTTCTCGTCCCAAGGTAGAACACCGCGCGGGGGATGCCAAGCTCCCGGCACGTCGCGTTCACGCTACCCAGTTCCTGGGCTCGGCGGAGCGCATGGAGCCCCAAACCGTGAACCTCGTCCTCGAGGGTCATTGGACTTACCTCCCTGGGTTCTAGTCGGAATCCTGGCGAGCTTGGCCCGGTGACCCTTGCCCGTTCTACCCACCGCCTGTCAACGCTACTGCGAAACCGGACAGGTTAGAATCGGGCCCATGGCTCAGGCACACGTGATCCTCAATCCAGCGGCGGACCGAGGCCGGGCCGGGGCGCGGGAGGAGGAGCTCCGACGGGCCCTCCAGGCGGCGGGGGTGGAGGCCGCGGTCGTGCGCACCGAACGTCCCGGTCACGCCACCGAACTTGCCCAGCAGGCCGTCCGGGAGGGGGCGCCACTCATCGCTGCCGCCGGCGGGGACGGGACGATTCACGAGGTGGCCCAGGCCCTCGTCGGGGCAGAAGCCGCTCTGGGTATCCTCCCCATGGGATCGGGGAACGACTACATCCGCGCTCTGGGGATCCCGAGGGACCTTTCCGGGGCGGTGGCGGTCCTTGCCCGCGGTCGGATTCGGACCGTGGACGTGGCCAGGGTTGCGGACGAGTTCGCCCTCAACTCGTTTGGGATGGGGGTGGAGGGACAGATCGCTGCCGACTACAAGCGGATGCGGTTCCTCAAGGGCGAGCTTGGGTACCTCTACGCGACGATCCTCGAGGTCGTCCGGTTCCGGGCGTTCCGGGCCGAGGTGGCGGGTGACGGGTGGTCGTTTGCGGGGAAGCTCCTCTCGGTCTCGGTGATGAACGGCCCCTACGCCGGGGGAGGGTACCGCCTCGCCCCCGGGGCCCAGGTGGACGATGGCGCCCTCGATGTGGGGCTGATCGGGAACTATCCGCGACTGGTGCGGTTCGTGGTGCTTCCCAGGACCCGCGATGGGAGCTACGTCAACCTGGCGCGGGTTCACGCCAAGAGGGCTGCTCAGGTGAAGATCCAGAGCGACCGCCCTCTGCCGGTGCACATGGACGGGGAGCTCCTGCCGGAGCTCGTCGAAGAGCTCGAGATCTCGCTGCGGCCCCGCGCCTTGCACGTGATTGCCTGACGACGGCGAGCTTCGCGCGAGCGGGGTGAGTTCCGCCGATCGATCTCCCGCGGCACGTCACCCGACAGACGGGTCGGTGCCCCCCTTCTAGTGGGGCTCCTGGATCCCGAGGAGGGACAGCCGGTCCAAGGCCACGATCCCTCGCTCCCCGGCGGGGGAGTAGACCATCTCGCCCGCGCCCAGCTCGAACCGCTCCCCGTGGAGCGTGAACAGGCCCTTACCTGAAACCACAAAGAAGAACACGTTGTAGGGTTCAGTGTGCACGGGGATTTCCTGGCCCCGCTCCAGCCCGATGACAAGCACGTTGAAGTCCTCACCGCGGTGAAAGTCCCGCTTGGCCGGTCCGTCCGATGAGAACGCCACGAGTTCGCGCACATGTTCCTTCTTGATCATCTTCCCCTCCTCCTCTGTGCCCATCCCAAGATCGTCTCGATCGTCCACCCCATGAGAGCCACGAACACCACCGTCCATCCCAGCCGCAGGGCGGCGAACCCCAGGCCGAGGAACTCGATCTCCACGAGTTCCTGGGGGATCTTGATGCATGCCCACGCCGAGAGGAACACCACTACGTTGCGCACGCTCGCCCCTTTGTCGAGGAGGGTCCGCGCCAGTGGGAACGCGACGTCGAGGGGACCGGTGGGCAAGGTCCCGAACAAGAGCGCGATGGTAGTTCCCTTGATCCCGGAACCCTGCCCGAGGTAGCGAACCACGGCCTCCTGGGAGACCCACACTGAGAACAGTCCCATCAGGACGAGCACAGCGGGCATGATCTGGATCATCTCCAAGGAATAGCGCCACGCAGCGCGGGCGCTGGCTATCCCTTGGGGGGGGTAGAGCACGGTGAGGGAGGCGAACACTCCGGCGCACAGGGCGAAGACGAGCCAGTCGCGGCTTCTTCGGTGGGCGGGCTTCCGGTGGGATCATGAGAGAGCCCACCCCATGAGGGCTGCAATGAGGAGAGCGATCCCCAAGCTGAACCCGTTGCGGAGAAGGGCAAGCCCCTTCCCGAGCACCTGGATCTCCAACGGCAGTGTGACCGTGCCCACCATGGTCAGGGTGGTGATGAACGCGGCCGCCGATGTCACGCCCGCCCCGCGCTCGAGGAGCGAGCCGGCCAAAGGGAACGCGACCAGGGCCGGGATGTACATCACCGCCCCCAACAGCGCAATCAGGAATGTCCCCGCGAAGCCACTCCGTGCACCGAGAGAGCGGGCGATGGTCTCCGAAGGGAGGAACCCGAGGAGGAGGCCGATCCCCAGGATGACTGCGCCCATTGCGGGGGCGATCCGGAGGGCCGTTCGTGCTCCGACCCTGAGGGCGGCCAGCGTCCGTCGCCTGTCCGTGGCGAGCGACAGGACGAGGCCGAGCAGGGCCAAGGCGTTCACGATCCAGGCCGTGGTGGACACCCTTCCTCACCCCCCTCTGTGCCGCCCTCGGCGTGCTGGAGGGCCTTCTGGAGAAGGGCACACAGGGTCGCCCGCTCCTCCGGAGAGAGCCCCGCGAGGAGCCGGTTGACCTTCTTTCGCCGGAATCCCTGTACTTGGCGGTGCAGGGCCCGCCCTTTGCCAGTTGGGAAGAGTCTCACCACGCGACGATCGTCGGGATCGGGCCGGCGCTCCACGAAACCGGCTGCTTCCAGCCGACGTACGGCCACGCTGACCGTGGGGGCGGTGACCCCCAACGCGGCGGCGATCTCCCGGCAGTGCGCACCGGGGCTCCGGATGATCTGGGCGAGCAGGGCGAGCAGCGGGGGGCTGAGGGGCACGTTCCGCAGGGGGTGCCGCCCTGCCTCCAGTCGGCGCAGTCCGTCCAGCGCCTCGAGCAGTGTCTCGCTGATCATTAGTTTATTTATCGAAGTATATGGCCGCTCACCTCTCCGTCAAGGCGTGGCCCGGGCCCGGTGGGCGGCGGGCCTGGGCCTGGTCCTCCATCAGGAGTGGCGCTTCTCCCTGAGCAGGTGTCCCCGGCCTGAACCTCGATGCCTTGGAGGGCTGTCTCAGCTCTGCCCGAGGGATTCGCTTGCCCTTGACACGATGGGCTGTCGGAGGTAGGATGCGCATCTTTGCAGGGTTGTGCAAGATGACACATAACGCGGCCGCGGCATTCGAAGAGGTTGTGAGCACGATCGGCAAGGCCCTTGCCCACCCGGCTCGGGTCAAGCTCCTCCGGCTTCTTGAGGAGGGGGAACGGTGCGGCTGCGAGTTCGTCCCCCTCCTGGGCCTGGATCCGTCCGTCGTCTCGCGGCACCTTTCGGTCCTCGCCCGGGCCGGTCTCGTCGTTCCCCGGCGGGACGGGGTCCGGATCATGTGGGGGCTCGCCAGCCCAGACCTTCCACGGGTTCTGGCGTGTCTTGCCCAACTCCGTTGCCCCAAGGAGCCCAAATGAAACGAGAGGTGCGTCTGTCCCTGCTGCTTGGCGGGACGTTCCTCGCTGCGTACTTGGTCCCCTGGTCGTCCCCGACGGTTCAGAAAGCCCTCGCTGAGGCCTTTCTCCTCCTCCAGGACTACGCCCGGGAGCACGTCCTCACCTGCCTCATCCCCGCCCTGTTCATCGCTGGGGCGATCGCGGTCTTCGTGTCCCAAGCCTCGGTCATTCGGTACCTGGGGTACCGGGCAAAGAAGGCCCTCGCCTACGGGGTGGCTTCGGTGTCGGGGACGGTGCTCGCGGTTTGCTCCTGCACGGTGCTCCCCCTGTTTGCCGGGATCTACACCCGGGGAGCGGGCCTCGGGCCGGCGGTGGCGTTCCTCTACTCTGGCCCGGCGATCAACGTGCTCGCGATCATCCTCACCGCCCGCGTGCTCGGGCCGTCCCTCGGGATTGCCCGGGCGATGGGTGCGGTGCTCTTCTCGATCGCCATCGGGCTGGCGATGCACTTCCTGTTCCGCACCGAGGAGCGGGAGAAGGCCGAGGCGGCCCTCGCCGCCCCCCAGCCCGATCGGCCCAGCCGCCCCCTGTGGAAGACGGCCGTGCTCTTTGCCCTGATGCTTGCGGTTCTTGTGGTGGCCAACTGGGGGCGGCCCACGGGGGTCACGGTGGCGCTTCGGGATGGCACTGTGCTCTCCGGCACCCGCGCCGGGGAGGATGCGTCCTCCCTCCTGGTGAAGCTGGAGGAGGGGCTCGTGTCCCTCCCCAAGACGGAGATTTCACATCTCGCCTACAGCCCATCGGCCTACACCACCTTGTGGCAGTACCGCTACGCCGTGGCCGCGGTCGTTCTCCTCTTGCTTGTGGCCCTTGTTCCGTCTTGGGTGGGGAGGGATGAAGGGAAGGCGTGGGTTCGGTCCACCTGGGACTACGCGCTCCTCATCCTGCCCTACCTCTTCGGGGGGGTGCTCGTGGCCGGGTTCCTCCTCGGGCGGCCAGGGGAGCAGGCGCTCATCCCCGCCCGATGGGTCCAGGCTGCGGTGGGAGGGAACTCGTGGGCGTCGTGCGCGGTGGCCTCCGTGGCGGGGGCTCTCATGTACTTCGCCACCCTCACCGAGGTCCCGATCCTCCAGGGGCTTCTCGGCTCCGGGATGGGCCAGGGGCCGGCGCTGGCTCTTCTCCTTGCGGGGCCCGCCCTGTCGCTTCCGTCGATGCTCGTCATTCGGCGAATCCTGGGAACCAGGAAGACGGCGGCGTTCGTCTTCCTGGTGGTGGTCCTGTCTACGTTGGCCGGAAAGCTCTACGGGACGGTGGTCGGTCGATGAGCGGGTGTTGTGACCTCTCGGGGCTGGGGGCCATCGAGGTTGAGGGGCGGCGGGTGGGCATCCTCGGTTTGCGCCGGGCGCTCGACGAGGTCGCGGCCCTTGGGCTTGGGGATCGCGAGGCGATCGCTCGAGCGCTCCTGGAGCGGGTGGGGAAGGAAAACTGGATCCCCCCCGGCCAGGAGGCGGCGTACGCGAGGGCCCTCTACGCCGCCTATGAGCGGCAGGTGGTGATGGATCGTGGGTGAACGGGCGTTGCTTGTGTGCTTCGGGGGGATGTCCAACGTGGGAACCTTGACCGGTCTGGCGGCGCTCGAGGTCGCGAAGGCGGGAGAAGGAACGATCTTTTGCCTGGCCTCGCTCGCCAACGGGGATCCGATGGTCGAGAGGCGCCTGCGCGAAGCGCGGCGGATCGTGGCCGTGGACGGCTGTCCGCTCGCCTGCGCCCGGCGGATTGCCGAGCGGGCAGGCTTTCCCCCCCACGCGGCTCTGGTCCTGTCGGAAGATCTCAAGATCCCGAAGGGACCGCCCTCGGGTCTGAGCGATATGGACCGCGAGCGGGCGGAAGTGGCGATCCGGGAGGCGTTGCGTGAACAAGGCCGATCAGAGGAGTGAGAAGATGGATCAGAAGAAGGGTTCGGCAGAGACGAGGAAGGTGCTCTTTCGGCTGGGGGTGGTGGCCCTCGTCGCGCTGGGCGTGGTCGGGGCCGTCTACCTCCGGCAGGGGACGCTTTCCCAGCCAGGAGTCGCCTCCGAAGGGCTGGCGGATCAGCCCACCGCTGGGGTTGCGGAACCGGAGGTCTCCCTCGCTCAGCCTGAACTGCCAGCGGTGAGGGCGGTTGCCGTTGGTCCCGGGGGCGACACGATGGCAGAGACACCGGGCGGCGAGGAGGCCAATCCAGCGGCCGAACCCGCGATCACGGCCTCGCCCACCGTCCTCGAGGAGCCGCCGGCGACTCCCGAGCCCCCCAAGCCCCTGCCCAAGCTCCTCGACCTCGGGGCGGATAAGTGCATCCCCTGCAAGCAGATGGCGCCGATCCTCGAGGAGCTGCGGGTCCAGTACGCCGGGGTGTTCGAGGTCGTGTTCATCGACGTGTGGAAGAACCCCGCGGAGGCGGACAAGTACAAGATCCGCATCATCCCCACCCAGATCTTCTACGGCGCGGACGGCAAGGAGCTGTTCCGCCACACAGGCTTCTACTCGAAGGAACAAATCCTCGCCAAGTGGAGGCAACTTGGGGTCGATGTGGGGGGGCGCTAGCGGTGGGGGGATGGTTCGCCGCGCTGAACCAAGCGGTCGAGGGGACGCCGCTTCTGGCGGTGGCAGGGTCGCTTGCGTGGGGTGTGCTGAGCGTGGTCCTCAGTCCATGCCACCTAGCGAGCATCCCCCTGATCGTGGGGTACATCAACCGTCAAGGGAAGCCCACCGTGGGCAGATCCCTTGCCATCTCAACCGTGTTCTCCCTGGGGATCCTCGTCACGATCGGGATCGTGGGGGCGATCACCGCCCTCGCCGGCCGGATGCTGGGGGACGTGGGGCCGTACGCGAACTACGCCGTGGCGGCGGTGTTCTTCCTCGTGGGGCTGTACCTGCTTGACGTGATCCGACTTCCGGGGGGGGGACTGGGTACCTTGGGCGTGGGGTCGAAGGGGTACTGGGGGGCGGCGCTCCTGGGGCTCCTGTTTGGGGCCGCCCTGGGCCCCTGCACGTTCGCCTACATGGCCCCGATGCTCGCGGTTACGTTCGGGCTGGCCTCCCAGAACCTCGCCTACGCCGGCTTGCTCCTCGGAACCTACGCGGTTGGCCACTGCGCGGTGATCGTCTTGGCGGGGACGTCGATGGGCATGGTCCAGCGGTACCTCCACTGGAATGAGCGGTCGCGGGGGACGAAGATTGTCAAGGCGGCCTGTGGGGTCCTGGTGATCCTGGCGGGCCTGTACCTGATCTACGCGGCACCGTGATTGGAGAGCTTGGTGGGGACACGATGGGTAGCGGTGAAACTCGGTAGAGTGTGGAGGTGTAGATGCATCTGATCGAGGTGTTTGGGACAGGATGTCCGAAGTGCAAGGCGACGGTGCGGAACGCCGAACAGGCGGTGGCGGAGTTGGGCGTGGAGGCCAAGGTGGTGAAGGTGGAAGATCTGGCCCAAATGATGGAGCGGGGGGTGATGATGACCCCGGCGCTGGCCATCGACGGGAAGATCGTCGTCGCCGGTCACATCGCTCCCGTCGAGGAGATCAAGAAGCAGCTCTTGGCCGCGAAACGCGGCTGACAGGAAAGGAGGGACGATGAAGCGGAACGCAGGAATCGTTGGGGGGCTCGTCCTCTTGGGGTTGGCGGGCTTCGCCGGGCCAAGGATCGTCGTTACCCCCGAGTCATACGACTTCGGGACCGTGATCGACGGCTACGTGGTCCAGTTTGACCTGGTGATCCAGAACGCGGGGGATGCGCCGCTGGAGAACATTCGGGTCGTGCCGAGCTGCGGCTGCACGAGCGCGCCGCTCCCCAAGAGCCTCCTCCTCCCGGGGGAGAGCGTGTCGGTGGCCATCCGGTACGATACGACGGGCTACAGCCGCTACTCTCAACCCACAGGGACCTCGGTGACGGTGACCTCAAGCGACCCCCAGCGGCCCCGGATCACGGTCTGGATCCGCGGGACCGTTCGGACGCTGGCCCCGTTTGAGGGGACTCCCAAGACCCTCTACGACGAGTTCTACGTCCTGGTGGACCTCCGCCCGGCCGAGGCCTACGCCCAGGGGCGGCTCCTGGGGGCGTTGAACATCCCGTTCTCCGACCTCGCGGCGCGGATGGGGGAGCTCCCCCGGGATCGGGTGATCTACCTCTACGACGAGACGGGGATTCAGGCTGTCCAGGCGGCACAGTTGTTGCAGGGGAACGGGTTCAGCCTGGTCCGGGCCCTCAGCGGCGGACTGGCCCGCTGGTGGCAGCTGTACGGAGAGCTGTTCTTCACGTGGGCCCCTGGCGCCTCCCGGACGCCCCCGGTCGGCTCCCCCTTCTACGGGACGTTCGCTGTGGTCGACCCCAGCCGGTTGGCCCAGAACTTCTTGTACATCGTGGATGTCCGATCCCCGGAGGCGTACGCCGCGGGCCACTTCCCCGGCGCCGTGAACGTCCAGCTCCCGACGCAGAAGGAGACCGAGGCCTGGGCGGCCACCCTTCCCCGCCCCCTCCCAGGGACCCAGCTCGCCCTGTGGATCATCGATGAGGACGGAACGCGGGCCGTCCCGATTGCTCAGTACCTTCGGAGCTTGGGGTTCGCGAAGGCCCGGGCGCTTCTTGGCGGGGTGGCTGGCTGGCGGGCGACGTACGGCGACACGCTGTTGTACCCCTCCCAGTAAGCGATGGCGGTCAAGGAATCCCAGGCTCGGCAAGGACCGGGCCGGGGCGCGTTTGAGCGGTACCTGACCCTGTGGGTCCTCCTCTGCATCGGCGGGGGATCCTCCTCGGCCGGGTCGCACCCGAGGCGGCCCGATACCTCGACTCACTGGCGATCTACGTGGGCGGGGCACCGGTTGTGTCCATCCCGATCGCGGCCCTGTTCTTCATGATGTACCCGATCATGGTCAAGATCGACTTCGGCGAGGTCCTCCGCGCGGGGAAGAGCGTGAGGCCGGTCCTCCTGACCCTCCTCGTCAACTGGGGGATCAAGCCGTTCACGATGTTGGGGATCGCGACCCTGTTCCTCGGGGTTCTCTTTCGCCCCCCTCTTCCCGGGGTGGAGATCGTGAAGGACGGAACCCAGGTCGAGCTCTTCCGGTCCTACATCTCGGGGGCAATCCTCCTTGGGATCGCCCCGTGCACGGCGATGGTCCTCGTGTGGGGGTTCCTCGCCCGGGGAAACCAAGGCCACACCCTGGTCATGGTGGCGATCAACTCCGTCACGATGCTCCTCCTGTACGGGCCACTTGGGAAGCTCCTCCTTGGGATCAACCGGATGCCCGTCCCCTGGCAGGCGCTCCTCCTCTCAATCGTGATCTACGGGGCCCTCCCGCTCCTTGCGGGGTACCTCACCTGGCGGTGGCTCGTCGGACGGATGGGGGAGGCGTGGTTTGGCGAACGGTTTGTCCCCTGGCTGACCCCGGTGTCGGTGGTCGCGCTCCTCCTGACGCTGGTCCTTCTGTTTGGGTTCAAGGGGGAGACGATCGTCGAGAACCCGCTCACGATCCTGCGGATTGCGATTCCGCTCCTGCCTCAGACCGGGCTTAGCTTTGGAATCACGTACGCCCTCGCGCGGGCCCTCCGCTTCCGGTACGAAGATCCGGCTCCGTTGGCGATGGTCGGCACTTCGAATCACTGCGAGGTCGCGATCGCCCCGGCGACGATGCGTTATGGGGGCTCCGCGGGAGCGGCGCTGGCGACGGTGGTGGGGTGCTTGTCGAGGTTCCGGTGATGCTCATGCTCGTCCGGGTGCGCCTGCGGACGCAACGCTGGTTTGCCCCCCGGGGGCGCCCGGCGCAGGAGGTGGCCTGATGGGAAGAGTTGCCTGTATTCTCTTGTTCCTCGGCCTGGCTACGGTTGGGGCGGGGGCGGAGGTCGAGCTCCACTACTTTTGGTCGGCGACCTGCCCCGACTGCCTGGTGATGAAGGCGTACCTTGCCCGGCTTCAGGAGGCCTACCCTGAGCTGCGGGTGGTGGCGCACGAAGTCACGTTCAACCCCGATAACTGGCGGCTCATGGTGACCCTGGGGAAGGCCTACGGGCTCACCAAGGAGGTCACGCCGACGGTGTTCGTGGGGGGCCTCGCGGTGACGGGCGTGGGCCTGGCAGTGGAGCTCCAGATTGAGGAGGAGGTCCTCCGCTGCCGGACTGAAGGCTGTCCGTCGCCCATGGAGCGCCTCCCGGCGAAGCTCCGCCGCGTCCTGAGCCCGCTGGAGATCCTGCTCATTCTCGCTGTGGGTGTGGTTGTGCTGCTCCTTGTGGCCCGGTGATGAGGAAGCCGAGGGTGCTCTTCCTGTGCGTGCACAACTCCGCCCGGTCCCAAATGGCGGAGGGGATCCTCCGCCACCTGGCTGGAGACCGCTACGAGGTGGCGAGCGCGGGGAGCCGGCCGACCTCGGTTCACCCGCTGGCAGTCGAGGTCCTCGCCGAACGGGGCGTGGATATTTCAGGACAGAAGTCCAAGGACGTTCGGGAGTTCCTGGGGCAGGAGTTTGACATCGTGATCACCCTGTGCGGGGACGACGCCCCAGGAAGCTGCCCGTTCTTCCCAGGGCGCGTGCAGGAACACGTTCCGTTTCCTGACCCAGCCGCCCAGGGAACTCCGGAGGCGTTCCGGTTGGTGCGGGACGACCTGTGGCACTGGATTGGCGAGCGGTTCATTCAGGGAGGGAGCTGACATGGGAACTCGTGGGCTGGCTGTTGGCCTGCTCGTGGCCCTCACCGTCGGTTCGGGGGTGGCCATCGGACAGGGGCTGGAAGTCCTCCTCTTCTACGAGGAGGGCTGTCCCCACTGCCGGCAGATCGAGGGGTTCTTGACCGACCTCCAGCGGGGGGGACTGGAGTTCCACGTGCAACGCCACGAGATCCACAGCGCGGAGGGCTGGAGCCTGCTGCAGCGGCTTCTTTCGGCGTACAGGGCGGAGTTGGGACCGGTGCCGATGGTGTTTGTGGGGGATGTGGTCATGGTGGGGACGACGTTTTACGGGCTCGGGCCCGCTCCCGTTGTCCGGAGCGGTGTCGCTCAAGAGCTGACCTTGGAGGACGCGATCCGCCAGGCCCTGGCGGCCGGAGCCCCTTCCCCCCTCACGAAGCTCCCTCCCACCGCCACGGAGGCTGTGCTGTTCGTCCCTGCGGAGGGCTGTCCGGACTGTCCCCTTCTTGAGGACCTCCTCGTCCGGTGGGCGGAGCGGTTTCCCACCCTCGGAATCCGGCGCCTGGACCCCTCGACCCCGGATGGGGCCTCGACCCTGGAGAAGCTCAAGCGCCTCTACGGGGCCCGGGGGGAGCTGCCCGCCCTGTTCGTGGGTGACGCCGCGGTGGTGGGGGCAACGGTGTTTCTCCCTCGCCAGCCTCCCCGGTCCTTGACCGATTCAGAGGGGATGAGCGCCTTGGTTGGGGCGATCGCGCGGGCGGTGGAGACGCGGGCAACGTCGCCCCTCGATCGGCTGCGGCTCCGGGAGCAGCTCACCCTGGGCGCGGTCGTCGTCGGGGCAGTCCTCGACTCGATCAACCCGTGCGACTTCGCGGTCCTCGTCCTCCTCCTCGGGACCCTCCTGGTGGTCGGAAAGCGGGTCAAGGTCATCTGGGCTGGACTTGCGTTCGCGTTCGGGATCTTCGTCGCCTACTTCACGATGGGGTTTGTTCTCTACTCCATCCTCGGGGTCACCGTGGGGACCCGCTCGTTCCGGCAACCGTTCATCTACGCCGTGTCGTCCTTGGCAATCCTTGTGGGGTTGTGGGAGATGAAGGACCTCCTCTGGTACGGGAAGTGGTTCTCGATCGAGGTTCCCGACCGCTGGAAGCCGTCGGTAAAGAAGATCACAGCGTCGGTGGTGTCCATTCCCGGCGCGTTTGTGATCGGACTTCTAGACTCCCTGTTTCTTGCCCCGTGCACGTCGGGCCCCTACATCGTGATCCTGACCCTGCTCTCCCAGACGACGGCGCGGGTTCAGGGGGCGCTGTGGCTTCTCCTGTACAACTTCATCTTCATCCTCCCCATGATCGCGATCACGCTCCTTGTCCACTTTGGGTTCACGACCACGGCCCGCGCGGAGCGGTGGCGGCAGGCGAGGCTGGGGACCCTTCACTTCACAACCGGGCTTGTGATGGTCCTGATCGGGATTGGGATGATCGTGGGGGTGCGGCTGGGGTACCTCTAGCGGGCCCGGTGGAGGGCCCACAGGGCCTCCAGGGCCGGCCGGAACCGGCGGGCGAAGTCCGCGGGGACAAGGGGCTCGGGGACGTTGGGGACCGTGACGTAGGGGACTGGGATCCCTCGGACGGTGAGGTGGCCCTCTGGCTTGGGGGCGAGGGAGATCCAGTCGTCGACCGCGTAGGTCCGTGCCATCTCCTCCTCGGGGACGGAGTGGGTGAGGATCCCGTCTCGGCGGGCCCGGTCGTAGCGGGCGAGGTTCCGCCGCCAGGATTCTTGAGCGGGGACGCTGAGGTATAGGAGGGCCGCTTCCCGAAGGATGGAGGTTGGGAAAAGCCCCAGCGTCTTCCGGTAGCCGTCCACCCCCCCTCGGGCGAATTCAACGATCACGGTTTCCCCCGGCCCGGCCGGCCGCTGGGCGAGCTCTTCGACGAGGCGGAGGGTGAGGAACGGCCACACGTGGTCGTTGGCCACGGCGTAGTTTTCTCCAGCCCTCCGGGAGTGGAGCCGACCCCGGCCGATCCGCTCCCATAGGTCGTCTTCGAGGAAGAGCCGCCACAGGATCGGGAAATCATCGAGGCCCCGAAGGGTTCCTAGATGGTACGTCGTCGCCCTTTCTTCGGGAGAAAGCCCGCGAAGGAACTGGATGAGCTCGGACTTCCCGGAGGCCGGGCGGCCGAGGAGGAAGAGGTAGGGAATGACGGGGCCCAGAGACGGAGCGCGGTAGGTGAGCCCAAGGGTGCCCACGAGCTCGGCTACCACCTCGGCGGGAGGGCGGTCGGCGTCGATCACCCCAAGGGCGCTCTTCCGCTGGAGGTGCCAGGCATCGAGGGCGGTGAGCATCCGAACGAGCACGTCTTGGGGCACCGTGTACCGGGGGTCCCCTCGGGCGGCCTGGCGGACGAGGGACACCGGGATTGGGGCTCCGAGTCGGATGAACCGGTCCGGCCACCGGATTTCCCCCTCCCGCTTCCGAAACTGGGCGAGGAACTCCTCGTCCCCCAGGGCTGCGGCGTAGGCGGCGTGGACGCCGAGGTGGGACTCCTCTAGGACGACCTTCCCCGTCTCCTGGGCAGCGTGGATCGCCTCCATCCGGGCTGGGAGCGCGTCCCAAATCCTCGTACCCAGCCGAGGGCGATCGCGAAATAGGTCAAGCCCTTCCCGTTCGGCGACCTCCTTGACGAGCTCGGGGAGGACAAGGACCTGATCGGGGTAGTAGAGGCGGAGGAGGGCGAGGACCTCGGACTTGCCCACCGCGGGGAGTCCCTCCAGGGAGACGTGCATGGGGCGGGTGGGCGGAGGAGGACTTGAACCCCCGGCATCTCCCCCGTGAAGGGAGCGCTCTACCAACTGAGCTATCCGCCCGCGCGGGGGATGGTAGCGTTCGCCCGTGCCGGCTTCAACCTAGGCCTCGTCCGGCTCCTCCAGGACCACGAGGAGGGATTCCCCCTCCCGACGCCGGGTGATCTCCACCAAGCCCAGCTTGGTGACCCCGATGAGGTCGGCCGGTACCCGGTCCTTCCGCAGCTCCCCCTCGAGGGTCGCCATGACCTGCTGCAGGTCGGATTCGCTTTCCATGTCCACGAAGTCGACGATGATGATCCCCGAGATCTTCCGCAGGCGCAGGATGCGGGGGATCGCCCGGGCGGCCTCGAGGTTCGTGTTGAGGATGGCCGAGCTCTGGCGGCGGTGGCGAACGTCGGAGCCGGTGTTCACGTCGATGGCCGTGAGGGCCTCGGTCTCGTCCACCACGAGGAACCCCCCGCCTCGGAGGGGGATCCTCCGCCCCAGCACCTCCCGCAGCCGCCGCTCGATATCGAACCGGACGAAGAGGGGGACCGTCCCCCGGTAGAGCCGGACCCGCCGCCGGAGGTCGGAGAGCCGGAGCTCGTCGAGGTAGGTCAGGATCTCGTCCCGCAGCGCTTCATCGTCCACCAGAACCGAGCTGACTCCATCGAGAAAGCGGTCCCGGATGAGGGTCCGGACGAGGTCCGGGGGCCGGTAGAGGAGGGCCGGGGGGGAAGCTGCCCGCGCTCGGGCCTCGATGTCCCCCCACTGCTCCCGGAGGTACCGGAGGTCCAGTTCGAGCTCCTCCCGGGATGTCCCGATCGCGGCGGTGCGGGCGATGAGGCCTTCGCCTTCCGCACGGAGCTCCCGGGCGATCTCCCGGAGCCGCTGGGCCTCCCGGGGGGCGTCCACCCGCCGGGAGACCCCAAGCCGGCCCTGGGTGGGGAGGTACACCCAGTACCGCCCCGGGAGGCTGACCTTCGTGGTCCCCTGGGGGTTCTTCTTCCCGATCCCTCCCCGGCGCACCTGGATCGTGACGGGGTCTCCGGCCCGGAGGACCTTTCCAATGGCCACGGGGTCCTTCCCGGGTTCGAGGCCGCGGGACCGCAGGAGGGCCTCCGAGAGCTCCTGCTCGGAGAGGAAGAGGGCTTTCCCCTCACCCACGTCGACAAACGCGGCCCCCATCCCCGGGAGCACGGTCTCCACCCGGCCGAGGTAGATCGTGCCCACCCCGGGCTGTGGGGAGGAGCGTTCGAAGTGGACCTCCACGAGCTCTCCGTCCTCGATCACGGCGACCCGACGGCGGACCCCCTCCTCGGCGGGCGCCGCCGTGATCAGGATGTGGTTACCCTTGAGCGTAGGCCCCCCCTGGGTTGGGACGCAAGAAGTCGAGCCGCAGGGGGCGGAGAACCCCTCTTCCTGCGGCTCGGGTCGGAAGTGGCCGCCCGCCGGCCCTAGGCGTGCCGGGCCTCCTTGGCGAGGGCCACCACGGAGGCGAACGCCTCCGGGTCGCGAAACGCGAGATCCGCGAGCATCTTCCGGTTCAGGGTCACCCCTGCCTTGTGGAGCCCGCCCATGAACGCCGAGTAGGACATCCCGTGGCGGCGCGTCGCGGCCCCGATCCGCACCATCCAAAGCTGCCGCATCCGCCGCTTCTCCAGCTTCCGCGACACGTACATGTGCCGCAGCGCCTTGAACACCGATTGCTTGGCAATCCGGTAGCAGGTGCGGCGCTTGCCCTTAAACCCCTTGGCGAGGTTCCGGATCTTGCGGCGCCGACGACCGTGCTTCACTCCTCCAGGAACGCGCAACGTCCACCTCCTAGATGTTGAGAAGCCTGCGCAGTCGTTTCCGGTCCGCGCCGCGGGCCTCCACCGGCCGGGCGGCCTCCCGGCGGTAGGCGGGCCGGACCTTGGAAAGCTTGTGTTGGCGGTTGGCCCGGTGGTGGAAGATCCGCCCCGTGGCCGTGACCTTAACCCGTTTCGCCGTTGCTCGGTGCGTCTTTGCCTTCATTCTTCCCTCCTTTGCGGGGAAGAGGAACGAGCAGCATCTGGAGCGTTCGTCCCTTGCTCACCGTGTCCTGGTCCACCTTGGCCACGTCCCCCGTGGCCGCCGCGACCCGGGCCAGGATCTCCTCCCCCTTGCCGAGGTGGATGATCTGGCGCCCCTTGAAGAACACGGACACCCGAACCTTGTGGCCCCCCTCCAAAAACTCCCGGATCCGGGTGAGCTTGGTCTGGAAGTCGTGTTCCCCGGTCTGGATGGTGAATTTCACCTCTTTGAGCCGAACCGCCTTCTGTTGTTTCTTTTCGCGCTTCCCCTGCTGGTACCGGTACTTCCCGTAGTTGACGATCTTGCACACCACGGGGTTGGCGTCCGGGGCCACCTCCACCAGGTCCAGGCCCTGCTCCCGGGCCAGCCCGAGCGCCTTCTCCAACGGCTGGACCCCAAGGCTGCGGCCGTTGGGGTCGATCAGGAGAACTTCGCGCGCGCGGATCTGCTCGTTTACCCGAAACTCCCGCGGAATGGGTTCCTCCTCATACCTCTATTCTAACTTCCCCCGCGGACGCCGTACAGGCCGTGGCTTCGGATCCACGCGTCCACCCCGGGGGGGACCAGCCCCTCCACCGGGAGCCCCTCGCGGTACCGCCGCCGGACCTCCGAGGACGAGACGGCGATGAGGGGCATCGGGAGGAGGTGGACCTCCGCCCGGTCAAAGGGGGGGCGCCGGAACGTGGCCGGGGAGATCCCCGGGCGGGGGGCGACGATGAACGGGCAGCTCCTGAGGAGCCGGGGCCAGTCGTGCCAGGTCTCGATCCGGGAGAAGATGTCCGCCCCCACGATGTAGGCGATGCCCTCGGGGTGAAGCTCCTTCATCGCCGCGATCGTGTCCACCGTGTAGCAGGGCCCGGGGCGGTCCACCTCGATCCGCGAGACGGAGAAGTGGGGGTGGCCGGCCACCGCTAGGCGGACCATCTCGTACCGGGCCTCGGCGGGAACGCCCTCGTCCACGGCGCGGTGGGGGGGGACCCCGGTGGGGAGGAACACGACTTCCCGGAGTCCGAAGTGCCGCAGGGCCTCCTCGGCCACCCGGAGGTGGCCGATGTGGATCGGGTTGAACGTCCCGCCGAAGAGGCCCGTCCTACCCTTCAAACTCAAAGGCGTAGCCTCCAATGCGGACGGTGGTGCCCGGCGCAACCCCGCGGCGCCGGAGGGCGGCGAGGACCCCCAGCCGCTCCAGCCGACGGTAGAAGTAGGCCTGGGCATCGGGGGTGGAGAGGTCAAGCCGCCGGGCGAGGGGCTCCACCGCCCGCCCCCGCACCACGACTCCACCCTCCGCTTCGACGATCTCAAACGGCGGTCCGTCGGGGGTGAGACGCCATACCCGTCGGGAAGGGGCCGCGGGCTCCGCAGGCCGAGGGGGGACCTCCTCCAGGGCCTTCCCCACGGCGTGGACAAGCTCCGGGATCCCCTGACCCGTTACGGCGGAGACAGGGTGGAGAACAACGCCCGCTTCACCAAACCGCGCGGCCTCCGCCGCGACCCGCTCGGGCGGCAGGAGGTCGATCTTGTTCCCGGCCACGACCTCCGGCTTGTCCCGGAGCTCCTCCCACGCCTCCAGCTCGTGCCGGAGGGTCCAGTAATCGGTCAATGGATCCCGACCATCGACCCCGGCGAGGTCCACGAGGTGGAGGAGGACCCGGGCCCGGGAGGCGTGGCGGAGGAAGCGGTCCCCCAGGCCCCGGCCCTCGTGGGCGCCCTCGATGAGGCCGGGGAGGTCGGCGAAGACCACCGTCTTCCCCGGGGCGACCTCGACCATCCCCAGGTTGGGGGAGAGGGTGGTGAACGGGTAGGGGGCGACCTTGACCCGCTTCCGGGCCAGCCGCGACAGAAGCGAGGACTTCCCCGCGTTGGGGAACCCCACGATGCCCACGTCGGCCAGGACCCGGAGCTCGAGGAGGAGCCACCGAGCTTCGCCCTCCTCCCCCAGCTCCCGGATCCGCGGGGCCTGGCGGTACGCGGTGGTGAACGCCCGGTTCCCCCGCCCCCCCCGGCCGCCCCGGGCGACCACCACCTCCGCCCCTTCGGTGGCGAGGTCCGCGAGGACCTCCCCGGTCCGCGCGTCGCGGACGATCGTCCCCACGGGAACGTGGATCACGAGGTCGTCCCCGTCCCGGCCGTGCCGCCCCCGGGGCCCGCCGGGTTCCCCGCTGGGAGCTCGGAAGTGGACTTGCTTTTGAAATTGGCCCAACGTGGCCACGGACCGGCTGGCGCGGAGGACCACATCGCCTCCCCGCCCCCCGGTCCCGCCCGCGGGTGACCCCCGGGGGTTGTGCCGGGTCTTGTGGAAGTGGATGAGGCCGTCCCCCCCCCGCCCCGAGGCGACGTGGATCTTTGCCTCATCGACCCACATCCGGGGCTAGGCCCCGGGCTGGATGGGGTCCACGTTCACGTAGACGCGCTTGTGTCCGGCGAACCGCACCCGCCCTTCCCGGGTGGCGAAGATCGTGAAGTCCCGGCCCATGCCCACCCCGTCTCCGGGGTGGAACCGCGTCCCCCGCTGGCGGACGATGATGCAGCCCGGCCGGACCAGCTCCCCACCAAACCGCTTGATCCCCAGCCGCTGGCCCGGGGAGTCGTGGACGTTTTGGGTTGAACCGCCGCTTGTCTTGTGCGCCATCCTGACCTCTTACACCCGAATGCTCTCCCCCACCTCGCGGAGGAGGATCCCCCCATCCCGGGCAAGGGACCGCAGCCCGAGGACCAGCGTCTCCATCACCGCGTCCACTTCCCGGTCGAGGAAGAAGTCGGAGCGGTCCACCTCGAGGCGGAGGGTGCGCCCCTCCCGCCGGACCGCGGGGTCGAGGTGGAGGTAGTCCCGCAGCCCCAGGATCGGGGCTTCGACGAGGGCGGTCGCCACCCGGGCCTCCGGGGAGTCGTCCCCGTGGACGGTCACGGTGAGGACCCGGCCGTCCTCGTCCCGCTCGACCACGACCTCCACCATCGTCCTACCCCCTCCGGATGGCGAGGATCCGCGTCCGCATGTAGGGTTGGCGGTGGCCCTTCTTCCGGCGGTACCCCTTCTTGGGGAGGAACCGCTGGATGATGACCTTGGGTCCCCGGCCGGCCTCGACCACTTCCCCCACCACCTGGACCCCGGGAACGTAGGGTCGGCCAACCTCGACGCCTTTCCCGTTGCGGACGAGGAGGACCCTCTCGAACGTGACCTGGCTCCCCACGGCCACCGCCGGGAGAAGCTCGTGCACGATCTCCGCCTTCTCCTCCACACGGTACTGTTTTCCACCGATTTCGACCACAGCGTACATAGGCACCTCGCTCATCGGGATGGGCCCCCGGGCAAAGGCTATCCTAGCGGATCCGGGCTCCCGGTTCCACCCCCCGGTCCGGGGTGAGGAGGGAAAGCGTCCCGTCCCCCGCGGCGAGGATCATGCACTCGGAGCGGATCCCCCGGATCGTGGCCGGCTTCAAGTTGGCCACCACGGCCACGAGCTTGCCGGGAAGGGACGCCGGGGGGTAGTGGAGCCGAATCCCCGCCACGGCCTGGGCCTGGCGGTCCCCTAGATCGATGGTAAGCCGGAGGAGCTTGTCGGCTCCCGGGACCTCCTCTGCGGCGAGGATCCGCCCCACCCGGAGGTCGAGCTTCCCGAACTCCTCAATCGACACCAGACCCTCTTCCTTCATCATCTGGTACCTCCTCTGGAGCTCCTCCACGTCCACGTGGGCGAGGAGGGGCCGCGGTTCGGCAGCGAGCCGCTTTCCCCCGACGCCAATGGCGAGGTCCCCCCACGCCGGCGGGTCCACCCCCAGCAGGGCGTAGACCTCCCGGGAGAGCATGGGCACAAACGGTTCCAGGAGGATCGCCACCGCTTGGACGAGGTGGGCGGCCGAGGCCACCGCCCCCTCGTCCCCCGTCTTCCACGGGGCCTTCCGCTGAACGTACTCGTTTCCCTTCCCCGCCAGGAGCGCCGCCGCGCGGATGGCCGGGGCGAGCGCCCCTCCCTCGATCGTCCGCACGGCCTCCGCCGCCGTCTCCGCGATCGCCTGGAGGACCTCCGGGTCCGTGGGATGGTCGGGGACCACCCCCCCGTGGCGGTTCCAGACGTAGGAAAGCACCCGGTGGATGAAGTTCGCGACGTTGTCCACCAGGACGCGGTTCACCGCCTTGTCGAACTCCTCCCAGGAGAACTCCACGTCCTTGGATTCCGGGCGGTTGTAGAAGAGGTAGAACCGCCAGTAGACGGGGGGAAGGAGTTCCAGGGCCTCGTCGGCGAAGATCCCGACCCGGCGGGTCTTCGAGAACTGTTCCCCCCCGATCCAGTTCAGGTACTCCGTGGCGGCGATCTGGTCCGGGAGGTGGTATCCCTGGCCCGCGGCGAGGAGCTGGGCCGGGAAGATGATCGTGTGGAACGGGATGTTGTCCTTGGCCTGGGTGTAGATCTGCCACACCTCGTCCCCAAACCAGAACTCCCGCCACCGCTCCTCCTGACCCTGCCGCTGGAAGTGCTCGATCGTAGCCGAGACGTACCCCAACGCGGCCTCGGCCCACACGTAGATCACCTTCCCCTCGGCGCCGGGGAACGGGGCGGGGATCCCCCAGGTGATGTCCCGGGTCACCGCCCGGGGTCGGAGCCCGTCCTCGATCATCCGCTCGGTGAAGAGTTTCACGTTCCCCCGGAAGTCCCGGCTCCTCACGTAGCGGACGAGGTCGGGGGTGAGCTTGGCAAGGTCCAGGTACCAATGCCGCGTGGGTCGGAGGACGACGTCCCGGGAGCCGCAGAACGCGCAGCGGGGCTCCCGCAAGCTCTCGGGCTCCAGAAGCGCCCCGCAGGCGTCGCACTGGTTCCCCTGGGCGTGGAGGTAGCCGCAGTGGGGGCAGGTCCCGACGATGAACCGATCGGCGAGGAACCGGGAGCAACCCTGGCAGAACGCCCGCTCCTCCTCCTGGACGAGGATGTACCCCCGCTCGGCCATCTGCCGGTAGATCTCGGTCACAAACGCGTAGTGGACGGGCGACTCGGTGGTCGTGTAGTTGTCGATCGCGATCTCGAACTTCCTGAGGATGTCGACGATCTCGGCGTGGACCTTCTCGGCGAGCTCCCGGGGCGTGAGCCCAAGCCGCGCCGCCTCGTACTCGACCTTTGTCCCGTGGGCATCGGTCCCCGAGACGTGGACGACCTCGTAGCCCCGCAGGCGCCAGAACCGGGTGAAGGCGTCCCCGGAGAGAAGGCACCCGATGAGGTTCCCCAGGTGGGGGACGCCCGAGCCATAGGGCCAGGCGCTGCACACGAGAATCCGCTTGACGTTCTTGTCCACGGCTCTCCCCGTCGAGTTGCCGATTATACCGACCGTCCTCCGCTGGGCAGGGAGCCCGCCCTCCGGGTACACTACGCTCTGCCGAGGGCGGAATGCGCGAGGCGACGATCGGAAAAGAGCTCGTGGTCCACACGGAGAACCGGGTGGGGGTGCTCGCCTCCATTGCCCGGCTCCTCTCGGAGCAGGGGATCAACATCCTCGCCCTCGCGGTCATGGTCCAAGACAGCCAGGCGGTCCTCCACCTCGTCCCCGACGCCCCGAGCTACGCCCTGGACGCCCTCCGGAAGGCGGAGTACGAGGTGGAGGAGCGGGATGTGGTCCTTGTGGAACTGCCCCACCGGGCGGGGTTCCTGCGGCGGATCACCGAGGCCCTGGCCCGTCAGGGGTTGGACATCCGCTACCTCTACGCGAGCGCTTTCGAGGAGGGCCAGAGCACGCTCGTCGTCTTCTCCTGCTCGAACAACGGTAGAGCTGTCCAGCTCCTCCGGGAGAAGTAGCCGGTGTCCCCCGGCCGGGGGACGGGTGCCCCCCTGGCGGGGCGCCTCCCCGGGGAGAATCCCCGCCCTCCCGAAGGAGTTCTAGCCCATGGCCAACCGCGATCGATGGCTGATCTTCCTCGCTGCCTTCCTCGCTCTTGCAGCGATGGTCGCCGTGCCCTTGGTGGCCCGGTCCGCCTAGGGCGTGCCTACTTTCCCCCTAGCTCCGAGGTGCAGTGCGGGCACCGGACCGCCCCCAGGGGGATTTGGGTCTTGCAGAACGGGCACTCCTTCGTCGTCGGGGCCGGCGCGACCTTCGGCCTCTCCAGCCTCCCGTAAGCCTTGACGAGGAGGAACATGACCCAGGCGACGATGAGGAAGTTCACGAGGGCGTTGATGAAGGACCCGTAGTAGATCGCCGCCGCCCCGGCGTCCCGGGCGGCCTTGGCCGAGGGGTAGCTCTCCCCCGATAGGTTGAGGTACAGGTTCGCGAAGTCCACGTTCCCGATGAGCTTCCCGACGATGGGCATGACAACATCGTTCACAAAGGAGCTCACCACCGCGCCAAACGCCACGCCCATGATGAACGCCACCGCAATCTGGACCAGGTTGCCCTTGGTGATGAACGCCTTGAACTCCTTCCCCATCGTGACCCACCTCCTTGGTGGGGACTCTAGCGGGGATTCGACCGGCCTGTCAACTTTGGTCCTTCCCGATTGCCGGTTTCCGGCTACCATCCGCCCGTGACCGGGACGTGGATCAACGTGGGGACGGTCCTGGTGGGGGGCCTTGTGGGATGGGGTCTTGGGGCGCGGGTCCCGGCCCGGGTGCGGGAGGGGGCGACGGTCGGAGTGGGGCTGGCCACGGTCGTACTCGGGCTCCGTCTTGCCCTGGAGACCCAGAACGTGGTGGTGCTTCTCCTGGCGGTCATCCTGGGGGGGGCGTTGGGGAGCTGGGCGCGGCTTGGGGAGAGGATCGAGCACCTCACGGGGCGGGCGGAGGGTTTGTTCCGGGGGCGACCGGTGGGGGAGGGGTGGCTTACGGCGAGCCTGCTGTTCTGCGTCGGGCCGATGGCCCTCCTTGGGGCGCTCCAGGACGGCTTGTACGGGGACTGGTCCCTCTTGGCGGCGAAGTCGATCTTGGATGGGATTTCGGCCCTGACCCTCGCGGCAGCCCTTGGGCCCGGCGTCCTCCTCTCCCTCGGGGTGATCCTCCTCTACCAGGGAGGGATCACGTGGGCGGCGGCCCTCCTTTCGTCCCACCTGGCGGGCCTCTCCCCCGGCACCCCCGCGGTGGTGGAGCTCTCCGCCGCGGGGGGGGCGGTGGTCTTGGCCCTGGGGATCTCCCTTCTCCGGCTTCGGGACCTCCGGGCGGCGGACTTCCTTCCGGCTCTCGCCCTCGCGCCCTTCCTCGCGTGGCTCCTCTCCCACCTGTGATCCCGCGCCGGGGAGGTGGGCGGCGGGCTGGGGTGGGGCGGTTTGACCGCCTCCTGTGGGCCCTTGTCGTCGGACAGATGATCACCTCGGCCGGGTTTTCTCTGGCACTTCCCTTCATCTCCCTCTACCTCCATCGGGAGCGGGGCCTTTCCATGACCGTGGTGGGGGCGATCGCCCTGGCCAACGGGGCCGTGAGCGCGCTGGGCCGGGTGGCGGGGGGAGAGCTGGCGGACCGGGTGGGGAGGCGCTCGACGCTTCTAGGCGGTGTGGGGTGTCGGGTGGTCCTGTTCCTCGGTCTGGCCGGCCTGTTGGCCATGGAGGGACCGGTGTGGGCCATAGTCGGGGTGTACCTGGCCGTTCGGATCACCGGGGCGCTGGCCATGACCGCCATCACGGCGTTGGTGGCCGACGTGGCCGAGGCGGGCCAGAGGGTTGAAGCCTACGGGCTTCTCCGGGTTGGAGGGAATGTGGGCTGGGCGGCGGGACCGGCCCTGGGTGGGATCATGGCCTCCCGTCTCCCATACTGGACCCTGTTTGTGGCCACGGCGGGGCTGACGGCCGGGGCACTGGGGCTCCTCGCCTGGCATGTCCGGGACGGGGGCCAGGGGGAGGAGGCTCTGGGGGCGCCCGCCGGATTGCGGGAGATCGTCGCCGATCGCCGGTTTCTGGGGTTCATGGCCCTCTCGCTCCTTGTGTTCGTGGTGGCGGGGCAGCTTGTGTCCACCCTGTCCGTGTTCACGGTGGATCGCCTCGGCCTGTCGGAGGCCCACTTCGGGGGATTGCTTACCCTGAACGGCCTCCTCGTCGTCGCCTTCCAGTACCCGGTTGCCCGGGCGGCTGCCCGTTTGTCTCGCCGGGGCCTCCTCGTGGGGGGAAGCGTCCTCTACGGCCTGGGTTACCTTGCGTTCGGCCTGTTCCGGGCCTACCCGATGCTTCTCCTGGCGATGGTGGTGGTGACAGGGGGGGAGATGCTGTTTGCGCCGAGTGCCCTGGCGGTGACCGCCGAGTTGGCTGGGGGGAAGGACAGGGGGCGGTACTTCGGGGTCTACGGGCTTGCGGAGACCCTGGGCTGGTCCCTGGGCGGGTTCGTGGGGGGCGTCCTGCTCGACGCGTTCCCTGGGTGGCCCCTCGGGACGTGGGGGACGGTGGCGGCCGTGGGGGCCCTGGCCGCAGGGGGGTTCAGCCTGTGGGATCGGCCCCCGAGGCGTTGAGGACCAAGGCGTCCACCGCCCGTTCCAAGGCCATCCCTCGGGAGCCCTTGACGAGGAGGAGGGTGGGGGCGGTCCACACCTCTCGCCGCACGGCGGGGAGGAGGGCTTCGAGGTCCTCGGGTTCGGCGGCCCCCCGCCCCTTCCAGTGGCGGAACGCCTTGGCCGCCCGGGGGCCGTAGCAGAACAGGGCGTCGATCCCATACTCCTTGGCTTCCTGGACGGCGTGGGCGTGGTACCGGTCCTCCTCCGCCCCAAGCTCGAGCATGTCCCCCAGGAGGGCGGCCCGCTGGGCCACCGGAAGCTTGAGGGTGGCGAGGGTGCGCAGGGCTGCCCCCATGGAAAGGGGGTTGGCGTTATAGCAGTCATCGAGGATCCAGCCGAACGGGGCCGGCCGGAGATGGAGGCGGTGGGGGACGGGCTCGACGTGGGACAAGGCCTGGGCCGCACTTCGCTCGGGAACCCCCATGCCCCAGGCCAGCGCGATCGCCCCGCAGGCCAGAACCGGGACGTGCTCCCCGAGGAGCTTGAGCTGGACGGGAACCTCCCCCGCGGGGGTCACGGCCCGGAACGCCACCCCCTCGGGCCGATCGGCGGCGACCTCCCGGGGGTGGAAGTCCGCCTCAGGGCTCCGCCCGAACCGGAGGCAGAGGCCGGAGCAGCGGTCGGCCCGGGACCGGAGCTCGGGGGAATCCCAGCCGACGACGAGGATTCCCTCCTCCGGAATCGCCTCGGCGAGCTCCCACTTGGCGTCGGCGATGGCCTCCAGGGACCCGAGCTGGCCGAGGTGGGCCGGGCCGACGGTGGTGATGACCCCCGCCCAGGGCTGGAGGAGGTCGGCGAGCCTGCGGATCTCGCCCTGGGTGGTCATGGCCAGCTCAAACACCGCGGCCTCGACGTCGTCAGGGATCGAGAGGAGGGCAAGGGGAACCCCGATCTCGGTGTTGTAGTTCTCCGGGGCCCGGTAGGTCCGGTACCGGGCGGAGAGGGCGGCGGCCACGAGCTCCTTCGTCGTGGTCTTCCCAAACGATCCCGTGACTCCCACGATCGTGGCCTCGATCGCTGCCCTGCGCCACGCCGCAAGCTCCCACAGGGCGGCCTGGACATCGGAGACGAGGAGGAGGTTGTTCCCCACCCCGGGGTCGCGGGAGACGAGCGCCCCCACTGCCCCCCGGGCAAAGGCGTCGCGGGCGAAGTCATGGCCGTTGGCCCGGGTCCCCGGAAGGGCCACGAACACGTCCCCCGGCCGCACCCGGCGGGAGTCGCACGCCGCCCCGGAGGCGGCGAACGGGGCCGTGGGCCGGAGCAGCCGCGCCTCCAGGGCCTCCGCCGCCTCCCGCAGGTCCCACATCTAGTCCCCCTGGAGGAGCAGGATGACCCGGACCTCCCCGTACACCACGACCCCGGGGATCCGGTCCGAGGCCTCGTCCACCCCGTAGAGCCACCTCTCCCCCACGAGCCCTGAGAGGGGGTGGAGGGCGAACAGCTCCACGGTCAGGGTGTCGTAGGATGGGATCCCCTCGATGTAGCGGAGGAGGTCGTCCACCGATTCCAGGGCCGGCGGTTCTTCCCCCTTCTCCCGGAGGCGGGGCCCCCCGTAAGCCCGGAGCTCGACGTACGGGGAGTTGAGGTCCTCTGGGATCTTCAGCCAACCCTCCCAGGTCTCGGTGCCCCCTCGCCACCGGCGCAGGGTGACCTCGAACCGGACCCGGTCCCCCGGGGCGTAGCGGTCCCGCTCCGCAACCAGGGACACGACCTCGGCGGCGGAGAACCCCGGGCTCACCGACGCCTCGAGCTCTACCACGGTCAGCCCAGGATCGGAGAACTCGTTGTACGCCAGCACGTCCGCTACCAGGGCGAGTTCCCAGGGGACGAGAAGGGCGACGTCCTCGGTGGAGAGGAAGACGTTCTCCCGGGTCAAGGGCCGGGGAAGCCCTCGGCCCCTGAGGGTGTACTTCACGGTGGCCGTCCCCGGCCCGATCCGGTCCAGGGCTTGATCCACCGCCTCGAGGCCCGCCACGTAGAACAGGAGCGACGAGAGCCGCGGCTCCTCGACGAGCCGGGTCTGGAGGACCCGCTCCGTCCCCCGTCCGAGGTCCCGGACGCGAAACTGCGCGGTGATCCCCGCTGGCGTACGGCCGATCACCCCCGCCACCGCCGCCCAGCGGTCGGAAAACACCCCGCCCCGGACCTCCCCCACGGTCCCGAGCTTGTAGGAGAAGTCGTAGGCGGCCACCGTGTCCAGGACGTGGGCCTCGGTCAGGAAGTAGCGGCTCGGACCGGTGAACAGGAACGGGTGCCCGAAGGCGAGGACGGCGCCGTCCTCAACCAGGGTCACCGTCCCCAGGGCCCCGATCGTGAGGTCCCCCAGGGCGAGCCCCACCCCCACCGGGGCACCGGGAACAAGGTCCATGGCGGCCCCACGGCCCGAAACGGTTGGGGCGGCCACGACCCGGGGGACGCCGAGCGCCCGGAGCCCGGGAACCTCCGCCCGCCAAGGGGGGAGGAGCTCGATCCATGGATGCGAGATCAGCCGAAGGTCGAACCCCCTCTCCAGGGTGGCGAGGGCACGGGGGGAAAGGCCGCTCACGGCCACAGGACTGGCGAGGAAGGGCGCTGGGAGGACCGGGTCCTCGGCCCGGGGTCCGTCCGCGGGGACGGGTTCCCCCTTGGGCGGAACGACCTCGGCGAGGACCTTAAGCATGGCCTCGATCGGGGTCACGAAGGCGAGGGGGCGGTCCCGGTCCGCAGACCACGGGGCGGCCCGGGACAGGGCTCCAGCGAGCTTCCCGTCAAGGTAGATCGGGCTCCCCGACATCCCCTGGGCCACACCCCCGGAGCGGGTGATGGCGGGTCCGGAGACCCGAACGACGATGAAGTCCCCCCGGTCCCCGGGCTCGTCGAGCACCGCCACCACCTCGACCTCGAACCGCTCGATCTCCGTCCCCGCGACCACGGTGAGCCCGTACCCCGTCATCCCCGGCCGCACCTCGGCCAACGGGAGGACCTCCGCTCCCAGGGCAAGAAGCCCCAGCCCTACAATCGCCAGTGCCAGTCCGTACCTCATCGCACCTCCTTGGCCAGGGCCACGGCCCGGGCCGCGCCCTCCTCCATCGTCCGGACTGGGGTCAACCCCGCCCGGGCCAGGACCTCCCGTCCCTCCCGCTCGTTCGTCCCCGCGAGGCGGATGACCATGGGGAGCCGAACGTCCTTCGTTGCCTCCACGACCCCCTGGGCGACCTCGTCGCAGCGGGTGATCCCGCCGAAGACGTTGACGAACAGGACCTTGGCCCGGCCGTCCTTGAGGATGAGCTCGACCCCTTTGCGGACCCGCTCCGCCCGGGCCCCGCCCCCGATGTCGAGGAAGTTCGCCGGCCTGCCGCCGGCCTGGGCCACGAGGTCGAGGGTCGCCATGACGAGGCCGGCCCCGTTCCCAAGGATCCCCACCTCCCCGTCCAGGCGGACGTAGCTCATCCCCGCCGCCTTGGCCTCCGCCTCCAGGGGGTCCACCACGGCCTCGGCCAGCCCTGCGAACTGCTCCCCCGGGCGGTGGTCGTCGTCGAGGATCACCTTCGCGTCGAGGGCGATAAGCCCGCGCTCAGTGACGGCCAGAGGATTGATCTCGACGAGGCTCGCCTCGTAGCGGACGAACAGGTCGTAGAGCTTCCCGGCGAGCTCGGCCAGGGGCTTGCGGAGCTCGGGGCGGGCGAGGGACACGAGCGCCCGCAGCCGGAACGGGAGCGGACCCTCCAAGGGGGGAATCTGGACCTGCTTGATCGCCTCCGGGTGCGCCCGGGCGACCTCCTCGATGTCCACCCCGCCTTGGGGCGAGTAGATCATCACCGGCGACCGGCTTCGGCGGTCCAGGGTCACGGAGAGGTAGTGCTCTTCTCCGGCCTCCACCTGTTCCACCACGAGGAGGGCCTCGATCGGGAGGCCCTTGAGCTCCCGCCCAAGCATCTCCCGGGCCACCCGTTCCGCCTCGGCGGGGTCCCGGGCCGGGCGGATCCCCCCCGCCTTCCCCCGCCCCCCCACGGGCACCTGGGCCTTGAGGACGACCGGACCTTGGGCTTCAGAGGCCGCTGCCCGGGCCTCCGCCGGGGTCCGGGCCACCCCGCCCCGGGGAACGGGGATCCCCGCCCGCTCGAAGATGTCGCGCCCTTGCCATTCCAGAAGCCGCACCCGCGCCTCCTTTGCCCCGCAAGGTTACCCGGCCCCCGCGGCCCGGACCAGCGCGGGCAGCCGCGGCCAGGGGAAATCTCGTCGGTTTGCAGCTTTTCCTCGTCTGGGTTAGACTTGGACGCGATGGCGGTCACCCACGACCCAAGCTACGACGTCGACAAGATCCAGGTCCTCGAGGACATCGAGGCGGTCCGGAAGCGGCCGGGGATGTACATCGGGTCCACCGGCCCCGACGGCCTCCTCCAGATGATCTACGAGGTCGTTGACAACTCGGTGGACGAGGCCCTCGCCGGTTACTGCACGACGATCGACATCACCGTCCACGAGGACAAGCGGATCACCGTCCGGGACGACGGGCGGGGGATCCCGGTGGGGATCCACCCCGAGGCGGGGATCCCCACGGTGGAGCTCGTTCTCACCACCCTCCACGCGGGGGGGAAGTTCGAGGAGGGGGGGTACAAGGTCTCCGGCGGCCTCCACGGGGTCGGGGTCTCGGCGGTGAACGCCCTGTCCGAGGAGCTCGAGGTCGAGGTCCGCTGGCGGGATGGGAAGGTCTACCGCCAGAGGTTCCGCCGCGGCCGGAAGGCCACGGAACTCGAGGTCGTGGGGGAGGCCGCGGGGACCGGGACCACGATCACCTTCCTCCCCGACCGGGAGATCTTCGGGGAGATTCACTACAACTTCTCCAAGCTCGCCCACCGGCTCCAGGAACTGGCCTACCTCAACGCGGGGCTCACGATCCACCTCGACAACCGGTTGAGCGGGGTCAAGCGGACGTTCCACGCCGAGGGTGGGATCGCGGCGTTCGTGAAGGAGCTCGCCACGGGGAAGGAACCCCTCCATCCGGAGCCCATCTACCTCGCCGAGGACCGCGGCACCCAGTCCGTGGAGATCGCGATGCTCTTCACCGACGCGATGGAGGAGGAGATCTTCACCTTCGCCAACAACATCAACACCCGAGAGGGGGGAACCCACCTCACCGGGTTCCGGACCGCCCTCACCAAGGTCCTCAACGACTACGCCCGGGAGAAGCGGATCCTCCGTCAGGAGGACGAGGCCCTCCCCGGGGAGGCGATCCGGGAGGGGCTGGTGGCCATCGTCTCGGTGAAGCTCCAGGGGCCGGAGTTCGAGGGTCAGACGAAGACGAAGCTGGGGAGCCCCGGGGTCCGGGCGTTCGTGGAGGAGGTCGTCCGGGAGCAGCTTGGGCAGTACCTAGCCAAGAACCCCGGCGTGGCGCGGGCGATCCTCGAAAACGCCTTGTCCGCCCACCGGGCGCGGGAGGCGGCGGCCAAGGCCCGCAAGCTCGTCCGCCGCAAAGGCGCCCTCTTTGGCGGCGGCCTGCCCGGGAAGCTCGCCGACTGCACAAGCAGCAACCCCGAGGAGTGCGAGCTGTTCATCGTCGAGGGGGACTCGGCCGGCGGGTCGGCCAAGCAAGGCCGGGACCGGACGTTCCAGGCGATCCTCCCCCTCCGGGGGAAGGTCCTCAACGTGGAGAAGGCGCGTCTCGGGAAGCTCCTCGACAACCAGGAGCTCCGGGCGATCATCACCGCGCTGGGGACGGGGATCCGGGAGGAGCTCAACCCCGAGGAGCTCCGCTACCACAAGGTGATCCTCATGGCCGACGCCGACGTGGACGGCTCCCACATCCGGACCCTCCTCCTCACGTTCTTCTTCCGGAACCTCCGGCCCCTCATCGAGCGGGGGCACGTCTACATCGCCAAGGCCCCTCTGTACCTCGCCCAGAAGGGGACGACCCGGGTCTACCTCTACTCCGACGAGGAGCTGCGGGAGTTCCAGGCCCGGGAGGACGGGAAGTACACGGTCCGGCGGTTCAAGGGGCTCGGGGAGATGAACCCCGAGGAGCTTTGGGAGACGACGATGAACCCCCAGACCCGGATCCTCCGCCAGGTCACGATCCGCGATGCCCTCGAGGCGGACGAGGTGTTCACCACCCTCATGGGGACCGACGTCGCCCGGAGGCGGGACTTCATCCGGGAAAACGCCCACCGGGTCGCCGCCCTCGACATCTAGGTTGCATCCGGCGCCGGGCCGGGGAGAATTTCCGTGGGGCCGTAGCTCAGTTGGGAGAGCGCTAGCATGGCATGCTAGAGGCCACGGGTTCAAGTCCCGTCGGCTCCACCACCTCATCCAGCTTCCACTGGGTGCTTCTCGTTCGCCCGCGCGGCTGTCTAGGCTAGGGCAGCGGCCGAAGGTCCATCTGCGAACGACGTCAAACCCGTTTCCTCTGCCGTTTTGGGCAGGTGCTGAACAGCTCCATCCTATCCACGTATAATCCACTGGAACCAAGTGGTCCTCCGCGAGGCGGGCCACGCCAAGGGCAGACCCTTCTGGGTCCCACGGGGACAGACGGGCTGCCGCATGGACCACACGAGGGGCTGGCATGGCGCTGGGCCATCGCGGTGGTCGTCCTTGGGGCACCCTGAGGTGGCTGGGGGAGTGGGCAGCGTGGGGCTGCCCCGTGTCGGGATTTCCCTTCCCTGGAATCCACAGCGCATCGGTGCCCCGGAGGCCTGGCCCGGGACCACCGGTAGACCGGAGATCGTGGTGGCGATCATCGATAGCGGAATCGACTGGAGCCTTCCCGAGCTCGCCGCCATCCCCTGGACCAACCCCGGGGAGGTGCCTGGGAATGGCGTGGATGATGACGAAAACGGTTACCGGGACGATGCTTACGGGTGGGACTTCCGGGACGATGTCCCGGCCCACGCTGTCGCCCCCCTTCACTGGCACGGGACGTTTGTTGCGGGAATCGTTGCCGGGCGGTTCAGCGAGGGGAACCTTACCGGTGTGGCACCGCGCGTACGGATCATGGACGTGCGGTTCCTTGACTCTCGCGGACTGTTTACGACCAGGGACTGGGACGCATTGGCCCGCGCCCTTTGCTACGCGCTAGACAACGGAGCGAGGATCATCAACTTGAGCTTGTACGCTGAGGGGAAACCGCCCGCGATTGTGGAGCAAGCCCTCGCCTACGCGGGCTCCTGCGGCGTGATTGTGGTCGGAATTGCTGGAAACGAGGGGAAAGCGGGGGTTCTCTACCCCGGCCGGTACCCCACCGTGCTCGCGGTTTCCGCTTCCGACACCGCGGACCGGCTGGCCCCGTTCAGCTCGTGGGGACCGGAGGTGGCGCTCGCTGCCCCGGGCTGCGAGGTGACCTCTCTTCTCCCTGGCGGAACGGAGGCCCGCCACTGCGGGACTTCCTTCGCCGCGCCCCACGTGACCGGAACCCTTGCCCTCATCGTGTCCGCCGATCCAACCCTGGCGGAAAGCAAGGCCGTGGAGCTCGTCCTCCAAAGCGCGAGCCCGGTGGGGGAAGGGGCCGACCCACGGTGCGGTACCGGCCTGGTGAATGCAGGGAGGGCCGTCACTCCCGCCACCGTGGCGCGCCGAGGCGACGGACAAGGATCGGGACAGGTGTCCCCTTGACGGAGGGCGGGGCGGCTCTAAACTGTAAACCATCCAAAACCAACCCTGAAAAGGGCAAACCCACGGGAACGTGGGGGCGCAAAGCGACGGGCCCAGAACGGGTAGCCGGGCTGCCAGGGTGACCTGGAGCCCGGTTTTGTCCTGGGCGGGGAGGGCAGTAGCATGCAGGTGACGTTGTACTACAGCGGCGAAGACCGTTACCTCCTGGAGCTGGTGGATCAGCTCGCGGAGCAGCAGCGTAAGTCGCGTTCGGCGGTGATCATGTCGATCCTGGAGGAATATTTCGAACGCGGCAAGCGACTGGGAGAGATCCTGGTGGACATGGGGGCGGTTTCGGTGCGGGAGGTCGAGGAGGCGCTGGCGGAGCAGCGCGCGGGCGGTCGACCCCGAAAGTTGGGCGAGATCCTCGTCGAAAAGGGGAGCGTCCAGGATGAGCTCGTGCGACGGGCCCTGGTGGTGCAGGGCCGGTATGCCGGAGCTAGATGAGCCCGAGAAGGGCTTGAGAGCCCGGTGGTGAGCCGGAGGGCAGCTGGGTTCCCAGCGTAGGCTCGCTGCAGGAAGTGATCGTGGAGGACCCAGGTTTGCTGACTGCTCCACGTGCTGGGTCTGCTTCACACGCCGGCTCCGCAGGTAGCAACGGTCGTCTCCCAGCCCCTGTGGGGATAGCGATCTCCTGACCGGAGGTCTGCTTCTCTTCCTCCTCCTTCGACGGACGTCCCGTTCAGGCTGCGGGAGGTGGAGATCGTGCGGGTGACGAATCCTTGCTGCCGGGGCTGGAGGAGCTTGGCGCGGCGAACTTCCGAGCGGTCTGCCACCCTATTTGCCCCGGCGTGGGCCCTCGATGCCGCAGGTGGGGTCTGGGGCCAAGGCCTTGCGGGTGGCAGGCGAAGCGGAGAAGATCGGGGCCCGTGAGCCGAAAGCCGTCGGCGAGGTGCGCCCCGTGATTCCCCTTGTTGGTTGGTTCCTGGTGTTCGCGGCGAGCGCGACCGTCGTGATCCGGAGCGGGTTGAGCCTCTCCCGGGCTGGAGACCGCATTGCCGAGGCCACGGGCCTGGGACGGCTGTGGGTGGGGACGATTCTCCTCGCCATCGCCACGTCCCTTCCTGAGCTTGTGACGAACCTGTCCGCAGTCCGGCTCAATGCGCCGGCCCTGGCCGGGGGGAACATCCTCGGGGCCAACATGCTCAACGCGGTGGTCCTTGTATCCCTGGTAAGCCTCTTTCCGAAGGTGGTGGTTCGCCCGGTCACGGGGGACCAGCGGATCCTCGTCGTCACCGCCCTCGTGCTGACCGCGCTCGCCACCGGCCTGGTGCTGCTCGATGACTGGGGGAACGCGGGACCGATCAGCGTGGGTTCCCTGGTCATCCTCGGGGGGTACGCTGTGGGCATGCGGGCGGTCTACCGCGCCCGGCCGGCGGAGTCCGAGGCGGGCCGGGAGGCGAACGGGCAGGGGCGCGAACGGCGTCGGGCGTGGCTCAAGTTCGCCCTGGCTGCCGCGGGAGTCCTCGTCGGGGCCCCCCTCCTCGCCGCCAGCGCCGACCGGTTGGCGGATCTCCTCGGGCTGTCGGGGAGCTTCATGGGGGTCCTCGCCGTGGCCCTGGTGACGACGATGCCCGAGACGAGCGTGACCTGGGGGTCCCTCCGGCTTGGGTCGGAGGAGATGGCCCTAGGGAACGTATACGGAAGCTGTGCGTTCAACGTGGCGATCCTCGGCCTGGCCGATCTCTTCTACGGGCGACCGATCTTCGCCTTCCTGGACCGGTCCCACGTGGCGGCGGGGGTGGGAGCGGTGCTCCTCATGGCCCTGGGCCTGCTCTTCCTTCGGCTCCGTCGAGGCGGTCGGCTGCTTTCCTCCCAGCTGCTGGCTCTGGCGATGGTGGCCGGATGGGCGGGGGTGATGCTTCTCGTCCTCTCCCTCGCTCCGACGCCGGGCCCCTAGGGAGCCCAAGGTCAAGTTCCATCCGTAGGGCAGGCTCCCCGTCCTCGTAGTAGTTCGGGAGGTGGTGGATGACCCGAAACCCCAGGGTCCTGTAGAGCGCCTGCGCTGCGGTGTTCCCCTCCCGCACCTCGAGGAGGACCCGGGGAACGCGCCGCCGCCGGGCCGTGGAGGCGAGCGCCCGCACCAGGGCTCGACCTGTACCGTGTCCGCGGTGCGCGGGATCCACGGCCAGGTCGTGGATGTGGAAGGACCTCTCCCGGCCCCGGCGCTCCAGTCTAGCGATTAGAAACCCCAGGGGCTTTCGATCTTCGGCGAGGAGGACCACCGCCTGGGGGTCCTCGAGGTACCCCCCGAGGAGCTCCGGCGGCCAGGGATCGGGGAAGCTCCGCGCCTCGATTGCGGCGAGCGCCGCGAGATCGTCTGTGCTGGCTCTGCGGATCCTCACCGTTGACGCTTCCTCATGTGGGCCGGAAGTGCCCCGGCCTCCCTGCTCCACTGCTATCCCTCCAAGTCCCGACCATGACGTGAGCCGCGCTCGATTCTATCCTTGGGAGGACAGGGCCCAAGGGCCGACCGGGATCGATCTCCCAAAGGTACGTCAAACACTTGACGGCAAGGGCAAGGTGAATATAATTGAGGACACTTGGTTTGACCGGGAGGTGGCGCCAGGCAGCTATAAGGGACGACCGTCCGACAAGGGCAAACCCACGGCAACGTGGGGGCGCAAAGCCTACGGGTCCCTCGGGGATGGCCGGGTTGCCGAAGCGTGTCCAGACTAGCGTTGGCGCTGATGGTGCTCGCCTGCGTGCGGGGAGGTGCGGGCTGGGCCGGGAGCGTGGGCGTCCCGGCTCAAGCCAGCGTCACGGTTCCTGCAATCGGTCGAATCACGCTGCCGGGGACGGGCCTCTCGGGTCGGGAGGTCACCATCGGGGTCGACCTGGGTGGGTTGGGCGAGGGCCGTGGGGGATGGGCGGAGCTAGCGGAGCCGGTCCCGGTTATTGTCCACAGCAACATCCAGTGGAGGGTGCGGGTTTGGGTTTCGGATCCGCGATGGGCAGGAGCGGTTGCGGTCTGGGTGGGCAGGGGCCCGTACCGGGTGGTGGGCGACGACGGGACCGTGCTGGCCGGGGGGGGGCCTGGCGCCCATGCGCTGTTGGTTCATTTCCGGGTTGACCTTTCCCTGGTCGATGGAGATCCTGGGCGCGTGGTTCCCCTTGTCTGCAGGATCGAAGGCTAGAGGTTAGCTGGAGGGGAGAAGTAGGTGATCTGATTGTGTGGCCGAGGGCCCGCCGGTGCGGGCTGCATCATGCGGCAACTGAAGGGAGGTGATGGGGCAGGAGAACGCAGCAGGAGCAGGTTGGAAGAGCAACTGCGAGGTGTCGAACGGGCAAACCCGGGGCGACCCGGGGGCGCAAAGCCACAGATCTCCCCCAGGGAGATGGCTGGGCTGCCGAAACACCTCCAAGAAACGCAGTACATTCAAACTTTCTTGGAGGTGCAGGGATGAAGGTTCGTGTTGTAGGAATTCTGGCATTGGGGCTGATCGTGGGCGTGATGGGAATGGGGCAGGTATCCCAGGGTTCGACGGCGCAGTTCACTGTGCCGACGCTGATTCGGCTCACGGTGTATCCCGCGATCGTGGACTTTGGGACCTTGACCGACGCGGACTTCGACGCTGGCCGCAAGGACGCGTTGAATCCGCAGGAAGTCCGGGTGTGGAGCAACCGAGATTGGAGCCTTTCCGTTGCCGCCACGAGTGCCACCTGGACGGGCCCGTGGGCCAAGCCGTCCACGGACCTGCGGTGGCAGGTGGTCGCGGTGGACTCCCGGGTGACGTGGTACCAGGGGAGTTGGACCGCGCTGACCCTGGGCGCTACTCAGGCGGCCACGGGGTCCCGGGGAGGCAACATCGCCGTCAAGTTCGCCTTCGAGCTTTTGGTGGACTGGGCTGAGGACCTCCCAGGGGACTACACCCTGGGCTTCACCTACACGCTCACGGCCCCGTGATGGAACACAGAATGGGGGCAGCTCTGGCCCACCAGGGCTGCCCCCTGGTCTCTTGTCACGGAAGGCGGACCATGGGCCTGAGGCTCCTGGGAATCCTTGTACTCGGTGTGGGGCTCGGGGGGGCAGCCCAGAGCACCCCTTGGGTCAACCCCAACCTTGACTACGGGAAGTTCCAGAACGGCCCTCGGGGCTACTTTCGGGACAACCTCTACGCGGTCGGGGCCGGTGGCGCAGTCCACCACTACGGTGGCTTTGCTGTTTCCCTTCCCGGGGAGGTGGAGATCGTGGGGATCGAGGTCCTCCTCCGGGCCAAGAAGGATGGGGTTACCAACGCCTCCCTTGAGGTCGAACTTTCGTGGAACGGGGGTGCCAGCTGGACCGCGACGGGCCATCAGGCTGGCCCGTTCACCGGGGCGTGGCGAGAGCTCACCGTGGGCGGGCCCACAAACCTCTGGGGGCGCACGTGGACCCCAGCCGAGGTGGGGTGGGGGGCCCTCCTGGTTCGCCTTTGGGCGGTCAACGCCGTTCGGCTTGACTGGGTGGCTGTCCGTGTCTACTACCGGGCCGAACTTCCCGGGAGCCTCACCGTCGCCCCGGAGGTGGTCGATTTCGGCTCCCTCACCCTTGCCCACTACGACGCAGGCTGGGCGGAGTGGTCCGGAGTCCAGCGGATCACGGTGACGAGCAACCGGGCGTGGATCGTCTCCGTGGCCGCAGATAGCCCAACCTGGCTCTACACGGGCTCGTTTCCCGCCCTGGCGAAGCCCTGCGGCCACCTCGAGTGGAGGGTGAGCGCGGCTGGGCCCGGGGTCACGGTACCCCGCACGACGTTCACTCCACTCGCCATTGCTGAAACCCAGGTTGCGAAGGGTACAGCGGGGATTGGACTGTGGATTGAGGTCACGTTCCGGGTGAGGGTGGACTACGAGACGACCTCCCCTGGAACGTACCAGCTTTCCTTCACCTACACCCTCGTCGCCCCGTAAGGGCCGTATAATGCGCCCGCGATGAGATACCTGGGAATTTTGGTGTGCGCCCTTTCCCTCGGGGGACTGGCCCTCGAGGTCAATCTGCTTGAGGTCAATCTCGCCGTGGCTCCCGGGGGACGTTATGAGTTTTCCTTCGTCGTTCGCAACGAGCTGACGATCCCTGAGCGGTTGGGCCTGTACACCGGGGACTGGGATCGGGACGAGTGGGGGGAGAACAGGTTCTACCCACCAGGAACGCTCCCTCGCTCTCTGGCCCCGTGGATCACCGTGGGACCCGCCGCGTTTGTTCTGGGTCCAGGGGAAGCCCGGGAGATCCGGGGAGTTGTGACGGTCCCCGCCGGAGTTTCCGCCGGAACGTACTGGGGGATCGTCTTCGTTCACGGCGAGCCTCGGCCTGTGGAGTACGGGGGAACGACGGTGATGGTGGCCAAGCGGATTGGGATCAAGGTGTACGCCACGGTGGGAAGCCCGCGGCCCCAGGGGACCGTGCGGAAGCTCGAGGTCCGGGGCCTCAACCCCCTGTGGGTGACCCTGGAGTTTGTCAACTCCGGCCTGGTCCACATCCGCGAGGTCCGAGCCGAGGTTCAAGTCCACGACGCCCAGGGCCGGGAGCTCGTCCGGGTGGAGGCCTTGCCGGTCCCCTCCCTCCCAGGGAGCGTCCGGTGGATCGTGGCAGAGACCGATCTCCGCCCTGGGCCTGGGACCTACGTGGTGCTGGTCCGGGTCGACTTCGGGGGCGAGGAGATCCTAGGGGCGCAGGCCACGCTGCGGGTCCGGCCCTTGAATCTGGTTCCCCTTGCCCCGGGGTTGGGGGTCCCCCAGGACCTGGACGGGGACGGTCTGCACGAGGATGTAGATGGCAACGGCGTGTTCGACGAAGAGGACGTCCGTCTGTTCTCCCAAACCTGGGATACCCCCGGGGTCCAGGGAAACGCCCGGGCCTTTGACTTCGACAACAGCGGCCGGGTCGACGCGGCGGACGTGGAGTCCCTGAAGGCGTTTCTGGCCCGAGCAAGGCCGTAGCAGGAGGATTTCCCCTCGCCGATGCACCCCCGTCCTACCGGGGGGACCTCTGGCCCGTCATCCTCGGGCGATGCTGCGGCGCGGCTTGCTACGCTCCACGCTCTTCCCGGTGGCCCTGGGGTTGGTCGGTGTGTGGGGGAAGGCGGCGGTGGGGGCGGTGACGATCGAGGTCCTCACCCCCCCGCGCACCGTCTCCCCCGGTGAGGTCGCCCTGCATGCATTTGCTCTCCAAAACGAGACTCCTTCCACGGTGGCGGTGGCGTTGACCGCCGCGCTGCCCGCCGGTTGGACGGACCTGGGGGTTCCCTCGTCCGTCGTCCTTGGGCCTGGGGAGGACGAAGTCGTGTTTCTGGCCGTTGTCGTTCCCCGGGGTGCGGAGGCCGGGCGGTACCGGGTGGGCCTTGACGCGTCCTGGCCGGGGGGGGCGGCCTCGGCGGAGGGCGAGGTCCGGGTGATCCCCGTGGCCGATGTGGTCGTGGTCCCTCCGGTGTCTGAGCAGGGTCAGCCCGGGGACGCGGTGACCTACACCCTGGAGGTGGTGAACCGGGGGAACGCCATCGACCGGTTGTTCATCGAGGTCAGTTCTGCCCGCGGCTGGCCGGTCCGCACCGCACCCCGGGAGCTCCTCCTCCGCCCCCTGGAGTCCGGTCGGGTGGAGGTCGTCCTGACGATTCCCCCCGGGGCGCCGACGGGCCGGGAGCTTCTCTCCGTGGTCGTGACGTCGGAGGGGGGCGCCGAGGCCCGGGCGACGTGGCCGACCCGGGTCCTGCCTCCGGGGCCGGAGGCGATCGTGGGGACGATCCTCTCCGAGCTGGCGATGACCGGGGGCGGGGCCCTGGGGTTCGACCTCCTCTCCGGGCAAGTCCGGTCCGAGCTCTCCCTGGGGGGCGACGGGGAGGTGCTGGGCGGGCGAGTGGCCCTCGCCCTCCGCGGGGAGGGGCCGTTGGGCCCCGCCCCGTTCCGCCTGACCCGGGGGTTCCTCCGCTATGAGGGGGACTGGGTGTGGGCCGAGGTGGGGGAGACCCAGCTGACGCTGAGTTCCCTCCTCACCTCCCTGGGGGCGGTGGGGATGGCGGGAGGGATCTGGGGGAATCCGGGACGGGTCGAACTCCTCACGGGCTGGATTGGAGACGAGGGTCAGTGGGGGGCCCGGGGGCTTTGGACGCTCCCGTGGGCCGAACTGGGCCTGGCCCTGCGGGCCGTAACCGGGGGGACCCAGGGTGGGGCGGCGTGGGTTCAGGTCTTCCCGGTGGAGGGCTGGACCCTGGGGCTGGAGGCGGCCCTGGCGGGGCCGCCCCTTGACGGGGCCGTTCTTCTCCGAACGAGCGCGGGGGAAGCTCCCCAAGCCGGGCTCCTCCTCGAGGCCTACGCGGTGGGTCCCGGCCTCCCCAGCCCGCGGGCTGACCGGATGGGGTTCACCCTCAGCGGTCAGCTGAGCGTTCAGCCCATTGGGGTTCGCTTCAATACCCGGTGGGAGCGGGACAACGTGGCGAACGCCCCCGGCCCGACCCTGGCCCGATCTGAGCTGACCGTAGCTGCGGATTGGACGCCCGTTCCCCTCTTGTCCCTGGTCACCGGGCTCTCCCTTCGCCGGACCCAGAACGTGGGCTCCGGGCCGGCCCTGGACTGGCGGACGAGAACCGTGGACCTCGGAGGGGTTCTGGGGGACAGCCCCCTCCTCCTCCGGCTCGGGGGCCGCTGGCGGTGGGAGGAGGACCAGGCCCTGTCCACCACGGTCCGGGTCGAGGAGTACAGCCAGCGGCTGATCCTGACCCTCGGCCGAACCAAGGCGTCCCTGAACCTCACCCAAGCCGTGCGGGTCCCCAGGGGGGGCCCCCCCGAACTCGGCGGGGGAGTGGACCTTGACCTCCGGATCCCCGGGGACCTGACCCTGACTGCCCGTTTTGCCTCAGGCGGGGGGGCGTTGGGGGTGGGCCTCCCCGTGGCCTTGTCCCCCCTCGCCGCGGTGGGGTTTCGGCTCGATGTGGCCTGGACGGGGCAAGGGGAAGTTCGCTGGCTTCGGCTAGGAGTCAGCTTTGAGCGTCGTTTCTCCCTCACCCCCCCGTTTCTCCCGGCCCGCGGTTGGCTCGAGGGGCGGGTCTTTGTGGACGAGGACGGGGACGATCAACCCGACCCAGGGGAGGCGGGGGTGGAGGGTGCGGTGCTCTCGGCCGGGGGAGGCCAGGTGGCTACCGGGAGGGGCGGCCGCTTCGTCTTCCCACCCCTCGCCCCGGGACGCTACGCGCTCGCCGTAGAGTCCCTTCCGGAGGGGGTGCGGCTGCGGGTCCCGGTTCCCGTGGAAGTGGAAGTCGTCCTCGCTGGCCGGACAACAGTCTTCCTCCCCGTCGAGCGGCTGGGGGAGATCGCCGGTGTTGTGTTCGAGGATCTCGACGGTGGCGGGACCCAAGGCGAGGGAGAGCGCGGCCTGGCTGGGGTTCGGGTGGTGCTCCACGGGGAGGGGAGGGAACCCGTCGATGCCTTCACGAATCCCCTTGGCCGGTTCGCCTGGCCCGGCCTCCCCGCGGGAGCCTATCGGGTCCGCGTGGACGTGGCAACCCTCTCGGCCGCCGTGGTCCTCGTGGGCGCCGCCGAACAGGAGGTCCTCCTTGGCCCCGGAGCGGTGGAGGAGGTGGCCTTCCGCGTTGAGCCACGGCCCGTGGTCGTTGTCTACCGCCCCCCCCTGGCCGATTTCCGCTGGGAGCCCGCTCTGCCGCGGGTTGGAGAGGAAGTTGCCTTCGACGCCTCCGTCTCCTTGGGGGCCATCGTCTCGTACGCCTGGGACTTCACCGGGGATGGACAGGCCGACGAGGAGGGGCCTCGCCCGCGGTGGACGTTCCCCTCCCCGGGGTTCTACCTCGTGACGTTGACCGTGGTCGACGACGAGGGGGAGTCGGACCGGTTGGGGATCCTCGTCGAGGTGGTCCCCTGAGGGCCCTCACCGGCCTCCCCGGCGGCGCTTGATCTCGTACAGGACAGAGTCAGCCTGCTGAAGAAGGTCCTCGGGGCTGGCCGGGCCGTCCCGCCCCGGGTCCCAGGTGACGTGGCCCAGGCTGACGCTGACCCTCAGGCCCGGCACCCCCCCTACCTCCACCGCCGACAGCTTGTCCCCCAGGCGGCGGACGACGTCGCTCCCCCCGTTCCCGGTCTCGGGGAGGAGGACCACGAACTCCTCCCCCCCGTAGCGGAACACGTAGTCCCCGGCGCGGACGCTTTCCCGCAGGCACTGGGCCACGGCGCAGAGGGCGGTGTCCCCCGCCCCATGGCCGTACCGGTCGTTCACCCGCTTGAAGTCGTCGATGTCGGCGAGGACCAGGGTCAGGGGGTGGCCGTACCGCCTGGCCCGCTCCACCTCCCGCGCCAGCACCTCCGTCAGGAACCGGCGGTTGTAGAGCTCGGTGAGGGGGTCCCGGATCGCCTGCTCCCGGAGTTCCGCCTCGAGCTCGACCCGCCGCAGCTCGTGCTCGACGTGGCGGGCCAGGATCCCCACCAGCTCGACATCGTCGGCGGTGAAGGCGTCCCGGTGGGTGGCGACGACCTGGATCACCCCCAGGTCCCCGATTGGCACCGCCAGGACGGACTGGATGGCCGGAGTTGTGGGTCGGGCAAACGGGAACTGGTCGAGGTTGCCCCACAGGACAGCCCTCGTTTCCCAAACCCGGCCTGCGATCCCCTCGCCGCGGCGGAACGGCCGGGCCCCGCCCGTGAGGGCTCCCGCCCCCGCCACCGGGACGAGGAGCTCCCCCTGGCCAAGCCCGATGTTGGCGTGCTCAAAGCCCAGGGTCTCCACCAGCGCCCGCACCCCTTGCTCGCAAACCTCCTCCTGTGTCGAGGCCTTGGACAGGGTCCGCGAGGCCTCATGGAGGCGGGCGAGCCTCCGGCTCAGATCCCCGAGGCGCTCCAGGCGCACCAGGCCCGCCCACGAAACCGCCAGCCCGGAGGCAAGGATGCCCAGGAGTTCGCGGTCCTCGGGGGGGATCCCGTCGACCTCAGAGGACGCCACATCCAGGACCCCCAGGACCTCCTCCCCCACCACCAGGGGGAGGGCGAGCTCGCTGCGGGTGGTGGGGTTGCCCGGGACGTACCGCGGGTCGGCCCGGACGTCGGGGGCGTACACCGGCTCCCGGGACCAAAACGCGGCCACGGTGATCCCGGGGCCATGGAGGGGAAGGCGCTTCCCCTGGGTCCAGACGAGCTCCTGGTGGGCCGCCACCACGACCAGATCCTCCCCTTGCCGGGCGAGGATCGCGCACGGCCCGTAGCCGAGGACCGCTCCCACCAGGTCCAGGGTCGTCCCGAACAGATCCTCCCGGTTGTGGGCGAGCTTCAACTTCCGGGACGCCTCTTCCACTGCGCGAAGCCTCTGTTCCAGGCCCGCCAGGGCGGCGAAGGCCTGGGCGTTGCGCACCGCTTGCGCCACCGGAGCGGCGGCCGCCTGAAGGAGCCGGACGTGGCCCTCGCTGAACGCCCCCGGGGCAAAGCTCTGGACGGACAGGACCCCCACCACTTGGTCCTTGACCACGAGCGGGACCCCGACCCAGCTCCGGACCAACCGCCCGACCTGCCTAGCTCGGGCGGGGAGCCGGTCCCACTCCTGTGGGACGTCCCGGATGAGGAGGGGGGATCGGTGGTGGGCCACCCAGGCGCTCAGCGACTCCCCCGGGTCCAGGGGGACCACCAGCGGGGGAAGCCTCTCCCCGTCCTCTACTCCGTAGGCCAGGCGCAGCTCGCGGCCGTTGGGCTCCACCAGCGCCAGCAGGAACGCATCGCTGGGAACGACCGGGGCGAGCTGGGCGTGGACCCGGGTCAGCAGCGTCTCCAGCTCGAGCTCCTCCCCCAGGGTGGCAGCGACCCCAAACAACCCCGCCAGCTCCGCCTGCCGCTGGCGGAGCTCCTCTTCCAGCCCCGCCCGCTCCAGCCCTGCCCCCAGGGCCTGGGCGGCAATCCGAAGGGCGTCGAGCTCTCCTTCGGTCCAGATCCGCTCCCCGACGCAGTCGTCGAACCCGACAAACCCCCACCGCTTCCCCCCCACCTGAATCGGCAACACCGCCAGGGCCCGGATGTCCTGGGCCTGGAGGAACGGCCGCTCCTCCTCGGGGAAATCGGCGACCCGGCCGTGGATGGGCTCCCCCCGGTCGAACGCCTCCACCCACCGGGCGAAGCCGGCGTCGGCGTAGGGGAAGTCCTGGAGAGCGGGGTTCTCCTGTTGGGGCTGGATCCCGGGGGCGACCCACTCGTACCGCTGGCTTACCCGCGGCCGGCCCCGTTCGTCCCGGCTCTCCTCAAACACGTACACCCGGCTCACCCCGGCCGCCTCCCCCAGCCGGGCGAGCACGGCGGGGACCGCTGCCGGGAGGGATGGCTCGCGGAGGAGCGTCTCGGCGGCGAACGCCGCGGCGCGGAGCACCGCCCCCCGCCGGGCCAGGGCCTCCTCCGCCTCCACCCGGGCCGTGAGGTCGTGGACGGAAACCAGCACCCGATCGTAGCGCTCCTCGTGCCCGGGGAGGACCCGCCACCCGATCCGGACGTGGAGGGGGCGGCCATCCGCCGTTCGGTTCACCCCCTCCCCCTCAAACGAGGGCCGCCCCTCCCAGATCGCCACGAGCTCCTCGATCCACAGGGGAAGGGCCTCCGGGGGGACGAGGCTGGGGAGGCGGCCCTGGAGGTCGTCCCGGTCGCGCACCCCGTACAGGTCGAGGGTAGCTTGGTTTACATCGATGACCCGGAGGAGGGCCACGGTGGCGGCGGCAAACCCCTCGTGTTCCTCGAGGTAGCGGCGGAGGTCGGTTACCCCTTGGGCCCGCAGCGCCTCCAGGCGCTCCCGAACGGCGGAGAAGTCCTCGATCAACAGGGAGACCGGGGAGAGGGCGAACAGGGTTTGCAGACGCCCTTCCCGCTCCTGGAGGTCCCGGAAGAGGAGGGCGTTGGTCATCGCCACCCCGGCCTGGGCGGCGAGGAGGGAGAGGACGGGGAGCTGGTCATGGAGTCCCCCCGGCTGGCGGCTGTGGACGTAGAGGATCCCCCGCCGCTCCCCTCCCACGGTCAGGGGGAGCCCCACCAGGGACCGGATGCCCTCCCGGACGAGGACCGGGCTCGCTGGGATCGGGTTCCCCTCGCGGTTGGGGACGGGTGGGGACGTCGTTCCGTCGGGACGGATGTCGTCGAGGATGAGCGGTTGGCCCGTCTCCAGGATCCAGCGGGTGAAGCCTTCCCTTCGGATCCGGACCGGGATCGGCGGGGCGCCGTGGGGATCGAAGACCTGAGCGAGATCGCCTTTGGGCGTGAACAGGAGCACATTGGCGTGGTCGGCGTGGGCGATCTCCCGGGCCGCGGCGACGATCCGCTCCACCGCCTCCCGGGGGTCGCGGGCTCCGGCGATGCCTGGGAGGGCCCGGAGCAGGGCCTCCAGGGCTTGCCGGCGCTTGGCCTGCTCATCCCCGAGGGGCCGGACCAGGAACAGCAGGGCGGGTGTCCCCTGGTGTTCCGTGGGGGCCAGGACGCCTTCGGCTCGGACCGTGGTCCCGTCCTTGCACCGCTTTTCGACCTCCAGGGCGAAGGTTTCTTCCGCTCGCAGGCGGGCGAGGATGTCCGCAAGGGGAAGTGGCGCGGGTGAGACCACGAGCTGACCGAGGTTCATCCCCCGAAGGTCATCTTGGCTGTAGCCCGTCTGGCGTGCGGCCGCAGGGTTGGCCTCTAGGATCGTCCCATCGGGGGCGACGATGAGCACCCCGTCGGACCAGCGCTCCAACAGAAGCCGGAGGAGCTCCTCCCGCTCCCGGAGCCCGGCCTGGCTTCGGGCAGCGACCACCGCCAAGGCGATCTCCTCCCACGCTGCACCCAGGCGGCGCACGTCGGCCTCCGTGAAGGCCTCTGGGTCGTCCCGACTGTCGAGGTTGAGGACCCCCACGAGCTCTGTTCCATCGGTTACGGGGGCGGATAGGACTGCCGTCACCGATCCCAGGGCCGAGATGGTCCCAGCCAGTTCTTCCCCTACGAGGGCGACGTTCTGGGCCAGGGGGTTCCGGATGATCGACGGTCGGTCAAGGGGAAGCCGGCTCTGGATGAATTGGTCTTTGGGAATGGCAATCCGGGAGAGGGCCTCCAGGTCCCATCCCTCGGCGGCCGCAAACCGGAAGACCCCTGCGTCCTTGTCGAGAAGGAGAACGGTCCCGCTCTGGGCTGCGGGGACCAGGCTCAGCGCATGGCGCAACACCTGTCCCAGCAGCCCGGGGAGATCCCTCCCCTGGTGCAGTTCCCGCAGGAAATCCACCACCCACGTCGTTTTCCGCCGGCGCGGCATGTCCTCCCTCATGGAGGTTAACCGTTCGCAGCCCCCGGGTTCAAGGGGAGACTCCCAGGGTCCAGTGGTCGGAGGCCCCTTTGCCCGAGGGGGAATTGGAGAGCTGACGAGGGACTTCTCCTTTGGGGTTCCCGGAGCGCCCTGGACCGCCGGCCTGGGGGGGAGCGCGCGGATGCCTCCGTGCTCTACGAAGCAGAGCCGCAGCGTTCATGGGGGCTCCTGGGCGAGCTCGGTCCGAAGATCCGTTGTCCTCCACCGAGCTTGGGGCTGTTGGATATCGGTATGATCGCGCCATGCGTGCGATCGGGAACTGGGGTGGGGCGGTGGCTGCGGTGGTGACGACGGTCGTTGGCTTGAGCGGGGTTGGGGTCTACTTTAGAAGTTCTGGCCCAAGCGGACGCCTTGTACGATCGTGAGTTTGCTTCCTACGCGGCCCGGCTGAGGGGGGGCGATCGCCCTGTGGGGGGAGGCCCTGGCGTCGGGCGAGCTGGGTGGGGATCTTCGGGGCAAGGTCCTCGTGAAGCTTTCCCGGGCTCACTGCGAGCTTGCCGAGGCCTATCTCCCGGAGGGGGAACGGAAGGCGGCTTACGCCAGGGGAGAAGCTCTCGCCCTCCAGGCGCTCCGGCTCGATCCGGTGTTCCTGCGGGTTGAGAGGGAGCGGGGGTTCCGGGCCGCCCTGGGCGTGGCGGGGGATGTGGCGGTCCGAGCACCCCCCGGGGCCGTACAGCCGGGAGGTTCACGCCGACGACCTGGTGGGGCTCCTCGACTTCCTGGGCGTCGACCGGGCCCACCTCGCGGGGATCTCCTACGGGGCCGAGGTCGGCCTGGTCTGCGCCCTGCGCCACCCGGATCGGGTGGCGAGCCTGTTTCTGTCGTCAGCGGTGGCCCGCCCAGACCCCGTCCTGCGGGCCCAGATCGAGGGTTGGATCGCCGCCGCGGTGCGGGAGGACCCTGCCCTGCTGTGGCGCCTGGTGCTGAGCACGAGCTTTTCCGCCGCCTGGGTCGAGGCCCATCCCGACGAGCTCCGGGCGGGAGAGCGGCGGTACACGGGCCTCGACTTCCAGGCCGCGGCTGAGCTGTTGCGGGCGTTCCTCCGTTACGACGTCGCGGACCGGCTCGGGGAGGTAGGCGCTCCCACCCTCGTCGTGGCCGGAGGGGAGGACGCCCTGAAGCCCCCGCGGCACGCGGAGGCGCTGGCCCGGGGGATCCGTGGGGCAGAGTTGTTGGTCGTCCCGGGGGCGGGCCATGCCCTGTGCCTGGAGCGGCCGGAGGAGTTCAACACCGCGCTCCTGGGGTTTCTGGCCAAGCACGCCCGGGGACGGCCTGAGGAGGTTCACAGATGACGGTTCCGACGATGAGAGGGATTGAGGCGCGGACGGTGCAGACGAGCCGGCTCCGGACCCGGGTCCTGTTCTCCGGTCCCCGGGAGGGGACCCCGGTTCTGTTCCTCCACGGAAACCTGGCCTCGGCGACGTGGTGGGAGGAGACGATGCTCCGGCTTCCCAAGGGGTTCCGCGGGATCGCCCCCGACCAGCGGGGGTACGGGGAGGCCGACCCCGAGGCGAAGATCGACGCCCGGCGGGGCCTCGGGGACCTTGCCGACGACGCGGTGGCCCTCCTCGACGAGCTTGGCATCGAGCGGGCCCACCTCGTGGGGAACTCCCTGGGGGGGTCATCGTCTACCACCTCCTTGCCCGGTACCCCCGTCGCTGGTGGACGGCGACCCTCGTGGGCCCTGGCTCCCCGTACGGGTTTGGGGGGACGAAGGACGAGCGGGGAACCCTGTGTTTTCCTGACGGTGCCGGCTCCGGCGGAGGGCTCTTTAGCCCCAAGCTCATTGCCCGGATTGCGGCCCGCGATCGGTCCACCGAGCACCGCTTCTCGCCCCGGAACGCCCTCCGGGACCTCGTCTACAAGCGGCCGTTCGTCCC
>CALKES010000008.1 GCA_938084715.1 Candidatus Bipolaricaulota bacterium | reverse complement strand
CGGGGTGGGGCGGCTGTACTACCAGGCGACCCAGACGAACGACACCCCCGTGGTGGTGGGGGTGATGGTCGTCTACGGGTACCTCCTGGCGATTTCGATCTTCCTCCTCGACTTCATCTACGGGATCGTGGACCCCCGGGTGCGGGTCGCCGGCGGAACCCAGCGGAAGCCCTGAGCCCGAGCGACGTAGCCCCTGGGGCCGAACGCGTAGCCCTGAGGGCACACCCCGCCGACGGTGGGGTTCCCCCTCTCCTTTTCCCTCCCTCACCAGGGGGGAGGGGAGAACCCCCTCAGGGGAGACCCGAGATCCTCAGCCCGACCCGAGGGCGAGCTGCAGGGCAAGGACCCCGAGAGCGACGAGGAGGGTCGCCGGGGTCACCAGGAGTCCCCACTTCACGAACTCAGGGAACGTGATCCGCACTTCTTTCCCCGAAAGGATCGTCATCCACATGATCCCAGCCAGGGCCCCGATCGGGGTCAGGTTGGCCCCGAGGTTGGAACCGATTGCCGTCCCCAGGGCCGCGGCGAGGAGCCCCGCCCCGCTCAGGGCCCCCGTCGCCGAGGCGAAGGCGAGGGTCATCGGGATGTTGTTGAGGACGTTCGCCGCCAGGGCCGAGCTCGCCCCGTAGAGGATCGCCAGGAGCGGCTCCGACCCCCCGCTCAGGGCGAGGAGGACGTCCCCGAGCCGATCCGTGACCCCATACACCCGCAGGGCGTACACGGTCACGAAGAGGGACAGGACGAACGGGACGATCGGCCACGGTACTCTCCGCACGGCCTCGGCCACGGCCGAGCCGTTCCGCTCCCGCCGCAGGGCCCGGGCGTACGATTCCCGGAGGGCGAGGATCAGAAGAAGCGCCAGGGCAAACGAAAGGGACACCCGCCACATCTCCAGCCCGAGGTACGGGGCGAGGGCCAGGGCGACCACGCACCCGCCCAGGGCAAGGAGCCCCAGGACCGCCCCGGGCCGGTCGGTAATCGCCGCGGAGGGTTTCAAGTCCACGGGCCGGATCGGCCTCCGGATCTCCTTCCGGAAGACAAGGTAGAGGAGGAGGGCGTTCACGGTCCCGGCGACGAGGGTCGGGAGGAGCATCCACCCTGTGTAGCCGACGAACGTGAACCCAAACCGCGACGCGAGCAGGATGTTCGTCGGGTTCCCGATGTAGAGGGCCATGGACCAGGTGTTGGCGGCGAAGAACTCGGCCACGAGGTAGGGCTTCGGGTTCACCCCGGCGTGGCGGGCGAAGTAGTAGACGAATGGGGTCAGGGTGAGGATGACGATGTCGTTGGAGGTGAACACGGTGAGGACGGAGACGACCCCGTAGAGGGCGAAGAAGAGCCGGGTCCCGTCCGCTTTCGCGTAGCGGAGGGCGGCCCGGGCGCAGGCCTCGAAGAACCCAGTGATGTCGAGGAAAATGCTCATGAACACCATCGAGATGAACAGGGTCAGGATCCCCAGGGGCTGGAGGCCACCCTCCCCGCTGAGGCCGTCGAGGACCTGCCCGCCGGTGAGAAGCCCGCCGGCGAGGATGAGGACGGGCCCAAGGAGCGCCCCGAGGAAGTAGGTCTCCACCCGCACCTCCCGCTCGCGGGCCCGGAGGTAGAGGTAGGGCCGGTGGAGGGTGAGGGCGATCGTCGCCCCGCACGAGAGGAGGAAGATGAGGGCCACCGGGAGCATGGGTTCGGTCCCTCTACCCGAGGGAGGGGACCAGGCGGACGGGAGAGCGGAGAAGGTTCATACGGCCAGCGGACCGGACGTATACCCGGAAGGAGAAGCGGCGTCAACCCGACCGTCGCGGTTCTCGGGTATACTTCGCGCTTCGCCATGAGGTTCCGCACGCCCTCCCGCGACGAGATCCTGACCGGTCCGGCCTTGAAGACGATGGCCCGGATCGGCGGCCCGGCCGTGGTCGGATCCCTCATCTTCACCTTGTACAACCTCGCCGACGCGTTCTGGATCGGGCGGCTCCCCGCGGAAACCTCGGCCGCGGCGGTGGCCGGGATCCAGGTCTCCTGGCCGATCGTGTGGTTCCTGATCTCGTTCATCGCCGGGTTCGGCGGGGCGGCGGCCAGCGCGCTTGTGGCCCAGTACGTCGGGGCGGGGCGGCCGGGGGAGGCCAACACGGCCCTGAACCAACTGTTCCTCTTGTCCGCTGGGTCGGCGGTTCTGGCCGGGGTCGGAGGCTACTTTGCCTCGCCCTTCCTCCTCGACCTCCTCGTCGGGGAGGGAGCGGTGGCGAGTGCCGCCGCGCTGTACATCAAGATCATCTTCGTCGGGCTCCCGACGATGGTCGTCCCCGGCCTGTTCTTCGCCGCGTTCGCCGCGACCGGGGACACGATCACCCCCCTCCTCGTGAGCGGGGGCGGGACGATCATCAACATGGCCCTCGACCCGTTCCTCGTTCTGGGCTGGGGCGGGCTACCTCAACTGGGGATCCTCGGCGCGGCCTACGCCACCCTCATCTCCCAGGGATTGGTGACGGTCGCGTTCCTCCTCCTCCTGCGGCGGGGGCGCGGCCACCTCCGCCTCGACCTCCGCCGGATGATCCCGCAGGGGGGATGGATGGCCAAGGGCCTCCGGATCGGCGTCCCGGCGGCGATCGGCTCGTCGAGCATGGCGTTTGGGTTCGTGATCATGACCGCGGTGATTGGCCGGCTCCCCGACGCCGAGGTCGCCCTCGCCGGCTACGGAATCGGGGACCGGGTCCTGGGGATCCTGTTCATCGTCACCGAGGGATTGGGGACGGGCCTGACGACGATGGTCGGCCAGGCCCTCGGCGCGGGGGCGATCGACCGGGCCCGGGAGCTTGTCCGCAAGGGGATCGGGGCCCTCATCGCCATCCTATCGGTGGAGGCCCTGTTCCTGTGGTTCGTCCGCTACCCGGCGGTGGCCCTGTTCATTCCCGGTCGCCCGGACGTGATCGAGGTCGGGGCGGCGTTCATTGGGGCGTTTGCCGTGAGCATGCCGTTTTTGGGGACGTTCTTTGCGGCGCTTTCGATCTACCGGGGCTCGGGCCACAACGTCCCGACGATGGTCCTGGGGGTGGTCCGGCTGTGGGTCCTGCGGATTCCCCTCTCCTGGCTGTTTGGGTTCACGTTGGGCTTCGGGGCGGACGGGGTGTGGTGGGGGATGTCCCTCTCCAACGTCCTCGCGGGCCTGGTCGCCCTCGGGTTCCTCCTCTCGAGGGGCTGGCAGCGGTCGGTTGTGGAGCCTACGCCTCGCGGGGGTTGATCTCCTCGGGGAGGTGGAGGAGCCGGCCCTCCATCCCGCCCGAGACGGCCAGGATCTCCCCGGTGATGTGGCCAGCAAGCTTGTCGGAGGAGAGGAAGACGATGGCCGCCGCCACGTCCTCGGGCCGGGCGATCCGCTTGTGGGCCCGGGTCTGGAGGACCCGGGTGACCTTCGCTGGATCGAACAGGCCCGACGACATCCGGGTCGCGGTCCAGCCCGGGCAGACGGCGTTCACCCGCCCCCGGGGGACGATCCGGACGATCTCGTTCTTGAGGGTCCGCGTGAGGCCGTAGGTGATCCCGGCCTTGGCCGCGGCGTAGTCGGCGTGCCCCTCCTCCCCGAACACCGCCGCGGTGGACCCCACGATCACGAGGGCCGCCGCCTCGGGCCGCGTCTTCTCCAGGGCCCGGAAGAACGCCCGGGCGCAGAGGAAGACCGAGGTGAGGTCCGTGGCGAGGGTCTGGTTCCACCGCTCAAGGGTCATCCGCGCGATCGGGGTGTCCTCGGGCGGCCAGATCCCGGCGTTGGCGACGAGGACGTCCAACCGCCGAAAGTGGTCGAGGGCCCTCCCGAAGAGGGCGTCCACCTCGTCCTCCCGGGTGAGGTCGGCGGAGAGGGGGAGGGCCTCGGTGGGGAGCTCCCGGGCCAGGGCCTGGAGCGCCCTGGCGTTTCGGTGTCCGTGGAGGACGAGCCGCGCCCCTTCGGAAGCAAGCAAGCGCGCGGTTGCGCCCCCGATCCCCCCCGAGGCGCCGGTGACGAGGACAACCTTGTCCCTGAGTCCGCTGTCCATGGCTAGATGAGGATCTTCCCGTCCCGGAGGAACGGGACCCCGTCCACCCGGACCTCGCCCCCCTGGCGGAGGTCGCAGACCATGTCCCAGTGGATCGCCGAGCTGTTCTTGCTCCCCGACTCGGGGTAGCCCCGCCCGAGGGCCAGGTGGACCGTCCCCCCGATCTTCTCGTCAAACAGGGTGTTCTTTGTGAACCTCTGGATCCCCGGGTTCGTCCCGAACGCGAACTCCCCCACGTAGCGGGTGCCCTCGTCGGCGTCGAGCATCTTCCGGAGGAACTCCTCGTTCTTCCCCGCGGAGGCCTTCACCACCCGGCCCCCCTTGAACTCCAGGCGGACGTCCTCCACCTCCCGGCCGTAGAGGCAGGCTGGGTAGGTGAAGCGGATGTGGCCCTCGACGCTGTCCTCGATCGGGCCGGTGAAGACCTCCCCGTCGGGGAAGTTCTCGTGGCCGTCGCAGTTGATCCACGTCCGGCTCCCGGTCCGGAGCCGGAGGTCGGTGCCGGGCCCGACGATGTGGACCTCGTCCCGGGCGGAGAGCCAGCGGACGAGCCCGTCCTGCCACCGGGAGAGCTCCCGCCACGCCCCCACGGGGTCGGGCTCCTCCACCCGACAGGCCCGGAACACGAAGTCCTCGAACTCCCGGAGGGACATCTCCGCGTCCTGGGCAAACGCGGGGGTAGGGTAGAGGGTCCCCGTCCAGCGGAGCTCCTTCTTCGCCGCCCGCTCGAGGAACCGCTCGGAGAGGGGCCGGGTCGCTCGGGCCCGGCGGGCCTGGCGGGCGGGGTCCACCCCCGTGAGCCGCTTCGTGTTCGTCTCGGTCCACACCGAGATCGAGGCCTGGATCTCCGCGACCATCGCCAGGGCAAACTTGGGGACGAAGTCGAGCTGGGCGTCCGAGGCCCTGGCGTAGAACACCTCCTCGGCCCCCTCGAGCCCGAGCTGGACCCAAGGGTGCCCGCCGCGGGCGAGGACCTCCTCGTACAGGGCGAGGAGGAGGGGCGCCCCCTCGGGCCCGCCCTGGATCCGCACGAGGTCCCCTTCCTTCACCCCCACCGAGTACTCGACGAGGACCTTCGCCATCCGCTCCACCCGGGGATCCCTCATCGCGCCTCCTTCTTCGGCCGCTTGAACTTCGCCGCAAGGGCCTTGGCCACGCAAGCCGGGACGAACTTCCCCACGTCCCCCCCGTAGCGGGCGATCTCCTTCACGAGGGAGGAGGAGAGGAACGAGTACTGGCCCGCGGTCATGAGAAAGACGCTCTCGATATCGCTATCGAGGTCGCGGTTGGTGAGGGCGAACTGGAACTCGTAGTCGAAGTCCGAGGTTGCCCGCAGGCCCCGGACCACGGCCACTGCCCCGAGCTCCTTGGCGCAGTCCACGAGGAGCCCGGCGTAGGTAACGACGCGGACGTCGCGGATCCCCTCCTCGCGGAGGGCGGCCTGGACGAGCTTCTTCCGCTCCTCGGCTGAGAAGAGGGACGTCTTGCGGGGGTTCTCCACCACGGCCACGATGAGCTCGTCAAAGAGCCTCCGCGCCCGCCGGAGGACGTCGAGGTGGCCGTAGGTGATGGGGTCGAAGCTCCCCGGGTAGAGGGCGATCCGCATCAGGCCACCTCCACCCGGGCCCGGAGGAGCTGCCGGAGCCGCTCCGCCGACGGCCCCACCGCCGCCCAGGCCGCGCCCTCGAGGCCAAGGTGCCTTCGGGCGAGCTCCTGGACCTCCTCGGGGGTCACGGCCCGAAGGCGTCGGACGACCTCGTCGGGGGAGGCCGGGGTCCGGTCGAGGGCGGCGGCGGTCCCCAGGCGGGCCACCCGACCCGCCGGGTCGTCCAAGCTGAGGAGGAACGCGTTCGTCAGCCGCTGGACCGCCCGGGCCACCTCGTCGGGGGAGACGAGGCCCTGCCGAAGGCCTTCGACCTCGGCCTCCAGGAGCTCCACGACCTGGGGAAGCCGCCCCTCGTCGGCGGCGGCGTAGACCGCAAGCGACCCCGCATCGGAGAAGTACGCGGTCGTGGAGAAGACCGCGTAGGCAAGTCCGTGCTCCTCCCGCACCCGCTGGAAGAGGCGGGAGCTGACCCCGCCCCCAAGGATCGCGTTCAGGACCTCGATCCCGTACCGGTCCAGGGACCCGAGGGGGACGGTGGGGAACCCCACCACGAGGTGAACCTGCTGGACGTCCCGCTCGGCCACGGCCACCCCCCCGCCGGGGACGGGGGGCGTTCGGGAGGGGAGGGGATCCCCCGGAGGAGCACGGAAGCCCTCGGCCAGGGCAAAGGCTCGCTCGGGTTCTACCTTGCCGCTCATCACGAGGACCATCTTCCCCGCCGTGTAGTGGGTCCGGAAGAAGCCCCGGAGGTCGTCCAAGTTCAGGGAGGCCACGGACGCCTGCCGCCCGACCACGGGCCGGCTCAGTGGGTGCCCTCCCGGCCAGAGGACCTCCTGGAGGAGCTGAAACGCCACGTCCTCGGGGCTGTCCTCGATCGCCCGGATCTCCTCCTCCACCACGACCCGTTCCCGGGCCACGTCCTCGGAGGCGAGGAGGGGCGCGGTCACGAGCTCGTCGATGATCGCAAGGGCGGCGGGCAGGCCCTCCTCGAGGACCTCGGTGTAGTAGAACGTGTACTCCTGGGTTGTGGCGGCGTTGAGGTGGCCACCGAGGAGGTCGATCGCCTGGGCGATCTCGGCGGCGGTGTGGCGGGAGGTCCCTTTGAACGTCATGTGCTCAAGAAAGTGGGCCAGGCCCTCCTTCTCCGGGGGGTCGTCCCGGCCCCCGGCCTTGATCCACAGCCCCACCGCCACCGAGCGGAGCTCGGGCATGGGCTCCACGAGGACGGTGTGGCCCGCCGCCGTCGTCCCCCGGAAGCAGCCGGGGTAGACCTCGGTCATTCGTTGGGGGAGTTCCCCGAGGGGAGGACCCGCCGCAGCTTGTACCGCCCCTGGTCCTCGATCTCCAGGATCTCCACAAGCATCCGATCGCCCTTCTTGGCCACCGCCGACGGCTCAGCGGAGGTCCCCAGGCGCGACTTGTGGACGAGGCCCCGCACCCCGGGGGCGATCTCCACGAACACCCCGTAGTCCACGACGTTCGTCACCGTCCCGGAGATGATGTCCCCCACCTTGAGCTTCGGCTTCTCCTGGACGACCTTGCACCGGATTTTCCCATTTTCGTCCGTCTCGATGACCTCCACGAGGAGCTCGTCCCCCACCCGGACCACGTCTTCCACCTTCTTCACGTAGCCGTCGGAGAGGTTGGAGATGTGGACGAGGGCGTCCACCCCGGGCCGCAGTTCGACAAACGCCCCAAACGGGGCGGTGCGGACGACCCTCCCGTGGAACGTCATCCCCACCTCGACCTCGGCGGTGAGCTCCTCGATCGCCTCCCGGGCAAGGGCCACGGAGTCGGCGCTGTCGCCCACGATCTTCACGGTCCCGTCGTCCTCGATGTCGATCTCGGTCCCGGTGTCGTCCTGGAGCTTGCGGATCACCCGCCCGCCGGGGCCGATGATCGCCCCGATCTTCTCCGGGTTCACCTTGATCACGTCCAGGCACGGGGCGTAGGGGGACAGGGACGGCCGCGGGCGAGGGAGGACCGCCTCCATCTGGTCGAGGATCGCGAGCCGCGCCCGTCGGGCTTGGGCGATCGCCTCCCGCATGAGCTCCGGGGTGATCCCGCCGGTCTTCACGTCGAGCTGGAACGCCGTCACCCCGTCCCGGGTCCCGGCGACCTTGAAGTCCATGTCCCCATAGTGGTCCTCCAGGCCCAGGATGTCGGTGAGGATCACGTACTGCTTTGAGGCCTCGTCGCTCACGAGGCCCATCGCCACCCCGGCCACCGGGCGCTTCAGGGGGACCCCGGCGTCCATCATCGCCAACGACCCCGAGCACACGGAGGCCATGGACGAAGACCCGTTCGATTCCGTGATCTCCGAGACGACGCGGATGATGTAGGGGAACTCGTCCTCGGAGGGGAGGACGGCGAGGAGCGCCCCCTCCGCCAGCCGCCCGTGGCCGATCGCCCGGCGGGAGGGGGACCCGATCCGCCCCGCTTCCCCGGTGGCAAACGGGGGGAAGTTGTAGTGGAGCATGAACCGCTTCAGGCCCTCCTCCATCATCAGGTCCACGATCTGGGCATCCCGGCGGGTGGCCCCGAGGGTGCAGGTGCCGATGGACTGGGTCTCCCCCCGGGTGAACAGGGCCGACCCGTGGACCCTTGGGAGGAACCCGACCTTGATCGAGATCGGCCGGAGCTCGTCAGGCCGGCGGCCGTCCATCCGCTCCCCCCGCTCGAGGATCGCCTGCCGGGCGAACTCCCGATACACGTCGTCGAACAGGGCCTTGGCCAGGGCCGCCACCGCGGCCCGCTTCTCCTCCGGGTACTCCCCAGCCACAGACTCCGCCGCCTCGAGGGCGATCTCCTGGGCCCGCCGCTCCCGGGCAAGCTTCCCCGGCGCGGCCCGGAGCTCGGGGAGCTTCCCCCACACGAGCTCCTTCACCCGGGCCCGGATCGCCACCGCCTCCGGATCCGGGGAGGCCGGGGCGCGCTTCGTCACGGAGTGGAGGCGGGCGAACTCCTCCTGAAAGGCGATGAGCTCCCGGATGTGGCCGTGGGCGACCTCGATCGCCTCGACGACCTTCTCGTCGGGCACCTCCCGAAGATGCCCCTCGACCATCGTCACGGTGTCCCGGGTTCCGGCCACGACGATGTCCATCCGGCCCGTCTCCCGGAGGTCGTCGTGGGGGTGGGGGACGATCGTCTCCCCGTCCATCCCCAACCGCACCGCGGCCACCGGGCCTTCAAACGGGGCCGGGGCGATGAGGAGCGCGGCCGAGGCACCGATCAGGCCCACCACGTCGGGCGGGGCGTCCCGCTCCGCGGAGAGGACCGTGGCCACGATGTGGACTTCCTCCCGGTAGCCATCGGGAAACAAGGGCCGGATCGGACGGTCGATGAGCCGGGCGGCGATCACCGCGTCGTCGGACGGCCGCCCCTCCCGCTTGAAAAACCCACCGGGGATCTTCCCCCCGGCGTAGAACCGCTCCTCGAAGTCGACCCGGAGCGGGAAGTAATCGAGCTCCTGGGCCGTGGGCTGGCAGACCACGGTCACGAGGACCTTCGTGTCCCCCCAGCTCGCCAGGACCGCGGCGTCCGCCTGCCGGGCAATGGTCCCGCTTTCCAGCCGAAACGTCTTCCCACCAACCGTTGTCTCTAGTTCAGGCATTCCGCTACACACCTCGAATGTTCAGCTCTTGGACGAGCTGCTGGTACCTGCGGGGGTCGGTCCGGCGCAGGTACTGGAGAAGCCGCCGCCTCCTCCCCACGAGCATGTGGAGCCCCCGGCGGGAGTGGAAGTCTTTGCGGTGCACCTGGAGGTGCTCCGTCAACTCCTGGATACGCCCGGTGAGGAGGGCCACCTGGACCTCGACCGAACCCGTATCCGAAGGACCCCGGGCGAACCTCTGGATGAACGCCTGCTTTTCCTCTCTCTGTAGCGCCACGTTCCACCTCCAATCGCCCTCCCCCCAGCGGGCGTGCGCCGGGGAGGGGTTCAGGGACGGAGCCGGTGGGCGACCCTCCGGCACCGCGCGAGGATTTTCTCCAGATCGAGGGCCTGAAACTCGCCCCCGAGGAGGAGGGGCCGGCCGTCCACGAACACCGCCCGCACGTCGAGCCCTTGCCCCGCGTACACGAGGTCTGCCACTGGATCCCCTCCGGGGCAGAAGTGAGGACCCTCGGTGCTCACGAGGACTCCATCGGCCCGGCGACCGGGCTCAATTGTACCCCCTTCCTTCCCCAGGCCAAGGGCCGCCGCACCGCCCGCCGTGGCCAGCCGCAGGGCTTCGGCCGGGGGGAGGGCCGCGGGCCCGGCGCGGGCCTTGGCCAGGAGCGCGGCCAGGCGCACCTCCTCCACCAGGTTCAGGTCCCCCGCGGAGGCCGCCCCGTCCGTCCCCAGGGCCACGTTCACCCCGCCGGCGAGGAGCTCGGCCACCGGGGCGATCCCGCACCCGAGCCGTAGGTTGGAGGTCGGGCAGTGGACCGCGCTCGCCCCGTGGGCGGCGAGGATCTCGATGTCCTTCTCCGAGACGTGGACGCAGTGGGCAGCGATCAGGGGGACGGAGAGGGCCCCGAGCTCCTCCAGCCACTCCGCCGGGCTGCGGCCCGTCTCGGCCCGGAACCGCTCCACCTCCTCCCACGTCTCGGCGAGGTGGGTGTGGAGGGGGATCTTGAGCTCGTGGGCGAGGGCCGTGGCCCGTTTCCATACAGCGGCGGGACAGGTGTAGGGGGCGTGGGGGGAGAGGGCGGCCCGGATCCGCCCCTCCGCCGCTCCGTCCCAGGACCGGACGAACCGCTCCGCCTCCGCCAGTTCCGGCTCGATCCGATCCGGGGTGAGGGCGACGACTCCATAGGAGAGGAGGGCGCGGACCCCGGCTTCCTCCACCGCCCCGGCGACCTCGTCCATGAAGAAGTACATGTCGGCCACCGCCGTGGTCCCGCTCCGGATCGCCTCGGCAAGCCCCAGAAGGGTCCCCCAGTAGACGTCCTGGGGCCGGAGCCTCCGCTCCCGGGGCCAAATGTGGTCCGCCAGCCAGCGCTCCAGGGGGACGTCGGGGGCCACGTTCCGGAGGAGGGTCATCGCGAGGTGGGTGTGGGCGTTGACGAGGCCGGGGATGAGGAGGCACCCCTCCCCGTCCACCACGAAGTCGAAGTTCCCCTCCGCGCCACCCCCGGGAAGGACGGCCTCGAACCGGCGCCCCTCGACGATCACGTCAGCCTTGGGGAGGACCTCCTCCCCCGGCCGCCCGACGACCGCCGGGCCGCGAATGAGGATCGCCATGTGCGCTCAGTATACGGGGAGGACGCCACTTCCAGCTAATTCGGGCTATGATCGGGAAAAGGATGAAGGGGAAGGAGGCCGAGGAGCTGGCGTGCCGGCACCTTCGGGCCGAAGGGATGCTCATCGTCGCCCGGAACTGGCGGTGGCGGGGCGGAGAGGTGGACATCGTGGCCCGGGATGGGGAGACCCTGGTGTTCGTGGAGGTCAAGGCCCGGGGTGACGTCCTCCACGGGCTCCCGGAGGAGGCGGTGACGCCGGAGAAGCGGAGGCGCCTGTGGCGGACGGCCCTCGCCTACCTCGGGGGCGCGCCCGGGGTGCCGGTCCGGTTCGACGTCGTGGCGGTGGGCCCGGGCGGGGTGCGCCACATCCGGGACGCGTTCCGGGAGGAGGATGTTCGCCCAGGTCCTTAGCGCAACTCCTTACGGGATCGAGGCCCGCCTCGTCGAGGTCCAGTGCGATGTCGGGCCGGGGTTCCCGGGGTTCGCCATCGTCGGCCTTCCCGAAAAGGAGGTCTCCGAGGCCCGGGAGCGGGTGCGGTCGGCGATCCGCAACGCGGGCCTCGCCTTCCCCCAACTCCGGATCACCGCCAACCTCGCCCCCGCCGACCTCCGGAAGGAGGGGGCGGGGTTCGACCTCGCCCTCGCCGTGGCCCTCCTCGTCGCCTCGGGCCAGCTCCCCCCCTCGGCCACCGAGGGGACGGCGTTCTTCGGGGAACTTTCCCTCGACGGAACCCTCCGGCCGGTCCGGGGGACGTTGGCGATGGCCCTCGCCGCCCGGGAGGCGGGGGTCCCCCGGGCCCTCGTCGCCGCCCCCTCCGCCCTGGAGGCGGCCCTCGTGGACGGCCTCGCCGTCTACCCCGTCGCCTCCCTGGGGGAAGCGGTGGAGTTCCTGCGGGGAGAGCGAGCCATTCCTCCAGCTCCGCGGGTCCTCCCCGAGGACGAGGCGCCCGAGGGGATCGACCTCGCCCTCGTCCGGGGCCAGGAGCACGCCCGGCGGGCCCTGGAGATCGCGGCGGCGGGGGGGCACCACCTCCTCATGGTCGGCCCCCCGGGGGCGGGGAAGTCCCTCCTCGCCGGGTGCCTCCCCGGGATCCTCCCGCCCCTCACGTTCGAGGAGGCCCTCGAGGTCACGCGGATCTACTCCGTGGCCGGGCTCCTCCCCCCGGGAAGGCCCCTCCTCCGCCGCCGACCGTTCCGCTCCCCCCACCCCACGGTGTCCTACGCGGGGATGGTCGGGGGAGGGCATGGGGTCCCGAGTCCCGGGGAGATCACCCTCGCCCACCACGGGGTCCTCTTCCTCGACGAGGTTCCCGAGTTCGACCGCCAGGTCCTGGAGGCCCTCCGCCAGCCCCTCGAGGAGCGGCGGATCACCGTGACCCGGGCCGGGACAGCGGTGACCTTCCCCGCCTCGTTCACCTTGGTCGGGGCGATGAACCCCTGCCCGTGCGGGCACCTCGGGGACCCCCTCCGCCCCTGCCGGTGCCGGCCCCACGAGGTCGCAGGCTACCGCCGAAGGCTCTCGGGACCTTTCCTGGATCGGATCGACCTCTTCGTGGGAGTCCCCCGGCTCACCCGGGACGAACTCCTCGGAGAGGGGGGAGGAGAGCCCTCGGAGGCGGTACGGAGGCGGGTGGTGGCGGCCCGGGAGGCCCAGCGGGAGCGGTACGGGGCGCCCCGCACCAACACCGAGCTCACGCCCCGGGAGGTGCGCCGGTTCTGCGCCCTCGGCTCCGAGGCCAAGGCCCTCCTCGCCCGGGCGGTGGACCACTTCGCCCTCACGGGCCGGGGCTACGTCCGGACCCTCAAGGTGGCCCGCACGATTGCGGATCTCGCCGGGGCCGCTACCATCTCACCCGAACACGTGGCGGAAGCCCTGCAGTACCGAGCGTTTCCAGAGGAGGGAGCACCGTGAGAAGCCTAGCCGTTCTCGTGCTGCTAGCCGCAGGAGCGACAGGGGCCCTGGCCCAGGAGTTCGCCGTCGGCCGGGTCGAGGCCGTGGGGAACGTCCACGTCCCGGCCAAGGAGATCCTGAGCGCGACCGGGATCCAGGCAGGCCAGGTCGCCACCCGGTCCCAGGTCCTCGCCGCCGAGGAGGCGATCCGCAAGCTGGGGTACTTCTCCCAGGTCAAGGCCGAGCTCGCGTTTGAAGGGGACGTCGTCGTCGTCCGATTCCGGGTCGTGGAGTACCCGAAGCTCGAGCGGATCACCTTCGAGGGCCTCCCGCCTGCCCCGAAGGGCAAGGGAACCCTCCTCTCCTGGTTCCAGGAGGCCCTCCGGGGGGGGTACCGCCCCGGGGAGACCAAGCTCCGGGAGATCCTCACGGACAAGGGGATCAAGAAGGGCGAGGTCCTCAACGTGGTCAAGCTCGAGGTGGCGATCGCGGCCCTCGTGGAGGAATACCGCAAGGCTGACCTGGCCACGGTCCAGATCGTGCCCGACCTCCGGGGGGGTGAGCTCGTGATCCGGGTCGAGGAGCTCCCCGTGGCCGGGCACCGGTTCGTGGGGCTCTCCACCGTTCCCGAGGAGGAGGCGCGAAAGCTCATCACCGTGCCCGTGGGCGAGACGGGGAGGATCTCCGCGATCCAGACCTCCCTGGGAGCCCTGGGCCGATCGGTGTTCTTCTCCTCCGGTGGGGTGGGCGCCGAACTCGGGGAAGGGGGTGTTTGGCTCGTCTGGACCCTCACGGAGCGGGTGCTCCTCCCCCGCCCGGCCCCCGTGACGGGGATCAACCTCGTGGGGATCACGACGTTCCCGCCCAAACGGGTCCAGGGGAGGGTGGGGTCGCTCCCCCCGGGGCAGGTCACGAACTACGACGTCCTCCGGGCCCTAGCGCCGGTGTACGACCTCTACCGGCGGGAGGGGCTGTTCATGGTCGAGTTCGTCGGGGAGGGGATCGAGGGCGGCCAGCTCCGGGTCCTCGTGAAGGAGGGGCGGATCAGCCGAATCGAGGTCGCCGAGGGGACGCGGACCGCGGGGTGGGTCATTGAGCGGGTGCTCGGCCTCCAGCCTGGGGAGCTCCTCACCGAGGGGCGGTTCACCGCCGCCCGCCAGGCCCTGATGGCCCTTGGGTACTTCCAGGATGTCGTCCTCGAGCCCCGCTGGGCCGCCGACGAGCTCGTCCTCCGGGTCACCGCCACCGACGTCGAGAAGCTGGGGAGCATCACGGGCAACCTCGCCTTCTCCCCCCAAGAGGGGGGGATCGTCGGCCAGCTCACCTACAGCCAGAAAAACCTCCTCGGCCGGGCGATCGACCTCGCCCTGTCCCTCGACCAGGGCCTCCTGGGCAGCGCGGGCACCACGTGGAGCTTGTCCTTCGTGAGCCATTCCTTCCCCGTGTTCGATCGGGTGAGCCTCGACCTCTACCGGAGGGAGTCCGGGGAGGACCCGCGGACGGTCACCGCCGGGGGCAGCGCCTCGGTGGCGTACCCCCTGGCCCCCTACCTCGACCTCTCCCTCGGGCTCACGAGCGAACAGGCCTGGGAGCTCCCCGCCTGGACCCTCCTCGACCCCCGGACCTCGGTGGAGCTCGGGTTCATCTACGACGACCGGGACAACCCGTTCTTCCCCCGCACGGGGAGCCGGGGCCGGGCGAGCGTGGAGAAGGCCGGGACGTTTGCCCCGGGGGTGGAGTACCTCACGGTGAAGGGAGAGCTTGCCCGGTTTGTCCCAGCGGACTTCCCCTGGCTCCTTGGGGACCGCCGGGCGGTCCTCGCCTGGCGGGCCCTGGCCCGCTGGGGCCTGGACCTCCCCGAGCGGTACCGGTTCACCTTGGGCGGGGTGGACTCCGTCCGGGGGGCCAAGGGGGTGACCACGGACCGGTATGGGCTCTTCAACGCCGAGTTCCGGATCGAGATCGCCCAGGGGTCGTGGATCGCCCTCTTTTCCGATTTCGGAGCGACCTGGGACGGGACGGTGAAGGCCTCGGCCGGGGTGGAGCTGGCGGCGAGCGTGGCCGGGATGTTCGTCCGGCTCGCGTTGGCCTGGCCCAACGACCGGGACCCCACCTGGGTTCCCGCGTTCGAGTTCGGGATGAGCCCGATGTTCTAGGGTAGAGTAGGGTCCATCACGGAGGAGACCGATGAAGACACAGTGGATCGTGGGAGTTGTAGTCGGGGCCTTGGTCCTGGGGTTCGCGGGCGGCCTGGTCGGGAGCATCGTCCTGCCCCGGGGAACCTCAACCGGGGACGTGGCCAAGCTCACTGAGCGCGTGGCCAAGGTGGAATCCGGGCAGAGGGAGATCGAGACGCGGCTGGCGGGGATGGCCACGGGCGGGACCGGGCTCCGGATCGGGATCGTGGACGCGGAGACCCTGTTCACCCGCGTGTTCCTCCCCCAGGTGCAGACCGAGCGGGCGGCGATGGAAGGGAAGGCCCGGGACATCCAGGCCCTCCAGACCGACTACGCCGCGGGAAAGATCCGGCTCGATGCCTACCAGCAGCGGTACCTTCGGCTCCAGGCCGAGCTGATCCAGGCCTCCCTCAAGGTCAACCTGACGATGCTCGACAAGATGATCGCCTCCCCGGGCTTCCTCAACCTCCGCGCCGACCTGGAGAACGTCCGGACGCAGGCCAAGCCGATCTCCGACGAGGTGGAGAAGGCGGTGAAGGAGGCCCAGGTCACAATCCTCGACCCCCAGGGGTTTGCCGAGCGCCTCCAGCAGCTCCAGGCCGCGTTCCAACAGCTGGATCAGCTCCTGACCCAGGTCGCAGCGATCAAGATCGTGGAGATCTCCCAGCAGATCGCGAAAGAGAAGGGCTACGACCTCGTCCTTCGGACGAAGGACGTGGTCCTGTTCCGCCGGGAGTCGACGATCGTCGACCTCTCCACGGACGTGGAGGGCCGGCTGTGGGCCCTGTTCCCAACCCGGTAGGAGGGGGCTGAGGAGGGGACGGTGGAGCGGCTCGTCGAGTCGGTCCCCAACGTCTCCGAGGGCCGGGATCGGGGGGCGGTGGAGGCGATGGCCGCCGCCCTCCGGGGCGTCCCCACCGTCCGCCTGCTGGACGCCCAGTCCGACCCCGACCACGGCCGGACCGTGTTCACCCTCGTCGGGGACCCCGACGGGGCTGCGGAGGCGATCCTCCGCCTTTTCGCCGAGGCCGTGGCCCGGATCGACCTCCGAACCCACCGGGGTGAGCACCCCCGGATGGGGGCGGTGGACGTCGTCCCGTTCGTCCCCGTCCGGGGGGTGACGATGGCCGACTGTGTGGCCCTGGCCCGCCGGGTGGGGGAGGAGGTGTGGCGGCGGTTCCGGGTCCCGGTCTACCTTTACGAGGAGGCGGCGAGCCGGCCCGAGCGGCGGGACCTCGCCGAGATCCGGCGGGGGGAGTTCGAGGGGTTCCCGGAGAAGATCCTCCGCCCGGAGTGGGCCCCCGACTTCGGGGAGCGGGCCGTCCACCCCACCGCGGGGGTGACCGCGATCGGGGCCCGGGAGTTCCTGGTTGCGTTCAACGTGAACTTGGGCACGGCCGACCTTCGGGTGGCCAAGGCCGTGGCCCAAGCCGTCCGCTTCTCCTCGGGCGGGCTCCGGTACGTGAAGGCGATCGGCCTGGAGCTCAAGGAGCGGGAGATCGTCCAGGTCTCGATGAACCTCACGAACTTCCGGAAGACCCCGCTTCCCCGGGTTCTCGAGCTCGTCCGCCTCGAGGCGGCCCGGTACGGGGTCCCGGTGGTGGGGACGGAGATCGTGGGCCTCGTCCCCGAGGAGGCCCTGTTTGGGGCCGCCGCCCACTACCTCCAGGTGGAGGGGTTCTCGCCCAAGCTCGTCCTCGAGCGCCGGATCGCGGAGGCCTTCGCCGGGGATGCCTGAGCGGCTCCCCTTTGAGAGGGTCGCCGTCCTAGGGCTCGCCCGGACCGGCCGGGCCCTCGTTGAGGCCCTCGTCCCCCGGGGGGCCGAGCTCTTCCTCTCCGAGCTCCGGGCCCTGGCCCCGGAGGAGCGGGCGTTCTTAGAGGACCACGGCGTTCCGTGGGAGGAGGGGGGCCACACCGAGCGGGCCCTTGAGGCCGATCTCCTCGTCCCAAGTCCGGCGGTCCCGCCGCATCCCCCCCTCCTCCAGGAGGCCCGCCGGCGAGGGATCCCGGTTCTCTCCGAGATCGAGATCGCGTTTCGGCTCGCCCGGCCCAGCCTGCTAGTGGCCGTCACCGGGACGAACGGGAAGACGACGACCACGGAGCTTGTGGGGGCGATCCTCCGGGCGGCGGGGCGGGGGCCCGTGGTGGCGGGGAACATCGGCCGCCCGGCGATCTCGACGGTCGACGAAGTCCGGGGCCGGCCGTGGGTCCTCGAGGTGAGCTCCTACCAGCTCGAGTGGACGGCCGAGTTCCGGCCTGGCGTCGCCGTGTGGCTCAACTTCGCCCCCGACCACCTCGACCACCACGGGAGCCTGGCCGCCTACTTCGCGGCCAAGGCCCGGCTCCTCGCCCGCCAGACGGCGGAGGACTGGGCCGTCCTCCCCCCGGACCTCCTCTCCCGCCTCGCCCCGAAGGCCCAGGTGGTCGACTACACCGGGGTTGAGCTCCCCCCGGGGTGGGGGGAGGGCCTTCCCTCCCACCTTCAGGACGACCTCCGGGCGGCGTGGGCCGCGGCTTGCGCTGCGGACCCGGATCTCGTCTCCGCTCCACCTCCCTACCTGGAGATCGCCCCCGCGCTCCACCAGCCCCACCGGATGGAGCCTGTTGGGGAGATCGGGGGGATCCCGTTCATCGACGACTCGAAGGGGACGAACGCCCACGCCACCGCCGCGGCCCTGGCCGCAATCGAGGGGCGGGTCGTCTTGATCCTCGGCGGCCGGCACAAGGGGGGCGGGTACGAGGACCTCCTCCCCATCCTCCGGGCCAAGGCCCGGGCCTGCGTCCTCGTCGGCGAGTCCCAGGACTACTTCGCCTCCCTCCTGACCCCGGCGGGGGTCGCCCACGAACGGGCGGGGGATCCCCTGGACGCCCTGAGGCGGGCCTACCGCCTGGCCCGGCCGGGGGACACCGTCCTCCTCTCCCCGGCCTGTGCGAGCTTCGACCAGTTCCGGGACTACGTCCACCGGGGGGAGGCGTACCAGGCGGCGTTTCGGCTCCTCTCCCGGGAGCGCTAGCGCCCGACTGTCCCCCTGAGGGCGGACACCGGGCACCTCCCCCCCTGAACGAGGGCCGGGGGGAGAACCCCCGCGGTCCTTTGGCGGAGGGGACATGTGCGCCACACTACCCTCGCCATGGGGAGCGCGGAGGGCAAGCTCGCAATCGTCCTTGCGTTCTTGGTCCTCGCGGGCTTCCTCTTCGTGAGCTCCGCCAGCACCCCCCTCTCCCTCCGCCTAACCGGGGACCCCTGGGCCCTCCTCAAGCGCCAGGCCATCGGGGGGGTTCTGGGGCTCCTCGCCCTCGCCGTCCTCTGGCGGGTGGACTACCACGCCTGGGCGTCCGTGGACGACCTCCTCCTTGGAGGGGCGTTCGTCCTCCTCCTCCTCACCCTCGTCCCCCCCCTCGCCGAGGGCTCGCGGTGGCTCCGGCTCGGCCCGTTCCCGTTCCAGCCCTCGGAGCCCGGGAAGGTGGCCCTCATCCTCTACATCTCGGGGTCCCTCGTCCGCCGGGCGGACCGGCTGGGGAGCTACCGGGAGGGGGTCCTCCCCCACCTCCTCGTCCTGGGGCTTTTTGGAATTGTCCTCCTCCTCCAGCCGGACTCGGGGATGCTCCTCATCTACGGGGCGACGGTCCTCTTCCTCCTGTGGGTGGGGGGGGTTCCCGTCCGCCACCTCCTCCTCACCCTCCTCGGGGCGCTTCCCTTCGGGGTGGCGGTGCTCTTCCTCGCCCGGTACCGGCTGGAGCGGCTGGTGGCGTTTCTCAACCCCGGGGCGTACCGGGACACCTACGGCTACCAGACGTTCCAGTCGCTTCTTGCCGTGGGCTCTGGAGGGGTGCTGGGCCGGGGGATCGGGGCCTCGCGGGCGAAGCTCTTCTACCTCCCGGCAGCCCACAACGACTTCGTGTTCGCCGTGATCGCCGAGGAGACGGGCCTCGTGGGGGCTCTTTCCGTGATCGGGCTCCTTTCGGTCCTCGTGGTCTTTGGGTTCCGGGTGGCCCGGAGTGCACCGGACAAGCTCGGGGCGCTCTACGCCTGGGGGGCGTCGTTTCTCCTCGGGTTCCAGACGCTTCTCAACCTCGCGGTGGCGGTGGGGGTCCTCCCCGTGACCGGGCTCACCCTCCCCTTCCTGAGCTACGGGGGATCGTCCCTCATGGTGAGCCTGATGCTCGGGGGGCTCCTCCTCGGGGTGGCCCGGGCCTCCCGCCGGTCGACGGTCGGGGTCCTCGTCCCGGGGGTGGGGGAATGAGGGTCCTCGTCGCCGCCGGCGGAACGGGGGGGCACGTCTACCCCGCCCTGGCCGTCCTCGAGGAGTTGCGGGGCCTGGGGGCGTTGTCCTCTGCGGGCTGGGTCGGGACCCCCGGCGGCCTCGAGGCGCGGGTGGTAGCCGAGCGGTCCTGGATCGCGTTCTTCCCGCTCCCGTCCCGGGGCCTGGACCGTCGGCGCCCCTGGACCTGGCCAGGGACGCTCCTCGGCGCCCTCGCCCGCCTCGTCCGGTCACTGGCCCTCCTCCGCCGGTTCCGCCCCGACGTCGTCCTCGCGACCGGGGGCCACGCCTCCCTTGCCCCGGGGATCGCCGCCCGCCTCCTCGGGATCCCCTGCGCCCTCCACGAGCAGAACGCCTCGATGGGCCTCGCCAACCGGATCCTCGCCCGCCTGGGCTGCCTCGTCCTCCTCTCCTTCCCCGAAACCCGGGGGGTCCCGCGGGGAGCGCGGGCCCTCGTCACGGGGAACCCGGTCCGGCAGGAGATCGTCCATCTCTCGCCGGAGCTGGGAGACGAGCTCCTCGTGGTGGGCGGATCCCGGGGTGCCCGGGGCCTGGTGGACGCCGTCCTTCAGGCCGCGCCGGCCCTCGCCCGCGCCCCGGGGCTCCGGGTCCGCCTCGTGGTAGGGAGCGCCGCCCCCCCCGAGGAGGTGGCCCGGGCCCTGGCCCAGGCCGGGGTTCAGGGGGAGGTGGTCCGCTACGCCGAGCCGTTTTCGGAGGCCCTTTCCCGGGCCCGGCTCGTGGTCGCCCGGGCCGGGGCGACGACCGCGGCCGAGCTCGCCGCCGCCGGCCGGCCGGCGGTCCTCGTCCCCTGGGACGGCGCCGCCGGGGGGCACCAACGGGAGAACGCCTGGATGTGGGCCCGGGGGGGCGGGGCGCTCGTCGTCCCCGAATCCACCGCCCGGGAGGAACTGGGAACGATCGTCACCCGCCTCTGGGCCGACGGGGAGAGGCTCCGGGCCATGGCCGCCGCCGCCCGGGCAGTCGCCCGCCCCGACGCCGCCCGCCGGGCCGCAGCAGCCCTGCTCGCCCTTGGGAAGGAGAAACGTTCATGAACGCGTTTTCAGGAAGGGTTCACCTCGTGGGGATCGGGGGAGATGGAATGGCCGCCCTGGCCCGGCTCCTCTGGGAGGGCGGTTCCACCGTGTCGGGGTCCGACGTGCGGGGCGGATCGCGGGCCGTGGCCCTCGCCCCGGGGGCCCGCGTGTACGTTGGACACCAAGCCAGTCACGTCCCGGAGCGGGCAAGTGCCGTGGTCTACTCCTCGGCAATCCCGCCCACGAACCCCGAGCTTCGGGCCGCCCGGGGGATCCCCCGCCTCCCCCGCCTCCACGCCCTCCGGGAAGTCCTTCGGGGTAGAGAGCTTGTGGCTGTGGTGGGGACCCACGGGAAGACGACGACCGCCGCCTGGGCCGCCCAACTCGTCACCGGGGTCGCGGAGTCCGGCGGGTACTACGTGGGCGGGGAGGTGCCGGGGCTCCCTTCTGCTCGCCTGGGCAGAGGACCGTTTGTCGCCGAGGTGGACGAGTCCGACGGCCGGTTCCTCGCCCTCGCCCCTGAGGTCACCGTACTCACCTCGGTGGACACCGACCACCTTGGGACCTACGGAGGCCTTCCGGGGCTCAAGCGGGCGTTTCGGGCGTTTCTCGCCAGGGCGGACCGGGTGGCGGTGTGCGTGGACGACCCGAGGGCCCGCGAGGTGGCCGAGGGCCTCCGCGCCCCTCTCACCTACGGGTTCTCCCCCGAGGCCGCGCTCCAGGCCCGGGGGGCCGCCTACAGCCGGGAGCGGGCAAGCTTCGAGCTCTTCTTCCGGGGGGGCAAGGTGGCGGACGTGGAGGTCCCCGGCCCCGGGCCCCACAACGTCCGCAACGCCTTGGGCGCCCTCGCCGCCGGGTACCTCCTCGGGATCCCCCTCGCCGAGCTTGCCCCCGCGTTGGCGGGGGCGGCGCGGCCCCGGAGGAGGCTCGAGGTCCTGGAGGAAAACGGGTACCTCGTGGTGGACGACTACGCCCACCACCCCACCGAGGTGGCGGCGGGCCTGGCCGCCCTGCGGCTCGGGTGGCCCAAGCGGCGGATCGTGGCCGTGTTCCAACCCCACCGCTACACCCGGACCCAGGCCCTGGCCGGGGCGTTCGGGAGGGTCCTCGCCGGGGCCGACGAGGTCGTGGTGACCCGGATCTACCCCGCCTTCGAGCGGCCGATCCCCGGGGTGAGCGGCCGGGAGGTGGCCGAGGCAACTCGGGCCACGGGGGGAAGGGCCGTCTACCGGGATAGCCCCGAGGCGGCGATGGACGCCGCCGCGGAGCGGATCCAGCCCGGGGACATCGTGGCCTGTTTTGGGGCCGGAGACATATGGAAGCTCGCCCGGGAGATGGCGCACGGGCTCTCCTACGGATCCTGAGGGACCTCCCCGGCAAGGTGCGCCCCGAGGAACCCCTCGCCCCCCACACCACGTTCCGGATCGGGGGCCGGGCCCTCGCCCTCTACCGCCCGCCCACGGAGGAGGCCCTCGTGGAAGCCGTCGTCCGGGCCCGGTCCCACGGCTTTCCCTGGCTCCTCCTCGGGGGAGGCTCCAAGCTCCTCGTCCCCGACCGGGGGTTCCCTGGGCTCGTCCTCTCCACCGCTGCGCTCCGCGCCTGGCGCGAGGAGGACGGAACCCTTACCGTGGGGGCCGGGACCCCGCTCTCGCGGGTCGCCCGCTGGGGGGGGTGGAAGCTCGCCGGGATCCCCGGAACCGTGGGGGGAGCCGTGGCCATGAACGCCGGGACGCGGTACGGATCGATCGGAGAGCAGATTCTCTCCGTCAGGGCCCTCCTCCCCGACGGCCGCGTCCGGACCTTCACCCCCGAGGAGTGCCGGTTCACCTACCGGGACTCCCTCTTCCGCCGCCTGCGCCTCCCGGTCCTCGCCGTGGCCCTCCGGCCGGACCGCGGGGGAGACCTCCGGACGCTGCTGGCCGAGCGGGCCCGGACCCAACCCCTCGACCTCCCCTCCGCGGGTTGCGTGTTCCGCAACCCCCCTGGACAGTCCGCGGGTTGGCTCATCGACCAGTCCGGCCTCAAGGGGGCGCGAGTCGGGGACGCAGTGGTCTCCGAACGCCACGCCAACTTCATCTGCAACCTCGGCCGCGCCCGCGCTCAGGACGTCCTGGAGCTTGTTGAATTCGTCCAGGACCGGGTGGTGGACCGATTTGGGGTCTGGCTCAGCCTCGAGCTCGAGGTCGTGGAGGCGTGATCCGAGCGGTTCGGGTGGGGTGCCTGGCTGGTGCCCTGCTGATCTTCGCTTTCGCCGCTATCCGCTGGGGGGAATGGTGGCGGGTGGAGGAGGTGTGGGTCTCCCCGGCCCGGTACGTTGCCCCCGAACAGTTGACAGGGATTCTGCTCGGTGCTAATGTACTTCGATTACAAACGGGCGGACTGCGGGACCAGATCGCCCGCGACCCGCGCGTGGCGGCGGTGAGCATTCGACCCCGTCCGCTTCTGAAGCGGGTGGACGTGGTGATCAAGGAGCGGGAGCCGGCGGTGCAGGTGCGGCTGGAGAGCGGACAGGCGGTGTGGGTCGACCCCGAGGGGGTGATCCTCGAACCGGCGACCGAGGCGCGCGTGGTCGGCGTGCGCCGGGAGGGCCCCCGGGTCGGCCCCGAGGCGGTCCAGGCCGCGCAGGCCGTGGCCGGCCTTGCCCCGGCCGTCCGGGAGCGGTTCTCGACGTTCGACATCTCTGATCCCACCTCCGTCGTCGCCCGGGGAGAGGGGGTCCCCACCGTCTTCTTGGGGGAAATTGGCCCGCTGGGGGACCGCCTGGCTATCCTGGCGGCGCTATGGGAGCGCGGACTGCTGGAGGGGTACGCCACGGTGGACCTTCGCGTCGGCGACGAGGTGGTCTTGAAACGGAAGAGGTGACGAAGGTGGTGGTCCGATGAGGCGGGAGCGGCTGGTGGTGGGGTTGGACGTCGGGACGACCAAGGTGGCCTGCCTTGTGGCCAACGTGGTCGACGAGCACATCGAGGTCATCGGGCTGGGCACCGCCCCCTCCCGGGGGCTGGAGAAGGGGGTCGTGGTCGACATCGGCCGCACCGTCCAGTCCATCCGCAAGGCGGTCGAGGAGGCGGAGAACATGGCCGACGTGCGGATCCAGCAGGCCTACGTCGGCATCGCGGGAAAGCACATCCGATCCCTCAACAACTCGGCCACGGTGTCCATCACCCGCCCGGATCGGATCATCACCGCCGAGGACGTCCGGCGGGTGGTCGAGGCGGCGCGGACGATGCCCCTTTCTCCGGATCTCGAGCTCATCCACGTCATCCCCCGCCAGTACATCGTGGATGGGCAGGAGGGGATCACCGACCCCGTGGGGATGACCGGGACCCGGCTCGAGGTGGACGTCCACATCGTCCTCGGGTCCGTGACCGCGGTCCACAACCTCGTCCGGTGCGTGGAGGCCGTGGGAATCGGGATCTCCCAGATCGTCCTTGAGCCCCTGGCCTCGGCGATGGCCGTCCTCTCCTCGGCGGAGAAGGAGCTCGGGGTCGTTCTCCTCGACTCCGGCGGCGGGACCACGGACATCTCCGTGTTCCGGGGTGGGGACATCTGGTTCTCGAAAACGATCCCCATCGCCGGGGAGCACATCACGAACGACATCACGGTGGGCCTCCAGACGCCGATCGAGGAGGCGGAGCGGATCAAGAAGCAGTACGGGACGTGCCTCGTGGACTCGGTGGGCGACGACGAGAGGATCGAGGTGGCGACGATCGGGGGCGAGAGCACGAAGCAGGTGTCCCGCAAGAAGCTCGCCAAGGTGATTGAGCCCCGGGTGGAGGAGATCCTCGACCTCGCGATGCAGGAGGTGGAGGACGCGGGCTACCGGGACCTCATCCCGGCCGGGGTCGTGATCACCGGGGGGACGTCCCTCCTCCATGGGATGCCGGAGTTCATCGAGCGCCGCTACGGGCTCCCCGCCCGGGTCGGGAGCCTCCCCCAGGGGATTCACGGCCTGCGGGACATCGTGGAGTCCCCGATCTACGCCACCGGGATCGGGCTCCTCAAGTACGCGGTGGAGACGAAGGACTTCGTCCCCACCCGGCGGGGGCGGGGGTCCTCCAAGGGGATGCTGGGGAAAATGCTCGGCTGGTTCCGCAAGTTCCTCCGGGGGTGAGGGACGGATGATGGGGGAGAGCCCGGCCCGGATCATGGTCGTGGGGGTAGGGGGGGGCGGCGGGAACGCCGTCAACCGGATGTACCGGGCGGGGATCGTGGGGGTCGAGCTCGTGGCGATGAACACCGACGCCCAGGTCCTGGAGATGGTGGAGGCCCACCGCCACCTCCAGCTCGGGGCCAAGCGGACGGGGGGCCTCGGGGCGGGGGGGGACCCCGAGGTGGGGCGGGAGGCGGCCGAGGAGTCGCGGGACGAGATCGCCGACCTCCTCCAGGGCCTGGACATGGTGTTCATCACCGCCGGGATGGGGGGAGGGACGGGGACCGGCGGGGCCCCGGTGGTGGCCGAGATCGCCAAAGAGCTCGGCGTCCTCACCGTCGGGATCGTAACCCGGCCGTTCGGGTTCGAGGGCTTGGCCCGGATGCAGCGGGCGGAGCGGGGGATTCAGCAGCTTGCCAAGAACGTGGACGCGATCATCACGATCTCCAACGACCGCCTCCTCAAGGTCGTCCCCCACGACATGCCCCTCCCCAAGGCGTTTGAGCTCGTGGACGAAGTCCTCCGCCAGGGGGTCCAGGGGGTGACCGAGCTCATCACCGTCCCTGGGCTCATCAACCTCGACTTCGCCGACGTGGAGGCGGTCCTCCGCGGGGCGGGGACGGCCCTGATGGGAATCGGGGAGGCCGAGGGGGAGAACAAGACCCGGGAGGCGGCGCGGCGGTCCATCTCCTCGCCCCTCCTCGACTTCAGCCCCAAAGGGGCCAAGAAGGCGATCCTCAACATCACCGGCGGGGAGGACCTCACCCTCGAGGAGGTCACCGCGGCGGCGAGCGCGATTCAGGAGGCCCTGTCGGACAAGGCCGATCTCATCTTTGGGGCCACGATCCGGGAGGGAATGCAGAAGGCCAAGGTCACCGTCATCGCCACCGGGTTCCCCGCCGTCCCCACCGGGGAGATCCCCGAGGCGGAGGCCGAGGTCGTCATCGAGCGCCTTCAGAAAGAGGGTATCCGGGACGACTACGACGTCCCCACCTACCTCCGGCGGGCCCGCCGGGGGGGAACCCCCTAGCGGCCGAAGCCCTCGGTTACGGGAAACCTCCGTCCGATCCCAAACGCCTTGGGCGAGATCTTGAGCACAATCGGGTACTGCCGCCGCTTGTACTCCGAGCGGTGGAGCCGCTGGGCCACGTCCTGGACCACGGTCTCCCCGAACCTCCGGAGGAGCTCGTCCCAGGGGGCGTTCTCCACGACGAGGGCCTGGAGAAGAGGGTCAAGGACGTTGTAGGGAGGGAGGTCCTCGTCGTCCCGCTGTCCGGGCCGGAGCTCGGCGGACGGCGGGCGGCGGAGGGTCCCCTCGGGGATGATCGACCGGCCGGCCTCGGCGTTCAGGAGGTGGGCCAGGGCGTACACCTCGCCCTTGAGGAGGTCGCCAATCGGGGCCAAGGCCCCCACGGTGTCCCCGTAGAGCGTGGTGTACCCCGTGGCGAGCTCGGCCTTGTTCCCGCAGGCGAGGACCGCGTAGCCCAGGCTGTTCGCCAGGGCCATGAGGAGGACGCCCCGGACCCTCGCCTGAAGGTTCTCCGCCGTCACCCCTGTCACCGAAACGTGGGGGGAGAGGGCCTCGGTGAAGGTGGAGAAGATCGGATCGATCCGGATCTCGACGAGGCGGATCCCAAGGGCCTCCGCGATCGTGCGGGCCTCCTCCCCCGATTCTTGGGCCGTGTACGGACCAGGGAGGAACGCCCCGACGACCCGCTCGGAACCCAAGGCCCGCACAGCCAGGGCCGCCACCACCGCCGAGTCCACGCCCCCCGAGATCCCCACGACCGCGCCCCGAAGCCCGTTCTTCCCGAAGTAGTCTCGGACGCCGGTGACGAGGGCGCCCCGGACCTCGGGGATTCCATCGGGCTCTGGCGAGGGAACTGGAGGGCCCGCGGAATCGAAGACGAACACGCCTTCCGTGAACCGGGGGGCAGCGAGGAGGAACGCCCCATCGGGGCGGACGGCGAACGATCCTCCGTCGAAGACGAGCTCGTCCTGGGCCCCGGCGAGGTTCGCGTACAGGACAACCGCCCCAGATTCCCGGGCCCACCGCTCGGCCAGGCGGTAGCGGAGGAGGGGCTTCCCCCGGAAGTAGGGGGAGGCGGAGACGTTGATCAAGAGGTCCACCCCGGCGGCGGCCTGAGCCGCAAGGACGCCCCCTTCGTACCAGAAGTCCTCGCACACCGAGAGCCCAAGCCTCAGCCCGTTCCACTCCAGGACCCCAACCTCTGCTCCCGGGGTGAAGAACCGCTCCTCCTCGAAGACGTCAAACGACGGAAGCCGGTGCTTGGCCTGCCAGCCCACGATCCCCCCGTCGGCGAGGAGGAAGGCCGCGTTGTAGAGCGCGGTGCCTCCGCCGAAGGCGGAGGCCGAGGGGTCCGCCACGTTCGCCTCCCGGGTTCCCCCGCGGAGGACATGGCCGAGGACAACCCCGATCCCCTCCGTGGACCTCACGATCCGTTCGAACTCGCGGTCCGCCGCGTCGAGGAACCCCGCCCGGTGGAGGAGGTCCCGGGGCGGGTAGCCGAGGAGGGCCAGTTCCGGAAAGACCACAAGGTCTGCTCCCATCCCCCGCGCCTCCCCGATCGCCTGGAGGACCCGGTCCCGGTTTCCAGGGAGGTCCCCCACCGTGGGGTTGAGCTGGGCGACCGCAATCCTCACGAGCAAGCCTCCCGCCTTGGGTCAAGCCAGCCCGAGGTCACGGAGAATGAGCAGCGCCCTCCTGCCGAGGCTGGGAGGTGAGGCATGCGGTGGGATGGGTAAGCCTCGGGCAGAAGGGCGCGAACTCACGGGGTGAGTATATCCCACCCCCACAGCCCCGGCCAGGCCAGCCGGTCGTCCCCCGGGGGCCCGAGTGGCCGGGAGATCCCGCTTGCACGACCCCTTGAGAGGGTCTTCGGGCGAAAGGGAAAACGTTGCCTGGCACGGCTTCTGCGTCGTCACCACTTCAACCAAAATCTGACCGAGATTCTGCGAACACTTCCATCGCCAAACCGCGAGGGAAAGGAGGTTTCCGAACGAAGGCGGTGTGCCGTGTTGGACCTGGATTTGAACAGGTTCCGTGTGGGTTGGAAGCCGCAGAGACGTCTCAAGGGCCTGTGGGTCTTGGTTCTACTGGCCCTCGCCGGCGCCGGGGTGGGAAATGGGGCGTGGGGCCAGGGGTGCGGCCCGTGGGCCAATGTCGAGGTGGATCCCCCAGATCCGACTTCCGCTGACTCCATCAGCCTCATCCTCTCCGGGGTTTGGTGCGACGATTGCGTCCCCGAGTCGCCCACCGTCTCCATCGTCGGGACGAGAATAACCGTGTCCACGACGAACAAGCGCCTGATGTGTCTCCCCGTAACGACCCCCTGGGAGCTTCGGGTGCCGATCGGGAGGCTCTCCCCCGGCCGATACGACGTCCTTGTGCTCTACAAGGGCGCGCCCATTGGGGGTCTGGAGGTCCTCGAGGTTCGGGAGGCCAAGCCGGACTTCCTGATCGAGGCGATCCGCTGGACCCCGGCGAGCCCCGCGGTGGGGGACTGCTGCGTGAGCTTCGACGTCATGGTGGTCAACGCGGGCAGAGCCCGGGCGTACCTACACGGCGTCGTCCTCGAGGTCTACGTGGTCAAGGGGGGCCAGCCGATCTCGGTGGGGAAGAAGGCCTGGAGCTCCGGTCACCTCGACCCAGGCCAGATGGTGGTAGCCAGCGTCACCACCGATCCCTACTCCCCGCTCACCTGGGAGGGCGGGACGTTCCTCGTGGAGGCGTGCATGGACGCCACGGATGTCGTGCGGGAGAGCGCCGAGACGAACAACAGCATCGTTCGGGCCATCGTCATCCAGGGGGCAGCAACCCCGCTCCTCGGCCCCTTGCGTCTCCTTGCCGCCCTACTCGCTCCTGGACGTTCCGGCAGCCTATGAGGTGCGGACGCCCACCGACACCCTGGTCGAGGCCGGGACGAAGAAAACCCCGTTCTCCCTCGCCTTCCCCCAGGGGTTCCGGGTCACCCTCGACGCCCCCCAGACCCACGACCTCCACCGACTCCTATCCTGGAAGAAGGGAACAGTGCCTCCGTCCCTGGCCTCGGACCCGGTGGAGGTCGAGTTTGCCCCCTCTACGCCCAGGGTTGACGCTTGGTACGCCGTGCTGGCGGAGCGGAAGTGCACCGAGTGCTTCCACGGGTCCCTCGGGCCGGGCGATAGCTGCGGCAACGGGACGGGCTACTCCATCCCTGGGCCGGCCGGCGGGGATCCCCGCTGCCTGACGGCCGATTGCGGCAGTTGGTACCAGGTCTCCCACGTCCACGACCTCGGGGCTCCCGTCATCAACGTCCACCTCATCTTGGAGTACACCCCGGGGCTCCGGGACGGATGCCAGGGAACCCTGACCGTGGAGATCTCCTCCGACGGGCAGAACTGGACCCCCATCCCCACGGCGCCAACGACAACCGTGGACCTCCACCCGCCCCACCAGCTCTGGGGGAGCTACGTGATCTGCCTGCCGGTACCCCGGATGGAGACCTTCAGGTACATCCCCGTCACGGTTGACCGCTGCGACGTGGACGGCTCCGCCGTGTACCCCTGCGCGGACTGAACCCTGACGGCCTTGGGGCGGGGAGGGTCTCTGCCCCGCCCCACTCTTTGTTCCGCTCATCCTCCACGACCACCGGTTCCGAACCGGCGGCGGGAGGGGCGACACCGGGCGGGGGGGCA
>CALKES010000007.1 GCA_938084715.1 Candidatus Bipolaricaulota bacterium | reverse complement strand
CTCGACCCGGTACCCCGCCGTCGGCTTCTCCCCCCAGAAGTACCCGACGACCATCTCCTGGGTGAAGTCCACCGGGGGAAGCTCGGGTTGGGGCGTCCGCCCGGCCCCGTGCTCGGCCCACAGGGCGGCCCACGTCGCCCCATCCCGGACGACGACCCGGCGTTCGCCCCGGATCCCGCTGTGGACCCCTTGGTCCACCGTCTCAAAGGCCACAACCACCGCCGTTCCTCCCCCACCCGGGCAGTACGGGCATCCTCCCCCCTGGTCTTCCCTGGGACCGCAGCCGGAGAGCAGGAGGAGTGCCCCCACAACCGCGGCCCATGCCAACGATCTCGCTCGCATCGGGGTCACCTCCGCCTGGGTTTCAAGTATAGCGCGGGGAAAAGGGAGGGCGGCCCCGAACGGGGCCGCCCGAACTCTAGAGCCTCAGCTAGTTGGAGAGGGTGAGGACGTAGGGCATCGCCGGCCCGAGGTCCCACTTGATCAGGAGGACGAAGAAGAGATTCCCTGGGACCGGGGCGTTCCCCCACTGGGTGAAGGGCTGCAGCGCCTGGGGCCGGTCGAGGGACACGACAAGGGCCCCCGTGAGGGGGGTCCAGGCCGTGGCCGTGTTCCACACGTTGGGGACGGGAACGATCCACAGCCAGAGGAACGCGCTCGGCCGGTCGTGGGCCACCGCCACCCGCAGCGACCCCGTCGTGCTCACCCACAACGCCCGGGCGGCGAACCCGGTCGGAAACGCCCCGACAAGGATCGGATCAGCGGCGTCGCCCAGCTTGGGCTTGCTCTCCGAGCCCTGGACCTCGACCTGGGCCCCGGCGGCCTGGAGGGCCGAAAGGAGCTGGGCCGGGGTCATCCCGGGGGTCAGGTTCGGCCGGGGCATCCCCGCCGGAAACTCGGGCTGACCCCCAGCCGGGGTCTCCCCCACCGGCTGACCGGCCAGGGTCGCGGTGATCGTCCCGCAGACGTACTTGACCGACTGGCCGATCGGAACCGTCGCCTCAAACGCCCCACCCTGGGCCAGCCCCCGGACGACGACCGACGTCGGGGCCGCCGAGAGCTGGGCCTCCGAGGTGTAGGTCTGCCCCATCCGTACAAGGACCTGGAGGATCTGCAGCCCGATCACCTGCTCCCCCCGGACCCACACGATCTGGGAGAGCTGAACACCGGCGGTGCACGTCTCATTCCGGATCGCCACCGAGGCCTGAACGGCCGCGGTCTGGGCGAGGGCCGGGACGAGGAACAAGGCCAGCGCGATAGCAAAGGCACCTACACGCACACTACGCATGGTCCACCTCCGCACTACAGAAATTGTGGACCATTATATCCATAAATGGCCGGGCGTCAAGCCCCCCTCAGAGCCCGTAGACCTCCCCGTACTTCCGCCGGACGTAGCGGAGGAACGGCTCCGGCGAGAGCCCCTCCCCCGTCACCCGCCGGCAGAGCTCCTCGGGGAGGTACACCTGCCCGTGGCGGTGCACCCTCTCCCGCAGCCACTCCCGGATCGGGAGGAACTCCCCCCGCGCCACCCTCGCCCAGAGGCCCGGGATCTCCCGCTCCGCAGCCGAAGCGAACTGCGCGGCGTAAAGGTTCCCCAAGGCGTAGGACGGGAAGTAGCCGAACATCCCCCCCGACCAGTGGACGTCCTGGAGAACCCCCCGGGCGTCGTCGGGCGGGACCACCCCCAGGTACTCCCCCATCGCCCCCTTCCACCGCTCCGGGAGCCCGTCGGCCGAAAGCCGCCCCTCGACGAGCTCCACCTCGAGCTCGAACCGGAGGCAGATGTGGAGGTTGTAGGTCACTTCGTCGGCCTCGACCCGGATGAACGAGGGCTCGACCCGGTTCACGTGCCGCCACACGTCCTCGGGGGAGGTCCGGGCCAGGGCGGGGAAGTGCCGGACGAGGTGGGGGTGGGCGTGGCGCCAAAACGGGAGGCTCCGCCCGATCTGGTTCTCCCAGAACCGGGACTGGGACTCGTGGATCCCAAACGAGGCCCCACCCGAGAGGCCGGTCCAGGCAAGCTCCGGGGCGACCCCCTGGCCGTAGAGGGCGTGGCCCCCCTCGTGGAGGGCCCCGAACAGGGAGGAGAAAGGGTCCTCCTCCCGGTAGCGGTTCGTGACCCGGACGTCCCCCGGACCGACCCCGATCGTGAACGGGTGAACGGAGTCGTCGAGCCGCCCGGCGGAGAAGTCGTACCCGATCCAGGTAAGGGCGTCGCGGCAAAACCGCTTCTGGGCGTCCACGGGGTACCGACCGGGGGGCAGGGGAGCCGGCGGAGTCCCCTGGCGGAGCTCCTGGAGGAACGCCGTGAGCTCCCGCCGGAGGGTGCCGAGGACCTCCCCGAGGCGAGCGGTCGTCATCCCCGGCTCGTACTCCTCCACCAGGGCGTCGTACGGGCTCTCCCGGTACCCGATGAGGCGGGCGATCTCCCGGACAAGGTCGAGGACCTCGGCGAGGTGGGGGCGAAAGAGGGAAAAGTCCGAGGCCGCCTTCGCCTTCTCCCAGACATGCTCGGCCCGGGCAGTCGCCTCGACGAACTTCTGGTACAGCTCGGGGGGGATCGCCCGGTGCCGGGTGTGGTTCCTCTTCCAGACCCGGACGAGGGCCCGGTCGATCTCGCCTTCGGCTTCCCCCTCCGCCGCCCGGAGGAGCTCGGCCATCCGGTCGGACACGAGCCGCTCGAAGGCGAGCCGCTCAAGCCTTCCCAGGACCTTGGCCCGCGCCTCGGCCCCCTTCTCCGGCATCCCCGTCCGCTGGTCCCAGGCGGCGAGGGCCGCCGCGGCGGAGATCTCCTCCGTCTCCCGGACGTAGGCCCGCAGCGCTTCCAGGGCCCCCATCACATCCGCTCCGTCCGGCCGGTGAAGGCGAACTTCCCGATCCGCACCTTCGGGACAAGGTACGCCCCGAACCCCTCCCCGTGGGTGATGAGCCTCTGGGTCCTCCCCACCGCCTCGACAAGCGACAGGGCCCGGAGCCCCGACTCCGTGGCCCGCAGGTCGTCCACCGCCCCGACAACCCGCCCCCGCTCGACGAGGAACGTCCCGTCCCGGGTCATCATCGTCATCACGCCCCGCATCGGGTCCACCGGCCGGGCGTAGTGGAACCGGGTCACGAGGAGCCCCCGCTCCACGCCTGCAAGGAGCTCGTCGTCGGAGGCCGCCCCCGGCTCCATCACGATGTGGGTGGGCATCGGGGACCACCCGGCCGCCGGTGGGGGGAGGGCGTGCCCAGTGGAGGCCGTCCCCATCAGGGTCGCGGTCCGGGTGTCGTGGACCACCCCCTCGGCAACCCCGGCTCGGAAGAAGTACACCCGCTGCTTGGGGGTCCCCTCGAAGTCAAACGGCATCCGGGCCGTCCGGGGGTGGAGGCCGTCGTCGTAGACGGTCACCAGGTCCGAGACGAGCTTCTCCCCGAACTTCCCAAGGAAAAAGCTCCGCCGTTCGAGGACCGCCCGGGCGGAGAAGCCCATCGAGGAGAGCATCCCAAGGAGCGTGGCCACCGCCGGCTCCTCGAGGACGACCGTGTACTCCCCCGGCTCGAGGGGAATTCGCTTCTCGGAGGCCATCGCCTTGCGGAGGGCCCGCTCGGCCGGCTCCTCGGGGACGAACTCGGAGAGGCGGGAGCCGGAGAACTCGGCGTAGCCCGAGCCGCCGGATTTCCCCAGGACCACGGTCACGAACCGGACGGCGGACGTCCGGTGGTAGACGTCAACCCCCGGGGAGGTGCGGATCCAGATCTCCGCCCCGCCGGTGGAGAGGGCGCCGGAGGCGTTGAACCCGGCTTCGGCCGCCCCCCGGACCGCCCGGGCCACGAGGGTCGCCCGCTCCTCCGGGGTCGCGTTCCAGGTCGCCTCGTCCCAGTCCTCCACCTCGGTCACGAGCTTCGGCTCTGGGGGGGCGTAGCCCGCGGGCGTGGTCTGAACCCGGGCCGCGGCCGCCGCCCGGGACGCCGCCCGGGCGAGCCCCCGCGCCGTGAGGTCGTTCGTCGTCACAACCCCGAACTTCCCGTCCACCCACGCCTTCACGTGGACCGTCCGGTCGGACGCCGCCACGTTCTGGTGGATCGCGCACCCCGTGAACCGGGTCAGCTCTTCCCGGCTTCGGATCGCCACGACTTCCAGCTCATCGGCCACCTTCCGCTTGAGAACCCCATCGAGCAGCGCTTCGACTTGCACCGTTCCCCCTTTCAACCGGACCACCCAAGCTTACCCCGGAGTCGGGCGAAGAACGCGTCCGTCCCCGGAAGTCGGACGAGGACCGTCCCCGCAGGCGCCCTCCGCACGACCACCGCCTCCCCGGGCCCAAGACCTCCAGCCCCATCCCCGTCGAGGAGGATCCGGACGGGGTAGCGGGCCCGGACGACCACCTCGGCCCCCTCGGGGACGACCACGGGCCGCACCCCAAGGCGGTGGGGGGCGAGGGGAACGAGGAGGAGGACCGGCGCCGTCGGGGCGACGACCGGTCCGCCCGCGGCGAGGGCGTAGGCCGTGCTCCCCGTGGGGGTCGCCACGACAAGGCCGTCCCCATCAAGCGAGAAGACCCCTTCCCCGTTCACCGTCACGTCGAGGCCGGTGAACCCCGCGGCCTCCGTCCCGAGAAAGACCGCGTCGTTGAGGGCCGTCCCCCGCTCGGGGGCCAGGATCCGCGCCCGCCGCTCAAGCTCGCCCCTCCCGTCGGCCACGGCGGCGAGGGCCTCCTCGATCCCCGCGGCATCCCCCGCGCCGAGGAACCCCAGGCCCCCCGCGTTCAGGGCCAGGATCGGGACCTCCCGCGGGTAGACGAGGGAGGCGGCCCGGAGGAGGGTCCCGTCCCCCCCCACGGCGACGACGAGGTCGGCCGCCGCCACGTTCCCTTCCGGGTAGGCCTCCGCCCGGATCCCCCGCCTCCGGCACCAGGCAAGGCCCCGCTCCACGGCGGCCCGGGAGGCCGGCCGGGAGGGGGTGTGAACGAAGAGGACCGCTCTAAGTTCCACCCCGGGCCCCCACAAACTTCCACCGGCACAGGACCCGCTCGAGGAGCTCCAGGACCACGTAGAAGAGGAGCCCTAGAAGCGCGAGCCCCACCACCCCCGCGAGGGAGATGTCCCCCCGGAACGTGTAGTACTCGATGAAGCGGCCCAGGCCCGCCCCAGGCCCGAGGAGCACCCCGAGCTTCGTCTCCGCGATGTAAAGCATCGTGATCCCCAAGCCCACGGACACCCGCGCGGCGGTGAGGACGCTGGGAAGGGTCGCGGGGAGGACGACGTGGCGGTAGACCTGCCCGCGGGTCGCCCCGGCGGCCCGGACCGCGGTCACGTGGGACGGGACGATGTACTTCGCCGCCCCCTGGGCGGCCACGACGACCTGGAAGAAGAGGGCCATCACCACGACCACGAGCCGCACGACCTCCCCTAGGCCAAAGGCGAGGTAGAGGAAGAGGAGGAGGGCCACGGGAGGCATGGGGTAGAGAAGGTAGATGAGGGGGGAAAGGTACCGATCGAGTTTCGGCTCGAACCCCACGGCGAGGCCCAGCGGGAGCCCCAGGAGGAACGCCACCGCAAGGGAGATCAGGAACCGCAGGGCCGAGGTCCCAAACGCGCTCGCCAGCGTCCCGATGTTCTCCACGGCGGCCACGAAGGTCACCCCGGGGCTGGGGAGGATCTCCCGCCCCCGGACCGTCTCCAGAAGCCAGGACACCCCCCACCACAGCCCGATCACCACCGCGATCGCGAGGAGGTAGTAGAACGCCTGCCGGAGGGTCCGCCTCATGCCCCGTTCCCCCCAAGAACCCCGCGCAGGTGGGCGACCTGGGCGGCGAACTCCGGGGTCCCCCGGTAGCCCGGCTCCCCCATCCCCGGGTTCTCGATCACCTCGACCACCCGCGCCGGGCGGGCGGAGAGGACGAAGATCCGCTTCCCCAGGAACACCGCCTCCTCCATGTCGTGGGTCACGAGGACCCCCGTGAACCCCATCTCCCACCAGAGACCGAGGAGGAGGTTCTGGATGTGCTCCCTCGTGATGGAGTCGAGGTTGGCGGTGGGCTCGTCCATGAGCATAACCCGGGGCTGCAAGGCCAAGGCCCGGGCGATCCCCACCCGGCGCTTCATCCCCTCGGAGAGCTCGCTGGGAAAACGCTTCTCAAACCCCGCAAGCCCAAGGTCCGCCAGGACCTTGTCCGCGGACTCCTTCCGCCCCTGGAGCCGGAGGGCGAGCTCCGCGTTCTGCCGCACGGTCTTCCAGGGCAGCAGCCCAGCGTCCTGGAGGATGAGGGCCACGTCCCGCCGCACCCCCCGCACCTCCTCGCCATGAACCCGGACCCTCCCCGCCGTGGGCTTGAGCAGCCCGTCGAGGACGAAAAGAAGCGTCGATTTCCCGCACCCCGAGGGGCCGACCACGGACACGAGCTCGTAGGTGTCGACGTCCATGGACAGGCCGGCCACCGCAGGGACGGAGGCCTCCCCGCGGCCGTAGACCACGGTCAGGCCATCGACCTCGATCATCCCGGAGGAGGCGCGACGGCGGTCTCGTAGGGGATGGGGGAGCGGAGGTACCTCTTCCCCACCGCCCACGCCACGACCCGCTCGTAGACCTCCCGGGAGACGGGTTCGGGCTGGGGGAACCTCGGGATCACGATGGACGCGATCCCCCGCTCGATCTCAGCCCGCACCTCGGGGTCGGTGGCCGTCTCTGGCCCCCCGCCGGGGAAGAAGAGGTCCACCGCGAGGGGGAGCGCCGCGGCCACGATCGCGTCCCGGTCCTCACCGTTGAACCGGTCCACCGCCCGCCGGAGGCCGCGGAAGAAGGCAGCCAAAGCCTCCGAGCCCAAAAGTGCCCGGCGAACCACGATCACCTCGGGGGGGATGTCCACCCCCGAGACCCACCGGAGGACGGTCAAGGTGGGCTTTCCCGGGTAGCCGTAGGCGAGGATGTAGTCCACGTAGGGCTGCGGAAGGGCCCCCACCGCCACCATCCCCAGCAACGTCCACGAGGCGTTGTTGAGGAGGTTGTCCTGGCCAATGTAGAGGTCCGCGGGGACAGTGACGCCCTCCCTACGAAAGAGCTCATCGGCCACGAACTCGAGGTCCGACTGCCGCGGAAGGGCGATCTGAACCCGCGTACCTCCCCGGACCCGGGCGACGAGGTCGTCCCAGGTGGGGATCCGGGAGTACGCTGGCGGGGTGATGAACGCCAGGTGGAGTGCCTCCGGCTCCGGGATGAAGGCCGTGCCTGCGATGACCGCGGCCCCGGGCACGCTTGCGAGGAGGAGAAGCGCCCCCGTGAGGTCGGTGACCACGAGGTCCACCTGGCCGGCCTGGAAGGCGAGGAGCCGGTCCCGCTGGCTCGGAAGGGGCACCAGCTCCACCGCCACCCCCTCTTCCGAGAACAGGCCCCACGCCACCCCCATCACGATGGGAACCGCGCCCGTGGCCGGAGGGAGGGAGACCTTGAGGGAAGAGGCAAAGCCAGAAAGAGAAAAGGCGGCCGAAACCGCAAGAACGGTTAGAGGTCGCATAGCGTAATTGTACCCCGCCGGGCCGCGCTGGAGCAATCTAGCCCGCTCCCCGGGCATCGCCCAGGCCCTGGAGGAGGGCGTCCGCCGTCGGCCCCATGACCTCCGGGACGTACCCCCCCTCGAGGACGAGGTACGTCGGAAGCCGGAGGGACCCGAGGACGACCCCGATGTCGTAGTACGCGTCAACCTCGAGGCCCAGGGAGGCCAAGGGATCGTCTCGGTAGGTGTCAAAACCCGCGGAGACGGCAAGCTCCTCGAAGCCCGGCCCGGCCGCGGCCAGGGCCTGCTCCAAGGTCTCGACGTAGAGGCGCTTTCCGCACCGGGGGGGAAGGGGATAGTTGAGGCAGTTGCCCCGCGAGGCGTGGCCCGTCCCGGGGTAGTTGTACATCCGGTGGAGGGAGATGTAGGTCACCTGGGGGTCTCCGTAGAAGACCTCCTCCGTCCCGTTCCCGTGGTGCCCGTCGATGTCCACGATGAGGGTCCTCCTCCCCGACCTCCGCACCGCCACGGCGACGTTGTTGTAGTAGCAGAAGCCCCCGAGGAAGCTCGGGCCGGCGTGGTGGCCGGGGGGGCGGAGGATGGAGAACCCGCCCCGCTCCTGGGCGAGCAGGGCCCCCCCCGCGGCAAGGCGAGCATAGAAGTCGATCTCCGGGTAGGGGGGGCAATCGGGGTCGTGGAAGTCCCGCTCCCTGACCCGCCGGAGGTGGTCCGGGGTGTGAACCCGGAGGAGGTCCTCATCGGGGGCGGGAGCCGGCTCCAGGAACGGGTACCCTTTCCGAGCGAGGTAGCCTTGGAGGGCCCGGACCCGGGCCGGGCCCTCGGGGTGCCCGACGGTGTGGTACTCCAGGCACCGCTCGCTGAAAATGATCTCCATGCCGCCCGATTATCGAGAGCCTCGGGCAGGAGGGCAACGGCTGATCCTCGCCTCGGGCTCGCCCCGGCGGGTTGAGCTCCTCCGGTTCCTCGTCCCGGAGTTCGAGGTCCTCCCCCCGGAGGTGGACGAGGGGGAGGTCCTCGCCCCGCCCGACCTCCTCCGGGTCGCCCGGCGCAAGGCGGCGTGGGCGCGGGAGAGGAGGCCGGACGGGACCGTGATCGCCGCGGACACGGGGGTGTTCCGGGACGGGGCCCCCTACGGGAAGCCCCGGGACCTCGAGGAAGCCCGGGCCTTCCTCCGGGCCCTCGCCGGGGGCTGGCACTCCGTGTTCACCGGCCTCGTGGTGGTCGGGCAGGAGGAGCGGGAGGCCCTCGTCGAAACCCGGGTCCTGTTCAAGCCCCTCGGCGACGAGGAGATCGCCGACTACCTCGCCCGGGAGGACGTCCTGGACAAAGCCGGGGCGTACGCGATCCAAGGGGGAGCGGCCCCGTTTGTCCTCCGGATCGAGGGGGAGTACACGAACGTGGTCGGGCTTCCCCTGGCAACCCTCGACCGCCTCCTCCGGGAGGTGGGCTGGAGGCGGGGATGAGGCGCAACCTTTCCCCCGGGGAGCTTCGGGCCCGGGCCGAGGCCCTGGCCGAGCTCGCCTCCCCCTGCCGGCTCTGCCCGCGGAACTGCGGGGCCCTGCGGGCGGAGGGCGAGCGGGGCTTCTGCCGGGCTGGGTCCGCCCCCTGGGTCGCCTCGTGGGGACCCCACTTCGGGGAGGAGCGGGTCCTTGTCGGATGCGGCGGCTCGGGGACCGTGTTCCTCTCCGGCTGCAACTTGGGCTGCCTCTTCTGCCAGAACTACGCGATCTCCCACCTCGGGGAAGGGGAGGAGATCTCGGTCGCCGACCTGGCGGGGATCCTCCTCCACCTCCAGGAGGTCGGGTGCGAAAACGCGAACTTCGTGACCCCCACCCACCAGGCGCCCCAGATCGTGGCGGCCCTCTCCCGCGCCGTCGAGGACGGCTTCCGGCTCCCCGTGGTCTGGAACTGTGGGGGGTACGAGTCCGTGGAAGCCCTCCGGCTCCTGGAGGGGATCGTGGACATCTACATGCCCGACTTCAAGTACGGGGACAGCGCGGTCGGTGCGCGCCTCTCCGGAGTTCCCGACTACGCCGAGCGGGCCAAGGAGGCCCTCCGGGAGATGCACCGCCAGGTGGGGGACCTCCGGGTCGAGGGCGGAATCGCCCTCCGGGGCCTCCTCGTCCGCCACCTCGTCCTCCCCGAGGGCCTTTCCGGGACCGAGGCCGTCCTCCGCTTCCTCCGGGACGCCATCTCCCCGGACACGTTCGTGAACCTGATGGCCCAGTACTACCCCGCGGGGAGGGCTCACGAGGTCCCCGCCCTCCGCCGCCGGATCACCCGGGAGGAGTTCGCCTATGCCCTCGGCCTCGCCCGGGAGCTTGGGCTCTCCCGGGCCGGAACGGCCTGAGCTGGCAAGATCCTTCCCGCTGGGGCAAGATCCCCTTCAAGGAGGCACGATGCGCATCTCCCATGTGAAGCTCTTCGTTCCAGGCCCGATCGAGGTCCGCCCGGAGGTCCTTCAGGCGATGGCCACGCCCCAGATCTACCACCGGACCCCGGAGTTCCGGGGGCTCTACGCCGACCTCCAGACGAAACTCCGGAGGTTCCTCTACACGGAGAGCCCCGTTCTGCTGTTTGCATCCTCCTCCACGGGGGCGATGGAGGCCGCGGTGCGGAACTGCGTGGGAAAGCGGGTCCTCCACGTGGTGAACGGGGCGTTCGCCAAGCGCTGGTACGAGATCAGCCAGGCGTGCGGGATCCCCGCCGACGCCCTGGAGATCCCGTGGGAGAAGGCGGCCCGGCCCGCGGAGATCGCCGCCCGCCTGAAGACGGGCCAGTACGACGCGGTGGCCGTTGTCTACAACGAGACCTCAACCGGCCTCATGAACCCCCTCCCCGAGATCGCCGCCGTGGTGCGGGAGTTCCCCGACGTCCTCCTCCTCGTGGACGCGGTCACGGCCATGGGCGGGGTGAAGATCGAGTTCGACAAGCTCGGGCTGGACGTGTGCTTGGCCGGGGTCCAGAAGTGCTTCGGCCTCCCCCCGGGACTCACGGTGTGCGCCCTCTCCCCGCGGGCGATCCAGCGGGCGGAGGCGGTGAAGCCCAAGACCTACTACTTCAGCTTCCCGGTCATGCTCAAGTCCCACGAGAAGAACGAGACCCCGGCGACCCCCTCCGTCCCCCACCTCTTCGCCCTGAACCTACAACTGGACTACTTCTTCGAGGAGGGGCTCGACCGGCGGTTCGCCCGCCACGCGGAGATGGCCGCGGTCGTCCAGGCGTGGGCGAAGAAGCACTTCGACGTCTACCCCGAGGAGGGGTACTGGTCGAAGACGGTGACCTGCATCAAAAACACCCGGGGGATCTCCGTGGACGCCCTCAACAAGGCCCTCATCGCCCAGTATGGGCTCCGGATCTCCAACGGGTACGGGGACCTGCGGGAGAAGACGTTCCGGATCGCCCACATGGGGGACCTGACCCTTCCCGACATCCGGGGGGTCCTTGGGGCGATCGAAGAGGTCCTCAAGCTCTGAGGAGGGGAAGATGAAGGTCCTCATCTGCGATCCGGTGGACGAGAAAGCCCTCGGGCGCCTCCGGGAGGGCGGCATTTCGGTCACGGTTCGGACCGGGATGGGCCCCGAGGAGCTTGGGGCGGAACTCGGGAAAGGCTACGACGCAATCGTCGTCCGCTCGGCGACGAAAGTCCGGAAGGGGGCGATCGACGCGGCGAGGGGCCTCCAGCTCATCATCCGAGCCGGGGTCGGCCTCGATAACGTCGACGCCGAGTACGCGAGGGCAAAGGGGATCGAGGTCCTCAACACCCCCAGGGCGAGCTCGGACTCGGTGGCCGAGCTTGCGCTCGCCCATATGTTCGCCCTCGCCCGGTCCCTCCCCCAGGCGACCCAGTCGATCCGCGAGGGCAAATGGGACAAGAAGTCGTTCGTGGGGATCGAGCTCCAGGGGAAGACCCTCGGGGTGGTGGGGATTGGGCGGATCGGGCAGGCCCTCGCCCGACGGGCCCTGGCGCTCGGGATGGAGGTCGTGGCGTTCGACAAGTTCGTGAAGGAGTCCCCCCTCCCCGGGGTGCGGATGGTCTCCTTGGACGAACTCCTCCGGACGAGCGACTTCGTGAGCCTCCACGTCCCGCCTGACCCGGCCGGGCCCGTGATCGGGGCCCGGGAGCTGGGTCTGATGAAGGACGGGGCGTACCTCGTGAACTGCGCCCGGGGGGAAGTGGTGGACGAGGCGGCCCTCCTCCAGGCCCTCAACTCCGGGAAGCTCGCCGGGGCGGGCCTCGACGTCTTCGCCGTCGAGCCCCCCACGAACGCGGAGCTCCTCCGCCACCCCAAAGTAACCCTCACCCCCCACATCGGGGCCCAGACGAAGGAGGCCCAGGAGCGGATCGGGGACGAGCTCGTGGAGCTCCTCCTCGCCCGGGCGGGGAAGGGGTAGCCCGTGGCCGTCGTCCACCCCTTCCGCGGGCTCCGCTATAGCAAAACCGTGGGGGACCTCTCCCTCGTCGTGACGCAGCCCTACGACCGGATCGGGCCCGCGGAGGAGGCAGCCTACCTCCGCCGGTCCCCGTACTCCTACGTCCGCCTGATTGGGACCAAGGTCCCCCCCCAGGACCCCGCCGACTACGCCCACCGGGCCGCGCTTCTCCGGGAGTGGATCCAGAAGGGGGTCCTCACCCACGACCCCTCGCCCGGGGTCTACCTCTACCGGCAAGCGTTCCGCCACGACGGCCGGGAGCTCATCCGGCAGGGGATCATCGCCCTCCTCGACCTTTCCCAAAGCGGGGCCAAGCCCCACGAGCACACCCTCCGGGGCCCGAAAGAGGACCGGCTCAAGCTCTTCCGAGCGACGGAGGCCCACCTCGAGCACATCTTCCTCCTCTACCGGGATCCGCGGCGGGGGGCGAGCCTGGCCGCCGAAGAAGCCGTGGGAGCCCGCACGCCCGACGCCGTGGCCCGGGACGACTTCGGGAACCGCCACGAGCTCTGGTACATCCCCGACCGGGGGGCGGTGGAGGCGGTGCGGGAAGCCCTGAAACCCCTGGAGCTCTACATCGCCGACGGGCACCACCGGTTCGAGACGGCCCAGGCGTTCATGCGGGAGTGCCTGGGGAAGGGCTGGAGGCCGGCCTCCCCCCAGAGCTTCACCGCCCTCCCGGTGACCCTCGTCAACGTGGAGGAGCCGGGGTGCGTGATCCGCCCCACCCCGCGGGTCCTCCGCCCCGGGGCCCCCTTCGCCCTCCCTTCGTTCCTGGACCGGGTTCGGGAGCGGTTTGAGGTGGAGGGGCTCCCCTCCCTTCCGGCGTCCCGGGAGTTCCTCGCCCGGGCGGCCGGGAAGAGGCCCGCCTTCGTCCTCTACTCCGAAGGGAAGTTCTGGGGGCTCACCCTGGGGGGGGGCCTCCGGCCCGAGGAGATCGTCCCGGGAAGCCAGCCCCCGGCCTGGAAGCGGCTCGACGTCGCCGTCCTCCACAAGGGGATCCTCGAGCCGTACCTCGGGATCGACGACGAGGTCCTCGCCCGGGGAACCCACGTCGACTACGCCCACACGGATGAGGAGGCGGTCGCCCTCGTGGACGGAGGGAAGGGGCAGGCGGCGTTCCTCCTCAACCCAACCCGCGTCGAGGAGGTTCTCCAGATCGCCGACCTCGGGGTCTCGATGCCCCAGAAGTCCACGGACTTCTACCCCAAGCTCCTCTCCGGGCTTGTGGCGATGACGATGGAGATCGAGAAACCGTAAAACACGCGGGGCCAGCGGCCGCTGGCCCCGCGCCATGTTACGCCCAGGCATTAGATTCGAGCGACGATCCCGAGGAGGGCGTGGAGGGTGGCCACGGCCACGGTCGCGTAGGCGAGCCCGTGGTGGAGCCAGAGGGGGCGGCGGCGTTTGAGCCGCCGGGGAAGGGCCATCGAGGCCCCGGTGGCAAGGAGCAGGGCGTAGCTCACAAGGCCAAGGTAGAACAGGACTGGGAACGGCCCAAGCGGCCAGTACGCCATCTCGCGCAGAGTGTCCATGCTACTTCTCCAAGGCGATCTGCACCGAGCCCCGCGCCGTGTGGAGGGTGGTGAACGACGTCGAGGAGCGGTGGTAGGCGAGGAGGACCGTGTAGCTCCCCCCCGGAACGAGCGGCTTGTCCTCCGGGTCGAGGCTATCGAGGGGGATCACGAACTCGACCACCGTTTGCCCCCCGGCCACGGCCCCGGCGGCCCGGAGGACGTCCTCCCGGCGGTCACGCCGGTGGGACGTCGTCCCCGAACCGAAGTGGTCCTCGATCGCGAGGCCCGCGGGGGTCACCGCGGCGATGATGAAGTTCGCCCCCTGCATCCGGTTCACGGGATCGAACCCGGCTGATACCCAGCCCGTGCCAGGGCTGCGCAGGGCCGCAAAGAGGACCACGAGCCCGTTCCGCCAGTGGAGGCCCACCCCGCTTCGGATGTCCTGGACGGAGTTTCGGTACTCCCCCTCCCCAAGGCTCCCGTCGGTGATTGGGCCCGCGGGCCCAAGGCCGTGGACGAGGACGTAGTCCGCCCCGAGGAGCTTGCCATCGCCGGAGAAGCGGAGGTAGCTGTCCACCGTCACGGAGCCACCGGCCGTGTCGAGCTCCAGGGTTCCGTAGACGAGACGGGCCTCGGGGACCGCCCGGGTCACGCCGGTCAGGGCGTACCCGCGGGCCGGCACGGCCGCGAAAAACGCCTCCCAAGCGTGGAGGATGTCAGACCCGTAGTGAAACCCATCCGCTGGCCCGCCGAGGAAGGCGACCCCGCCCTCGGGGGCGAACCACGCTACGACCGCCTCGAGGCGGCCGTTTCCCACGTCGTCCCAGTGGCGAAGGGCCCAGGTTCCAAGCTCCTCCCCCGTGGGCTGCCCGACAGCTGCTCCGGCGATCAGCACCGTTCCCAGTCCGATCAGAACAAGGTTACGCATGGTCATCCTCCTTCGCTTGCCCCAGCAAGGATAGCCAGTTTCCAAGGAAGAGGGTGGGGCGGAGGTGGGGACCTCCGCCCCTTGGGTGGGATCGCCGTGGGTGTGCCACGGCGGGGGTGGCAGACTTCCATCTCTCGGCGCGGCGCTCGCTCTCGCTTGCCGGCGTCGTTCGGAGTGTCCTCCCTCCCTCTGCACATCCTGTGCACCCCCCATGGAACTCCCGTGGAGGCCATCCCGTTGCCGCCCGCTCCCTCGTGGGGGAGGATTGCAGCCGATGGACGCGAAAGCCGCTCTGCGCCTTCTGCAGGAGGGGAACGACCGGCACGCCCGGGGAGCCCACGGCCATCCCCGCCGGGATCCCGCACGGCGGGCTGAGCTCGTCCCCGGCCAGAAGCCGTGGGCCGCGGTCCTCGGGTGCTCGGACTCCCGCGTCCCCCCGGAGATCGTATTCGACCAGGGACTCGGGGACCTGTTCGTCGTCCGCACGGCCGGCCACGTCTGCGACGAGACGGTCGTGGCGAGCCTTGGGTACGCCGTCGGGCCCCTCAACGTCCCGCTCGTCGTCGTCCTCGGGCCCACCGGGTGCGGGGCGGTGAAGGCCGCGATCGAACAGCCCCCGGGCGCTCCCGAAGGCCCCCTGGACGCGGCGATCCGTCCGGCGATCGAGAGGGCCCGCCCCGGCGGGGGAGACCTCTGGGCGGAAACCGTTCGCTTCCATGTCCAGGGGACGGTGGAAGGGCTCCGCCGTGCCTTGGGCCACCCCGCCGTGGTTGGTGCCCTCTACGACCTCGCCTCCGGCCGGGTCGAGTTCCTCACCCCTTGAGGCACCAAAACCAAGGAGGTAGAAGATGATGCTGAGGGGGTGGGTTCTCGCAGGGCTGGCGGTGGTAGTGGGCTTCGGAGCACCGGGGGACATCTACCAGGGGACGTACGACCAGTTGTCCCTCGGCCCGGGGGGGCGGGGCCACGTGTTCGCCAACCGGACGGGGGACGAGGTCGTGGGACTGGAGCTTCTCCTCGCGGAGGTGGGACCGGCCCAAGTCCTCGTGGTGGGGGTGAACCTCGTTCTAGCATTGGGGAACTCAGCGATTCTGCCCTTCTCCGGCCGGGTGGTCCCGGGAGGCGTGGTCACCGTGGCCCTTCCCGAAGGGACCGCCCTCCACGGCGCGGCGTGGATCACGCAGGAGGCCGGGTGCCGATCGAAATCGAGCCCCCCATCCCGGTCTGGAAGCTGAACCCACCTATCCGCTCCTCCTCGCCATCGGTTCTGGCAGCAAGTCAGACGAAGACGGGTTGGGGTCAGATGCAAGCTTGGATGAGGGCCCCATAGGACTTCTCCCGCCCGATGGATGGGGATGGTGGGATAGCGAGGAGCAAATCCCGGTGGGAGATGATCAAGAACGAAAGAGGGGCCAGTGGTGGTTCGGGGATTCGAACGCCCGGGGGTCTACCGGGTGCGCCTCACGGTCACGGATTCCGCCGGCAGGATCCAGACCCTCACCCGGTTCGTGGAGACCGCGGACTGGGAGGCGGCCTTCGCCGAATGACTGAACGAGGCGGCCGCACAGCTGGCGATCATGTAGGCTCGCAACCCCCTCAACCGCATTGATACCTCCGGCGAACTGGTCAAGGAGCCCGAAATCAAGGCGCTCCCCCAAGACCCTCCTCGACGGACGGGCCCCGGGCGACCGCCCGGGCCCCTTTCTTTCCAGGGTGCCAGCGCCCCTTGGTCGGGGCGCGCCATCCCCTGAAGGCCCGGAAGTCAGGGGGGACTCCGACCTCAGCGCCGGACGAGGTATCCCCGCCCGCCAACGCCCCCCCCGGGCGAGCGGAGCCGGACCACCGTGAGGTGGGCGTGCTCGGGCCGCGCGAGGAGCTCCGGGTACTCCCGCTTCCGCCGAGCGTGCGTGCGGATCGCCCACAGGAGGATCGAATCGCGCGAGAGGAGCGCCTTCCGAAGCGACTCCCGGTTCCCGCTCCAGAGCTCCTCCCGGCGGAGGGAGCGGCGGACCGTGCGCCGGAGGAGCTGGAGGAAGACGCGCCCGAAGCGGTAGTCGAGCCACACCACCGTGTTCCCGCGCGCCGAAGGTGGTGGTCGGCGACGAAGCTCGCGAACGGCCCGCCCACGATGAGGCACACGTCAAGGGGGAGACAGGGGGCGTCCCGCGCGGTCGCGTAGGGGATGACCTTCCCGTGGTAGGTGTCCGCGAAGCGGTGCGGAGGTGGAAGTACGGCCACCGGGCGTCGACGTAGCCGTGGACGAAGGCGCGGAGGCGGTGGCCCGGCACGCTCCAGCCCTCCCGAGCCAGCTCCCGCGGGGAGCGTCGAACCGGCCAGTTAACCTCCGGCGGCCCACCGTTCTCGGGGACACTGGGAGGCAGTGCAGGGCCGGACCGGCGGGGAGAAACTGGGCTGGTCGGGGCGACTGGATTCGAACCAGCGACCCCCTGCTCCCAAAGCAGGTGCGCTTCCGGACTGCGCTACGCCCCGCCCATCCGAACTCTACCCCGGCCCTCCCCACCGTCAAGGGCGCCTTGTCCCGCCCCCCCGCCCCCCGTACCCTTCCGGCGGATGATCCCCGAACTCTACGTGGGACCCGGAGCCCGCACGGCGGCCAACTCCCGGGCCGCGGCGATCGTGGGTCAGGCCCCGGACGGCCACCCCGACGCCCGGGTCCTCGCCGCGGAGGGAGCGGAGGTCGGGATCGACCAGGTCCGGGACCTCATCCTATGGGCCCGGTACGGCCCCTCCCTCGCCCCGCGGAAGGTGGCCGTGATCGGGCCCGCGGAGCGGCTCTCGCGGGAGGCGGCGAACGCCCTCCTCAAGCTCCTCGAGGAGCTCCCGCCCCACCTGGAGGCCGTCCTCTTCGCCGAGGCCCTGGACCGCGTCCTCCCCACGGTCCGGTCCCGGTGCGCCCTCCGCTGGAGCGGCGGGGGGGAAGGGGAAACCCGCGCTGCCCTTCGCGAGCTCGGGTACGACGAGGGGGAGATCGCGTTTCTTCTCTCCTTCCTGGATCGCGACGCGGATGTCGCCCCCTTCCTTGCCGCTCGCCGCCGTCCTCTCAAGGAGTGGGAAGAGGCCGTGGCCCGCGCCGAGGGCTTGAACCTGGCCGAGCTCGCCCAGGCCCTTGCCGACGAGGCCGGGGACCCCCTGATCCGCCGGGCCCTCGGCCAGCGACTGGCCTTCCTCCTCCCCGGGGCGGGCGCGGACGAGGTCCTTGCGGCGATGGACTCCCTCGCCAAAGGGGGCAAGGAAGGGGTGGCCGCGTTCCTCGCGGAGCTCGCCCGGTTCCTCGTCCATGAAGGGGGGACGGCGTGGCCCGACCTCCCCTCTGAGAAGCGGATGGGATGGGCCCGCAAGGCATCCCTCGCCCGGGGGGAGCTCGAGGACAACGCGAACGCGCGGCTTCTCGCGGAGGTGGTGGCCCTGTGGCCGCGGAAGGGGTAGGGGCGCTCGTCCGGCGGCTGGGCCCGGCAGGGGACCTCCACCCCGCGGCGTGGGGGACGGCCGTGGGGAACCCGGGCGAGACGTGGGTGGAGGAGGAGGCCCGGACCCTGTGGCTGGCCAAAGTCCTCCGGTCCCCCCTCCAGCCCGGGAGCCCCCGGACCCACCTCGTCCGCCTGGCCACGGAGGAGGACCTGAAGGCCCACCAGGCCCGACAGGCCGAGGCCGAGGAACTTCGAAGGGCGGCCCAAGCCCGTGCCTCCGCCCAGGGGCTTCCGATGCGCCTCGTGGGGGCCGAGCTCGACCTCGAGCGGACGTTCCTCCGCCTCTCCTTCACCGCCCCGAGCCGGGTGGACTTCCGGGAGCTCCTCCGGGAGCTCGGGGGGGCGTTCCGCCTGCGGATCGAGCTCCACCAGGTCGGTCGCCGGGACGCGGCGCGGATCCTGGGGGAGGTCGGGCCCTGCGGCCGGGCGCTGTGCTGTCGGACGTTCCTCCACCGGCTGCGGCCAGTTCCCCTGGAGCTTGCGTTCGAGCAGGGGCTGTTCCTGAGCCCGGAGCGGCTGACCGGGGTCTGCGGCCGGCTCACCTGCTGCCTCACCTACGAGCACGAGCAGTACCGGGAGGCCCTGGAGGGGATGCCGAAGGTGGGGGCCAAGGTGGAGCTCGGGGGCCGGACGGGCAAGGTGATCTCCCTCAACGTGTTCCAGGGGACGTTCACCGTCCAGTGGCCGGACGGGACGCGGTCCGAGCACCGGGGGAGCGTCCCCGAAGACGGGGTCCCCCCGAGCGGGTGAGCTAGGGCGTCGGCACGAGGCCCCGGGGAAGCATCTCCCGGAGGTAGAACACCCACCCCTCCGCGGGGATCACGCCGCCCAGAAGGAGGTCCCCCTGGCCGTAGAGTTGGACCTCCCGATTCCCCAACCGAACGGCGTACACCTCCGCCGGGAGGGGCCGCCCCTCCACGTCCAAGGTCACGGGCTCCGCCCGTCCCCCGTCGACGGGGACGGCCGCCCGCTCCCCGGGGAGGACCGCGGTGAGCCCGGCCCGAACCTGGAGAGCCCGGTAGAGGGCGAACCAGGGGGCCACGGCCCGCGCCCCAAGGAACGCAAGGGGAGGAAGGGCGACGAGCGCCGTCTCCCGGCGGAAGAGGCCGGAGCCCGTGGTCACCCGCGGCCGGCCCTCGACCACGCGCACCGCGAGGGGCGTCCGCCCCCCTTCCGCGTAGTAGAGGGGGTTCCAGTCCCGGTCGAGGACGAGGACCGAGGAGAACTTCTCCCCCTCGACCCGGCCCGCGGACTCGACCCGGTAGAACCCATCCCCCGACCACAGGGAGAACTCCTCTTCCCCCAAGGGTTTCCCCGACCGTTCGAGGACGTAGAGCCCCCCCTCGATGAGGGTCCCCCCGGTGAGGCCGGGGACCTCCTCGGGGGCGGGGAGGAGGAGGGCCAGGACCCCCAGGGCCAGGGCCACCACGAGGACCACCCGCCACGGCTCCATGCTCGACCTCTTCGATCCTACTTGGATTTGGGCCGCGGCGCTACCGACGTTCTCGGGCCCGCTTCTCCACGATCTCCTCGGCCAGGGCCGGGGGCACGGCTTCGTAGCGGGCAAACCGCATCGAGAACTCCCCCCGGCCGCTCGTCAGGCCGCGGAGCTCCGTCGTGTAGCCGAACATCGCCGCGAGGGGAACTTCCGCGTGGACGGTCTGGAGCCGGCCCCGGGCCTCGAGGCCGAGGATCCGTCCCCGCCGTGCGGCGAGGCTCCCCAGGACCGCCCCGAGGTCCGCCTCCGGGGCGGCCACCTCGACCTCCATCACCGGCTCCAGAAGCCGCATCCCCGCCTTGCGGCATGCCTCGCGAAACGCGGCCGCGGCGCAGGTGCGGAACGCCTGCTCGGAGGAGTCCACCTCGTGGGCCGAGCCGTCAAGCAAGGCCACCCGGACGTCCACGACCGGGTAGCGGGCGTAGGGCCCCTCGGCCATCGCCTCGACGATCCCCCGCTCCACGGCGGGGACGAACTCCCGGGGCACGCGCCCGCCCACGACCTTGTTTGTGAACTCGAACCCCTCTCCAGGGGCCGCGGGCTCGACCCGCAGGACAACGTGGGCGTACTGGCCGTGGCCTCCGGTCTGCTTCACGAGCTTCCCCTCGTGCTCCACGGTCCCGATGACCGTCTCCCGGTAGGCGACCTGGGGCTGCCCCGTGGTGACCTCGACCCCGAACTCCCGGCGCAGGCGGTCGACGATGATCTCGAGGTGGAGCTCCCCCATCCCCGACACGACCACGTCTCCGGTCTCGGGGTCGGCCCGGACGAGGAACGTGGGGTCCTCGGCGGCGAGGTCGGAGAGGCCCCGGCTCAGGCGGTCGGCGTCCGTCCGGCGGAGGGGGGCCACGGCGAGGTCCACCACCGGGGCGGGGAACTCGATCGGGGAGAGCACGATCGGCTTCCGCTCGTCGCACAGGGTGTCCCCGGTGTAGGTCTCCCCGAGGCCCACCGCCGCCCCTACCTCCCCGGCCCGGAGCTCCTCCACCGGCTCCCGTCGGTCGGCGTGCATACGAAAGAGCCTCCCGATCCGCTGCCGGACGTCGCGGCTGGCGTTGAACACCGTCTCCCCACCCCGGAGAACCCCGGAGTAGACCCTGAGGTACGTGAGCTTCCCCACGTGCCGGTCGGCCTGGACCTTGAACGCGAGGGCCGCAAGCGGCTCGTCGTCCCGCGCCTCCCGGATCTCCTCCCGGCCATCCCAGGTCCCGATGGCGGGAGGAAGGTCCGCGGGAGAGGGGAGGAAGTCCACCACTCCGTCGAGGAGCCGCCGGATCCCCTTGTTGCGGACCGCCGAGCCGGCGAAGACGGGGACGAGGCGACCGGCGATCGTGGCCCTCCGCAGGGCGGCGATCACGTCCGGAAAAGCCAGAGGTTCCCCGGAGAGGTACTGGGCGAGGAGCCGGTCGTCCTCCTCACACGCCCGCTCTAGAAGCGCCTCCCGGGCGCTTTGGGCCTCCTCGCGGAGCGCCGGGGGCACCGGACGGACCTCCACCTCCACCCCGGCCGGGCCCTCCCGGTAGAAGAGGGCTTCCATCCGCAGGAGGTCGACGAGGCCCACAAAGGAGTCCTCGGCCCCGATCGGGAGGACGACCGGAACGGCGCTCGCCCCGAGCTGGTCCCGGATCTCCCGGATCACGCCCCAGAAGTCGGCCCCGGTGCGATCCATCTTGTTCACAAACGCGATCCGGGGGACGCGGTACCGCTCCGCCTGCCGCCACACCGCCTCCGACTGGGGCTGGACCCCGCCCACCGCACAGAACAGGGCCACCATCCCGTCCACCACCCGCAGGCACCGCTCGACCTCGGCGGTGAAGTCCACGTGGCCGGGGGTATCGATCACGTTGATCCGGTGCCCCTTCCACTCCGTGGTCGTCGCCGCGGCGGTGATCGTGATCCCCCGCTCCCGCTCCTGGGGCATCCAGTCCATCGTGGCCGCCCCGTCGTCTACCTCGCCGATCTTGTGGGTCCGTCCCGTGAAGTAGAGGATCCGTTCCGTGACCGTGGTCTTCCCGGCGTCGATGTGGGCCGCGATCCCGATGTTGCGAACTTTCCTGATGTCGTGCACCAACCCTAGCTCCTCCGTCCCTCAACCCACACGTTCCCCACCGGGGTCCAGACGCGAAGAGCTGGGGACCAGCCGTCGCTTAGGGGGGCGATCGCCCGAGGGACAATTGGGGGAAAAGGATAGAGGATCCGCCGCCGAAGTCAAGTCGGCGGGCCTTCGACCGCCTGGAAAGGCGGCCTCAGTAGAGCCAGCCGTGGTCGAGCCCGATCCGGGTGAGGACCTTGACCCGCTCCTCCTGGGCCGGGCAGCGGGGGTTCGTGGCGATCACCCCCAGTCCGGTGACCACGACCCCGAGGGCGATGACGACGTTCCCCGTCGCCTGGCCCTGGAGGCCAAGCCAGTACCCACCGGCCACGAACGCCAGTCCCCCGAGGATGAGCCCGGCTCGGGCCGTCCGGCAGGAGACGAGGTCCCGCTGGGCCCTCCCCATCGCCTTCCGCCACTCGGCCTCCGTGACCCGGGGAACGAGGGTCGGGTCAGTGGCGAACTCCACCCGAGCCACGTCCGCGAGGGGGATCTTCACCTGAAACCCACCGGTCGCGCACCACAGGACGGCCTCCGGGGTCACCCCGCAGAGCTCCCCGGAAACCTTCTGCCCGCTCTTGAGGTAGAGGGTATCCGCCCAGGCCGAGACGCCCACCCCAAGGACGAGAACCACGATCCACCACCGTCGTGTCATCGTTTTCCTCCCTCAGAGTCCTCCATCCCCTCCTTATAGGGGGCCGGGGAGGCCCCCAGGAGGCCGCCGGACCCCCGGGAGGGGCCCGTCTGTCCCCTCTACCCCCGCCGGGAGGCCGCCCGGAGGGCCCGCCGCCCCCGCCAGAAGTACTCCGCCCCCGAGATCACGGCCAGGGCCACCGCGAGGTAGAGGAACGCCTCCTTGAGCTCCCGCCCCCACGGCCCGAGGCCGAAGTAGCGGGTGGAGAGGATGAAGAGGACAAGCCCGATGTGGGAAAGCGTCTTGATCTTCCCGAGGACGCTTGCGTAGATCGAGATCCCCTCGGCCATCGCCACGACCCGCAACCCCGTGACGAGGAACTCCCGGGCGAGGATGACGACGACGGGCCACGCCCGGAGCTCCCCGAGCTCGACGAACGAGACGAAGGCGGCGGTGACGAGGAGCTTGTCCGCGATCGGGTCGGCGAACCCGCCGAAGGCGGTCTCCTGGCGGAGGGCCCGGGCCACGTAGCCATCCACGGCGTCGGAAAGGGCGGCCAGGGCGAAGAGCGCCAGGGCCAGGATCTTGAACACGGTCCCCTCGGCGTAGAGGAAGACCATGAACAGGGGCGTGGCGAGGATCCGGGCGAGGGTGATCTGGTTGGGGATCGTCACGGGGAGGACCCTAGCCCGGGGCGGAAGTCTTGTCAATCCCGTCCCGCACCGCTAGGATGGGCTCCCAAAGGAGGCGATGTGCGCACGAACTCCGATCGGCTCATCATGCTCTCGGTGATGGGGGAGGTCACGAACCCCTCGATGCGGGGGTACCGGATCAGCCACGACGGCCGGCCCCTCGTCCTTCCCGGGGTGGGGGGGATCACGTACAACCTCCGGGTGGGCGACCCCGCGGTGGGGTGGGCCGCCGACCACGTCGAGCCCGGGGTCTCGATCCGGAACCTCGCCAAGGACCGGGAGGGCCTGCCCCCCACAAACGACGGCCTGAACCTCCTTGCGTGCATCGGAAACGAGGCCACGGTCCTCTCCGGGGACGCCAAGGGCGCCCGGGGCGTCGTCACCGGCAAACACGGGGGGATCGAGCACGTCCTTGTGGACTTTCCGCCCGAGACCCTGGAGAAGCTGCAGATCGGGGACAAGGTGGGGATCAAGGCGTTTGGGACCGGGCTTCAGCTCCTCGACCACCCCGAGGTGCGGGTGATGAACCTCGACCCGCGGGTCCTCCCCAAGATGCCCGTCCGGGAGGAGGGCGGGGCCCTCGTCGTCGGGGTGACCCACGTCGTCCCGGCGGCCCTCATGGGCTCGGGGCTCGGCGCCGACAGCTGTTACCGGGGAGACTACGACATCCAGCTCTTTGATCCGAAAACGGTTGAAGAGTACGGCCTTGCGGATTTGCGGCTGGGGGACCTCGTGGCGATCCTCGACACGGACCACGCCTACGGGAGGGTGTACAAGACGGGGGCAATTTCGATCGGGATCGTGGTCCACTCCGACTGCGTGGTGAGCGGCCACGGCCCCGGGGTGACGACCCTGTTTTCAAGCGGAAGTTCCGCGGCCCTCCGGTACGAGATCGATCCCCGCGCCAACCTCGCCCACTCCCTCGGGCTCCGGGTCCTTCCGGGATAAGGTAGGCCTCAGAACCGCGCGTAAACCTTTCCGCTCAGGGCGAGAGGGGGGCGAGCTCTACATCCAGCCAGCGGAGGGGCCGGAGCCACGCGCTCATGGACACGCTGAGAGGGGAAATCCCCCGGCCCCCCACCAGCTTAAGCTTCGGTAGAAGGTCGAAGTCGGCCAAAATGTACAGGCCCCCGTAGGTGCCGACCTTTGAAAGGCCAAGGTTCGCCCCGGCGTGAAGAGTGAAGACCGGTCTCAGCCGCGCGCTCGCCACGAGACCGGCCCTGGACGTAGCCGAACCCGCCCCCCCAGTCCGCGATCGACAACGCTAAACCCCATGGGAAATCCCAAATCCAAGCCTCCCCCAAGCGGCAACCGCAGCTTGGCGTCGCCGGTGTAGGTCATCGAGGGGAGCGAACCGGGCTGAACGCCGTAGGTCATGCCCATGCCCACCTGGAACCAGCCCGCAATCCCGACGCAACGTTTAAGCTCTCCGTCCGATGGGCTCGGAAGGGGACCACCCCTATTCCCGCACCCATTTGCCCCTCTCCCCCACGGAGGGTGTAGGCACCTATCGTCGGAGGGACACTTCGGAACGGGGTTGCCCCTGCACCAAAGGCCACCAGAACGGCACTCAAAAGCACCGGAAGCCCGTGGTTCCGTGCGGGGACCATTAACTACCTCCTCGGCACTGGGCACCAACACGGCTCGCAATCTGGTTAGCTACAGCCCTGGCAAGATCGCGGGGACTTGCGCCAAACCGAATCCCCAAAATCTCGATCCCCGAAACGCTGGCCTCGACCTCAAACGCTCGGAACTCAGCTGTGGACACGTCCAAAAACCTGACGTCCACAGTAACCCGAATCATCACCCCACGCAGAAGGAGGTTAAGGATGGGGAGATCAATCGTGGGGGTGGTGATGACCCGGCAGTCGGAGATCACACCCTCGATCACGCCGTCGGAGGCCATCGCCCGCGCGGTCTTACACCCACGCTCGGAAAGGGCGGTCTCGATCGCCGTGGCGAAGACCTGGCCGATGTCCACTCCCGGCCAGAAGCAACCGCTCCGGTTCTCAAAGGTAAGAACACCAACCGTCGGTTGCGGCAGAGGACACCGCTTGGCGCATCCACCCGTGAATGGGTACCGCTGGACGATGCTTGTCGCCAGTTTGCAGGCGACCTTGTCCCCCGCCCGCTCGAGGGACTTCTTCCCCGCGAGCTCCTCGGAGAAGTCGATTCCCCCTGTGTGAAAGGCCTCCGCCGCGAGGATCTGCCCCGTGGCCACGCGAATCGCCCGGACCTCCACCCGCGCCCGACCGTCCTGAAGCCGAGGTTGACCCGGGATCCTCAGGGCCTCAAACACGGTCACCGTGGACACGGCCTCTCCAACCACAAGGACGTCGGCGCCTGGGCCGTCCCGACCCGCCAGTTCCCGGATCGCCACCTGATCCCCGGCCATGGCCTTCCGGGCCAGTTCTTGGGTCCGGGCCAGGCCCTGAGGCGCAGCACGAAGGAGCTTGACATGAACCAGATCCACGACGTTGAAACCGTATTCGAGGAAATGCTTGATGATCGCCGTCTCCGCTGCCGGATCGGGCACTGGCCTTGGGATTTGCCGGATGATCAAAGTCTCGGGAATGACCACCGCCACCGTGGGACAACCCTGGCCAAGCGCCCCCACGCCCAAGAAGAGGACAAGAACTGCCGCTACCCACCTCAATTGTTACCCCCTCTCCACTGCCTTGAACACTCTGCCGCGGTCGGGCGTGGCCGTCGGCGGAACCTACCATGAATCGGGCGTCGGCGTCAAGTCCCCCACTTCCCAAGGAGGCCCTCGGCGCAGGGCACGCCTTCCCGAAAGCGGAGGAGTGGGCCCTGGCACGGAGCTCGTCCCCCCGCTAGCCTTGCCCATCCATGGCCAAGGGGGCAAATCGACGGCATCGGGTGCTCGTCACCGGGCTGTTTGAGCCGGCGGCGCTCGCTGTGATCCGCCGCCTCGGGAGGGACGGCTGGTATGTCACCGCCGCCGACGGGCACCGGATGGCCTACGGCTTCTACTCCCGCTACGTCGCCCGCCGGGTGAAGATCCCCTCCCTCCGCCTCGACCCGCAAGGGTACGTCCAGGCCCTCCTTCGGGAGCTCGCCACGGGAGACCACGACGTCTACTTCCCCACCTTCGAGGAGGTCATCCCCTTGAGCCGCGTACGGGACCAGATCCTCCGCCACGCCGCCACGGTCCTCCCCACCTCCGAGGAGGTGGAGACGTTCCACGACAAGGTGCAGCTGGGGGAGCTCGCCCGGCAGGCGGGGGTGAACTCCCCCGCGACGTGGGCCCCTCGGTCCCTCGACGAGGTACGGGACGTGGCCCGAAGCCTCGACGGCCCGGCCGTGGTCAAGCTCCGCCGGGGCTCGGGCTCGGCCGGGATGCGGCGGGTGGAGGACCCGGCCGACCTCCCCCGGATCTACGGCGAGGTCGTCCAGGCCTACCGGCTCAAGGCTCCCCTCCTCCCCATCGTCCAGCGGTGGGTCGACGGCCCCACGGTGTGTTCCCTTGAGCTCGCCCAGCGGGGTGAGGTCGTGGGCCAGATCTTCATCCGGGGGATCCGGACGATGCCCCGGGACGCGGGGACGACGGTCCTCCGGGAGTGCATCCGCCACCCGGCCGGGGAGGAGGCCTCCCGGAAGCTCATCGGGGCCCTGGGGTACACGGGCCTCGTGGGGTTCGACTACGTGGTGGAGCGGGCCACGGGGAAGCCCTACGTGGTGGACGCAAACCCCCGGCCCACCCCCGCCCTCCACCTCGCCCAGCTCGGGGGCTGCGACCTGGTCGGGGCGTGGGTGCGGATCGCCCGTGGGGAGAAGGTCGACCCCCTCCCGCGCCCCCAGGAGGGTCTGCGGACGCGGGTCCACTTCGGGGACTGGGCGTGGCTCGCCGAGAGCCTCGTCCGGGGACTGCGGCACCCCCGGGAGGAGGCGCAGCTTCGGCGCGGGTGGTGGCGGGACCGGAGGACCCCTGACGACGTGTTCGACCGCCGGGATCCTCTCCCCGCCCTCCTCCTCTGGGCCTACATCCTGACCCACGCCCCCCAGCTCCTCCTCACCTCCTACGACTCCACCGAGCTCTTCATGTTCCACAACCGGTACGTGGAGGGCTAGAGGTCGCGGATGTCGAGGTAGAGGGGCGGCGTGGGCCTCCGTCCCCCGAGGTCCCGAACCAGGGTCCGGTAGACGAGGGTCTCCTTGAGGAGGATCGGCGGAAGCCGCACCAGGGGGTCCCCCACGCCCTGGAACAGGGCGAGGAGGTCCACTCCGTGGGCCCGGGCCCGGTGGGAAAGATCCCCCAGGATCTGGGCGAGGAGCCGCGGCCCGGAGCGCCCGCCCACCCACACGTCGAACACGTGCCAAAACCGGAGGGCCTGACCGGGGACGGGAACCCGCGGGAGGGGAAGGAGCCGGGCCAGGGGGTTTAGGACGCGGCCGAGCACCCGGTACTCCCAAGGCATGGCCAAGACCCGTTCCTGAAAGACTTGGGAGCAGTCCCAGACGCTCACCTGGGCGAAGCTCGACCCCCGGTCAAGGCGGAAGACGCCCCTCAGGTACCCCAGTCCCATCCCGCGGAGGTAGACCTCGCCAAGGCTCACGGGGCGGAGGTCCCGGGGCCCGAGGGCCTCCGCGAGGGCCGAAATCGCCGACCCGGGGTCGTCCAGCGGGGAGAGGTGCACCCGGCCGGGCCGGGTGGGAAGGGTAAGAATCAGGAACTCCCCCGCCACCTCCCCCCCGCCCTTCGTGAACACCCGCAGGGCATCGACGTTGTCCCCCTTGACGTGGCCGTAGAGGAATGCGGCCCCGTCGGCCCTCGCCTCCCCCTCCACCGCGGACCAGAGCTCCCACAGCCCGCGCTTCATGCTCCGCCGGTAGGTGGGATCCGAGCGGAGGTCGTAGACGTAGGCGGCCGTCGCAGGCTCGCCCCCCACGAGGACCTCCTTAGGGGCGAAGGCGAGGACCCCCACTGCCCGCTCCCCCTCCTCGGCGAGGAGGACCCGGGCCCGGGGGTAGAGGGCGGAGCGGTAGAAGAACGTGGCCCGCTCCAGCGCCAGGCGGGAGCCCGTCCCCTGGGGGCTCGCCGCCTCCAGGCGCCGAAGCTCGGGCTCATCCCCTGGAGTTGCGTCGCGGATCCGGACCATTCCGGGCCAGTATACCCTCGTCTCCCCGCCGACCCAGGCTGGGCCCCCCTTTCCCGGTCGGGCACACTTCCCCTCGTGGCGCTCTGGGGGACGTTCCTCCGTCGGCGAAATCGGTTCGTCGTGGAGGTGGAGCTCGACGGCCGGGTGGTCCGCGCCCACCTCCCCAACCCAGGACGCCTTCAGGAGGTCCTGGACCCGGGGCGAAGGATCCTCCTCCGCCCGGCGCCCCCCGGCCGTCGGACGGCGTGGACCGCGGTCGGGGCGGACCTCGGCCCCTTCCTCGTCTCCCTCGACGCGACCCTCCCCAACCGGGCGTTCCCCTCCTTCCTCGAGCGGGGCACCGTCCCCGAGCTCCGGGGCTGGCGGATCCTGGCCCGGGAGCCGCGCCTAGGAGAGGGAAGGGCCGACTTCCTCCTCGCCCGGGGCCGACGGCGTGTCTGGGTCGAGGTGAAGTCGGTAACCCTCGTGGAGAACGGGCTCGCCCTCTTTCCCGACGCCCCCACGGTTCGGGGTAGGCGGCACCTTGAAGAGCTCGCCGGCCTCGTCCAGCGAGGGGAGGAGGCGCTCGTCCTCTTCGTCGTCCAGCGGCCCGACGCGACCCGGTTTGGACCCCACGCCGGGATCGACCCAAAATTCGCCGAGGCGTTCCGCGAGGCCCTCGCGGCTGGGGTGGCCGCACGGGCCGTGGTCTGCCGCTTCGACGGGGAGGGACTCAGCCCCCTGGCCCTCCTGGGACCCGACGAACTCGTCCTCCCCGAAGTCGCTCCGCGCACGGGGTGCACACCCGCCGGCCGCCCACGTCCCGGAGCCGACTCTCCATCACGGGCTCCCCACACGCGGCGCAGGGGGCACTCGACCGGATCCGTGCCATCGGCGGTGGCTCCTCCGTCACGGCCCGGAGGGTGAGCACCTCCTCCGCCGGAGCGGTGAGGATCCACCGGACGCGGGCCCCCCGGTCTCCCCCAGACCCGGGGGCAAGCCCCGGAGGTGGGCGAGGACCCGCACCCCGCGGCCCGTCCGCCGGGAGAAGAAGGTGTAGACCGGCTTCCCCCAGTCCCGAAAGACGAGGTTCCCCTTGCCGGACGTGCAGCCGGCTACGTACTGGACCGCGTCGACCCCGCAGGCGTCGTTCTCCACGATCGCCACAAGCTCCTCGTCCTCGGCCCGCTCGACCCCGAGGAAGTCCAGGGCAACCAAGGTCACCCGGTAGCCGATCGCCAGCCGGGGCAGGGGTGGCCGTGGAACCGGACGACCTCCTCGAACTGCGGCCGGGCCCTCACCGCTGCCACCTCCCTTGGAGCCACAGCCGGCTCGCCCCGAGGGCCTCCGGGTCCTTCACCTCCACCACCCAAGTGGAGACCCCCTGAAAGAGGGGAACGAGCTCGTCCCACGGGAGGTCCCCCCCTCCCAGGGGCAGGTGCTCATCGGTCTCCCCGCGGTTGTCGTGGAGGTGGACAACGTGGAGATGGGGAAGGAGGGGGGGAACAAGCCCGCGGAGCGCCCGGCCGTGGGCGATCCAGGCGTGGCCGAGGTCGAGGGTTCCCTGGAGTCCGAGCTCGAGCAACACCTCCCGGAACCGACCGAGGTCCCAAAGGTAGGCGTGGGGGTGCCGGGGGTCGTTCTCCAGGCACAGCTCGACCCCGAGCTCCTGGGCCCGCGCCCGGAGCCGACGGACCGCCGCCCAGGCCGCGTCCCACGGGGGGGTGTGGGGAGCCCCGGCCAAGGGGCGGTACCCGCCGTGGAAGGTGACGGTCCGGGCCCCGAGGGCCGCCCCCAGGCGCAGGGAGCGGGCGACCTCCCGTTCGGCGAGCGCCCGCGCCCCCCGGTGGGGGGAGAGGAGGTTCAAGTCGGCCACGGGGGCGTGGACGGAGACCCCCCCGCCCAGGGCGCGGACCCGGCGGACGAGGGCCGGCCCCCAGGCCCCCGGCTCCCACGGGGGGTCGAGCAGGAACTCGACCCCTTCGAACCCCAGCTCAAGCGCCCGGGCGAGGGCCTCATCCGGCGGGGAGGGGTGGAAGGCTAGGGACGAGGCGAGGAGCGTCACGGCCTGCGGGCGACGAGGAAGAACACCGACGTCTTCCCGGCCGGGAGGGCCTCGTACAGCCGGCCGAAGGCCCGGGTGAGGGCGTCCATGTGGGGAGCCAGGGATGGGAGCACACCCGCCTCGTGGAGGCCGAGGAAGAAGTCCCGAGCCAGGCGGGCGGGGTTCCCGTAGACCCTAACTCCACGGAACCCCGCCTCCTCCACAAGCGCAGCCGCCTCCCCCGGCGATCGGTGCCGGAGCTCGAAGTACCGCGCGGAGAGGAGGAGGTCCCGGAACCTCTCCACGAGGGGGATCCCCAGGAGGGGGTCGTCCGGGGCGACGGGGCGCAACCCCGGCCCGCCCGCGGCCCGGACGAAGCTGGGAACCGAGGGCACCGCCGCCGCGGCCCGCCGGAGGTCGTCTTCCGCCCGGAACCGGAGCTCGTACTCCGCCTCGCGCAGGGGGGAAAGGGAGCGGTGGACGAGGCGGTAGACGGCCGCCTCCCGATCGAGGTAGAGCTCGGCCCTCTCCTCGACCGGCCCCCGAAGCTGGGCGGCGAGGTCCTCGAACGTGGCCGCCAGCCGTCCCCCGCCCCGGAGGACCCGATGCGCCTCCTTCAAGGCCCGGAGGGGATCGCGGCACTGCTCGAACGCCGTTCCCGCGACCACCCCATCGAAGCTCCCGTCCGGGAACGGGAGCGCCTCGGCCGGGGCGCAGACGACCTGGACGTTGGGGAGCCCCCGCTTCCGGGCGTTCGCCCGGGCGACTTCGACCCGACGAGGGGAAGGGTCGAGGGCCACGACCTCCGGAACGTGCCGGGCCAGGGGGAGGCCGGGCCAGCCATCCCCAGTTCCCACGTCGAGGACGCGCTGCGCGTCCCCTAGGCCGGCCAGAAACGCCCCGATCAGAGCCCCGTCCACCCAGTCCGACGGGTTACAGGGGTCGACCTCCCGGTGGACCCCGGGGAGGTCCTCCGCCCCCTGGCGGACCATCCGCTCGTAGCGGAGTTCAGCGGAAGAAGCGGCGGCGAGGGGGACGTGGTCCCGGATCCAGCCCTCGACCGTCACGGCCCGGCCAGGACCCCGTCCAGGCCCCAGATGAGGACCCGACCGTTGTCGGACGCGGTGAAGAGGAGGGAGCCGTCCGGGGAAAAGCCGACCGCCGCCACCACCGCCCCGTGGCCGCCCAGGACGGCCAGGCAGCGCCCCGTCTCCGCGTCCCAAAGCCGAGCTGTCTCATCGAGGGACCCCGAGAGGAGGTACCGCCCGTCGGGGGACACGGCCACAGTGATCGCGCAGCTCTCGTGGCCCCACAGCTCGTTGTGGTAGAGGAACCCCACCGCGGTGTCCCAGACCCGGAGGACCTTCCCCCACCCAATGAGGAGGAAGTAGCCGTCCGGGGTGAACGCGACAGCCCACGCCTTCCCGGGGAGGGAGCGGACCTCAGTCCAGGTGGCCGTGTTCCACAGGACCGCCCGGTCGTGCCCCGCCGAGGCGGCGAGAGCGCCGTCGGGGGAGAACGCGACCCCCTGGACGGGGACCTGGTGCGGGGTCTTGACCCACAGGGGGCCCGTCCCGCCGAGCTTCCACAGCGAGAGCGTCCCGTCGCTTCCGCCGACGAGGAGCGTCCCGGGCGGGCCGAACGCGATCCCCCGGGGCCGGCCGAACGACCCGCGGAGGGTCGCCACGAGCTTCCCCGTCCCGACGTCCCACACCCGAACCTCGTTCACCGCCGCCCCGGCCAGGAGGTCCCCGTTGGGCGCGAAGGCGACGGCGAACACCGTCGCCTCGGGGAACGCCAGCCGCCGCGCCTCGTTCCACGCCCCTGTCCTGTACAGGACGACCGCGTGGTGGGTCCCCACGGCGAGGTACGCCCCGTCGGGGGAGAACGCCACCGAGGAGAGCCAGTTGAGGGAAAGGGTGGCCACGGGGGGCGCGGCCGCCCCGGTCAACCCCACCGCCATCACGAGCCCGATCACGCTTGTCTTCATCCCTCACCCCTTGATGCACACCAGGGGCCGGACCTTGGCCACGAGGGCGTTCAGGCCTGCCCCCACCGCCGCATCGACCACGAGGTCGACGTCCTTGTACGCCCCGGGCGCCTCCTCCGCCGCCCCTCCGTAGGAGTGGGCCCGGACGACGATCCCCTGCCGGGCCAGGCTCTGGATGAGCTCCTGGCCCCGCCAGCGCCGCTTGGCCTTGGCCCGGGACATCGCCCGCCCTGCCCCGTGAACCCCGGACCCAAAGACCTTCTCCATCCCCTCTTCCGTCCCCCGGAGGATGTAGGAGGCCGTCCCCATCGTCCCCCCGACGAAGATCGGGTGCCCGACCTTCCGGTAGCGGTCCGGGTTCTCCCGCCGACCCGGCCCGAACGCCCGGGTCGACCCCTTGCGGTGGACGAGGAGCCGCACCTCCTCCCCGTCCACCCGGTGGCGCTCGAACTTCACGTTGTTGTGCCCCACGTCGTAGAGGGTCCGGATCTTCCCCGGGGGGAGGGAGAACAGGGGAGCGAGGGCCTCGCGAACGAGGTGGGCGATGACCTGGCGGTTGGCGAACGCGCAGTTGATCCCGGCGAACACCGCCGAAAGGTACTTCTCCCCCTCGGGGGAGCGGATCGGGGCGCAGACGAGCTCCCGCTCCCGGATCGGGATCCCGTACTTCCGGCTCGCCCGCTCCAGCTCCGGAAGCGAGTCCTGCCCGATCTGGTGCCCCAGGCCCCGCGAGCCGCAGTGGATCGCGATCAGGATCTGATCCTCCTCCAGCCCGTAGGCCCTCGCGGCCTCAGGGTCGCGCACCTCCTCCACGTACTGGACCTCGAGGTAGTGGTTCCCCGAGCCCAAGGTCCCGATTTGGCGGAACTCCCGCTCCTTGGCCTTGAGGGAGACGGCCGCCGGGTCCGCCCCGTCCATCCGCCCGTTCTCCTCGATGTACTCGAGGTCCTCGGGGAGGCCGTAGCCCCGGGCGAGGGCGAACTCCGCCCCCTTCTCCAGGACCTCGTCTACCCCTGGGAGGGTGAGGCGGATCTTCCCTTCCGACCCAAGGCCGGCCGGGACGTGGGCGAACAGGGCGTCGGCGACCTCCTCCTTCCGGGGCTCGACGTCGGCCCGGGTGAGCGGGGTCGCCAGGACCCGCACCCCGCAGTTGATGTCGAACCCCACACCCCCCATCGCGACGACCCCCTCCTCGGGGTCGAACGCCCCCACCCCCCCGATGGGAAACCCGTAGCCGGGGTGGACGTCGGGCATGGCGATCGAGGCCCGGACGATCCCCGGGAGGCAGGCCACGTTCCGAACCTGGACGAGGGCGTTCCAGTCGTGCCCTCCGCCCCCCTCGCCCTCCCCTTCCGCCTCGCCCGAGAGGAGGGGCTGAAGAAGGGCCTCGGAGACGAAGATCCACCCCGGAACCCGCATTTCCCCGGTTTTGGGAAGCTCCCACATGTACTCCCCACGTCGGACCAGGTTTTGTGTCGTCATCTCCCCTCCTTCAGAGGTCCACCACGCACTGGGCGATCCAGCCGTCGCCCGTCCGTTCAACCCGGACCCCAGCGTAGGTGGCCGCCTTCACCTCAACCCCGAGCCTGTGGCGCCGGGGGTCGATCCGTTCCCCCCACGCCCGGCCGGAAAGCCTCCACGCTCCGTCCCGCCCCACAATGTGCACTTCAAACCGGGAGAAGAGCATCCCCCGGACGTCCCGCTCCCGGAGGAGCTCGCCGAGCCAGGCGACGAGGAGCCCCTCGGGGGTGTCGGCCTCGGCCTCCACGGCCACCTCGCCCTCGGGGCGGACGGAGTCGAGGTCCGCCATCAGGGCGAACGTCCCCCGGGCCGCCTCGGCGAACGCCTCCTCGAGGGTCGCCCCGATCCCCCGCACGCCGGCGTCGGCGGTGTGGTCGAGGATCTCGTAGGTCACCCCTCACCCCCCAAGGGGCCACCGCGCCCGGGGCGTGTACCGGGGCCCCTCCGGCCGGAGCTCCGACTCCATCAGGGTCAGGTTCTCGATCGTGGCGCGAAGAGGGGCCACGGGAGTCCCCCCGAGGAGGGAGGCGAGGTCCTGGGGGATCCGCAGCCGGGCCAGGGTCACGTGGGGAAGGGCGAGCTTCCGCTCGGGGGGGAACCCGAGGTCCTGGACCCCCTCCTCGACCTTCGAAGCGAGCGTGGCAAACGGGCCCGCGTCTCCACCCGTCCCGGCCCACAGGACCCGGGCTCGGGACGGGCTTGGAAACGCCCCAAGCCGGTCCAGGAGGATCTCAAACGGGGCGATCTCCCCCGCCACAGCCTTCCCCAGGCGTTCGAGCTCCGGGAGGAGGTCCTCTCCCGTCTCCCCGAGGAACCGGACCGTGACGTGGAGGTTCTCCTCCTCAACCCATTTGGCCCCCCGGACCCGGGGCCGGAGCCCGGCCGCCAGCCGGGCGAGCTGGGTCCGGACCGGGGGGGGGAGTTCAAGACAGAAGAACAAGCGCATGGCGCGGGATTATAGCCCGCCCCCCCTCGCCCCGACCCAATAAGGGCGCAGAAGCTAGGGGCGTGCCACCGGGCGCCACTCCTCGCGAAGGATTCCGTAGAGCTCGAGGTCCTCCAACTTCCCCCACTTCACCACGTGACGCCGAAGACACCCCTCGTGGGTCATCCCAAGCTTCTGCATCACCCGTCCGGAGGCGGGGTTGCGGCGGAAGTGGCGCGCGTACACCCGCGCCAGCCCGAGGGTCCCGAAGGCGTAATCCAAGACGGCCCAGGCGGCCTCGGTGCAGTAGCCCTGCCCCCAAAACGGCTCCCCAACCCAGTAGCCGAGCTCCGCCTGGTGACCGGGGGAGATGTTCACGAGGCCAATTGAGCCGATCAGGGCTCCATCCGACTTACGGACAATGGCAAACGTGACCTCCCTCCCCTCCGCAAACAGCCGTGGGTGCTCGCGAATCCACACCTCGGCGGCACCCTCCGGGTACGGATGGGGAATGCCTGTGGTGGTGTCGGCGATGGCCCAGGCCCCGGCCAGACGCTGGACGTCGTGGGCGTCGGCAAGGGAAAAGGGGCGGAGGATCAGTCGTTTCGTCTCCAGGGTGGGCTGGTTCATGGAGCGCCAGAGCTCCTCCCCACGAGGGCCACGGCCCAGGCCGCGAGCCCCTCCCCCCGGCCGAGGGCCCCCATCCCCTCGGGGGTCGTCGCCTTCACCGAGACCGCCGTGGGGGGAAGCCCCAGCGCCCCAGCAATTCGCTCCCGCATCGCCGGGACGTGAGGAGCGACCTTCGGCTCTTCGGCCACCACGACCACGTCCACCTGCACGGGGGCGTAGCCCGCCTCCCCAAGGAGGGCCGCGGTCCTCCGGAGGAGCTCGAGGGACGAGATTCCGGCGTAGGCCGGGTCCCCCACCGGAAAGTGCAGTCCGATGTCCCCAAGCGCCGCCGCCCCCAGGAGCGCGTCGCAGACCGCGTGGAGGAGGACGTCGGCGTCGGAGTGACCGGCCAGCCCCCGGGAAAAGGGGATCTCCACCCCGCCCAGGACGAGCCGGCGGTCTGGGGCGAACCGGTGGAAGTCAATGCCGAGACCTACTCGGACGTCCATCTCATCCCCAGGGCCTCCTCCACCGCCGTCCGCGCCACGTCCGCCGAAAACCCCCGGCGGAGGAGGAACGCCGCGGCCCGCCGCGCCCCCTCCTCGGGGGGAAGCCCCCCCCACAGCCGGAGGCGCCCCTCCAGGGCGCGGCGGGCAAGGTCCCTCTCGGAGAGCTCCGGCAGGGCCCCGCGGGCCGCCTCGTCGGCCAGGGACGCCTCCACCCCCCGCTCCCGGAGCTCCCTCGCCAGGAGGCGCCGGGAGCAGGGACGGGAAAGGAGTCGGTCCTCGGCGTAGAGGCGGGCGAACAGGCGGTCGTCGAGGATCCCCCCCTCCACGGCCCAGGCGAGGGCCCCTTGGACCGCTTCGGGGGGGAACCCCTTCTCGAGGAGCCGCCCCCGGGCCTCCCTCACCGTCCGGGGCCGGAGGGCCACGAGCCGGGCGAGGCACGCCCGGGCAGACTCCTCATCCCGCCTCACGAGCCTGGGGGCTGGGGAGGCCCGCCTTCTTCCGGATCTCCGTCGCGATCTTGTCCGTGAGATCGGGGTTGTCGTGGAGGAACTGGGCCGCCTGGGCGAGCCCCTGCCCAAGCCGGGTATCACCGTAGGAGTACCAGGACCCCGAGCGGGTGATGACCCCCACGTCCACCCCGCAGTTGATGACGTCCCGCTCCCGGACGATCCCCTGCCCGTAGATCACGTCGAAGCTCGCCTCCCGGAACGGGGCCGCGACCTTGTTCTTCACCACCCGAACGTGGGCCTTCATCCCCACCCGGTCGTCCCCCTCGGCGATCTTCCCCTCGGCCCAGATGTTCATCCGCACCGAGGCGTAGAACTTGAGGGCCCGTCCCCCGGAGGTCGTCGTCCCCGGGCCCCAGGGGCCGGCCTGGATCGTGGACCGGATCTGGTTCACGAAGATCGCGACCGTCTTGGACTGGGAAACGGCGGCGGCGAGTTTCCGCATCGCCTGGCTCATGAGCCGGGCCTGGAGCCCGACCTGGGCGTCCCCCATCTGCCCCTGGAGCTCAGCCTCGGGGACGAGGGCGGCCACGGAGTCCACCGTGATCACATCCACCGCCCCCGAGCGGACGAGGTGCTCCATGATCTCCAGGGCCTGCTCCCCCGAGGTGGGCTGGGAGAGGAGGAGGTGGTCGAGGTCGACCCCGATCGCCCGGGTGTAGTTGGGGTCCAGGGCGTGCTCGGCGTCGATGAACGCGGCGGTCCCCCCGAGCTTCTGGGCCTCGGCCATGATGTGGAGGGCGAGGGTTGTCTTCCCCGACGCCTCGGGGCCGAAGATCTCGATCATCCTCCCCCGAGGGACGCCCCCCACCCCGAGGGCGATGTCCAGGGCGAGGGACCCCGTGGGGATGACCTCGATCCCTGTGGGGTCGGGCTTCTCCCCGAGCCACATGATCGCGCCCTCGCCGTAGGACTTCTGAATCTGCTTTAGGACGTTGTCGAGCACTTCGCGCTTGCCCATGGACCGCCTCCGGGGGTATCGTAATGGGCGTTACCTTCGGAAGCAAGGCGGAGGCGTGGCGGAGCGGAAGAGCCAAAGGGAGACCTGGGGCCAGGGGTTCCCCGTGGTCCTCGTCACGGGGGCCTCGTCGGGGATCGGCCGGGCCTGCGCGGATCTCCTCGCAAGGGCCGGGTTCACCGTCTACGGGGGGAGCCGGTCGGCCCCCGAAAGCCCCCCCGGAGGCTGGACCTGGATCCCCCTGGACGTCCGGGACGAGGCCTCGGTTCGGGAGGCCGTGGCCGGCATCCTCGCCGAGGCCGGGCGGATTGATGCCGTGGTCAACAACGCCGGGTACGGGATCGCCGGGCCCGTCGAGGAGACGCCGCTCTCCGAGGCCATCGACCTCTTCCAGACGAACTTCTTCGGGGCCCTGCGGGTCTGCCAGGTCGTCCTCCCCCACTTCCGGGCCCGCGGAGACGGGGTGATCGTCAACGTCTCCTCCCTCGCCGGCCGGGTGGCCCTGCCCTACCAGGGCGTTTACAGCGCCTCGAAGTTCGCCCTAAGCGGCCTCACGGAGGCCCTGCGGATGGAGGTCGCGCCCCTCGGAATCCGGATCGTCCTCGTCGAGCCGGGGGACATCCGAACCCCGTTCACCGCCCACCGCCGGCGCCTGGCGGCGGTGGACGACGCCTACCGGGCGAGGCTCGAGCGGGCCCTCGCTCGCGCGGAGGAGGATGAGCGGATGGGTGCCCCTCCGGAGGCCGTGGCCCGGCTCGTTCTCCGGATCCTCCGCCACCCCCGGCCCAAGCCCCGGTACACGGTGGGAAACCCGTTCCAGCGCCTCGCCGTGGGGCTCCGGGGGATCCTCCCCAGCCGCCTCGTGGAATGGGGTATCATGCGCTACTACCGCGCCTTCTGACGATGGACATCCTGGAGAAGTGCCGCCGGTTTCTAGTCGACCCCGCGTTCTCCGAGCGGTTGGGCTACCCGATGAGCCCCCGCACGGCCCAGGCCCAGGGCCTCTACCCCTACTTCATCCCCATCGAGGAGTCGGAGGGGACGACGGCGGTGGTGGGGGGTCGTCGGGTGATCATGATCGGCTCCAACAACTACCTCGGGCTCACCGCCGACCCCCGGGTCCGGGCCGCGGCCGCCCAGGCGATCGAGAAGTACGGAACCAGCTGCACCGGCTCCCGGTTCCTCAACGGGACCCTGGAGCTCCACCTCGAGCTCGAGGAGAAGCTCGCAAGCTACCTAGGAAAAGAAAAGGCCCTCGTGTTCGCCACCGGCTACCAGACGAACGTGGGGGCGATCTCGGCCCTCGTCGGCCGGGAAGACGTCGTCGTCTGCGACAAGGAGGACCACGCGAGCATCTTCGACGGCTGCCGCCTCTCCCTCGGAGAGCTCCGCCGGTTCCAGCATGGCGACGTGGCCGACCTCGACCGGGTCCTGAGCTCCCTCCCCCCTGCGGTGGGGAAGCTCGTGGTGGTGGATGGGGTGTTCAGCATGGGGGGAGACCTCGCCCCCCTCCCGGAGATCGTCGACCTCTGCCGCCGCCACGGAGCCCGCCTCCTTGTGGACGATGCCCACGGGATTGGGGTCACCGGGGGAGGCCGCGGCACCGCCGCCCAGTTCAATCTCACCGAGGAGGTCGACCTCATCATGGGGACGTTCAGCAAGTCCCTGGCCTCGGTGGGGGGGTTCATCGCCGGGGACGAGGCGGTGATCCACTGGATCCAGCACCGGGCGCGGTCCCTCATCTTCAGCGCGAGCCTCCCCCCCGCGAGCACCGCCGCGGCCCTCGCCGCCCTGGAGGTCCTCGAGCGGGAACCCGAGCGGGTGGAGCGGGTCAACCGGATCGGGGACCGGATGCGCACGTTCTACCGGAGCCTCGGGCTCGACACGGGACCAAGCCAAACCCCGATCGTTCCCATCGTCCTTGGGGACGGCCTGCGGACGCTCACCTTCTGGAAGGCCCTCCTCGAGGCGGGGGTGTACACGAACGTTGCCCTCCCGCCCGCGGTCCCCCAGGGGAGGTGCCTTCTCCGGACGAGCTACATGGCCACCCACACCGAGGAGGAGCTCGCCCAGGTCGAGGAGGCCGTGACGACGGTCCTGGCGGCCGAGAATCGCGGCCTGGCCCCACAGGAGGTTCGATGAGCGACCGAAACCCGTACCGAGAGCGCCCGTGGACGGGCCACTACGCCCCGGGGGTTCCCCACCGGGTGGAGATCTCAACCGAACCGGTGTGGACCGTCCTCGACGAGGCGGCGGAGCGGTTCCCCCGCCGGACCGCCCTCCACTTCTACGGCCGGAACCTCTCCTACCGGGAGCTCCAGGAGGAGGTCGACGCCTTCGCCTCGTCCTTGGCCTCCCTCGGGGTCGGCAAGGGCGATCGGGTGGCCCTCTACCTCGTCAACAGCCCCCAATTTGTCGTCGCCTACTTTGGGGTGCTCAAGGCCGGGGGAACCGTGGTCCCGGTGAGCCCGGTGTACTCCAGCTCCGAGCTTGGCTTCCAGCTTCGGGACAGCGGCGCCACGCACGTCGTGTGCCAGGACGTCCTCTACGGGAACCTCGAGCGGACGGAGCTCCCGCTCAAGGGGACGATCGTCACCGGGGCCCACGAGTACCTCCCCGCCCTGAAGGGGGCGCTCGCCAAGAAGCCCCCCCTCCCGTCCGGACCCGGGATCCACCCTTGGGGGAAGCTCGTCCGGGACGGTCGAGGCCGCCCCTCCAGCATCGAGGTCGACCCGGAGCGGGACCTCGCCGTCCTCCCCTACACCGGGGGGACCTCGGCCCAGCCCAAAGGGGTCCAGCTCTCTCACCGCCACCTCCGGGCCTGCGCCGCTCAGCTCCGGGCGTTCTTCCCGATCCTCTCCGAAGGGGGGGAGGCCGTCGCCGCAGCCCTTCCCCTCTACCACATCTACGGCCAGGTGGCGGTCCTCCTCATGGGGATCACCCTCGGGGCCACGATCGTCCTCTTCTCGTCCCTCGACCTTGGGCAGATCCTCTCCACGATGGAGCGCCAAGGCGTAACGGTGTTCTACGGAATCCCGGCCCTGTACGAGGTCCTCCGCTCCCACGCGAAAACGAGCTGGGTGAACTGGAGGCGGCTGAAGCTCGTGGTGAGCGGGGCAGACTCCCTCCCCGAGGCCACCGCCGCAGGATGGGAGGCCCGGACGGGGAAGGAGATCCTCGAGGGGTTTGGGATGACGGAGACGGCCGGGGTGAGCCACGTCAACCCCTCCCACCGGATCAAGCGGGGCTCGTTCGGGATCCCCCTCCCCAACGTCGAGGCGCTGGTCGTGGACCCCGACGGGACGGCCCCCGTCCCCGTGGGGGAGGTGGGCGAGCTCCTCCTCGCCGGCCCGAACATCGCCGGGAGCTACTGGCGACGGGACGAAGAGAACCGCCGCGGGTTCGTGGACCTCGAGGGGATGCGCTGGCTTCGGACCGGGGACCTCGTCCGGATGGACGAGGAGGGGTACTTCTACTACTACGCCCGAACGAAGGACCTCATCAAGTACCGGGGGTTCTCCGTGTTCCTCCGGGAAATCGAGGAGGTCCTCCTCGCCCACCCCATGATCAAGGCCGCTGGGGTGGTGGGAGTGAAGGACCCCAAAGTGGGCGAGTACCCCATGGCCTACGTCGTCCTCAAGCCCGAGGCGAGGGGGCGGGTCACCGAGGCCGAGATCCGGGACTACCTCAAGGAGCGCCTCGCCCCGTACAAAGTCCCCCGGGCGGTGGAATTTCGATCGGAGCTCCCAAAGACCGACGTCGGGAAGGTGTCCCGCCGGGACCTCCGGGAGGAGCTGGAGGGGCTGTGAGGGACCACCTCTTCGCCGTCTCCGACCTCTGGAAGCGGTTCGGGGGCTTGGAGGCCGTCCGGGGGGTGAGCTTCTCCGTCGCCCCCCAAGAGATCGTGGGCCTGATCGGCCCCAACGGGGCGGGGAAGACGACGGTCGTGCGGATGATCATGGGGCTCCTGCGGCCCGACCGGGGGAAGGTCCTGTGGAAGGGGAGGGACATCACCCGCCTTCCCACCTGGAAGCGGGTGGAGCTCGGGATCACCGGGACGTTCCAAAACAGCCGCCCCATGAAGCGGCTTCCCCTCATCGCCAACGTGATGATCGGGCTCCACAGCCCCCGGGTCCGGCGCCAAGGGGAGTGGGTGAAGACGGCCGAGGCCCGGGCCCTGGACGCTCTCGAGTTCGTGGGGATCTCCGACCTCGCCCTCACCCCCGCCGGGGCAGTGTCCCAGGGGGACCTCAAGCGGTTGGAGATCGCCCGGGCGATCGCCACCGAGCCCGAGCTCCTCGTGCTCGATGAGCCGTTTGCTGGGCTCACCCAGGCCGAGACCCGGTTACTGGCGAACTCCATCGCCCGCCTCCGGAAGGGAGGGCGGTTTGGCCGCCTCCACAGCGAGGGCTGCGCGATGCTCATCGTGGACCACAAGCTGAGCGAGCTCATGCGGATCACGGATCGCATCGTCGTCCTCCAGTACGGGGAGGTCATCGCCGACGGCCCCCCGGACGTTGTGGCCAAGGACCCCCGGGTGATCGAGGCCTACCTGGGCCGGGTCGGAACATCCCCCCGGGAGGCGTTCTAGTGCGCCAGTCGATCCAAACCCACGAGCTCTCGGTGGCCTACGGGAAGGCCCTCCTCCTCCACGACGTGGGGATCGAGGTCCGGGAGGGGGAGCTCGTGACCGTGGTGGGCTCGAATGGAGCGGGGAAGACGACGCTTCTGCGGGCCCTGGCCGGGCTCGTCCGCTGGGACCAGCGCGTCCACCCCCACGAGGAGGTGCGCCTCGGGGGCCGGGTGTGGTTCCTCGAGGAGCGGATCGACGAGCTCCTCCCCCACGAGATCGCCGCCCGGGGGCTCATCCTGTGCCCGGAGCGGCGGCGGCCGTTCCGGGAGATGACGGTCCGGGAGAACCTCCTCGCCGGCGCCTACCTCGTCCGAAGCCGGCGCGAGGTGGCCGAGCGCCTCTCCGACGTCTACCGCCTGTTCCCCCTCCTCCGGGACCGGGCCCGCCAGCGGGCGGGGACCCTTTCGGGAGGGGAACAGCAGATGCTCGCCATCGCCCGGGCCCTCATGGGGGGGCCCAAGCTCCTCCTCGTGGACGAGCCGTCCACGGGCCTGGCGCCGCTCGTGAAGGAGCCCCTGTTCTCCCGGATCCGCGAGGTGAAGGAAATGGGGGTCTCCGTCCTCCTCGTGGAACAGGACGCGGCGATCGCCCTGTCGCTTGCCGACTGGGGCTACGTCCTCTCCCAAGGCCGGGTCGTGGCCGAGGGTCCCCCGGAGAACCTCCTTGGGGACGAAGTCGTCCGTCGCTCCTACCTAGGGCTGTAGCTCGGCCCCGCAGGCCCGGCACCGCTTTCGCCAGGCCGCGCTCCGCACCCGGCAGCTCGGGCAGGCGCGTTCGATCGCTTCCCGAACCCAAATCGCCACCCCTTGGGGCATGAACCGGAGGATGAGGAGGATGAGGAGGGCGAAGAGGAGCATTCGGTACTTTGGGACCACGGTCTGGAGGAGGTCGAGGACCGGGTAGAGGACGAACGCCCCCGCCACCGGACCGTAGATCGTCGCCGCCCCGCCGAAGATCGTCCAGATGATGGGTTGGAACGACATGAACAGGTCGAGGTTGCTGGGGCCGGCGATGCGGGTGAAGTGGGCGTAGAGGGCCCCCGCGGTCCCCGCGGCCAGCCCCGAGAGGGCGAACGCGAGGAGCTTGTAGCGCACGGTGTCGATCCCCGACGCCCGCACCGCCACCTCGTCCTCGCGGATCGCGTGGAAGATGAGCCCGAGGCGGGAGGAGCCGACCTTCCACAGGGAGACGACCAGGACCCCGGCGATCCCCACGATGAGGTAGTACTCCTGGACTCGCGAGGAGGCCAGGCGGGAGATCCGCCAGATCCCCCCCTCCCCCCCGGAGAAGCCCGGGAACATGAACACAAGCCCGATGAGCATGAGGGGGAAGGCGAGGGTGGCGAGGGCCAGGTAGTGGCGCCGAAGGCGGAGGCAGGGAACCCCCACAAGCAGCCCGGCCAGGGTGGCTCCCACTGCCCCCACGGGGACCGTGACGTAGGGTGGGAGACGGAGGTGGGCGCTGAGGAGGGCCGTCGTGTAGGCACCGGTGCCGAAGAACAGGGCATGCCCCAGGCTGATCTGCCCCGCGTACCCCGCAAGGAGGTCCCAGCTTGCGGCGTAGAGGGAGAAGAGCGCGGTGAGGATCACGAGCCGCAGGACGTAGGCGTCCTGGGTGAGGAGGGGGAGCACGGCCAGCACCACGGCGAAGGCCAAGGCCAGGGACCGGCTGGGGAGGACGAACACCTCATTCCGCAGGTAGCGGACGAAGTAGCGAAGGTAGAACACCCTACCGCTCCTCGGGGATCCCCGCCCCAAACAGCCCCTCGGGCCGAAGGAGAAAGACCCCGACCATGATCAGAAGGGCGACGGCGGTGCGGAGGTAGGAACCGCCGGGCACCAGGAACACCACCAACACCTCCGCAAACGCCAGGATCACCGCTCCGATGACACTGCCTTTGAGGCTTCCCAGGCCCCCGAGGACCACCGCGGCGAGGACGATCACGAGGGGGTGGGTCCACATCCGCGGCTCCACGGGGTAGAGGGGGGCAACGGCGAGGCCGGCGAGGGCGGCGAGGAGAAATCCAAGTGCCATCACAATCGCCGTCACCCGGTTCACGTTCATCCCCATGAGGTTCGCCACCTCCCGGTCCTGGGCGCAGGCCCGGATCGCGAGGCCCAGTCGGGTCCGGGCGAGGACGAACCGAACCCCAATCAGGCTCAGCACGGCCAGAACCAACGTCGCCACCTCCTGGTGCCCCACCCGAACCCCGGCGAGGGAGGTGTACCCTGGAAACGCGGGCGGCACGAAGAGGAGGTCCGCGGTGAACAGGACGTGGCACACCTCCTGGATGAGGACGGCGAGGGCCAGGGTCGAGAGGAGGACCGTGGCCTCAAGCTCCCGCACCGGCTCCACGAAGAGCTTGTACAGGACGAGCCCGATCCCTGCGACAGCCAGGGTGGCGAGGAGGGCGGCAAGGGGCATCCCCAGGCCGCCTCCCACCAGGGCGAAAATCGCGTAGGCGGCGAGCATGTAGAACGCGGTATGGGCGAGGTTGAGGATCCGTCCCACCCCAAACACAAGGCCAAAGCCCAGGGCGAGCATGGCGTACACCCCGCTCCGGACCAGGCCGCTGACCAGGATATCGGCGATCATGGAAGGGGCCGGGCCCCGAAGGGCCCGGCCCAAGGTTATCAGCCTCTACTTCCCCTGCCAGTGGACGACGACCCACGGCGGGATCTGGTACGGCACGGTCCCCGGGAACCCGACGACGAAGTCGGGGCGGTTCCCGGGATCGGGCCGCCACTCCCGGGGCCAGAACGCCCTGGGGGCGCCATCCTGCCACTGGACCCCCAGGCCCGTGAGGTGCTCGGGGCCCCACAGAGGGTCGTGGGTCTTGTCCAGCACAATCCGGCCGATGGTCCCGACGTAGTCCGTGGCCTCGAGGGCCGCGATCACCGCGTCGGTCCCCAGCGACCCCGCCCGGCGGATCGCGTCGGCCAGGATGTAGATCGCGTCGTAGGTCCCGGCGGTGTAGAGGGGGAGCTCCCCAAACCGGGCCCGGTAGGCCTCGATGAACGGGAGGGTCTGGGGGGTCACCGCCACCCCGTCGGCGTAGATCCCGACCGTGGCCGCGTAGGCCCCATAGCCTCCCGTGGCCTCCAGCCACCCCTGGGCCTGGGCCTCGACGTTGATCCCCAGCGCGGCCACCGGGATCTGGAGCCGGCCCCAGTCGCGGCCGAACACGACCCCCACCGGGCCGGAGAACACGGTGAACACGATGTGGGCCCCGGCCCGCTCGATCGCCGTCAGCTCCGCGGTCAGGCTCGTGGCCAGGGCCGACGGGCGCCAGGTCCCGACGTGCCTTCCCCCGAGCCCACCCACGGCCAGGGGGGCGTTCACCTGGAGGGTGAGGAACGTGACGATGGGGGTCGCCCACTCCGCCTGCTCGGCGAGGATCGCCACCCGGGGCTCGGCGATCCCCAGCTCCCGCCGGAAGAGGTCCATCACCTCCCGGAGCTGGATGAACGCCGCCTGGGCCAGGTAGGTGGAGCGGGCCGGGGTCACGCGGAACAGGTACTTGTAGCGGTTGTAGTTCTTGTCCACGCGGCCCTCAAGGAGCTTGTTCTCCGCCGCCCCGGCGATGAGGAAGATCTTCTTGTAGTCGCAGGCCACCTCGGTCATGGCGAGCATGGCCTCGGTGCGGAACCCGCCCACGAGGAAGTCGACCTTGGACACGGTGATGGCCCGCTCGACGGCGGTCACGGCGTCGGGCCCGGGCTGCATCTCGTTGGAGTCCACCTGAACGAGTTCGATCCGGTAGGTGCGGCCGCCGACCGTGATCCCGCCCGCAGCGTTGATCTCCTCCGCCGCGAGAACGGCCCCCTGCCAGTGGTGCTTCCCCTGGATGTACGCCATCGGGCCCACAACCCCGATGCGGATCACCTGGCCCGACACCCCCACGGCAAACACCGAGACGGCGAGAAGGAAACTGCAGATGAGGGATCTCACTTCGAACACCTCCTGAAGCGGAAAGATGAAGAAAGTGTAGCCGGGGCCACCCCCCCGTCAACCGCGGCCGAGAACCCGCTCGTACAGGGAGAGGTACTCCCGGGCCGGACCGTTCCAGGAGCGGTCCTCGGCCATCCCCCGCCGGACGAGCCTCCCCCACGCCGCGGGGTCCCCCCGCCACAGGCGGACCGCCCGGCCCAAGGCTTCCAGAAGCGCCTCCGGGGTATACGCTTCAAACACAAACCCGTTCCCGGACTCCGCCCGCAGACCGCAGTCGACCACGGTGTCCCGGAGCCCGCCCGTGGCGTGGACGACCGGGACGGTCCCGTAGCGCAGGGAGTAAAGCTGGTTCAGGCCGCAGGGCTCGAACCGGGATGGCATGAGGAACATGTCCGCCCCGGCCTCGATCCGGTGAGCCCATTCCTCGGAGAATTGGACGAGGGTTCGGACCCGGCCTGGGTAGCGGGCCTCCGCCCCCCGGAGGAAGTCCTCATAGCGGCGCTCCCCCTCGCCCAGGACCACGAGCTGGATCCCCAGGGCCATCATCCGCTCGAACGTCGCCATCACGAGGTCGAGGCCCTTCTGCTCCACGAGCCGGGCCACCATCCCCACGAGGGGGGCCACCTCGTCCCGCAGGCCAAGCGCCTCCCGAAGGCGGCGCTTGTTCTCCGCCTTCCCCGTGAGGTCGTCGGCCGCGTAGGGGGCCCAGAGGTGGGGATCCCGGGCCGGATCCCAGGCCTCGGTGTCGATCCCGTTGAGGATCCCGGAGAACGTCTCCCCCCGGGCGCGGAGCTCCCCCTCCAGGCCGTCCGCGCCGGCCAGGCACTCCCGGGCGTAGGAGGGGGACACGGTGGTGACCCAGTCCGCCGCCCGAATGCCCCCGGCCAGGAGGTTGATCCCGTCCCCGTGGAGGACGAGCCGCCACCCCTCCGGAGAGAGCCCCAGGGCTTCCCCCCGCTCCCGGGGAAAGGAACCCTGGTAGGCGAAGTTGTGGACCGTGAGGAGGGACCGGATCCGGGAACCGGCCGCCCGAAGGAGAACCGGGACCAGGGCGGTGTGCCAGTCGTGGGCGTGGACAAGGTCCGGGGCCCAGCCCACGAACCGCGGAAGCGCGACCGCCGCCCGGGAGAGAAAGGCAAACCGCTCGAGCTCGTCGGGGTACCCCGTCCCCCCCTCGCCGTAGATCCCGGGGCGATCGAAGTAGGGGTCGTGGCCCAGGAAGTAGACGGGAACCGAGGTCTTCGGCAGCTTCCCCTCGAACACCCCGCCGGTCCGCTCCCCGCCCCCCACCGGGACGGAAAGCGCCCCCCGGAAGAGGCCCGCGGGGACCCCCCGGTACTTCGGGATGGCGATCCGTACGTCGACCCCGAGCCGGGCCAGGGCCCGGGGAAGGCCGGAGATCACGTCGCCCAGGCCGCCTACCTTGGCAAAGGGGGCGAGCTCGGCTGCAACGACGAGGACCCTCATCCCCGGGAGTTTACAAGGGGAGGCGGCCCTGGAGGGCCGCCTCCCCCGCGAAAGCCCGCTTCCTGGTCCTCAAGGCCCCGGGAGGATGAGCACCGTGAACCGCCACACCCCAAGGAGGGTCGAGGCTGGGTCCCCCCCCACGTACACCGGGACCTCCAGGTCGTAGGAGGCGAGGGTCCACGGCGGAGCGAGGGTCAGGGTGTGCTCGCCCACGTCGGTGGTGGGCTCCGGCCCCTCCTTGGCCCGCAGGGTGAGGGAGAGCCGCCGGGCCTCCCCGGTGTAGAGGACGAGGGGAAGCTCGTCCCGGGCCACGGTCTTCTCCACGCCGTTCAGGGCGTAGGTGAACGTCCAGAGGCCCCCGGTCCCCTCAAGGAGGGAGATCGCGGCAAGGGTAATCCGGTACGTGGCAGCAGGAGCGGGGGGCGCGGGCGGGGTCACAGGCGCCTGCACCGGCTGGGGAGCCGGCCCAGGAGCGGCGACCGGGCCCGTCCCCCCCACGTCAAAAGGGGGCCGCCCTCCCGCTTGGGTCTCCGTCTCCGGGGCGGAGTCGTCCTTCCACAGGATCGCCGTCTGGACTGCCTCCCGGTTCCCGTAGAGGTCGATCGCGTAGTACTCGATCTTGTACGGGCCCTCGGGACCAGGGACGATGAACGGCTCCACGTAGGCCCGCCAGTCCCCGCCCTCGATCCGGTAGAAGATGTTGGCAAGCCCCGAGGCGTCCTCCGAGCGGAGCTCGATCTTCGTCCGGGAGGTGATCCACAGCTTCCCGTCCGGGGCGTAGTAGTGGGGGTCGCCGGCCACGATCCGGGTCACCGGGGGTTCGATGTCGAGGTAGATCACGAGCTGCTTGGTGCGCTCTCGGTTCCCGAGCTTATCGACGGCGTAGTACTCCATTCGGACCATCGCCTGGTTCGGAAGGGGGAACGGGTCCTTGTAGATGAGCCACGTCCCCTCGTCGAGGCGGTAGAAGATCTGGTCCACCCCGACCCCAACGTCCCGGGCCACAAGGCGGACGAGGGACCCCGGGGCGAGGGCCACGATCCCCCGCTCCCCCAACCGCGCGAGCTCCAACGTGCTCAGGCGGCTGGCCCCCCGGGGGAGCTCCACCGGGGCCTTCATCAGGGGATAGAGGTCCGGGACGAGCTCGTACGGGGTGTCGCCGATCCCGTCCCCGTTTCCGTCCACGCCCCGGTAGTCCCCCCAGAAGTTCCCCCGGCCGTCCTTGTACCACTGGTTGGGGCCGGCCTCCTGGCGGGCGGGGAACCCGCAGTGAACAATCGAGTTCCCGTAGATCTGGTTTCCGGCCGACGCCGGCCCGAGGACGATCCCGTGGTCGCAGTAGCCGATCGCGGTTCCGGTGATCACGACCCCCGAGGTGACGAGGAGGTGGATCCCCACCCGTCCCCCGTAGATGGCGGTGTTCTCGATCCGCCCGTTGCGGACGTTGCTGAACATGATCCCTGCCTTCTCCAGGGGGTAGCGGATCTGGCAGTCCCGGATCACGAAGTGGGCCCGTGTGCCGTCGATGTAGATCCCGTAGTCGTGGCCGCGGGTATCGATGATCCAACCCTCGATCACGTAGGGGTCCTCCGGGGTCCCCTTCCCCTTGAGGACGCCGTTCTCCCAGGTGAACTGGGCGTCGCCGTAGATGTAGATCGGCCCGCGGTCCACCCACCCCTGGGCCAGAGCCAAGAGCCCGCCCAAGGCCAATGCCATCCACAACAGAATCGCCTTGCGCATGATCTCCCTCCTTCGGGACTGACGCACTACCGGAGATGGTACAGCCGCAAGCCGCTCCTGTCTGTGATCGGCGCCACGCTCCCGGGGCCGGTCTAGCCCAGGACGGGCTTCCCCAGGAGGTCGGCCACAAGCGGCGGGAGGGCCACCGTCCCGTCCTCCCGCTGGTTCTGCTCGAGGATCGCCGCAAACAGGCGCGAGGTGGCGAGGGCCGAGCCGTTCAGGGTGTGGACGTAGCGGAGCTTGCCCCCGTCGGCCGGCCGGTAGCGGATGTTCCCCCGCCGGGCCTGGTAGTCCTCGCAGTTTGAGCACGAGGAGACCTCGTAGTACCGCCCCTGCCCCGGGAGCCAGACCTCGACGTCGATCGTCTTCGCCGCCTGCTGGGCGAGGTCCCCGGCCGGGAGGAGGGTCACCCGGTAGTGAAGCCCAAGCCGCTGGAGGACGGCCTCTGCCTGGCGGACAAGCTCCTCCAGTGCCCCGTACGAGGTCTCGGGAGTCGTGTACTGGAAGAGCTCGACCTTGTTGAACTGGTGGACCCGGATCAACCCCCGCCCCTCCTCCCCGTAGGTCCCCGCCTCGCGGCGGAAGCAGGGGGTGTAGGCGACGTACTTCCGGGGGAGGTCCTCCTCCGCCAGGACCTCGTCCCGGTGGAGGTTCACGAGGAGGGCCTCCGCGGTGGGGTTGAGGAAGAGCTCGTCCTCGGGGCAGGCGTACACCTCGGAGGCGAACTTGGGGAACTGCCCCGAGGTCACGAAGGAGGCCCGGTTGGCGAGGATCGGGGGGAGGACCGGGGTGTACCCGTGCTCCCGGGCGTGGAGCTCCATCATCCAGTGGAGGAGGGCGAACTCGAGCCTCGCCCCGTCCCCGGTGTACATCGGAAACCGCGCCCCGGTCACCTTGGCCGCCCGCTCAAGATCGAGAAGCCCCAAGGCCTGGGCCAGGGCCACGTGGTGCTTGGGGGAAAACGGGAACTGGGGCTTCTCTCCCCAGGAGCGGAGGGCGACCTTCTCCTCCTTCGTCCCGTCGGGGACGGAGTCGTGGGGGACGTTGGGCAGGGCAAGGAGGGCGGCCTCGAGCTCCCGTTCCACGGCCTGAAGCCGCTCCTCGACCGCTTTCCGCTCCGCGGCGACCCCCTTCAGCTCCTCCCGAAGGGCATCCCGCTCGGCCGCCTTCCCCTCCCGGGCCAGGCGGGCCATCGCCTCCGAGGCCTCGTTCTGCTTCCGGCGGAGCTCGTCGGCTCGAGCCGAGAGCCGGCGCCGCTCCTCGTCCCGGGCGAGGATGGGCTTGAGGTCGATCCCCGGGTCCCGGCGCCGCAGGCGCCGCTCCATACCCTCGGGATCCGCGCGCAGCAACCGGAGGTCGAGCACGGCGGGGCAGTATAGCGCGATCCTTTCCTATGTCCACGGGACCGTGAGACGGGGAGGCCCCTTCGGTTAGGATTGATGGCGATGAAGGCCCTCGTCTTCTCTAAAGCCCTCTACTCCACGTGGGTGTACTACGCCCCGGACCGGATCCTCTTCGACTGCGGGGAGGGGGTGAGCACGGCCCTCGAGAACCGAGTGTTTGCGATCAAACACGTCTTTCTCTCCCACGGCCACGCCGACCACATCTCTGGGCTCATGGGCCTCATCAACATCCGCAACAACGCGATGGGGGACCACGAGAAGGAGCTCCGGGTGTACTACCCCGCCGGGAGCCCGTTCGTCTCCGAGCTCATCCGGTACTTCGCCCGGACGAACCGGAATCTCCAGTACGATCTGGAGTGGATTCCCCTCCAGGCCGGGGACCGGGTCGTCCTCCTGGAGGGCCGGATGCCCCGGTACATCGAGGCGTTCGGGACGGTCCACGCCCGGGGGGAGCCGTCTTTAGGATACAACGTGTGCGAGGTCCGGCGGCGGCTCCGGGAGCCCTTCCGCGACCTCCCCCAGGAGGAGATCGTGGCCCTCGTCCAGGCGGGGAAGAAGGACGAGATCTCCGAGGAGTACACCCAAATCCTCTTCTCCTACGGGGGGGACTCCGTTCCCTTGAACCCCGATGCGGTCCGGGGAACCGAGGTCCTCCTCCACGAGGCGACGTTCCTTGCCGACGCGGACCGGAAAGAGTACAAACACGCCACCGTTTGGGAGGCGATCGAGGTCGCCCAGAAGGCGGGGGTGGAGAAAGAGCTCATCATCTTCCACCTCTCCAGCCGCTACCGGGGGGATCTCGCCGGCCTCGCCCGGGAGATCGAGAAGAAAGGCCTCCCGTTCAAGGTCAGGCTCATTCCCCCGGGGGAACTTGTGGAAATCGAGTAGAGGAGGAGCGATGGCCCGCAAGTACATTCGGCTCGTCACGGAGGTTCCTGGCCCGAAGTCGAAGGCCGTCCAGTTCAAGAAGGACCGGTACGTGGCCCGACCCCTTTCCCCTTTGGCCCCGTTCTACGCCGCGCGGGCCGAGGGGTGTGTCGTGGAGGACCTGGACGGAAACAGGTTCCTCGACTTCTCCGGCGGGTGGGGGGTGATGAACGTCGGCCACAACCACCCCAAGGTCGTGGCCGCGGTCAAGGCCCAAGTGGACGCCTTCCTCCACACGGACTTCACCGCCGTCCCCTACGACCCCTACGTCGAGCTCGCCGCGCGCCTCGCCGAGCTCGCCCCGGGGCCAACCCCGAAGAAGTGCGCGTTCTTCAACTCGGGGGCCGAGGCGGTGGAGAACGCGGTGAAGATCTCCCGGGCCGCCACGGGCCGCAAGGCCGTCCTCGTCTTCGACAACGCCTTCCACGGCCGGACGCTTCTTGCGATGACGATGACCCACAAAGCCATTCCCTACAAGGCGGGGTTTGGGCCCTACGCCCCGGACGTGTACCGCCTCCCCTACCCCTACCCCTACCGCTACCCGATCCCGATGGAGGCGATCGAGCGGCGGATGCTCTCGCTGGTTGACCCCCACGAGGTGGCGTGCGTGGTCGTGGAGCCGGTGATCGGGGAGGGGGGGTTCATCGTCCCTCCGCCGGAGTTCCTCCCCTTCCTCCGGGACCTCGCCGACCGTTACGGCTTCCTCCTCGTGGCCGACGAGGTCCAGTGCGGGGTCGGCCGGACGGGGCGGTTCTTCGCCTGCGAGCACTTCGACGTCGAGCCTGATCTCATCTGCGTCGCGAAATCCATCGCTGGGGGGCTTCCGCTGTCTGCGGTGATCGGAAAGGCCGGGGTGATGGACGCGCCGGTCCTGGGGGGGATCGGGTCCACGTACGGCGGGAACCCCGTGGCCTGCGCCGCGGCCCTGGCCGTCCTCGACGCGATCCGGGAGGAGGGGCTCCTCGCTCGGGCCGTTCGAATCGGGGAGATCCTCACCCGGGAGCTCCGGGCCCTGGAGCGGACCTACCCCGCCATCGGCGACGTGCGGGGGCTTGGGGCCATGGTGGGGGTCGAGCTCGTTCGGGACCGGAAGACCCGCGAGCCGGACCCCGAGACGACGAAGAAGGTTCAGCTTGAGGCCCTGAAGCGGGGGGTGATCTTCCCCACCGCCGGGGTCTACGGGAACGTGGTCCGGTTCCTCGTCCCCCTCGTGACCCCCGACGAGGCCCTCCTCGAGGGGCTCGGGGTCCTTGGGGAGGCGTTCGCCGCCGCCACGAAGGGGTAGCGTGCCCCGTCCCCCGAGGGACCGCGGGAAGCTCATCCTTGGGCTCGTCGCCGGCCTCGCCCTGGGGAGTGCTCTTGGCTGGGCCACCTGCACCCCTCCCCCGCGGGAGCGCGTCCCCGGGGGTTGGACGGCAGTCGTCTGGATCGCCTCGGAGTCCGCCCCGGACGGGGGGATCGTCGTCCGGCTCACCTACCCCGACCGGCCGCGGTACGGGGAGGGGACGGCGGCGGTCGTCGAGGTCCCCGGGGCCGACACACCCGGCTCCGTGGACCTCCCTCCGCGCCCCACGCCCAACCCCTACGTCGCCCAAGGGCTGATCCACGTGGTGTTCGCCTTCCCCGGGGGTGGACGGCCGCCCCTCCCCTCGGGGGGGACCTACGACCACCGGGGCCAGGGCTCCCTCCGGGCGCTCCGGGACGTGGTCCGGCTTCTCCGGGGGGAGGCCCTCACCACGGCCGGGTGCGCGGTCGCTGACCTCCTCCCGTACTCGATCACCCAGGTGGGCCTGATCGGCCTCTCCAACGGCGGGAACACCGCCGTCGCCGCCCTGGGGCTCTTCGGGGGGGAGATGGCCGTGGACTGGTACGTGGGCTGGGAGAACCCGGCTGGGGTCCCGTTCACCACCGTGGACCTCGGGGGCCGGGAGGAGCCGAACCCCGCCTACGTCCCCGGCACCTGCCGCCTCACCCCCGACGGGGTCCGGTGCGAGGTGAACTACGCCAACCTCCGCTGGGACCCCACGGCCCACTCCGGGACGACCGGCCCCCGGGGAGGCCCAGGCCTTGGCGTCCTCTACCACGACCTGAACGGAAACAGTCGCTACGACCCCGGGGACTACGCCCTGGGGACGTACACGGGGACGTTTGGGGGGAGGGAGAAGCGGGTCCACTCCGTCCAAGCCCTGGAGGCGGCCGTCGCCCGGGGCCTCCTCAGCCCCTGGCCCTCCGACGTCGCGACCTTGGAGGAGGCGCGCCGGTTCTGGGAGATCCGGGACATGAGCCGCTCCTACGGGGCGGCCCTCGCGGCGAACCCCGACCTCCGGGTCATCGTCATCGGCTCCGTCCAGGACCACGTCCAGAACACCCCGGACTACCCCCACCTCGTCCTCCAGTACCAGGGGTGGGTAGAGGCGGGGATCCCCTGGATCCGCCTCAACCCCGATTCGGCCTACGTCTCCGCCCTGGCCCCCGGGGTTCGCGGGGCCCCGGACAACGACGCGAACATCCCCGTGACGTACGGGAACATCCGGGGGCTCCTCGCCCCGGAGTCCGTCCCCGACCCGATCCTCCAGCTCGCCGCAGTCCTCGAACTCTCCGACCGATGGACCTTCGCTCGGTGGGAGACCAACCGGGGCACGGTCCTCGTCCGAACGTGGTAGACGTGCACGCACCCTCCAACCCCGTCCTTCGGCTGTCGAACCAACCCGAGTTCGACCCGACGGGTTGGAGGCCGCCCACGCGGTGATGGAAGACGTCGGTTACCCCTCGACGAAGCGCCACGCGCCGGTCCTCGTGGCGGAGGTCGTGGCCTTCCTCGATCCCCGGCCGGGGAAGACGTTCCTCGACGCTACCGTGGGCCTGGGCGGCCACGCGGAAGCCCTCCTCTCCCGCGGGGCGCGGGTCGTGGGGATCGACCGGGACCCCGAGGCCCTGGCCTTAGCCCAAGAGCGCCTCGCCCCCTTCGGAGACCGGGCGACCTTCCTCCGGGGGAACTTCCGGGACCTCCGGGCCCTCGTCGCCCCCCTCGGGCTCCCCCCCTTGGACGGGGTCCTCTTCGACCTCGGGGTCTCCTCCCTCCAGCTCGACTCGCCCGGGCGCGGGTTTTCCTTCTCCGCCGACGGGCCCCTGGACATGCGGATGGACCCCGACGCCTCCACGACGGCCGCCGACCTCGTGAACGGTCTCCCCGAGCGTGACCTCGCCCGGATCCTCCTCGAGTACGGGGAGGAGCGGTACGCCCGGAGGATCGCCCGGGCGATCGCCGGCGCCCGGCCGATCCGGACCACTGGAGAGCTCGCCTCCCTCGTCGCCCGCGTCTACCCCCCGGGCCGCCACCGGATCCACCCCGCGACGCGGACCTTCCAGGCCCTGCGGATCGCGGTGAACGACGAGCTCTCGGCCCTCCAGGGGGCGCTCCCCGCCGCCCTCTCCCTCCTCCGCCCCGGGGGGGTCCTGGGCGTGATCTCGTTCCACTCCCTCGAGGACCGGATCGCGAAGCGCTTCCTCCGCACGGAGGCCCTCGCCGGACGGGTAGAGATTCTGACGAAGAAGCCCGTGACGCCGGGGGAGGAAGAACTCGCCCGGAACCCCCGGGCCCGGTCGGCGAAGCTCCGCGCCGGGCGGGTGCCCGAGGTCGGGTCCCCCTAGGTCGCCTGTCCCGAAGCGCCGCCCCCGCGGGCCGTACGCTCGTCACCGTGGAGAGGAGGGCATTTGGAAGGGGAGGAACCGGCTGGAGGGAGGCGGCGCTCGTGATCGCCGCGGGAACCCTCGTGGCCGGGCTCGTCTTCCTCTACCTCTGGCAGGGGACGATCCTCGCCGGCCTCCGGGCCCAGCGGGCCCAGCTCGTCCTATCTCTGGAGGAGCTCGAGCGGGTGCGCCTGGACCTCGTCTACCAGGTGGACCGGGCCTACTCCCTCGAGGAGATCGCCGTCCGGGCCCAGGCCCTGGGGATGGTGCCGTTCGATGAGAAGCGGACCCGCTACCTCGTCCTCGAAGGGGGAGGCCGTTAACCGCGCCGCGGTGGCGTTCCTTGTCCTGGGGTTGGGCGGCCTCCTCGTCGTCGGCCGCCTCGTCCAGCTCCAGGTCGTCGAGCACGGCCGCTGGTCGGCCCTCGCCCAGGCGATCCAGGAGGACCGGATCGAAATCCCCGCCCGTCGGGGGGCGATCCTCGACCGAAACGGGGTCCCCCTCGCCTACGACGTCCCCGCCTACGAGATCGCCCTCGACAACACCCTTGTCACGAAGCCCGAGCTCCTCGTGGACCTCCTCGTCCGGGAGCTCGGCTTGAGCCGGGCCGAGGCCCGGGAGAAGGTGTACCGGCAGGCGTACTTCACCTGGATCGCCCGGGGGGTGGACTACGCGGTGGGGAAGAAGCTCCAGGCCCAGGCCAAGGCCCAGGGGATCCGGGGCCTCCTCTTCTTCGACTCCTGGAAGCGGGCCTACCCCCAGGGCCCCCTGGCCCTCGCGGTCCTGGGGATCGTGGGGGTAGACGGGCACGGGCTCGCCGGACTCGAGCTCCTGTTCGACGGGGAGCTCGCGGGGAGGCCGCGGGTCGTCCGCCTCCTCCGGGGTCCGGGGGGCCAGGTGTACGACCTGTGGGAGGAGGACTCCGGGGCCCCAGGGAACGACCTCCGCCTCACCCTCGACGCCCGAATCCAGTGGGTGTGCGAGCGGGAGATCGCCCGGGGGCTCGCCACCTACCCCGGCGCGGACCGGGGGTTCGCCCTCGTGATGAACCCCAAAACCGGCGAAATCCTCGCCCTCGCCCACGGCCCGGCCCCCGACCCCGCCAAGCCCGACCCGAACCTCCTCGTCCCCTGGTCCGTCAGCCACGTGTTCGAGCCCGGGTCCACGTTCAAGGCCCTCGTGGGCCTCGCCGCCCTCGACCAGGGGCTCGTCTTCGCCGACGAGGTCTTCTCCGGGGACTCCCCGATCCTCGTCGGCCGAACGTCGGTCAAGAACGCTCGGGGGAGGAGCTACGGCCCGGTCACGTTCCGACGGGCGATGGCCGAGAGCGTGAATACCGTCCTCGTCCAGGTCGCCCAGCGGCTGGGGATCGAGAAAACGTACACCTACCTCACCCGGATGGGGTTCGGCCAGAAGACGGGGATCGAGCTCCCCGGCGAGGTCGCGGGGATCCTCAACCCCAAGGAGGGGTGGACTGAGCTCGACCTCGCGGTGGCCTCGTTTGGGCAGGGGGTCGCCGTGACGGGGATCCAGCTTGGGGCGGCGTTTGCCGCGATGGCCAACGGGGGGACGCTTCTGCGGCCCCGCCTCCTCCCGGGGCCCCCCGAGCCCCGGGGGAGGATCGCCACCCCCGAGGCGTGCCGGGCGATGCGGGAGATCCTCGGTTACACCGTGAACGTGGGGACCGGGACCCCGGCCGCGGTTCAGGGGTTCAACGTCGGGGGGAAGTCGGGGACCGCGGAGATGGCCCTCCCCGGCCGGGGGTACGTCCCCGACCACGTGACCACGGGGATGGCCGCGTTCTTCCCCTGGGAGGACCCGGAGTACACCGTCCTCGTCATCTACCAGACGAGCCGGAATCCCGAGTTCTGGAGCGGGACGACCGCCGTTCCGAGCGTGGGCCAGATCGTCCGGGGGATGGCGTCCTTGGGGATCGTCCGCCCCTACGCGCCGACGACGACGCTCGGGCGGTCGGGGTAGGTGAGGTAGAGCCGGCCCTTCCAGCCGTCCAGGGCCGCGGCCACGGTCTCCAGGGCCAGGGACGGCGTGTTGTTCTCCAGCGAAAGGTGGGCGAGGAGGACCTCCCGGACCCCGTCTCCCAGGAGGCGGATCGCCTGACCGGCGTCCTCGTTCGCGAGGTGCCCCTCGGGCCCGAGGATCCGGAGCTTGAGGGGCCAGGGGTAGGGACCCGCAAGGAGCCGCTCCACGTCGTGGTTCGCCTCGAGGACGACCGTGGAGCACCCGTCGAGGGCCTCCAGGACGGCCGAGGTCACCTGCCCGAGGTCGGTCGCGATCCCGACCCGGGACCCGTTCGCCTCAAGCCGCACCCCCACCGGCTCCGCGGCGTCGTGGGAGGTAGAGAAGGGGAAGACCCGGATTCCCCCAAGCTCGATCCCCGGAGCGAGGGCCGTTCCCCGGATCCCCAGGGCCCGGAGGGTCCCGGCGCTGGCGTAAACCTCAACCCCCCTCCGGAGGAGGGGGTCCAGCCCCCGGACGTGGTCGCTGTGCTCGTGGGTGAGGAGGGCCGCCTGGAGCCCCTTTAGGCTGAAGCCCGCCCGGGAGGCCCTCGCCTGGAGCTCCCGCCAGGGAAGCCCCGCGTCCACGAGGAGGAGCCCGCCCGGCCCCTCGACGAGGAGGGCGTTCCCCGTGGACCCACTCCCGAGTGTGCAGACCCTCAACCCTGGGGCCGGCCGCGGAGGGCCTCGAGGAGCTCGATCGGAACCGGGAACACGATCGTGGTCGCGTTCTCGGTGGAGATCTCCGACAAGGTCTGGAGGTACCGGAGCTGAAGCGCCCCGGGCGCCTCGCGCATGATCGCCGCAGCCTCCCGGAGCTTCTCCGCCGCCTGGAGCTCCCCTTCGGCGTTGATGACCTTGCTCCGCCGCTCCCGCTCCGCCTCCGCCTGCCGGGCGATCGCCCGCTGCATCTCAGTCGGGATCTTCACGTCCTTGATCTCGACCGTGCTCACCTTGATCCCCCAGGGGTCGGTGTGCTCGTCGATGATCTGCTGGAGTTCCCGGTTGAGCTTCTCCCGCTCGGCGAGGATGTCGTCGAGCTCCACGCGCCCCAGGACCGACCGCAGCGTCGTCATCGAAATCTGCCGCGTGGCCTCGATGAAGTCGAGGACCTCGACCACCGCCGCCTGGGGGTCCATGACCCGGAAGTAGACAACCGCGTTCACGTTCACCGGGACGTTGTCCCGGGTGATGACCTCCTGGGGCGGGACGTCGAGGGTGATCGTCCGGAGGTCCACCTTCACCATCTTGTCCACGAGAGGAATGATGAAGAAGAGCCCCGGCCCTTTCGCCCCGACAAGCCTTCCGAGCCGGAAGATCACCCCCCGCTCGTACTCCCGCACCACCCGGATCGCGCTGGAGAGGAAAAGGATCACCAGCGCCGCAACGACTAGACCCGTCACCATGCGCCCCTCCTTTGCCTGCGGCATGATAGGCGCCTACGATGGGGCTTGTCAAAGGAGGAGCGGTGCGCGTACCCCTCGTGGCGGCGAACTGGAAGATGCACAAGACGGCCTGGGAGGCGAGGACCTACCTGAAGCGGCTTCTGGACTTGGTCCCCCCCGAGCCAGGGGTGGAGCTCGCGGTGTTCCCCTCCTTCCCCCTCCTCCCCGAGGCGGCGCGGGCCCTCCGAGGAAGCCCAGTCCGGCTTGGGGCCCAAAACGTTCATCCAGAGCCCGCGGGGGCGTACACGGGCGAGGTGTCGGTCCTCCAGCTCGCCGAACTTGGGGTCCGCTACGTCCTCTGCGGCCACTCCGAGCGACGGAAACTCTTCTTTGAGGACGACCGGTTCGTGGGGGGGAAGGTCCGGGCCGTGTCCGCGGCGGGCCTTGCCCCGATCCTCTGCGTGGGGGAAACCCTGGAGGAGCGGAAGACGGGCCGGGCGTGGCCGGTCGTCGAGGGGCAGCTCGCCCTTGGGCTCGAGGGCCTGGGGAGCCCCGGGGGGCTCGTGGTCGCCTACGAGCCGGTGTGGGCGATCGGGACCGGGGTCGCCGCTCACCCCGCCGACGCCCGGGAGATGGCCGCCCGGATCCGGGCCTGGCTCCGGGACCGGTTTGGCGAAGGGTCCGAGGGGGTGAGGATCCAGTACGGGGGGTCGGTCAAGCCCGAGAACGCCGGGGAGTTCCTCCGGCTCCCCGAGCTCGACGGGGCCCTCGTCGGGGGGGCGTCCCTGGACCCCGACGCCTTTTGGGCGATCGCACAGACCGCCCGGCGGTGACCCCCTACTTGGACTTCCGGGGCTCGAGCTTGGGGACCTTCCCCGAGGCGACGAGCTCGCGGCCCCGCTCGGCGAGCTTGAACTTCTGGACCTTGCCCGAGGCCGTCATCGGGAACGGCTCCCCAATCACGACGTACCGGGGCACCTTGAACGCCGCGATCTGGCGGGCGCAGAAGTCCACGACCTCCTGGGGGTCGAGGGTGTGGCCGTCCCGGGGGATGATGAACGCCATCCCCACCTCCCCCATCACCGCGTCGGGGACCCCGACCACGGCCACGTTCTGGACCCCGGGGTGGGTGAACAGGACCTCCTCCACCTCCGCGGGGTAGACGTTGAACCCCCCCACGATGTACATGTCCTTCTTCCGGCCCACGATCCGGACATACCCCTCCTCGTCGAGGGTCGCGAGGTCCCCAGAGTAGAGCCAGCCCTCCTCGTCGATCACCTGCCGGGTCGCCTCGGGGTTCTTCCAGTACCCCAGCATCACGTTGTACCCCCGGCAGGCGAGCTCCCCGGTCTGCCCCAGCGGCACGGTCTTCCCCGCGTCGTCCACGATCTTGACCTCGATCCCAGGGAGGGGTTTCCCCACCGTCTCCACCCGCTTGTCGAGGGGGTCCTCAAAGCGGGTCATCGTGATCACGGGCGAGGCCTCGGTGAGCCCGTAGCAGATGCACACGTTGCACCGGAGCTCCTCCATCGTCCCCCGCATGACCTCCACCGGGCAGGGGGCCCCGGCCATGATCCCCGTCCGGAGGCTGGAGACGTCGTAGGGCTTTCCAGCGGCCTTCGCCTTCCGCTGCTCCTCGAGCTCCAGGACGAACATCGTGGGAACCCCGTACAGGACGCTCACCCGGTGCTTCTCGATCAGGCGGAGGGCCTCGTCGGCTTTGAACACGGGCATGGGGACGATGGCCGCCCCCCAGGTGACCGCCCCGAGGATCCCCATCACGCACCCGAAGCAGTGGAAGAAGGGGACGGCGAGGAGGAACACGTCCTTCTCCGTGATCTGCATCACCTCGGTGATCTGCCGGGCGTTCTCCGACATGTTCACGTGGGAGAGCATCGCCCCCTTGGGGTGGCCGGTGGTCCCGGAGGTGTAGAGGATGAAGACGCACGAGTTGGGGTCGATCCCCTTCACCCGGCGGGCGACCTCGGCCTGGGCCGCCTGGTCCTCCCCGAGCTTTAGGACCTCGGCGTAGGGCCGAAGCCCCGGGGCCTCCCCTCCCACGGTGATCGCCTCCCGGAGGAGGGGGAGCTTCGGGCGGACCTCGGAGAGCATCGCCGCGTAGTCGATCCCGAGGAACCCCTGGGCGACGAACACCGCCTTCGCCTCGGCGTTTCCGAGGATGTACTCCACCTCGTGGGTCTTGTAGCGGGTGTTCATGGGGACGACCACGGCCCCGACCTTGGCGATGGCAAAATAGGCTGCGATCCACTCCGGGACGTTGGACATCCAGATCGCGACCTTGTCCCCGGGCTCGATCCCGAGCTTCACGAGGCCTGCGGCGAGGCGGTCCACCTCGCCGGCGAGGTCCCGGTAGGAGATCGTCCGCCCCTCGTAAAGGACGGCGGGGCGGTCGGGGAACTTCCGAGCGGTCTCATCGAGCACTTGCGAAAGGGTGCGCATTCCTGTTCCTCCTCGGTCTGGGCCCAAGTGTAGGCGGGGACTGGCCTTCCTGCCAGGGCTAGGGGATCTGGCGGAGGATCGCCTCAACCCGTCCCCGGAGCTCCCGGAGGCGGGTCTCCTGGGCCCGCAGCCCCTGAAGGTCGGTGAGGGAAACCGGCCTTCCGTACTGGGCCTGGATCTCCCGCTCCTTCTTCTGGACGATCGCGAGGGCCCGCTCGTAGTGGGCCCGGGCCTCGGCCCACAGGTACCGAAGCCGCGCCACCTCCCCGAGCTGGTAGTGGGCCCACTCGTGATCCGGGTC
>CALKES010000006.1 GCA_938084715.1 Candidatus Bipolaricaulota bacterium | reverse complement strand
TCGTCCACGGGGTGGGAGCAGGTGATCTCAGACCGGTTCGCCCCCCCACTTGGTGCAGTTTGGATGCAGGTCATCTTCGAGTTCGACTCCCGGGACGCCAAACACAATGACTTCCTTGGCTGGCTCGTGGACGACCTCTGGGTTGGCCAGCCGCCGACGATCACCACGCTGGCGTTGCCGAACGGAACAGAGCGGGTGGCCTACGATTTCACGCTTGCGGCTACACCGGCGCCCGGCGGCGTCAATCCCCGCTTGGTGTGGGAGCTCGAGCGCGGCTACGACGTTCTCCCACCGGGCCTGGAGTTCGACCGGGCCCAGGGACGGATCCGCGGGACCCCGACCCAAGCCGGAACCTGGACCCTGGGGTTCATCCTCAAGGACGAGAGCGGTGGGCAGGACTCGAAGCGGCTTGACCTGACGATCCTCCCCGCTATCGGGGCCGGGCCGGTGCGCCACGCAATCAACTGGGTCACTGGGGCGGCGTTTGCCGCAGGGGGGTGGACGACAACCGGGCTCTGGCACGGGACGCACGTGGTTCTGGTGGATGGCGCAGACATCGTGCTGGCTGCTACAAATCCCCCGCCGCCGCCCCCGCCCGCGGGGACCAACTGGGCAATGTACTACGGTTTGAGCCCGTACAACACGCCCGCCCCAGCCGTTCCAACCTACACTTACGTCTACCCGATGGCGCCGGCCCCGCCTGCGCGGACCTCGGGGTTCCTGACCTCGCCGGCGATCCCGCTGCAGCTCGTAGACGTCGGGAAGCACGTTGGAGTAAGCTTCAGCCATTGGCGAGGGGTGGAAGAGTTTGACAAAGGCGCCTTCGACCAGACCTACGTCGAGATCTCCTTCGACAATCGAAACTGGACGCGGATCTGGTACAAGGACTCCCGGAACCCGTCGGAGAGGACGTGGCAGAGGGTGGTGGCGATCTCGAACGACAGGATCCCCGCCGGGGCAACGCGGATGTGGGTCCGGTTCGGATTTGACTCGGTCGACGCCACGAACAACGCGTTCACGGGTTGGGTGATCGATGAGGTCGAGGTGCGCATTGTCGAGCCCGCGCTCTCCATCACCACCGGCTGCCCGCTCCCCGAGGGGGTGAAGGGCATGCCCTACACCACTACCCTCCAGGCGTTCGGGGGGACCCCACCGTACCAGTGGGAGGTCACGGGGCTTCCTCCCGGGCTTTCGGTCGACCCGACGACCGGCGTGATCTCGGGGACGCCCACCGCCAGTGGCGAGTTCTACCCCACGATCAAGGTCAGGGATGCCACCCTGGCCGAGGACGAGAAGGAGCGGTGTCTCCTCCGGGTTGCCGCCTCGCAGGCCCTGTTCATGGAGAACTTCGACACCGGCCCGTTCAGCGAGGCGAAATGGGAGACCCCCACCGGCCTCTGGCAGTGTACGAACACGGTGATCTACAACGGGCAGGATCTCCTTCCCGCTGCGGCTGAGGGCGGGATTCCGGTGGCTGAGTCCGCTGCGTACTACGGCCGGGCTGAAGTGACGGGCACGGCCTACGGAGGACAGCCGCCCGCTGTTCGGTACAACTACAACACTGGAAGCACTACAAAGGGTGAGCTGACCTCAAAACCGTTCTCGCTCTCGGGTGCCAAGTACGTGACCGTCCGCTTCTGGTTCTGGCGGGAGGTTGAGTCCTATGACGGTGCATTCGATCGGACCTACCTCCAGGTGAGGTTCGGTAGCGGAGGTTGGTGCACGATTTGGTACATGGATTCCAGATCCCTTTCGGAAAGGGCCTGGACGGAGTGGTCCAAATCGATCGCAGTTCCCACCGGAGCAAAGACGATGCAGATCAAGTTCGTCTTTGACTCGGTGGATAAGCACAACAACAAGTTCGTTGGCTGGATCGTGGACAACATTCAGGTAACCGCTGCTGAATCAGGCGATCCGTCTCCGTGCCTTCCCCTGGCGCCGGCTTCGCTGGAGCGTCTCGGGATGGGGATTTCGTTCTTCAACTATCCCAACCCGATCCGAGATGTCCACACCACCACCTTCGCGGTGCGCGGGGCGGACCCCGAGGCCCTCAAGGTCGAGATCTACGACCTCTCCGGTCGCCTCGTCTACACCGCGGAGGTCGCCGGAGGCGAGCTCGTCTGGCACACGGACGACCTCGCGGGCCGGTACCTCGCCAACGGGGTGTACCTCTACCGCGTCCACGCCAAGGTCGCGGGAACCTGGATCTCCTCGGAGCTCCAGAAGCTCGCGATCTACCGGTAGGGAGGTTCGAAGTGTTCGGGGGTGGCCGGCGGGGCCGGCCACCCCCTCTTCTTCCCCCTCAAGGGGTGCGGGGTCGGAGGTGATCATGGCGAAGAAAGGGATAGCGGTTGTCCTCTTGGCCGTTCTCCTGAGCGGGCCTGTCGCTGGGGCGGGCGTGGGCGTCTCGGTCGGGATCGGACCCGTGGGCATGGAGTTCCTCAACCGGCGCCTGGAGTTCCTGGCCGGGGAGGCCGGGGCCCCGCTTGCGCCGCTCCGCCTAGCGTGGGAGGGGGGGCTTGAGGTCTGGCCGTGGCCCTGGGTTGGCCTCGGGATGCGGTGGCTCTCCTCCTTGGGGGCGATCCTCGGTCGGGAGCGGCGGGAGCAGAGGGCAACGCTTGCGAGCCTCTCGGCGGGACTTCGGCTTCCGGAGCTCCTCCCGGGCCTCCCGGTTGGCCTCTCCCTCTACGCCGGGGCGGGGTGGGCCGCCCTTGGGGGGGTCGTGGAGGGCGGGGGGCTGGGCATCCTCGTGGGTGGAGCGGTGACGTGGCGTCTGGTCGGGGCCGGGCCTGTTTCCCTCACGGCTGGAGGGGGCTTCCGCTACGCCCCGGTCCCCCGCGTCCGGGACGGGCGGGGGAACCCCATTGAGACCCGGGGCCTCCCTGCCGCCGACTTCTCGGGGCTTTTTCTTTCCCTTTCCCTTCGTTGGCGGTGAGGGGTTCGGGCCACCGGTGAGGTGGGGGGACATCTGTCCCCTCTTCCTCCCGCGCAGTTCCGTGACGGGGGAGACACTGACCGTTGGGCCGGGGGCGACGGGACCCGTACAGTGGCCGCGTGCGGTTCTCTGAGGACTGGCAACTTGCTCGGCCCCAGACCCCGCCCGGTGCGTGCAAGCGGCCTTTTATCCCTAAGTGGGGCACGTTTCACCGTCGGGGACGGCGCGGCAGCCCAGGTATGGCACGCCCGCAACGGTATGGGGTACGCGGAAGTGGAGGAGGGTTTGTGATGAGAGGCCTGTCCACATTGCTAGTGGTTTTGACGTTGATCCCCGTTGTGGCTTTGGGCCAAGCTCCAGGGTACCACAACCAGGCGCGGGGAGCCGACGGTGCCGCGGTGGCCCCTGGGGAGTACTTCATCGCCCAGAGGGTGGTGGTCACCAACGTCGCGGCAGAGCCGCTGACCCTAGACTGGATTGACGTGAGAAGACTTGCTGGAGATCTTGAAGGTACCTCTCTCAACCGAGTCGATGTTGTTCGCGCTGACTCCGGTGTCGTTGTGGGAGCGGAGACGAGCCCCGGAACCCTCGGCCGGTTTGAGACGGGCGACGGGGTCCGGGTTGCGTGCACAGGGAACAACGTCATCCCCCGCGGGGGAGCGGTGGAGCTGGTCATCTACCTGGGCCTTCGGGCCACGGTGCCCCAAGGGGCCACGGTCCGAATCGCCTCCCGGGCAGGCTACTCCATCGGCCGAGATACCGGGATCACAGGTTGGGCCGAAACGAACCCCGACCAAACGTTTCGGGTAAGCCTGTTTGCCACGCGCAACGACCCGGACGTGGAGGACGGGACCGTCTTCCCGGGTCAGAAGTTCCTCGCCCAACGCCTGATCATGGTCAACACCTACGCCGTGGAGGTCACCGTCGATCAGCTGGTGGTGCGAAATATTGCCGACCAGATTGCCGGTGCCACCCCCCTGGGCGGGGGGCACGTGGCGGCGGTCGAAGTACGGCGGGCGGGGGATGGCGCGGTGCTTGGCCAGCAGACCAGCGCGGCGCCGCTCGCGAACCTGACAACCACCGGAACAGTGGTCACGACCGGATCGAACAACCGCGTCCCCGCGTTCGGCCAAGTGAAGGTCGAGGTGTGGATTACCTTGAGGGCGAACCCGGTCCCAGGCCATAGGTTGTGGCTGGAGACCCAAGTCTTGTACACACCACGGGTTGCCCCACCCGAGCCCGTTCAACAGGCAAGGGAAAGGGTACGGGCATCGGAGGCCCAGGTGTTTGTCGTGGGAGCCCCGGGAGGGCTGGATCGGGTGGACAACGTTCCCCTGGCCGATACCAACGTGTACGCCGGGCAGACGTTCCTGGCCCAGCGGATAACGCTGCGGGACGACGATGAGGACCCGTACGACGTAACCATCGAGTCTTTCGTTGTCAGCAACGTAGCTCCCGCAGACCGCCGTCTGGCCGACTCTCACGTCGCCAAGATCGAGGTTCGCCGTGCCAGCGACGGTGCCGTGATCGGTCAGGGGACCAACGTCACCGGCTTGAGCTCAGGGGGGGTGAGGATTCCCGCCACTGCGAACAGGACAGTTCGCGATGACACCGAGCTTGCGGTCGAGGTTTGGGTGACGCTCAAGGCCGCCACCCCCACGCAGCCGATTCCTGACGGTCGGCAGATCAAACTGGCCACCGCGGTGTGGCACAGCGAGGGAGCGGTCACCTTCGACCGCGTTGCCTACGGAAATGCTACACTCACCACCGGACCGGCAGGGAGGGGGGGGCTGGAGAAGGCGGAAGTGTTGGACGTGCGCCAACGCCCGGTGTACCTGGGGGAGCAGTTCGTGATGCAGCGGTTGCGCCTGGAGGATAACGATCCCGACATCTACGACGTCCTGCTGGAGTCGCTGGTCATCCGCAACAATCCCACGACAAGCCCGCTGGCGGATCACCACGTGACGCGGATCGAAGTCCGCCGGGCAAGCGACAACGCCCTGCTGGGGGCGACGACGGAGACAAGCGGGTTCAGCCAGGCCGGCGTGCGAATCAGTACCGGAACAAACAATCGGGTGGTCGATGACACGGCGGTTGAACTGATCATCCTCGTCACCGTTGCCCCCACAGCGGCCACCGGGCGCCGGTTGAGGCTCGAGACCGCGGTATGGCACACGGAAGGGGCTACCACATACCCGACCGGGGTGCTGGTGGGACCGGCGGAGTTCATCACCAAGGTTAACGAGCCCCCCCTCGCCCGGTTCACCTACTCCCCGACCCGGGACATCCGATGGAACACCACGTTCACCTTTGATCCGTCAGGAAGCACAGATTCCGACGGCGATGTAGCGAGAGCCAAGTTCGAGTGGGACCTCGGCGACGGGACGAAAGTGATCCGAACAGGGCCAGAGATCATCACCCATCGCTATGGAAAGGCGGGCCGGTTCACGGTCAAGCTGACCGTGACGGATGAGGGCGGGCTCAAGGCCGAGGCTGCCGCCACGATCGATGTTCCCGAAAACCGACCTCCCACAGGGGTGCAGTTCTCGGTGACTCCGTCGGCCCCGGGTTGGAGCGACGAGGTAACCTTCACCCCGGCCCGCGGTATTGTTGACCCTGATGGAGACATTGCCGCAGCTAGATTTGAGTGGGACCTTGGGGACGGGACAACCCGCGTCACCACCGGCCCCACCGAGGTTCGTCACCTGTACGGAAAAGGTGGTGAGTTCACCGTAACGCTCACCGTCACCGACGAGGGGGGGGCCTCCACCGCGGCCACGAAGCGGGTGACCATCACCAACCGCCCCCCGACCGGGGTCGACTTTTCCTGGGAGCCTGCCCGGCCGAAGTGGAGCGACGAGGTCACGTTTACCCCCGCCCGCGGGATTGACGATCCCGATGGGAAGATCAGCAGCGCGACGTTCGACTGGGACTTTGGGGATGGCAAGCGGGAGTTCACGGTGGGGCCCGCCCCGGTCCGCTACACCTACCGGAAGGGAGGACGGTTCACCGTCAAGCTCACCGTCACCGACCAGGGCGGCGCCAAAGCGGAGAAGACCTGGGTCCTGGACGTCACGAACGCCCCGCCCACGGGGGTCGACTTCTCCTGGGAGCCGGAGAAGCCCCTCTGGAACGAGGCGGTGACGTTCACCCCTGCCCGCGGGATTGAGGACCCCGACGGCGACATCGCCCGGGCCACCTTCTCCTGGGACTTCGGGGACGGCACCCCGGCGGTCACCACCCTGGGACCTGCCTCCGTGCCCCACACCTTCGGCAAGGGCGGAACGTTCACCGTCCGCCTCACGGTCATCGACGAAGGCACCGCCACGGGGACGAAGGAGCACCGGCTTCAGGTCACGTGGCTTACCGTGGACTTCCGCTGGGAGCCGGAGAACCCCAAGGTGGGCGATCCGATGAAGTTCATCGCCCAGGTCGAACTGCCCCCTGGGGCGGGTCAGGGGGGCGGGCTCACCTACGCGTGGGACTTCGGGGATGGCAACAGACAGGAGGGACCGAATCTGGGTGAGGTCACCCACACCTACGCGGAGGCGGGCACGTTCACCGTGACCCTGACGGTGACGCACCCCAACGGCCTGGGTTTGGCCTCGCACGACGTCACGGTCACTCCTTGGGTGGTTCCCACGGTCACGGGCCTGACGGCGGTCCCGCCCGTGCCGGAGGTGGGGGTTGAGGTCACGTTCGCCGCCCCGGTTCAGGCCCCAACCGACGACCCGGTGACGACCTGGGAGTGGGACTTCGGAGATGGGACCCCGAAGAGGACCACCACTGCGGGGACGGCCAAGCACACCTACGCGGCGAGCAACGTGTTCACCGTCACCGTCCGGGCCCGCAACGCCCGCGGCGGCTGGAGCCAACCCCGGACCCTGTCCCTCTACGTCCGGCCCAAGGGCGGGGCCCTCATCGGGACCAAGCTCCTGGACAACCCGGCCCGGACCCAGGCCCGGATCCAGGTCTTCCTCCCCCAGGGGGCGACCGCGGTCAAGATCCAGATCTTCGACATGCTCGGCCGGCCGGTTCTCGCCGCGGATGTCGTGGGTGGGCAGTACACCTGGAACCTCTCCGACCAGGCCGGCCGGAGGATCGCCGATGGTCTGTACTTCTACCTCGTCACGGCCACCGTGGCCGGAAAGACCGAGCGGTCCGAGGTCGGCAGGATCCTCGTCGTACGGTAGGGAGGAGACATGCGACGGATAGGTGTATTCGTTCTGGTAGCGCTCGCGGGGGGGGCGGCCGTCGCCCAGTCGCTCCCGAACCCGTTCGACGCGGGGCTCTCCGTCCGGGCGATGGGGTTCGGGGGGGCGGGCCTGGCCCTGGCCGAGGGAACGGACGCCCTCCTCTACAACCCGGCGGGCCTGGGCTGGTCGCGGGGGCTGCGGGCCGACTCCAGCCTCTCAAGCGTCCTTGGGCTCTACTCCGTGACCTGGATCGCCGGCGCCCTTCCCAACCTCGGGGGAGGCGTGGCCTACCTCGGAGTCGGGGGGATTACCGACCCACAGGGGAATCCGCTCACCTTCTCCCATCTGGCCCTCGTCCTGGGCCTCGGGTTCGACCTCGCCCCGTTCCGGGTCTTCCCGTTCCCGGCTGCGGGGGGAGTCAACCTCAAGTTCAACCGGGTCCAGATCGGGGGCGAGTCCGGGAGCGGGTTCGCTCTGGACGTGGGGGTCCTCGGGCGGACGAACACGCCTTTCGGGGCGCTTCAGTTCGGCCTCGCCCTCCGGGACCTGGGCCTGGGGATGCGGGTCGGGGACACCCCCGACGGGTGGTCGATTGACTTCGGGGTCGGGGCGGCCCTCGTGAGCCCGTTCGGGTTCCTCCTCGCTGCCGACCTGACCTCGGAGTACACCGCCTTCGGGCTCGGGTGGGGGCTTCTGAACCTCCTTGAGGTCCGGGCCGGGCTCCGGCTCCAGGGGGGCCTCCGCTGGGCCGTAGGCCTCGGCGTTCGGTGGGGGTCCTTCGTCCTCGACTACGCCCTCCTCACCCACCCCGTCCTCTCATCCTCCCACCGGTTCGGGTTCGGGGTCCGGTTCTAGAAGCGAACAGCGAGCGTTACGCCCAGCCACAGGGCGCCCTGGAGCCCGGCCTCGGGCCGGGCTTTGAGGGCGTGGCCGAGGGCGAGGTTGACCGTCCACGCGTCTCCGACGGAGCGGCCCCCCAGCGCCTGGAGCACCGTGTCCAGGGGGACCCCGACCTGGGCCATCGTCTTCACTTCAACGGTCTCTCCCTCCGCCGTGGCCGTGGTGTCGGCGGTGAGGGTCCACGCCTCCCGGGCCAGGCTGAACCGGTTGGTCAGGGATAGCCTCCCCTCCCCCGGTTTCCAGACCACGCTCAGGGAGTCCCGCCAGCCCCGATCCGGGGCCTCGGCCGCGAGGCGCAGGGAGAGTTCCTCCTTCTCCGTCGTCCGCTCCCCGTACCGGGGGTGGGAGAGGGTCGTCCACGACCGGTCCCAACGGACGGTGGGCCGGAGGCCAAGAAGGCCTCCGTACTCCCAGGTCACGGAGTACCCGAGCGTCCGCTCCCCCCGCTCGGTAGCCGGCTGGAACGCCCCGCCCAGGTTCAAGCTCAGCCGGAACAGGACCGGGCTTCTGGAGAGGTCCGCGGCGAGGCGCCCGCTCCACCGCCAATCGGATGGGGTCAGGGACCAGGAGCCCGAGAGCTGCGGGGCGAGCTGGGTCCCGCTCACCGTGAGGGGCCGGGGCCGGAGCTCTCCCAGAAGCGCGTGTTCCGCGGTCCACCGCCCGGTCTCGAGCCGGTGGCGGAGGGTCTCCGTCCCGGCGATCGACCAGGACGCTCCCTGGACCGTCCCCGTCCCCTTGAGGGTGGCGCTGATCGTCTCCTCGCCGCGGGCCCGCTCGGACTGGAAAGGGCGGGCCCAGCTCCCGGAGAGGGTCCACCCGGGGGCGAGTTGGAGGGAACCGCTTGCCCCAAGCTGCCCCGAGGCCGAGAGGCCGGGGGTGCGGAGGGATCCGCTTCCGGTGAGGCTCCAGAACCAGGTGGGGCCCTTGTCCGAGGCGCCCCCCCGCCAGCCGAGGTTCAGCCCGGTCCGGGGGACGAGGCCGTCCCCCAGGAACTCGGGGTTCAGGGAGAGGGAAAGGGAAGGGGATCCCGTCCTCCGCCAGTCGAGCCCCGCGCTCAGCTTGCCCGTCGGCCTCACCGCGAGATCCGTGACCGTCCAGGAACCGCGGAGGTCGACGGACGCCTGCCCCTGGACCGTCCGGGCGGAAAGGGAGATCCCGTGCGCGTCCGATCGACCGGCTCGGCCGATCTCCTCGTAGCCGGGGAGGCGGCTGGCAACCCGGAGGTCGAGGTCCCATCCCCCCGCCGAGCGCTGGAGGAGGAGGTTTCCGGTGAGGCCGTACCGGGTGTGCTCCGAGGCCGGGATGTCCCGGAACTGGGCGAGGTCCCGGCCGTCGATCTTTGTCCTGGTCTGAGGGAAGCGCTCCACCGTCTCCCCCACCCGCCAAAGCGGAAGGGAGAACGCCTCGTCGGCCTCCTCCCCGGCCCAGACGGCCCCCCCACCCGCCCCCACGGCCACCACCCGGCCCCGAAGGGTGGGCCCCGCCTCCCCCTCCCGCCACAGGCCGTCTCCCGCCGCGTACCAGAGGACTCCGTCGTGGACAACCATCCCGTAGACGGGTCGGCCCAAGACCACCCACCCGGCTCCCGTTCCACCCCGGAGGATCCGGATCCCCTCCTCCGTCCCCACCAGGACCTCCTCCCCCCGGAGGGCAAGGGCGTGGACCCTCCCCCCAACCTCAACGACCCGCGTCCAAAGCCCACCCTGGCGGACGAACAGGCCGTTTTCCGTTCCCAAGTACAGCGCCTCCCCGGCGGCGAGGAGGGCCGTTGGTTCCAGGGCGCCCTCGGGGATGGCTATCTTCTCCCAGGAGGCGGGCCTCTCGGCGGCGGCCGGGGCAAACGCGGCAAGGGACTTCTCCGTGGCGAGGTAGACCCGGCCTTCACCCTCTGCCAGGGCCACGACCCGGGCTCCGGGGACGCCGTCGGAGGAGCCAAGCCGAACCCAGCTCCGTATCCGGTCGAGAGGGGAAGGGTCGGCGAGGCGAACCACGGTTAGACCGGAGTCCGTTCCCACGAGGAGCTGACCCGGGAGGGGGAGGAGGGCGTAGGCCGCCCGGCCCCCGAGCCCGTGGGCAGAGCTATAGGAGGAGAAAGCCCCGTCCTTGTAGGCCGTGAGCCCGTTTCCATGGGCGAAGACGACGTAGGTCCCGTCGGGGGCGGAGAAGACGGCGATGGCGTGGATCCGGTTGGCGGTCGGGATGCGGGCGTTGTCGTCGGCAGGAAAGACGTTCTCCGAGCCCCCAAGGGAGAGGCTGTACCGCCATTCCCCTACCTGGCCTGCGGCGGAGAGGGCAGCCACGGTGTGGGCGTTGGGCATCGTCCGCGTCGTGGGCCCCGGGGTCCCGAAGTCCATCGCCCGCCAGATCCCGAGCCGAAGCCCGTCGAGATCGGGGAAGGTGAGGGACAGGCCGAACAGGTTCCGCTCGTACTCCGTCGCCCCGCCCAGTCCTCCCCGCTGGCGTTCGAAGTCCACCCGGAGGGTGTCCTCCTCGCCGAGCGGGGTGAAGAGGAGGAGGAGCCCGGACTCGTAGTCGAGGCTGTAGTCCGAGCCCCGGACGAGGGGTCGGTTGTCCAGGTACACCCGCTCCGAGCCCGGGACGACAGAGAGCCCAAGGGAAAACGTCGCCCCCTCCCGGCGGTAGGCGTAGCTCAACCGCACGGCCCCACCGGAGAAGAAGGAGTCGGGAAAAGCGATCACGAGGACCCCCGGTCCGGGGAGGAGGGACCACCGGTACTCGGGAAGCTCCGAAGAGGGCCGGAACTCGGTCTCCCCCGGGAGCCGCAGGGAGACCTCCACCGACCCCTCGATCACGTCCTTCTCCCCGAGGAGGAGGTACCGGCGGCGCCGAAGATCCCCAAACGGGTAGCGGTCCTCGTCCACCGCCACGGCGAGGTAGGCCGTGAGCCCAGTCAAGAACCGTCCCTCCAGCTCGCTCCCCCCGACGAAGGGATAAGTTCGGCGGCTCCCCCCCGCCAGGCCCAGGCGGCGGTTGTGGGCCTCGATCGCTTCCTGGACGACCCTCCGGGCGAGGGAAGCTGGGGAGAGGCGCAGGGCGAGGGCGTCCCCATTGTCCCGCAGGACGAGGTACTCCCCGGAGGCGACCGCGGCGTCGGCCGCGAGGTCAGGCAGGAGGTAGTCAAGACCCCAGTCGGCGAGGAACGTCCCCAGGGCGCCAGTCTTGTCCAGGCGCAGCGTGACCTGGGTCAGCCCCTCCACGAAGGGGAGGCGCAGGGGCCAGTAGGCGAGCCCCTCCACAGAGCGGAGGTAGGGGGCAGGCTCCCACGGCCGGTCCGGGTCCTCCCGGGCGAACTCCATCTCGGCGAACCCCCGTTCCCCCCGGAACGTCCGCGACTCGGAGATCCCCTCGAGGCGGGTGACAAGGGCGCCGGCCTGAACGGTCTCCCCGGCAAAGCTGACCCGGGCCCCCAGCACCCGCTTGTTGTACACCCCGAGGCCTTCCCCCTCGGCCCCGACCGTGAACCGCCCAAGCTCTCCCTTCCACGGCCCTTGGGCGGCGGTGACAAGGAAGTCCTGGAACCCCGGCCCGAGCTGGTCGTTGAAGCTCGCCCGGACGGTGACGAACCCGAGGGCCGTCCCCTCGATCTCCGCCCGGAGGGTCTGGGTGAGGGCAGGCTGCCCCGGAGCGAGCCCTTCCCCGGAGAGGAGCTCGGTTGCCCCGAACCCCAGGGTGATCGTCCACGTCTTCTCCCCGGCCACGGTCACCGTGAAGCTCGGGGTCGGCTGGGCCCAGGCGGCCCAGCCCACGGCAAGGAGCGCAAGGATCGTTCGTCTCATCTCACAACCTCAGGTCCAAGGATACGCGGAACGCCGGGGGAAGGACGGGGGGAAGGAGGACAGCCCAGTCCAGGGTGAACGCCCGCCAGGCGACCCTCCCCCCGAGGGTGAGCCCACTGGATCCGTACCCGGCTCGGACGAAAAGCCCTGGGATCCCCACCTCGGCCCCAACAGCCGCGGAGAGGAGGGAGCCGATTCCCCAGACGTCAGCGGCTACGGTGATCCTCCACGATCCCCACGCCAGGGAGAGGGCCACGCCCACGGCCCCCTCCACAGGCCAGGACTCGGATGCGACCGGGGACCGGGCGAGGGCGTTCCTCACCACGAGGCCGATCTGGACTGGGCCTTGGAGAAGGAGGCCCAGGTCGAGCGCCCCGCCCACGCCGGGGACAGGGAGGAGCGGGCGGAGGAGGCGCGCCCGGGCCCCGATCGCCACGGGGCCAAGCCGCACGCCCGCCCCAACGAGGGCCCCCGCCGTCCGGAAGGAGAGCCCCGGCCCGAGGACCCCCGCGTCGAGGAGGATCCCCGCGAAGCCCACTCCGGGGGCCGTCACCCCCAGCGCCCCGAGGGTCGCGGCCCCAAACAGGTCTCCGTACGTGGATTGGACGTGGAACCCCTCGACCCCCGGGAGCCCGGCGGGGTTGAGGAACAGGGCGTCCGGGGAGGGAAGAGCGATCCCCGCGCCCGCCATCCCCAGGGTCCGCGCCCCGCGCCCGAGGTCGAACAGGAGGTCCCCGCCCACGAAGCCCTGGGCGGTGGCCCCGAAGAGGAGAAGGGCTACCAGAACCCTCATCGCTGGACCACCACCCGGACGACCTCCGACGCCCCCCGGTCGGTGACGAGGACGGCGAGGTACAGGCCGCTTCCCACCGGCAGGCCGTCGGTCGTCGTGAGGGGCCAGCGGGCGTCCCCCGCGGGCGGGGCGAGGGGTTGGCTATAGAGGAGCCGGCCGGAGAGGTCGTAGACCTGGAGTGTCGCCCACCGCGCCTCGGGGGGGAGGCTGTAGCGGAAGCGGGCCTCACGGCTCACGGGGTTGGCCAGGAGGGTGAGGACGGGCCTGGGCTGGGGCGACGGCGAAGCGATCAAGGTCGCCGCCCAGGACACGTCGAGTTTCCCTGCCCCCCACAGGGTGTTGGGGGCCCCCCCGACGGCCGAATCGACCCGTGCCCCCTTGGTCAGGGCGTCTCTCACCTCCGACCAGGTGAGGTCCGGGCGGAGGGAGAGGAGGAGGGCTGCGGCCCCCGCGACGTGGGGCGCGGCCATGCTCGTCCCAAGGAGCATCGAGTACTCCCCACCCGGGAGGGTGAGCCAGCCCGCGGGGCTCGCCAGGCGGGATCGGGCTGAGGCGATCCACGCCCCCGGCGCGGCGAGGTCGGGCTTGATCCGCCCGTCCCGGGTCGGCCCCCGGGAGGAGAACGAGGCGAGGGCCCCGACCTCCCCCTCCGCCCGCTGCTCTCCGGTCACGGACGTCCAGCGGGTCTTCGTGATGTACGCCCCCACGGTGATCACCTTTCGGGCGTTCCCCGGCTCGCTGATCGTGAAGTTCGTGTCTCCCTCCCGGAACTGGGCCGCGGACGCCTGCTCCACCCACCCGTCGACCCGGGCTCCTCCCAGGATTGGGCTCACCGTGATCGCCCACGCCGTCCCCGGGACGGCATCCGTGAGGGCGAGGTAGATCGAGCGGTCGAGGGTCAGGGGGTCGGGGAGGGAGGTGTTGTCGATCCACACGCCGCCCGAGGAGGTGACCGCCCAACGCTGGCCTCCGGGAGGGACGGTCACTTCTTCCCCTCCCGGCGTCCGCACCGAGACGGAGAACGTCGCCGTCCCGCTGTGCCAGAACCGGACGGAGACCGTCCCCTTCTCGAGTTCCAGGTGCCAGGTGGTGGGGGTTCGGACGTCGCCCCCCACGTGGATCCTCCGGTTCCCCTCGTTCCCCGCCGCGGCGACGACCACCCGCCCGGGGCGGTCGACCAGGGCGTCGATCATCCGCTCAAAGAGGGAGTTCCCGTCGTGGGACCCCCCGTGGCCGCCGAGGGACAGGTTCACGACCGCAGGCTTGCCCAGCGCCTGGGCGGCCTCGAACACGAACCGCACCCCATCCACGACGGCGTCCTCGTAGAACGTGGTCTTCACCACCACGAGGTCGGCCTCGGGGGCGACCCCCCGGAGGGCCTGGGGGGAGGCCGATCCATCCCCGGCGGCGATGGCCGCCACATGGGTCCCGTGGCCCTGGGGGTCCCCCACGGGGGAAGACCCGGAAGCGATCGCGCCTTCGAGCTCTCCCTGGGAGTAGACCCGGCCGTAGCGGCCCTCGGTCGCCCCGTCCCCCCACCAGGGGGGGAACCCGGCGGGCGTGGCCCCGCCCTGGTCCCACAGCCACAGGATCCGCGAGCCCTCCTCGAACCCGTCCCCCGTGCGGTCGACCCTGAAGTCGCGGTGGAGGGGATCAACCCCCGTGTCCACGATCCCGACGATCACCCCCTGCCCCGTGGCCCGGGGGCTCCCGTACCACAGGGCCGGGGCCCCGGTCTCCGGGACGGAGACGTCGAGCGCGGGGTAGACGGGCCGGCTGGCCTGGACGTACAGGACCTGGGGATCCTCGGAGAGGGAGAGGAGATCCCGGAGGAGGACGGACCCGGTGGCGAGGGTTCCCACGACCTGGTGGGTCCGAAAGCCCGCGACGGATCGGGCCCCCTCAGGGTCCCGGGTGAGGAGGAACACCCGAACCTCCGGCTCGTCTCCCGCCGCGGGCGCCTGAAGGGCCACGAGCCCCGTCGCCGCGCGGAAAGGAGCCGCAGGATCCGCCGCGTCGGGGATGGCCAGGAGGAGCCTTAGGACAGGGTCGAGCTTCTCCGGGCCTCCAAGGGCGGCGAAGGAGAAAAGCAAGACGAGAAGCAGGTAGCGGAACCAGGCCACGAACGCCATTGTAGCCGCAGTCCAGAACCGGGGCCACGGTCGTTGATCAGCTCGGGAGCGGGGCTACAATCTCCGTGAAATGGATCGACGTTCGGTTGGGCCGACCCGAAACTTTCGCGGCATCACGTTCCTCGTGGTGCTTGTGCTGTTGGGGCTCCTCATCTCCCAGCTGTGGTGGACGCCGTCCCGGCGCCTGATCGAGCTCACCTACTCCGACCTCCTCGTCCAGGTTGAGGCGGGAAACGTGGAAAGCGTGACGGTCCAAGGGACGCGGATCGAGGGCCAGCTGCGGGTTGGTGAGGTGCGGGAGTTCGTCGTCCAGGGCCCGCCGGAGGGTTCCCCCCTCTACGCCGAGCTCGCCCAGGAGGTCGTGGCCCGCGGGGGAACCGTCCGCTTCCAATCCCCTGGCGCGGCCTCGTGGATCCTCCCCCTCCTCGGCTACACCCTGCCCGTGATCCTCCTCGCCGTCCTGTGGCTGTACATGATGCGTCGGGTCCAGGGGGGAAGTGCGTTCACCTTCGGCCAGTCCCGGGCCAAGCTCGTCACCAAAGAGTTCACCAAGGTCTCGTTCAAGGACGTGGCCGGAATCGACGAGGTCCTGGACGAGGTCAAAGAGATCGTGGACTACCTCAAGGACCCCGGGCGGTTCGTCCGCCTGGGAGCGAAGATCCCGAAAGGGATCCTCCTCGTGGGCCCGCCGGGGACGGGGAAGACGCTGCTGGCGCGGGCCATCGCCGGCGAGGCCGGGGTTCCCTTTTTCTCCATCTCCGGATCCGACTTCGTGGAAATGTTCGTCGGGGTGGGAGCGGCGCGGGTGCGGGACATGTTCCAGAAGGCGAAGGCGAGCGCTCCCTGCATCGTGTTCATTGACGAGATCGACGCCGTGGGCCGGAAGCGCGGCGCGGGCCTCGGGGGGGGCCACGACGAGCGGGAACAGACCCTGAACCAGCTCCTCTCGGAGATGGACGGGTTTGAGGGGAGCACCGGGGTCATCGTCCTGGCCGCCACGAACCGGCCTGACGTCCTCGACCTCGCGCTCCTCCGGCCCGGCCGGTTTGATCGCAAAATCGCCGTTCCTGCCCCAGACCTGCGCGGTCGGGAGGCGATCCTCAAGATCCACCTCCGGGACAAGAAGCTCGCCCCAGGGGTGGACGTGGGGCTCCTCGCTCGGCGGACCCCGGGGTTCGTGGGGGCGGACCTCGAGAACCTGTGCAACGAAGCGGCGCTCCTCGCCGCCCGCCGGAACAAAGACCGAATTGAACCCGAGGACTTCGAGGAGGCCCTGGACCGCGTCCTCACCGGGCTGGCCCGGAAGGGGATGTACATCAAGGACGAGGAGCGGATCCGGATCGCCTACCACGAGACGGGACACGCCCTCCTCAACAAGCTCCTGCCGAGGCTCGGGCCCGTTCACAAGGTGACGATCGTCCCCCGGGGAACCGGGGTCCTGGGCTACTCCCAGCGGCTGCTGGAGGACAAGTACTGGACTTCGCGGGAGGACCTCCTCGACCTCGTGACGTGGACCTTCGGCGGCCGGGCGGCCGAGGAGATCGTGTTCGAGGAGCAGAGCACGGGGGCTGCCAACGACCTCCGGGAGGCGACCGAAATCGCGACGAAGATGGTCGTCGAGTACGGGATGTCGGAGGAACTTGGGCCGATCAACCTCGGCCAGGAACGGACGAACATCTTCCTCGGGGAGGAGATCGTCCGGAGCGAGGCCCACTCCGAGGAGCTCGCCGCGGCGGTGGACCGGGAAATCCGGCGGATCCTGACCCGAGCCTACGAGCGGGCCAAGGACCTCCTCCGCCGGAACCGGGAGGCCCTCGACCGCATTGCCCAGGAGCTCCTCCGCCGGGAGTCCCTGGACGGGGAGGAGATCGACACGCTCCTTTCCGACATCGCCCTCCAGCCTGCGGGATGAGCGACCCGCGGCGGCTCGCGATCCTCGGGGCCACGGGCTCGATCGGCCGCCAGGCTCTGGACGTGGTCCGGGAGGTTCGGGGCTCCTTTCCCATCGAGATCATTGCCCTGGCGGCCGGGACGAACGTCGAGGCGCTGGCCGCCCTCGCCCGTGAGTTCGGGGTCTCCCACCTCGGAGTCGCCGGGCCCGAGGAGGCGGCGCGGCTCCGTTCCCTCCTCCCCCAGGCGAAGGTCGTGGCCGGCCCCGAGGGCCTGGCCCAGCTTGCCTCGCTGCCCGTGGCCGACCTCGTCCTCAACGCCGTGGTGGGGGCGGCGGGCCTCTTCCCTACCTTGGCGGCCCTCGAGGCCGGGAAGACCCTGCTTCTTGCGAACAAAGAGTCCCTCGTGATCGGAGGGGAGCTCGTCCTCGGGGCGCGGAGGCGACCGGACCAGATCATCCCCGTGGACTCCGAGCACGCGGCCCTGTTCCAGCTTCTTTCCGGACTGGAGGGCGCCGAGGTGGAGCGGGCCTGGATCACCGCGTCCGGGGGCCCGTTCCGCAACCGTCGGCCGGCCGACCTCGGCAGCGTCACCCCGGCCCAGGCCCTCGCCCACCCGGTATGGCCCATGGGACGGCGGATCACCGTGGACTCGGCGACCCTCGTGAACAAGGCGTTTGAGGTGATCGAGGCTCATTATCTGTTTGGGTTTCCCTGGGACCGGATCGGGGTTCTCGTCCACCCCCAGGCCTGCGTCCACGCCCTGGTCGCGCTCGCCGACGGGTCCGTCCTCGCCCAGCTTTCGGTTCCGGACATGCGGATCCCCATCCGTGCTGCCCTCACCCACCCCCACCGCCTCCCGCCCCCGCGGCCCCTTTCCCTTCCGGGTTTAAACCTCACCTTCGAGGCCTTGGATCCCCAGCTCTACCCCGGGTACGCCGTCGTCCTCGAGGCCGGCCAGCGGGGGGGAACGTGCCCCGCGGCCGCCAACGCCGCCGACGAGGTCCTCGTCGAGGCGTTCCTGCGGGGCGAGATCCCCTTCCCGGCCATCGCCGAGGGAATCGGCGCAACGCTTTCCGCTCATCATCCGGTCCCGGTGGAAAGCCTCACCGACGTGCTGGAGGCGGATCGGTGGGCTCGGGCCCGCGCCCGGGATTGGGTGGCAATGCGGCGACAAAGGGAATAAAATCGAGCGCCATGATCACGAGCAAGCGTTTCGGATACGGATTGTGCGTGCTGTACGAGCTTGCGACCCGAGAGGGGGGACATCATTCCGCCCGCGACCTCGCCCAGGGGTACAGCGTGCCGGAAGCGTTTGTCCGGCGGCTCCTCCTCGACCTCCGGCGGGCCGGGTTTGTCGAGGCGCAGAAAGGGCGGATGGGCGGCTACCAGCTCGCCCACTCCCCGAAGGAGATCAAGCTTGGCGCCCTCATAAAGGCCCTCGAGCCGGAGGAACCGGTCCTCATCTACGGCCGCCTGCGCCGGGGGACGAACATGCCCGCGGATGCCTGCCCCGTGGCCCCGTTCTGGAAGGGGGTCGAGGCGAAGTTCGCCGCGTCGGTCGCGGAGGCGACCCTCGCCGACGTCATCGCCCAGGTTGGGGCTCCCGCGAAGGCGGCGGCCCCCAAGCGGAAGACCGCCGGGCGCCGGGAGAGGGCCCGCAAGTAGCCGTGCCCACGGCCCGGGAGGTCCGGGAAGTCCTGCGGGGGGTCACGGACCCCGAGCTCGGCGTGGATATTGTAGACTTGGGCCTCGTCTACGGGGTCGAGGTCCACGGAATGCGGATCCGGGTGCAGATGACCCTCACCTCGCCCTTCTGCCCCCTTGGGGAGGCCCTTCCCGCGGAGGTCGAGCGGGCCCTGAGGGAGGCGTTCGTCGGGCACGAGGTCGAGGTCGTCCTCGTGCGGGAGCCGCCCTGGACCCCGGACCGGATGGCGGAGGGGGCGCGGCGGAGGCTGGCTGGGTGAAGGCGGAACGCTGCGCCCTGTGCGGGGCCCGGATCGGGGACCGCGCTTGCCCAGGCCTCGATCGGCGCGTCTGCAGCGCGTGTTGCGGGACCCACCGGGGGCATGGGGTCCGCTGTCCACCTGGCTGTCGGTACGGGATCCAGGCCGAGGGCCGGCTGCGGGAGCGCCGGGCGAGGGAACTGGAGCGGGTGTGGGCCCTTTGGTACGGGGAGCTCGCCGCCGCCGGGAGGGAAGGGGTGTGGCCCCACGTGGAGCTCGTGGGGGAGGCCCTCGCCGCCCTCCTCCACCGCGGGCTTGTCCCCGACCCCGAGGTCGAGGCCGCCCTGCGCCACCTCGAACGGTCCCTGTCCCCGGTGGTCCTCGTCGCGGGTTCTCCATCCCCCTTGGGCCGGCTTCTCGCGGAGGAGGGGTTCCTCGTCCTCGTGCGGGAGGGGCGCCTCGACCGGGAGGAACTCCGGAGGGCGGTTCAGGAGCTCCTGAAGTGGCTGGAGGGGTATCGGTCGGCGGAGGACCCGTTCCGGTTTGGGCGAGGGCTTCTGGGGCTCTTTCCCCCGCCTCCCCCAGCCAAGCCCGGCCTCATCGCCCACCCCTCAGAGGCGGGATGAGGCCCAGGGCCCACGTCAGGGCCCCGTAGAGGAGAAGCCCAAGGGGGACCCCAGCCCCCACCTCGACCCACGGTCCATGGAGGGCGAGGAGGGGGCGGACGAGGAGGATCCCCCCCGCCATTCCCCCCACGGCGAGGGCGACCTTCCCGAGCACGGATGTGGAGATCCACCCCCCTTCCCGGCGGAGGAGGGGGATTCCCAGGAGAAGGGCGTGGACCCAGCCCGCGATCCCCGTGGCCAGGGCTAGGCCGAACGTTCCCCAGATCCTCACCCACCACAGGTTGAGGCCGACGTTCACCCCGAGGGCCACGGCCCCCGCGACCAGGGGGCGGAACGGTTTCCCCAGGGCGAACCACGCCCGGGAGAAGAGGTAGACGAGGGCGTAGGCCCACAGCCCCGCGAGGTACCCGGCGAGGGCGGCGGACGTCCGGGCCGTGTCGTGGGCCGTGAACGCCCCCCGCTCAAAGAGCAGGGCGACGGTCGGCGTTCCCAGGACGAGGAGGCCGGCCGTGGCGGGGAGGAGGAGGGCGGCGGTGAGGGAGAACCCCTGGCTCAGGGCGGAGCGAAACCCCTCCTGGTCCCCGTGGGCCGCGCGGCGGGAGAGCTGGGGCAGGGCTGCCGTGCTGACCGAGACGGCGAGGATCCCCAAGGGGAGCTGGAACAGCCGCATCGCGTACTGGAGGGTGGCGATCGAGCCCGGGGCGAGGTAGGAGGCGAGCCGGTTGTCCACAAGGCCGTTGAGCTCGGCCACGAGGAAGGAACCCAGGAGGGGCAGAAGCCGCCCCCCCACCTCCCGGAGGGCGGGGTGGGGTGGCCAGGGGCGAGTGGGTGCCCTCACGAGGGGACGCAGGGGGGGAAGGAGGAGGACGACCATCGCCCCTCCCCCGGCGAGCGCCCCCAGGGCAAGCCCGAGCACGGGGGGCTGGGTCAGGCGGGCCAGGGCCACAGCGCCGGCGATCATCCCCACGTTGAGGACGGCCGGGGCGAGGGCGGGAAGGAAGAACCAACCGTGGGCGTTGAGGATCCCGCCCGCGAGGGCGGAGAGCGAAATGAACCCGATCAGGGGAAACAGCCACCGGGCGAGGGCTACCCCCTGGGCCATCGTCTCGGGGGGGAACCCGGCGGCGAGGACGGGGACGTAGGCCGGGGCGAGGAGGGCCCCAAGCCCACACACGGCGGGGAGGAGGATGAGGAGGACGAGAAGGGCCGACCGAGCCAGGGCCTCCCCTTCCCCCCGTTCCTGGGCCCGGGCGTACACGGGGAGGAACGCCGCGGCGAGGCCCCCTTCCCCAAGGACCTGGCGTAGGGCCTGGGGGATGTACAGGGCGACGAGGAACGCGTCGTAGCCGGCCGACGCCCCGAACACGTAGGCGATGGCCCCGTCGCGGACGAGCCCCAGGACCCGGGACAGGGCGGTTCCCACCGCGCCCCGGGCCACGCTCCCGACCAGCTGTCGCCCCGTTCCGCTCCCCTGGGGGGCCTCGGAGGGAGGGGGAGGGGAAGAGGGGCCCACCTAGGCCGCGGGGGTTACAGTGACCTTAACCGTGGCCTTGATGTTCTCGTAGAGGAGGACCTCAGCCTGGTGCTCGCCCAGGCGCTCGACCGTGTCCATGCGGATTCGATCGGGGTCGAGCTTGACCCCAAACCGGGATTCGAGCTCCCGGGCCACATCCTGGGGGCGGACGGCGGCGTAGAGCTTGTCTTTGTCGTGAACCCGCCGGGGGAAGAGGAGCTCGGCGCCCTGGAGCTTCTCCGCCAGGGCCTGGGCCTGGGCGTGGCGGTCGGCGAGCTCGGTTTCATATCGGGAACGCAGTTCGCCGAACCGGGACAGTTCGTGGACGGTGGGAACCACCCCGAGCTTCCGGGGGAGGAGGTAGTTCCGGGCGTAGCCGTCCCTTACGTCCACCACATCGCCGGGAATCCCGAGCCCGGGCACCTCGCGAATGAGCAACACCTTCACCTCGTATCCCTCCTTGGACGGGCCCAATGGTAGAGGCGAGCCCCAGAGCCCGCAAACCCCGCTATACTTTCCCATCACGAGGCGGTGACGATGCGGTTCGATCTTGAGGCCCTGCGCTCCCATCCCGGACAGCGGTTCCACCTCGACGGGGATCTCTCCATCCCCGACCTCGATTGGCAGGGGGAGGTGCTCCACGTGGAGGGGGTCGTCCACGTGGGGGCGTGGGCGAGCTGGCGCGACGGGGAGGTGGAGCTCCGGGTGGCGGTCCAGGGGAGGGTGCATCGGCTGTGCGCCCGGTGCCTGGCGGAGCTCGTGGAGCGGGTGGACTCGGACCACGTCCTCGACGTCCTCCCCGAGGACACGGCGGGGAGGTACCTCGAGCTCCGCCCGTTCGTCGAGGCCGGGCTCCGCCTGGGGCTTCAGGGGAAGCCCCTCTGCCGCCCCGGGTGCAGGGGGATCTGCCCCGAGTGCGGGGCGGACCTGAACCACGAGGACCACCGCCCGGGGTGCCACGGGGGGGGACGCTCCCCCGATCCCCGGTTTGCCAAGCTGCGGGGGCTCCTCGATGAGCTCCCCTAGCGAGGTGCGGGTCCTCGGGGTGGACCCGGGGTTGGCCGCCACCGGGTACGCCGTGGTCGCCGGCGGAAGGGACGGCTTCGTTGTCCTCCAGGCGGGGACGATCCGCACCCGGGCCGACACCCCGCTCCCCGAGCGGCTGGGGGAGATCCACGACCGGCTCCAGCGGGCGGTGGCGGAGTTCGATCCCCACAGCGTGGCGGTGGAGGAGGTGTTCCTCGCCCAGAACGCCCCCTCGGCGATGGCCACGGCGGAGGTGATCGGGATCGTGAAGCTCCTGGCCCGGGGCCGGGAGCTCCGCGCCTATCCCCCCCGGGCGGTGAAAAAGCGGATTTGCGGGAACGGCTCGGCCCCGAAAGAACAGATGCTCGCCATGGTCCGGGCCCTCGTGGGGGGGAAGGGGGCGGAGGCTTGGTCCGACCACGCCGGGGACGCGGTGGCCCTCGCCCTGTGCGCCCTGTTCGAGGGGGGGCTTTGACGATCTGGGACGCCCTCGGGATCCCCGAGGTCCCCGAGCGGCTCCTCCTCGTGGACGGGCACTCCGCCCTCTACCGGTCGTTCTACGCCGTCCCCGAGCTCACCACGAGCCGCGGGGAGCCCGTGGGGGCCCTGTACGGGTTCCTCCGGACCCTCCTCAAGGTCCTGCGGGAGTACCCTTCCTCCTACGTTGCGGTGGCCCTCGATGCCGGGGGGCCTACGGTTCGCCACGAGGCGTACGCCGACTACAAGGCGACCCGGAAGCCGACCCCCGAGCCCCTCCTTGAGCAGATCCCCCGGGTCCCGGGGCTCCTTGGGGCCCTCGGGATTCCCGCCCTCGCCGTCCCCGGCTACGAGGCGGACGACGTGATGGCGACCCTGGCCCGGGAGGCGGAGCGGGAGGGGGTCCCCGCCCTCCTCCTCACCGGGGACAAGGACATGGCCCAGCTCGTCTCAGAAAAGGTGGCCCTCCTCCGGCCCGGGCGCCGGCCCGGGGACCCCCTGACCGTCCTCGACCGGGCGGGGGTGATCGAGAAGTTTGGGATCCCCCCGGAGCGGATCCCCGACCTCCTCGCCCTCGAGGGCGACCCCACGGACCACGTCCCCGGGGTGCGGGGGATCGGGGAGAAGACGGCCCGGGAGCTCCTCTCCCGGTACGGGTCCCTCGAGGCGGTCCTCGCGGCGGCCCCGGAGATTCGAAACGCCCGGGTTTCCCAAGCCTTGACCGCAGGGCGAGAGGACGCCCTCCTCTCCCGGGAACTCGTCCTCCTCCGGGAGGCCCCCGTTCCCGTCTCCTTCCAGGACTGCCGCCCCCGGGCCCTCGACCCCGAGGAGCTCCGGCGGACCCTCGAGGAGCTCGAGTTTCGCTCGATCCTCGCCGAGCTCGAGCTCCGGCGGACCGAGGCGGCCGAAGGGACGCACGAGCTCGTCCTCACGGGGGAGGCGTTCGCCCGGGTCCTCGCTGCGCTTGAGAGGTCGGAGGAGTTCGCCCTCGACCTAGAGACCACGGGGACGGACCCCTTGAGCGCGGAGATCGTGGGGATCGCCCTCGCCGTTTGGGGAGACCACGCTTGGTACATCCCGGTGGGCCACCGCTACCCAGGGGCCCCGGCCCAGCTCCCGCTTTCCCGCGTCCTGGAGGGCCTCCGGCCCCTTTTCGAGGGGGAGCGACCGCGGGTGATCGGCCAGAACCTCAAGTACGACCTCCAGGTCCTCGCGAACTACGGGGTCGAGGTCCGGGGGGTGGCGTTCGACGCCATGGTGGCCCACTGGCTCCTCCACCCCGACGCCCCGTCCCACGCCCTGGACGCGATAGCCCGCTCGGAGCTCGGGATCGCGATGAAGACCTACGGGGAGCTTCTGGCCGCGGGGGGAGCGCAGGGGATGGGGGAGGTCCCCGTGGAGGGGGCGGCCCGCTACGCTGGGGAGGACGCCGCGGTCGTGTGCCGCCTCCGGCCCCTCCTCACCGCCCAGCTCCGGGAGGCGGAGCTCGAAGGGCTCTTCTCCGAGGTCGAGATCCCCTTGATCGAGGTCCTGCGGGCGATGGAGCGCCGGGGCGTGCTCCTCGACGTGGACGCCCTCGCCGAGCAGGGAAAGGAGCTCTCCGTCCTCCTCGACCGGCTGCGGGAGGAGCTGTTCGCCCTTGCCGGGGGGCCGTTCAACCCCAACTCCACGCCCCAGGTCCGGGAGATCCTCTACGGGAAGCTCAAGCTCCCGGTCCTGGGGAAGCGGAAGACCGGGCCGGCGACGGACGCCCTCGTCCTCCGGGAGCTCGCCCAGTACCACGAGTTCCCGGGGAAGCTCGCCGCCTACCGGGAGCTCGAGAAGCTCCGGAACACCTACATCGAGAAGCTCCCCTCCTACGTCCACCCCCGGACAGGGCGGGTCCACACCTCGTGGAACCAGACCGCCACGGCGACGGGTCGGCTCTCCTCCTCCGAGCCCAACCTCCAGAACGTCCCCCTCCGGACCGAGGTCGGAGTGGACATCCGGCGGGCGTTCGTGGCCCCGCCGGGCCGGATCCTCCTCGGGGCCGACTACTCCCAGATCGAGCTCCGGGTCCTTGCCCACCTCTCGGGGGACGAGAACCTGACCGCAGCCTTCGCCAACGGGGAGGACCTCCACCGCCGGACCGCGGCCGTCCTCTTTGACGTCCCCCCCGAGCGGGTGGACGGCCGGATGCGGGGGATCGCGAAAAGGGTGAACTTCGGGATCATCTACGGGATCAGCCCCTACGGCCTGGCGCGGGACCTCGGGATCTCCCGGGACGAGGCGAGGGCCCACATCGAACGGTTCTTCGCGGCCTATCCCGGGGTTCGGCCGTTCCTCGAGCGGCTTGTGGCCGAGGCGCGGGAGACGGGGTACGCCCGGACGATCCTCGGCCGGAGGCGGCCGATCCCGGGGCTCGGGCGGGGCGAGCTTCCGGCGATCGGGGCGGAGGAGCGGAACGCGATCAACACCCCGATCCAGGGCTCCGCGGCCGACCTCATCAAGCTCGCCATGCTCCGGCTCCACAGGGCGTGGAAGGAGGGGAGGCTCCCAGCAGAGATGATCCTCCAGATCCACGACGAGCTCGTGTTCGAGGTGGACGAGGGGGAGGCCAAGGCCTCGGCCAAGACGGTGCGGGCGATCATGGAGGGCGTGGCCGAGCTCCGGGTTCCTCTCCAGGTCGAGGTGAGCGTCGGCCGCCACTGGGGGGAGATCTAGGCCCTTCCCTTCGCCCCCGGGCCCGTGGTAGGATCCCCCTCGGAGGTGATCCACGGTGAAGGAGTTCTCGTTCATCTTGGGGAACAACCCGGGGGCCCTCGCCGAGGTCTCGGAGGCGCTGGGGGCGGAGCACGTGAACCTGGAGGCGGTGGCCGGTCTCACCGTCCTCGACGAGGGCGTGATCTCCCTCGTCACGGACAACCCGGACAAGACCCGCAAGGTCCTCCGCGCCAAAGGGATCGAGTTCGAGGAGCGGGAGGCCCTCGTCATGGCCCTCCCCCACCAGCCGGGGCAGCTTGCCTCGATCCTGACCCGGCTCGCCGACGAGAAGATCAACGTCCTCTCCTGCTACTGCACCGTGGAGAAGAACCAGATCGTCCTCACCGTGGACAAGGTGGACCGGGCGAAGGCCATCTTCCGCCTTGCCTAGGGTCGGGGCCGACGCCGGGCCCGCGGCCTGGGTCCGCCTGTACGGGGAGTTGAACGACTTCCTCCCCCCCGAGCTCCGGGGGCGGGAGGTCGTCCACCCCGTGGTCGGGAGCCCGCCGGTGAAGGATCTGATCGAGTCGTTGGGGGTTCCCCACGTGGAGGTGGACCTGATCCTTGTAGGGGGCCGGTCGGTCGACTTCGCGGCCCGGGTGGGCCCCGGGGATCGGATCGCCGTCTACCCCCCGTTCCGGTCCCTCGACGTCTCGCCTCTCCGGCGGATTGAGCGGAGGCCGGCGGGGCGGACGTTCGTCCTCGACGGGCACCTCGGGCGACTGGCACGGCTTCTGCGGCTCCTCGGGCTCGACGCCCTCCACGCCAACGGCTACCGGGATGATGAGCTTGCCCAGCTCGCCCGGAGGGAAGGGCGGATTCTCCTCACCCGGGACCGGGAGCTCCTCAAGCGGTCGGTTGTCGAGCACGGCTACTGGGTCCGGTCGTCCGAACCCCTGGCCCAGGCCCGGGAGGTCCTCCTCCGGTTCGGGCTGCGGGGTTCGGTCGCCCCGTTCACCCGGTGCCTCCTCTGCAACGGCCTTCTCCACGGGGTGACGAAGGAGGAGGTTCAGGAAGAGGTTCCGCCGCGGGTGGCGGCGTGGCGGGAGGTGTACCTCCGCTGCCGGGGGTGCGGGAAGGTGTACTGGGAGGGGACCCACTACCCCCGGCTTCAAGATCTTGTAAACCGGATCCTCGCTACCTGAGGTCGAGGCGGAGGAGGGGGAACGCCGGGTCGTCCCGGAGGCCCCGGAAACCCCGGCGGAGGTAGAACTCCGTCGGTCCCGAGGGGTTGTCCGCGCTTCCCTTCCGCGCGAACGTCTCCACGGCGGGGGTTCCCCGTGCCCGGAGCTCGCCCAGGACGTCGTGGAGGAGGAGGCTCCCCAGCCCGTGGCCGCGGTGGCGGGGGTCGGGGAAGAACAGGCAAGCGAGGAGGGCGGCGTCCTCCCTCACCGGCCATGCGGGGTAGCTCCCGGCGGTGGGGAGGAAGGTCGGCGGGGCGTACGGGGCGTAGCCCACCGCCTGTTCGCCGGCGTAGAGGAGGCGGCCGCAGTCCCCAAACTCCGTCCGCACCCGGCGGAGCCAGGCGAGCTTCCTCTCGAAGCTACCCGCCCTATCTTCCATGCTCGGGTCAACGAGCTCGGGGTGCTCCCCGTACAAGCAGTACCTGCAGCTCCAGGGGTAGACCTCCCACTCCGGGGCCCGGGCTAGGTTCTCCTCGGTGAGCGGGGCGATCTCAATCATTGGGGGTCCGGATGTAGAGGAAGAACTCCTGGTTTCCCGCAGGACCCCGGAGGGGGGAGGGGACGCTTCCCACCACCGTCCAGTCGAGCTCCTCCCGGGCGAAGGAGGCGATCCCCTGGAGCACGGCTTCGTGGACCGCCGGGTCGCGGACGACCCCCCGCCGCACCTGCCCCCGCCCGGCCTCGAACTGGGGCTTCACGAGGGCGATCACCTCGCCCCCGGGCTTCACGATCGAGCTCAGGGGAGGAAGAACGAGCCGCAGGGAGATGAACGAGACGTCCACCGTCGCGAGGTCCACCGGCTCCCCGAGGTCCTCGGGCCGGAGGTGGCGGGCGTTGAGGCCCTCCCTCACCCCGACCCGGGGGTCCGTGCGGAGGTTCCAGTCGAGCTGCCCCCGTCCCACGTCCACGGCGTAGACCCGGGCCGCCCCGTGCTGGAGGAGGCAGTCCGTGAACCCACCGGTGGAGGCTCCGACATCCAGGCACACCTTCCCCCGGGGATCGACCCCAAACGCCTGAAGGGCCCCCTCGAGCTTCTCCCCACCCCGGGAGACGTACCGGGGTCGGGCGAGGACCTCGAGGGGGGAGTCCACGGGGACTTCGTGACCGGGCTTGTCGAGGATCTGGCCGGCGACGCGGACCCGCCCGGCCCGAATCAGGGCCTGGGCCTGAGCGCGGGAGGAGGCGAGCCCCTGCTGGACGAGGCGGACGTCCAGCCGCTCCTTCATCCCCTTTCGGCCGCCTGGGCTGCCGGAAGGCGGCTGAACTGGGAAAGCCCGTCGGCGAGGACCGCGCACGCCCTCCGGAGGCTCTCCTCCTTGAGGACGTACGCCGCCCGGGCCTCGTCCTTGCCAAGCCCCGGGGTCACGTAGAACCCCGCCCCCGGCGCCAGCATCACCGTCTCCGTGCCCGGGTAGTCCGTGAGCATCCAGCGGATGAACGCCTCGGCGTCCTCCACGGGGAGGCCCATCATCACGTAGAACGCCCCCTCCGGCACCCGGAACGTGATCCCCGGGATCTCCCGGAGGAGGGAACAGAAGAGGTCCCGGCGGCGGTGGTACTCCCCGATCATCTCCTGGACGACCTTTTGGTGGTCGGGATCGGCCATGAACGCCACGAGCCCGAGCTGCTCAAACGTCGGGGCCGAAAGCCGGATCGTGGCGCACTTCATCGCCGCCGCCATCACGTCCCGGTTGTGGGAGACGAGGGCCCCGACCCGGGCCCCGCAGGCGGAAAGTCGCTTCGAGATCGAGTCCACAAGGATGACCCGGTCCCGGACCTCCGGGAAGGAGAGGAGGCTGGTGTGGGTCCCGTCGTAGACGAACTCCCGGTACACCTCGTCGGAGATGATGAAGAGGTCCCGCTTGAGGGCGAGCTCGACGATCATCTCTAGTTCTTTCCGGGTGTAGACAACCCCGGTGGGGTTTCCGGGGTGGGAGAACAGGATCGCCTTCGTTCGCGGGCTGATCAGGGCCTCGATCTCCTGCCGGGGCGGGAGGTGGAAGCCGTCGGCGCGGCTGGTGGTGATGGGGACGATCTCCACGTTGGTGAGCCGGGCGTAGCCGAGGTAGTTGGGGTAGAAGGGCTGCGGAACCAGAACCTGGTCTCCCGGGTCGCAGGCGATCGTCAAGGCAAACGTGATCCCCTCCGAGCCGCCGATGGTGATGAGGACCTCCTCTTTCGTCACCTGGAGGCCGCACTCCCCGTAGTAGCGGACGACCGCCTCGATCGCCTCGGGGATCCCCGGGGACGGGGCGTAGTCGAGGACCTCGACCTTGGCCTCCCGGACCCCACGCATGAACGCCTCCGGGGTCGGGATGTCCGGCTGACCGATGTTGAGGTGGTACACCTTCTTGCCCCGCTTCTTGGCCTCCACCGCCAGGGGGTAGAGGCGGCGGATGGGGGAGGCCGGGGCGGCAACGCTGCGTGCCGATGGCTTAGGCATAGTTGAGGACCCACACCTCCTTCTGGGCGGGTAGGGACTCAGGGGTGATCTCCACCGCCGACTTCTTGAGTCGCTTGGCCGGAAGCCCGACGGCCTCCAGGAACTCGTCCACCGGGCGGATGGGCCAGTCCTTCACCGCTTCGGTCCGGTAGTGCATGGGAATTACCACCCGCAGGCGGGGGAGGGACCGGACTACCTCGCTTGCCTCCTTGGGGCCCACGGTGAAGTGGCCCCCCACGGGGAGGAGGGCGAGCTCCACGTCGGAGAGGAACTTGAGCTGTTCCGCGTTCAGGGTGTGGCCGAGGTCCCCGAAGTGGGCGAGGGTCACTCCGTCCACCGCGAACTTGAAAATGACGTCCCCACCTCGATCCCGACCGCCCTTCGTGTCGTGGTAGGCGGCGATCCCCCGGAACGGGATCCCTCGAACGGTCCGCTCCCCGATCCCCCGGACGACCTCCGGGTTCCCCTCCACCCGGCCCACGGCGTTGTGGTCGAAGTGGTCGTGGGACACGGTCACGATGTGGGCCGGCCCCTTGGGGGCCGTGTACGGAACGCTCTCATCGTAGGGGTCGGTTACGATCACCGTGCCGTCCCCCGATTCGATCCGAAAGCAGGCGTGGCCCAGCCACTGGAGTTTCACGACGGCCACCTCCAAGCCAGACTCTACCCGACGGGAGCCCCGGACGGCAACCGGGCCAGGGCCCGCTTGAGGAGGGCCTCGACAAGGTCCTCGTAGGGGAGGCCGAACGCGGCGGCGGCGCGGGGGAAGAGAGAGAGCTCGGTGAACCCCGGAAGCGTGTTCACCTCGAGGAGGTACGGGGTGCCGTCCGGGGCGAGGCGGAAGTCGGCCCGGGCGAGGTCCCGGCACCCAAGGAGCCCAAACGCCTCGCGGGCGATGCCCTGGATCCGCGCCGACTCCTCGGGGCCCAAGGGGGCCGGGCAGAGGGCCTCGCACGCTCCGGGGGTGTACTTCGCCCGCCAGTCGAAGAGGGGGCTGGCCTTCGGCCGGAGCTCGACCAGGGGGAGGGCCTGAAGGCCTCGTTCGGTCTCGAGAAGCCCGGCGGTGACCTCCCGACCGGGGATGAACCGCTCGACGAGGAACTCCCCGTACCGGGAGGCGAGCTCCTCCGCCCGGGCCCGGAGCTCCGCGCTCCCCTCCACGAGGTGGACCCCGACGCTCGAGCCCTCCCGCCGGGGCTTGAGGACGAGGGGGAGCCCGAGCCCCTCCGCCCGGGTGAGGAACGCCCCGAGGTCGCCCCCGGTGTAGTGGAGCCCCTCCGGGACGGGAATCCCCTTCCCCGCGAACGCCCGCCGGGACTCGGCCTTGTCCATCGCCAGGGCCGAGGCGAGGGGCCCCGAGCCCACGTAGGGCTTCCCGATGAGGTCGAGGAGGAGCTGGACCGTTCCGTCTTCCCCCTCCCCCCCGTGGAGGACGTTGAACACGGCGTGAAATGTCTTCAGGAGCTGGGGGAGGCCGTCGTAGGTGTCGATCGTGAGGAGCTCCGCGTTCCAGCCCTTGCGGACGAGGGTGGCGTGGACCCTGGCTCCCGAGCGGAGGGACACCTCCCGCTCGGCCGACGTCCCCCCGCACAGGACGGCGATCCGGAGGCTAGGCATCAGGCGATCCTCAACTGAACGGGGGTTCAGTTCAAGCGCACGGGTCCCCTGCCGGGGTGTCCCGGGTTGCCAGGCCTCCGATGCCGGTAGGCTCCCCGCGCCACCCCCCTGCTCCCTGGGTAGGCGCTCCGGCAGGTCAGGCGCGGAGCTTGTGGGCGATCCGGGCCACGCGGGCCCCGAGCTTCCGGGCCGCGTCCAGCGCCTTTTCATCCGGTGCCCCGGCGCAGGCAACCCCGTAGTGCCCGCCCGCCTCAAGCGGGTCCCCCACCACGACCATCCCGTAGATCAGAAGGGCCTGGATGATCGAAAGGAGCGTCGTCTCCTTGCCCCCACTGGGATGGGCCGAGGTCGCAAACGCCGCCCCGACCTTCCCCTCCATGTGCCGCCGCACCTTGACGAAGTCGTCGAGGACCTTCTTGAGCTCGGCCGCCATCGCCCCGAAGTAGACCGGGGAACCCACGATCACGGCCGAGCTCTCCCGGAACTCGTCCATCGTCACCGTGTCCGGGGTCCGCAGGAGGACCTCGCCCCCCGGCACCTCCCGCGCCCCCTCGGCCACCGCCTCGGCCAGCCTCTTCGTGTTCCCTCCCCGCGAGTAGTAGAGCACCAGAACCTTCATCGCTTCCCTCCTTGGTCTCGGCCTCGGCGGAGATCCTACCCCAGGCCCCCTGGCGCGGCGAGGGTTTGCGGGTACACTTCTCCCATCGTTGGATCGAGAAGTTCCCTTCGGCCACGGTAAGGAGGCGACATTGACGTTCGAGCGGCGCAAGATGTACAACGTGAGCCATCTCAGCCTCACGTGCGCAGACTGCGGGGCCAAGATCGAGGAGCTCCCCTTCGAGCCCAAGACGGACCGCCCAGTCTACTGCCAGAAGTGTGCCCGCAACCGGCGACGGGATAACCCGCGCGTCCTGCGGTAGACGATACGAAGGGGGCGGCCTCGGCCGCCCCCGTCTTTCTATCCCACCAGGTACCGAAGCCCCCCCAAGCCCACCCCCCCCACGCTGGCCACCGGGCAAAGAACACAACCCCCGCCGTCCCAACCTCCCACGGAACCCCAAGGGCGAGCCGAACGGTGACGGCGAGGATCACCCCGACCACGGCGGCGGAAACGCCGTTTAGGAACTCCCGGACGCCCTGCCGCATCTGGCGGCGGGGGAGAAGCGGGCCGAGAAAGGCGACGATGAGGAATGCCGGGAGGAACCCGGCGCCCGTGGCCAGGGCCGCCCCCCCGGACCGCCCAGGAGCCAGCCGATGAACGTGGCCGAGGAAAGGACCGGCCCCGGAGTGACCTGGTCAGCGGCGATCGCGTGGGCAAGCGGGCGGGCGGTGAGCCAGCCCTGGCCGACGACCTCTCGCTCGATGAACGCAAACAGCATCATCCCGCTTCCGAACAGGAGCGCCCCACCTTGACAAAGAACAGGCCCACGGTGCCCGCCCGGGGGCCTGGGGGAACCCCCGCCAACCAGCGGTCCCGCGGCGAGGAACCTGGCCCAGGAACGGGGAAACGCCCGCCGCGCCACCGCGGCGGGCCCGGCCCCGATCGGGATCCACAGCGGATCCACCCCGAGCAGGGCGAGGGCAAACCCACCGCCGGCCCGCAGGCCCCACCCCCACCGCGGGAGGGCGGAACGGCCAAGGCGCACCGCCGCAGCGAGGAAGACCACCAGCACCGCGGGATGCACGCCGTAGCGCAAGACCCGCTGGAGCTCGGGAAGGCCGCCATACCGACCGTAGACCCACGGGAGAAGGGAGGAGAGGAGCGCGCCGGGGAGGATGAACGCGAGTCCCGCGACGAGCAGGCCGGACCACCGTGCGCGGAGGTAGCCGATCCAGATCGCCATCTCCGCCGCGTCGGGACCGGGGATGAGGTTCGTCGCGGCGACCATGTCCAGGAACTGGCCCCGGGGGAACCACCCCCGGCGGGCAACCGTCTCCTCTTGTGAGCCACCGGCCCCCGAACGAGACAGCGCCCAGCCGGAGAAAGAGGAGGCCGAGCTCGGCCAGGGTGCCCCCTCGGCCCCACGGCGTACCGGAACGCCTTCCCCCGCTGGGCATCGGTGGGATCCGGGAGGCGGGGGCAACGCCCCCGCCTCCGGACAGGCGGAAGTCTACGATTGGCGCAGGCGCGTCAGTTCCTCCTGAACGGCCTGGGCCTCGGCCTGGAGGTCGGCGAGGTAGGCCTGAAGCTTGGCGATCTTCTCCTCGCGGCTCTCAAACCGGCGGTGGAACTGCAAAGCCTCCCCGTGCCCGCAGGAGGAGTCCCGGTGGTGCCCGGAATGCCCCCCGTGGCAGGAGCAGCAACAGCAACAGCAGCCGTGCCCGCGGTGCTCGGGCCCGCCCCAGCTGTCCCCGTGGTGCCAGGACGGGGCCTCGCAGCAGCCGGCGTGGCGTTCGGCGTGGGATCTAGCGTGGTGCCCGTTCACGTCTCTCACCTCCTTTCCCCTCGGTCAGGGCGGCGTACTCGTCGAGAAAGCGGTTCAGCCGGTCCCGGGTCCGGCGGAGGTGGACGGACCAGGCCTTGAGGTAGTCCAGGCCGAGGTCGGTGATCGCGTAAACCCGCCGCGCAGGCCCGGCCCCGGCGGTGTCCCAGGTGGACCGGACCAGCCCCTCCTCCTCCAGGGCGCGGAGGGCCCGGTAGAGGAACCCGGGATCCGGGGCGTCCTCGTCCCCAAGCCGCTCCAGGAGCTCGTAGCCGTGGGCGGGCCCCTGGGCGAGCTGGAGGAGGAGCCAGGAGTGGACAAACCCCCGCACGCGCGCCCCCCCAGGCGGGAAGCACTCCCCCTCGGCGGGGGAGCAGCAACCCTTGCCGTGTCCACTTAGATGCGTCATGCACTTAGATGCTACTCGCTGAACCCGCCGTGTCAAGGGATACGGAGACCCCGCGAGGGGCGGAGCGCCTACGCCTCGAAGTTCACCACCCAGAGCTCGTCCTCGTCGAGGAGGTAGTACTCCGCGCGCTTCCCCCGCAGGACGAGGAGCACGTAGTCGGGGTCCTCCGGCCCCTCCCAGTACTCGCTCCAGTCCTCGTCCCAAAGCTCCTTCTTGAGGTCCGGGTCGTCCACCACCTCGGCCTCGCCGAACACCTGGGCGTACGCCCCGCCCTCGAGGTTGACGAAGCAGGCCGTGGTGTGAGGGTCCCTCCCGATCTCCTCCACCTTCCGCGAGCTCTTGCTCGTGGCGAACCACAGGCTCCCGTCGTCCTCGTAGGCGACCACCGTCATCGGCCGCATCCGGGGGTAGCCGTCGCCCACGGTGACGAGGAGGACAACCTCGCTTTCCTCGACGATTTCCCAAAGCCTCGCTTCCGCCTCTTGTTCCATCGACCCTCCTTCGGATCGGGAGGGAGCTTACCCTCGATCGTCCCCGGCCGCCTCAACGAACGGAGTCCAGCGGGAGGCCGAGGACGGGGGCCCCAGGAACCCCCGCCCAGCGGCGGACCTCCTCCACAAGGGACGGGCGGACCGTGAGGACGAGGAACGCCCGGGAGCGGAGAAGGGCCCGGAGCCCGGGGGCGAACCCGCCTCCCCCAAGCTCCAACGGCCCCACCTCGTCCACGACAATCACCTCCGCCTCGGCGGCCGCCCGGGTGAGGACCTGATTGACAAATTCAAGGCCCTGGGGGGAGAAGAAGAACCGCCGGAACGGGATCCCCGGCGGCTCGCGGGAGCAGAGGGGCCGCTCCTCGCCGCTTCCGAGGTTCCGGACCCGGTAGCCCACGGTCTCCCCCCCGGCGAGGACCCGCGGGGAGGCCACGCCTCCCACCCGGAGGCCGCGGCGGCGAAGGTCCTCGGCCAGGGCGAGGACGGCCTGGGTCTTCCCGGACCCGATCTCCCCGGTCAGGAGGAGGGCCCGGTCCCCCCGCGCCCGGGTGGCGAGGACCTCCCGGAGGATCTTGCCGTTCAGGGGCCTTCCCCCCGACGGTCCGCGGGGAGCCGCCCGTGGTGGAAGGCGACGACCTCGGCGAGGATCGAGAGGGCGACGAGACCGGGCGATCGGCCACCAAGGGGCAGACCCACCGGACAGCGGATCGCCTCCACCCGCTCGGGCGGGATCCCCTCGGAGAGGAGCTTCTCCCGGATCTCGGCGGACTTCCTCCTCGAGCCGAGCATCCCCACGTAGGCCGGGGGCGGCTCCTGGCGGAGGACAGTACGGGCGACCTCGAGGTCCGCCGCGTGGGAGTCGGTGCAGATGGCCACGTAGGTCCGCTCCCCGAACGTGGGAAGCTCTCGGTAGCCGGGGATGGAGACCACTTCGACCCCGGGGACGATCTCCCCCCCGCACCCCTCCCGGCCGTCGTAGACGCGGACGGGGAACGCCCCCACCTCGTGGGCGAGCCGGGCCAGGGCCCGGCCGACGTGGCCCGCCCCGAGGACCACGAGCTCGGCCTCGGGGAAGAGGTCCTCGTAGAACAGGGTCGCCTTCCCTCCCCCGCACTTGAGCCCTCGGTCTGTGAGGTCGAGGGTCTCAAGGAGGGTCCTCCCCGTCCCGAGGAGCTCCCGCGCCCGCCCGACTGCCCCGGCCTCGAGGGTCCCGCCCCCGACCGTCCCCTCGGTCCGGCCATCGGCGAAGACGAGCATCCGCGCCCCAGGGTTCCGGGGGGCCGGCCCCTCCACGGCGACCAGGGTCACGAGAACTGCCCGCTCCCCCCGTTCGAGGGCCTCCGCCGCCCGGGCGAGGATCCTCCCTTCCACGGTCACCCCCTCAAGACAAGGGCGTTGAACTCCCGGATGAGCTCGTCGATCGCCTCGGCCTGGCGGTGGATCCGGTCCCAGTACTCGGGCCAGTCGTACCACTGCCGCTCCAGCTCCTCGGCGGACTTCCCCATCTGCTCAACCCACGTGAAGTACTTCAGGTTGTGGACCCGCTTCCGCTCCCGGTAGGTGAGCTCGAGGACGTGGTCCGTCGTCGCCCCGAGGAGCCACCGCTCGTGGTCGGCCGCGGCCTGGGTCTCCCTGTAGGCGCCCCGCTCCTCCCGCAGTTCCTGGAGTCGGCTTCCGTAGAGCTCCATCGAGTCGGTGAGGACGGTGAGGACCAGGTCGCGCTCGGAGAGCTCGTAGTACCGGGCGAACTTGACGGCGAGGAGGAGGTTTGCCGCCCCGGAGATCCCGACGAGGTCGAGCCGCTCGACGAGGGAGGCGGGGACCCCCTGGCGGAGGAGGTACTTCCTCCCTTCGGGCTCGTTGAACAGGCGGATGAGCCGCAAGGGCGCCTCGTCGTCGATCGCCCCCACGAAGTCCGTGTTCCGGACGTTGTGGACCCACGGGACGTGCTTGTCCCCGATCCCCTCGATCCGGTGGCTCCCAAACCCGGCCTGGAGGAGGGTCGGACACTGGAGGGACTCCCCCACCGCGATCCGGCTCCCCGGGTACCGCTCCTTGAGGTAGTCCCCGCATCCGAGGGTCCCCGCCGACCCCGAGGTGAGGCAGACCCCGGCGTAGCGGCCGTCCTCCCCGAGCTCGGCCCGGAGGACCTCCTCCATCGCCGGTCCGGTGACGGCGTAGTGCCAGAGGTGGTTCCCCGGCTCATCGAACTGGTTGAAGATCACCACGTCGGGCCGCGTCGCCTGGAGCTCTTTGCACTTCTGAAAGATCTCCCAGACGTTGGACTCGCTGCCCGGGGTGGCGATGACCTCGGTGGCGATCCCTTTGAGCCACTCGAACCGTTCCCGGCTCATTCCCTCGGGGAGGATGGCGATGGACTGGCACCCGAGAAGCGCGGAGTTGTACGCCCCGCCCCGGCAGTAGTTCCCCGTGGACGGCCAGGCCGCCTTGTGGACCGTGGGGTCGAACTGCCCGGTCACGAGCCGCGGGACCAGGCACCCAAACGTCGCCCCCACCTTGTGGGCCCCCGTCGGAAACCACTTCCCCACGAGGGCGATCACCCGGGCCCGGATCCCGGTCAGGGCCGGGGGGAACTCCAGGACGTTCACCCCGCCGAAGCCGCCCCCGCGCTTCACCGGCTCGTTCTTCCACGTGATCCGGTACAGGTTCCGGGGGTGAAGGTCCCACAGCCCGATCCCCCGCAGCTCGTCCCGGATCGGGGACGGGATCCGGGACGGATCCCGCATCTCGGCGAACGTGGGGATGAGGATTCCCCTCTCCCGCGCCCGCTCGGCCGCCCGGCGGCGGCCCCGTTCGTCTACCCTGAGGTCGATCATGGCCCTCCTTGGTTGACCGCTTTTGGCGATAATGCTAGCATACTGTCTGACAGGTTGACAAGCGATGGAGTTCCGGAAAGTGCGGCCGACGAAGGCGTCCACCGCGGTGGCAGAGCAGATCCTGGAGGCCATCCGCCGCGGGGCGTTTCCCCCGGAGTCGAAGCTCCCGTCGGAGGCCGAGCTGGCCCAGATGATGGGGGTGAGCCGCCCCACGGTTCGGGAGGCCCTGTCGGGCCTCGCCGCGGTGGGTCTGATCGAGCCCCGGGTTGGGATCGGGAACTTCGTCCGCCCGCCCACCGATCCCCTCGTCCACCAGGCCCTCGTCCTCCTCGAGAGCGAGGAGAGCTGCCTCGAGATCATGGAGGCGCGGACCGCGCTTGAGCCCCCGCTGGCGGAGCTGGCGGCCCGGAAGCGGACCGATGCCCAGGCCGAGGCCCTGGAGGAGATCTGCCAGGAGCTCCACCGGCTGGCCAGCCCGGCGCTGTTCGACACCTACTTCTCCGCCGACAAGCGGTTTCACCTGGCCCTGATCGAGGCGGCCGGCAACGAGCTCCTGGCGCGGGTTCTGCTCCCGCTTGTGAACACGATGGACGAGCGGCTGTACCGGGAGTTCACCCGGGAGTACTACCTGAAGGACGCCGGGAGCATCGGGGAGGTGGCGGACCTCCACCGGAAGGTGGCCGCGGCGGTGCGGGCCCGCCGGCCGGCCCAGGCCCGGGCGGCGATGCGTGCCCACTGGGTGCGGATGTGGCGCCTCGTCCAGGGCGACGAGGGCCCACAAACCTGACTTCCACGCGAGCAAGGAGGACACACTGGACACGACGAAGACCGTGGTCGTGGCCCTGGGGGGGAACGCGATCCTCCAGCCAGGGCAGAAGGGGACGTTCGAGGAGCAGTACGAGAACGTCGGGCGGGCGGTGGCGGGCTTGGCCCGGATGGTCCTGTCCGGGAGATGGCGGCTCGTCATCACCCACGGAAACGGCCCCCAAGTGGGGAACATCCTGCTGCAGCACGATGCCGCCAAGGCGATCGTTCCCCCGATGCCGATGGACGTCTGCGGGGCGGAGTCCCAGGGGTTCATCGGGTACATGATCCAGCAGGCCCTGCACAACACCCTCGCCCGGGAGGGGCGAGGGGACATCCCCGTGGCCACCGTGGTGACCCAGGTCCTGGTGGACCGGGACGACCCCGCGTTCAAGAACCCCACCAAGCCCGTGGGCCCGTTCTACGGCAAAGAGGAAGCCCTCCGGATGCAGGAGGAGCGGGGCTGGCACGTGGTGGAGGACGCCGGGCGGGGCTGGCGGCGGGTTGTCCCCTCCCCGGATCCCAAGGCGATCGTCGAGAAGGAGGTCATCCGGACCCTGGTGGAAGCCGGGGCGATCGTGATCGCCTCGGGAGGGGGGGGGATCCCGGTGGTGAAGGAGGACGGGGCCTACCGCGGGGTGGAGGCGGTGATCGACAAGGACCTCGCCGGAGAGCGGCTCGCCCAGGATGTGGGGGCCCACGTCCTCCTCATCCTCACCGACGTTGACCGGGTGCGGGTCCACTACAGGAAGCCGGGGGAGAAGGCCCTCGACCGGATGACGGTCGAGGAGGCCAAGGGGTACCTCGCCGAAGGTCACTTCGCCAAGGGCTCGATGGAGCCCAAGGTCCGGGCCGCGGTGCGGTTCGTGGAAGGGGGCGGGGAGCGGGCCGTCATCGCTGCCCTCGCCCAGGCCGCGGACGCCCTGGAGGGCCGGGCCGGGACCCAGGTCGTCCGGTAACCAGTCGGTTCAAAAGGAGGCAGACCATGGCAGCAACGGATCTCAGGGGCCGGGACTTCATCACCCTGATGGAGTTCGACCGGGAGGAAGTGGAGACGATCCTCGACACCGCTCACGACCTCAAGCGGAAGTGGATCCGGGGGGAGCCCCACCGGCTCCTCGAGGACAAGACCCTGTTCATGCTGTTCTACAACCGGTCCTTGCGGACCCGGAACTCGTTTGAGGCGGGGATGACCCAGCTGGGGGGCCACGCCCATTTCCTCGAGCCGGACGCGGTGTACACCCCCGCCCTCCCCGGGGAGGAGAAGGCCTACTCCACGGAGCGGATCTCCGATGTGGCGCGGGTGTTGGCGGAGATGGGGCACGGGATCGCGATCCGGATTTACGGAAAGCACACGGGGTGGCTCTACGGGAAGGGGAACCTCCTGATCCGGGAGTTCGCCCGCTGGTCCCGGGTCCCGGTGATCAACATGGAGGACGACATGTACCACCCCTGCCAGGCCCTGGCCGACGTGATGGTCATGCAGGAGAAGCTCGGCCACCACCTCCAGGGGAAGAAGTTCGTCATGAGCTGGGCCTACTCGGGGTCGGTGGAGAAGCCCCTCGCCGTACCTCAATCGGCGATGATCGGGGCGAGCTTCTTCGGGATGGACATCACCCTGGCCCATCCCAAGGGCCTCGACCTCGACCCGAAGGTCCTCGAGTTCGTGAAGAAGAACGTGAAGAGGAACGGAGGATCGTTCCGGATCGTTCACGACATGGACGAGGCGTTCAAGGGTGCCGACGTCGTCTACCCCAAGGCGTGGACGGCCCAGCCCACGGACGGGAAGACCCCGATGGACCCGGAGAAGGCGAAGGCCATCTTCGAGGCCAACCGCCACTGGATCACCACCGGGGACAAGATGAAGCTCACGAACGACGCGATCTACATGCACTGCCTCCCTGCCGACCGGGGGATGGAGGTCACCGACGAGGTCATGGACGGCCCGAACTCCGTCATCGTCGAGCAGGCCGCGAACCGCCTCCACGCCCAGAAGGGCCTGATGGCCCTCATCCTGTGAGGTGGAAGATGAGCTGGTTCAACCTCGCGGGAAAGGACCTCATCAGCACGAAGGACTGGACGAAGGAGGAGCTGGAGATCGTCCTCAAGGTGACGGACCAGCTCAAAGGGATGTACTACGCCGGGCTTCCCACCCCTGCCCTCAAGGACAAGACGTTCCTCATGCTCTTCTTCAACACCTCCACCCGCACCCGGCTCTCCTTTGAGACGGCGATGACCCAGCTTGGGGGCCACGCCCAGTTCGTCGCCGCAAGCGACCTCCGGCTGTCCCTGGAGGACAGGCCCGGGGCGGGGGAGACGATCCAGGACACGGCGAAGGTCATGGCCCGCTACGCCCACGGGATTGGGATCCGGCTTCTGGAGGACAAGGTCTCCCGGTATGGGGAGGACACGGAGATCATGTACAAGTTCGCCCACCACGCCGAGATCCCGGTCGTGAACATGGCCTCCAACATCTGGCACCCCTGCCAGGCGATCACCGACCTCTACACGATGCGGGAGAAGCTGGGCGCGGACCTCCGGGGGGTGAAGTACACCGTGATGTGGGCCTACTCCCCGTGGGCGCGGTCCCTGGGCTCGGTCCAGGAGGACCTCATCATCGCCGCCCGGTTTGGGATGCACGTCACCGTGGCCCACCCCAAGGGCTACGAGCTCGATCCGGACGTCCTCAAGCTCGCCCGGGCCTACGCCCAGGAGAGCGGGGGGAAGTTCGAGGTCACGGGCGAGCTCGACGACGCCCTGAAAGGGGCGACGATCGTCTTCCCCCGGGGCTGGATGAGCCTCCGCCGCTATGAGATCGGGAAAGAGGCCGAGATCAAGAACGCGGAGAAGTACAAGGACTGGCGGTACACCCGGGCCCGGCAGAAGCTGGCCAAGCCCGGCTACCTCATGCACGTGATGCCCATCGACCGCGGAAACGAGGCCGAGGTCGAGCTCTGCGACGACCCTGAGCTGTCCTGGATGTACGACCAGGCCGAAAACCGCCTTCACACCCAGAAGGCGATCCTCGCCCTCACGATGGGCGGAAGGCTTTAGAAGCGGGGGGCCAGGGCGGCGTCCCCCGCCCTGGCCCCTTTTCACTTCCCGGCGATGTACTCCGCGAACGCCCGGGCCAGGCGCCCGAACCGCTCGATGAACGCCTGCACCGTGGCCAGGGTCACCCCGTCCCCGAGGTAGAGCTCGGACTCCAGGGCCGCATCCCCTTCCTCATCGAGGTAGGCTCGGGACCCCCGTGTAAGCCGGTTCCACGCGTTCAGGGCGTCGCAGGAGACCTCCCCACCGGTCGTCCAGCCCGCGTAGAGCCCCAGGTACCGGAACCGGCCCGGAGCTTCCTCGGCCGCGTCGTCCACGGACAGAATCGCCGTCAAATCGTCGAAGTAGAGGACCCACACTGGGTCACCGTAAGGGTCCGTCCGCTGGTCGAAGGTGAGGCCGAGGTCCACGAGGACCTCCTCGACCTCGGAGACGCCCACATCGCGGACGACCCTTTCGGACGCGGCGGTGGAGGAAGGGGCAGCAGGGAGTCCCACGGCGTTGCGGAGGAGGCCCACTGTGGCCTCCGTTCGCTCGTAGAGGTCGAACCCGAGGAGGATGACCGTCCCCCCACCCACCTCCCAGGTGAAGACGACGGGGGCCTTGTCGTAGGTGTCCCAGACCACGACGGTTGCGCCCTCGGGGAGGCCGTAGAAGTCCGTGCTCCCGTCTGGGGCGGGGAACCGGGTTGGGATGCCCGCGGCGAGGGGGTGGTCGGTCCGGGCGACCCCGAGGGTCCCGCCCGTGACGTTGTACCCGTCGTTCACCTCCCACAGCCCCGCTCCCCGGAGGAGGTCCTCGGCCCCCCGGGCGAAGCTCATCCCCACGATCCGCCCGCCCCGGGAGAGGAACGCCCGGAGGACGCCCGCGACCTCCGTCCCTAGCGCCTCGAGGGCCGCCTCGTCCGCCTCCTGCTGCTCGGGGATGAGGAGCACCGCCCGTCCCTCCAGCAGGAGCGCCAGTTCCTCGGGTTCCGTGGTCGCCGTCTCCGTCGGATGCCCCCCGAGGGCCTCCACCACGTGGTCGTACTCCGGGGTCATCCGCACGTAGGGAATCCAGGCCAGGATCCCCGCCAATACGATTGCTACCGCGCTCACCGCCTGCATACGCCCTCCTTGTCCGTCTCCTGGGCTTTTATCCCGGGACCGAGCAGTATATCCCCGACGGGTCGCCTATAATCGCGGCGTGGACCCCATTACGCTCGCCGCGGAGCTCGTCCGGGCTGGGCCGATCTGCGACCGGTGCCTGGGGCGCCGGTTCGCCGGCCTCGGCCCGGGCCTCTCCAACGTCGAACGGGGGCGAACGCTTCGCGCGGCGGCCCAAGGTGGTGCGCCAGTCGCCCCCGAGCGTTGCTGGGTGTGCCGGGGGGTGTGGGACTCCCTCGCCGCGCGGGCCCGGGAGGCGGCGGACCTCGTGGCGGACCGGGAGTTCCGCACGTTCCTCTTTGGGGTCCACCTCACCCCCCGCCAGGAGGCGGTGGAGGAGTTCCTCGACGAGCGGTTTCCCTCCCCGTGGGCCGAGCCCCTGCGGCGCGACCTGAACCGGGCGCTGGGGCAGGCCTTTGAGCGGGCCCTCGCCGAGCGGGGCCGGGAGGCCACGGTGGACTTCGCCCGCCCCGATGTCCAGTTCACCGTGGACCTCGAGACGGGTCGGATCGAGCTCGTGGTGGCCCCGACCTTCTTCTACGGCCGGTACCGGAAGCTCGTCCGGGGGATCCCCCAGACCCACTGGCCGTGCCGGAGCTGCCGCGGCCGGGGCTGCGCCTCGTGCGGGGGGACGGGGAAACAGTACCCCCTCTCGGTCGAGGAGCTCGTCCTTCCGGCCTTCCTTTCCGCCACCGGTGGGACGGGAGGCCACCTCCACGGGGCGGGGCGGGAGGACATCGATGCCCGGATGCTCGGCCGGGGGAGGCCGTTCGTCGTCGAGGTGAAGGAGCCCCGGCGGCGGAGGATCGACCTGGCGGCCGTGGCCGAGGAGATCCACCGCGCGGCCGAGGGGAGGGTGGAGATCCTCGACCTCCGGCCGGGATCCCCGGAGCTCGTGGCCCAGGTGAAGGAGGAGCACGCCGACAAGCGGTACCGGGCCCGGGTCGAGTTCGGGGAACCGGTGAGTGGGGAGGCCTTGGCGCGGGCACTCGAGGCCCTCGTCGGCGAGATCGAGCAGCGGACCCCGGAGCGGGTCCGGCACCGCCGGGCCGACCTCGTCCGCCGCCGCCGCGTTCACGCGGCCAAGGGGGCCCTTGTCTCTCCCACCGAGGCCGAGGTGGAGATCCTCTGCCAAGGGGGCCTGTACGTGAAGGAACTGGTCTCCGGCGACGGCGGAGCCACCCAGCCCAACCTGGCCGCGCTCCTCGGGGTTCCGGCCAAGGTCGCCGAGCTTGACGTCCTCGACGTGCTCGACGGGTCCTGGGGAGGCCCAATTGCCGCCTCCACGGCCCCCCGGTAGACTGCCACCGGGATGCTGATCGACCGGCTGGACCAGTACTTTCTGCGGGAGGAGCGGGACCGGCCCCGGGACTACTTCTACGTGAGCGAGGTCGGAAAGTGCCCGCGCCAGATCTACTACGCCGTCCGGGGCTTCCCCCGTCCCCCCTTGGACGGCCTCACCGCCCGCAAGCTCGCCGTGGGCGACGACGCCCACCGCCGCCTCGTCCAGGCCCTCTACGGGATGGGGATCGTCGTGGCGGCCGAAGTCCCCATCCCGCCGGGGAACCTCTTCCACGGCCGGTGCGACGTCATCGTCTCCCTCGACGGCAAAAACTACGTCGTCGAGATCAAGACCGCCCACCCCTACACCTTCGAGCAGATGGCCTCCGGCCCCCGCCGGGACCACTACCTCCAGCTCCAGCTCTACCTCCACTACTTCGGGATCCCCCAGGGGATTGTGCTGGCCGAGAACAAGGCGACCCAGGAGCTCCGGGAGTTCGTCGTCCCCTACGACAAGGCCGAGGTGGGGCGGGTCCTGGGGCAGTTTGAGCGGCTCCGGGAGCTCATCTTCATCCGGGGGGAGCTCCCGCCACTTCCCGGGTCAGAGGAGAAGCGGGACTGGGAGTTCGACCAGTGCCGGTACTGCCCCTACGTCCCCTTCTGCTCCGAGAACGTCGCTGCCCTCGACCGGACGGCGCCGGAGCCCGCCCCCGCGGAGCGGGTCCCCCGGGAGACCCTGTTCGACCTCGACTAGTCCCCGACACGGGCCGGACTCGGCTCCTTAAGCCCGGCGGCGAGGAGGGCTGCCGGGACGAGGAGGGCGGTGAGGATCCCCAACGCCACCTCGAGGCCGAGCCGATCCCCCAAGTACCCCACAAGCCCAAGGAGCAGGGAGCCAATGCCCCACGCGAGGCCCATGAGGACCCCGGAGACTAGGCCGCGCTGCTCCGGCACGAGCTCCTGGCCGAACACAACGGACACGGGGATCGAGGCGATGAGGGTCGCCCCGGCGAGGGCGAGGAACAGGAAGGACAGCCACCCCTGGGTGAGGAGGAAGAGGTAGAAGAGGGGGAGGGCCCCGGCCACGGACCCGAGGATGACCCGCTTTCGGCCAAACCGGTCGGAGAGCCGGCCCCCGAGGAGGTCCCCCACCACCCCGGAGAGGGAGTAGACGGTCAGGGCGAGGCTCGCCACCGCCAGCGGCGCCCCCCGGCGCGTCCAGAGGACGGCGAGGAACGTGGCGTAGGACATGCTCACGAACTCCCGGAGGACCCCGATGCTCCAGAGGCGCAGGACCTGGCGGGCGTTCGGGTGGCGGTGGAGCCGCGCCCGCTCCCGCCCCTCGGGCGGGGGCGACCGGGGCGCCGTTCGGGCCACGAGGAGGACCACCGCCCAGGCGGGCAGGAGGAGGAGGGGGGTGAGGGGGAGCCCGAGGCCCCCCGCCACGCCGGCGACAAGCAGCGGTCCAAGGGAGGCCCCGAGGGTCCCCCCGGCGGAGAAGAGGGCCATCGCGATCCCCCGCCGGCCGGCCGCTCCCGAAACGAGGGACGCCCCCGCGGGGTGGAACGCCGCGGTCCCGATCCCGGCGGCGACCAGGGCCGCGGCGGTCGCGCCGTAGCTCGGGAGGATCCCAAGGAGGCTCATCGCCGTGCAGGTCAGCGCCGGGCCGAGGACGAGGAGCCACCGGGCCCCCACCCGGTCCACGGCGGCCCCCAAGGGGAGCTGGCCAAACGAGGCCACCGCGGAGCGGAACGAGGAGAGAAACCCGGCCGCGGCAAGGGACATCCCGAACCGCCCGATGAGGAGGGGGAGGAGGGCCGCGAGGAACGCCCCGTACCCATCGTTTAGCCCGTGGGCGAGGGCCAGGGGCCAGACGGGGCGTCCCGACGAACTCCGTTCGCTCACGAACCCTCAGCCAGGAGCCGGAGGACCCGCTCGGGGATCGCCGGGTAGGCCCGGAGGCGGGCCCCGGTCGCGGCGGAGAGGGCGTTGGCCACCGCGGCGTGGGACGCCATGAGGGGCACCTCCCCCAGGCCCTTGGCCCCAAACGGCCCTCCGGAGTAGGGGGCCTCCACGAACTCCGCCTCCACCTCGGGGACATCGCAGGAGGTGGGGATGTGGTAGGCGGTGAACGAGGGGGAGAGGATCCGCCCCTCCCGGCTCTGGAGCTCCTCCAGGAGGGCGTAGCCGATCCCCTGGGCGATCCCCCCGACGACCTGCCCCCGGGCGGTGGCCGGGTTCACGATCTTCCCCGAGTCGTGGACGGCCCAGAACCGGACCACGTGGGCCTCCCCCGTGAGGAGGTCCACCTCGACGAGGGCCACGTGGCAGGCGTAGGAGTAGACGAAGTAGGCGTTCCCGTGGCCCGTCTCGGGGTCCCAGTCCACGGGGCGACCCTCGGCCCAGCCCGCCGCCCCCATGTCCCAGTTGTGGGCCCACATCCAGCGGGCGACCTCGGCGAGGTCCACCTGCCGGGGCGGGGGACCGGGGATGCAGAAGAGCCGGCCTTCGAGGGTGAACGAGGGGCAGGCGAACATCTCCCGGACCGCGTCCTCGATCCGGGCGCGGAGCTTCCGGGCGGCATCCAGGACGGCCATCCCCTGGACCGTCGTCGTCCGGGAGGCCACGGTGGGCCCGGAGTCGGGGACCCGCGAGGTGTCCACCGGAGCGACTTGGACAAGCTCCACGGGGAGCCCGAGCCCGTCGGAGGCGATCTGAGACAGAACGGTGATCGCCCCCTGGCCCATCTCCGTCGTCCCCACCGCCAGGGCCACCGAGCCGTCGGCCTCGAGCTTGAGGTACGCCCCGGCCTTCTCGAGAAGCGGCGCCTTGGCCCCCATCCCCACCCCGTACATCACGGTCGACACCCCCAGCCCCCGGCGGCGGAACCGCTCCCGCCGGTTGAACTCCGCCACCTCCTGCTGCCGCTCCTCCCACGAGGAGAGCTCCCGCGCCCGGGCGATGCAGCGGCCAAGCCCCACGGACTCCTGGAGGAGCTGGCCCGTGGCCGTCCGGTCCCCCTCCCGGAGGGCGTTCTTCGCCCGGAGCTCCAGGGGGTCCATCCCCAGCCTCCGGGCAAGCTCGTCCATCTGGGACTCGTGGGCGAAGATGACCTGGGGGGATCCAAACCCGCGGAACGCCCCGCAGGGGACGGTGTTCGTGGCCACGGAGTAGGCGTCCACCTTCACGTGGGGGATCCGGTACGGGCCCGGGGCGTGGACGAGGCCCCGCCACAGGACGGCGCTGGACAGGGTCTGGTAGGCGCCGGCGTTGTAGTAGAACTCCACCTCGACCGCGGTTAGGGTCCCGTCCCGCTTCGCTCCCGTCCGGTAGCGGACGAAGCCGGGGTGGCGCTTGGAGGTGGTGGCGATGTCCTCCGCCCGGTCCAAGACGACCTTCACCGGTCGGCGGGCCCTCCAGGCGAGGACGGCCGCCATCGCCGCCAGGTGGCTCGGGACGTCCTCCTTTCCCCCGAAGCCCCCGCCCGTGGCGGTCTGGACGATCCGGACCTTCGCGAGGGGAAGCCCGAGGACGTTCGCCACCGCGTTCTGGACGTAGAACGGGCACTGGAGGGTTCCGTAGATCGCCATCCCCCCCTCTTCGGGGACGGCGATGACCCCCTGGGGCTCGAGGTAGGCGTGCTCCTGGTAGCCGACCTCGTACTCCCCCTCCACCACCACGTCCGCCTCAGCGAAGCCCCGGGCGACGTCCCCAGTCCGGATCCGCATGTGGTTGAACACGTTCCCCTGCTCCGCCGCCGCCGGGACGGCCACCTGGGGCGCGGTGGGAGCCACCGCCTCCCGGGGGTCGAACACGGCGGGGAGGTCCTCGTAGGAAACTCGGGCGAGGGAAGCCGCCTCCTCGGCCGCCTCCCGGGTCTCCGCGGCCAGGAGGGCGATCGGTTCCCCCACGTAGCGGACGACGCCCTGGGCGAGGAGGGGCATGTCCCGGTAGATGATGGGGACGATGTTCTCCCCGGGGACGTCCTGGGCGGTCACCACGCACGCCACCTCCGGATGGGCCTCGACGGCGCGTAGGTTGAGGTCGAGGACCCGGGCGTGGGGTCGCTCGGAGCGGATCGCCTTCCCGTAGAGGGTCCCCGGGAAGGAGAGGTCATCGGCGTACCGGGCCTCCCCCCGGACCTTCCCCTCCGCATCGGGGCGCGGCACGCTCTTCCCCACCGCGCCGAGGGCTTGCTCCACCGCGGCCTTGGTCATTGCGATCGATTGTAGCCCGGTGCCCGGGCGGTTGACATCCGCCCTGACCCCGGCGAACCTCGCCCCGTGCCGGACCGCACGCCTCTTCTCGGGCTGAGCCAGGAAGGGCTCGTCGACCTCCTCGAGGACGGGGCCAAGAACTGGCTCGCGATGGACGGGCTGTGGTTCCTGGCCGTGGAGGAGACGTTCGGCCTTGAGAAGGCGATCGAGCTCGACCGTCGGGTCTGGGAGCGGTTCTCCCCGATCGAGGCCCGGAGGATCCTCCGGCGGCGGGGGATCCCCCCCGGGGGCGGGCTCCTCGCCCTGGCCGAGGCCCTGCGCTTCCGGCTCTACGCCCGCATCAACGACCAGGAGATCACCTGGACGGAGACCGGGACCCTCGTCCTCAAGGTGAGGACGTGCCGGGTCCAGGAGGCGCGGAGGAGGGACGACCGCCCCCTCTTCCCCTGCCAGGAGGTGGGCCTCGTGGAGTACTCGGCGTTTGCCCGGGCCGTGGACGGCCGGATCGAGACCCGGTGCCTGGGCTCTCCCCCGGACCGGCCGGAGGGAGCTTGGTGCGCCTGGGAATTCGCTATCTCCGGGGCTGGATGATCTCGTCCACGATCCCGTAGGCCTTGGCCTCTTCGGCGCTCATCCAGAAGTCGCGGTCGGTGTCCCGCTCGATCTTCTCTTTGGGCTGCCCGGTGTGCTTGGCGAGGATGTCGTTCACCCGGTCCCGGGTCTTCATGATCTCGTCGGCGTAGATCTTGAGGTCGATCGCCTGGCCCCCGACCCCGGACACCCACGGCTGGTGGATGAGGACCTTGGAGTTGGGGAGTGCGAACCGCTTCCCCTTGGCGCCTCCGGCGAGGATGAGGGCCGCCGCCGAGGCCGCCACCCCCACGCAGATCGTCCGGACCGGGCACTTGATCGTCTGCATCGTGTCGTAGATCGCCAGGGCCGCCGAGACGTCGCCGCCGGGGCTGTTGATGTAGAGCTGGATGTCCTTCTCCGGGTCCTCGGCCTCGAGGGAGAGCATCTGGGACACGATCCACTCTGCCCCCACGTACTGCATGACCCGTCCCGGGGCCCCGGTGATGATCGTCCCCGAGAGGAAGATGATCCGGTCGGCGAAGAGCCGTGCCAGGACCTGGTCGTAGTAGGACATCAGGCGTTCCGTCTCCGTGAACCGCTCCATCTTCATGCCGCCCTCCTTGCGTGGGCGATGATCCAGTCCGCCGCCCGCTCGATCACGAGCCCCGCGTGAACCGCCTCCGGGTCCCGCTCCACTGCCCCGGCGATCGCCTCTACCTCCTCCGGGGAGGGGAGCAGGCCCTTGGCCTCGGCCAGGCGCTGGGCAAGGATCTCCCGGCGGAGCTTCCGGCGGACCGCCTCCTCGAGCCTGGGGCGCTCGGAGGGAGGAATCCCGAGCTCCTTCTCCTCCTCCGCCACCGCCTCGGCGAGGAGGGAACTAGGGACTTCCACCCACAGGGCGTCCGCAGCCGCGTCCAGGGCCCCAAGCCGCCACGCCCGCCGCCGCTGGGCCTCGGCGATCTCGACCAGCCTCGCCCGAACTGCCCCTTCGAACGCCTCCCACGAGGGGTGGCCGTAGTGCCGGGCCGTCTCCTCGGGGCTTGGCAGGACCACACGGTAGACGCGGGCCACAGTGAAGGCCTCGGCGTGGCCCTCCTCGTCGGCCAGGGTGACCGTGGTCCCAGGGGTGACGCCGAGGAGCTGGCGGCCGATGGGGCGAGACGCGGTGGCCTCCCCCTCCCAGTCCCGGCCTCCCCGCTGGAGCCGGACCACGTCTCCCTCCTCCGCCGGCCCTTCTTTCGGCTCAAGCACCGCCGCGTCCCGCCGTAGCCCCGCAAGCACCCCGTGGAGTTCTTCCTCCGTCACCACCGCCGGTGGGGGCTCGGGCACCTCGATCGGAAGCTCATCGGGCACCGCGACCTCGGGAAGAACGGCGAACCGGGCCCGGAACGCAAGCCTCTCCCCCCGGGCGTAGGCCGTCGTCTCCACCCGCGGCGTCGTCACGGGGTGGAGCCCGAGTTCCTCCAGGGCCCGGCCCAGCCACTCCTCGACAAGCTCCTCCTTGAGGTCCCGGGCGAACTCCTCCTCCCCGTAGTAGCGGAGGACGAGGTGATCCGGGGCCCGTCCCGAGCGGAACCCCGGAATGGAAAGCCGGGTTCGCGCAAGCTCCAGGAGATCCCTCCCCTTGGCCTCGATTGCCTCGCGGGGGACCTCGACCTGGAGGGTGACCTCGCCCCCGTCCCGCTCGACCTGAAATCGCTCCGTGCTCACAGTGTCGCGATTATAGCCGCTAACCCCACAGGCCCGAGAGGAGGGCCCACCGGATCCCCAGGAGCCGAAACGCGATCGCCTCCGCCCCCTGGAACACGATCCCGAGAGCCCCGAGGAGAACCAGGGCGGCAACGACGAGGATCCCAAACTGCTCCCACCGGAGGAAGGCGATCCGCAACCGAACGGGGAGGAAGTAGGCGAGGACCTTGGACCCGTCCAAGGGCGGGACAGGGAGGAGGTTGAAGAGAGCGAGGACAAACGAGAGGAGGACGATCAGGGCGAGGAACGCGAGCACGTAGGCGTTCGTGACCCCGAGGGCGAGGAGCCCGCGGCCGATCCCCGCGGCGAGGAGGCCCATCCCCACGTTCGTGGCCGGGCCGGCAAGGCTCACGTAGAGCATCCCCCCCCACGGGTCTCGGAAGTAGAACGGGTTCACCGGGACGGGCTTGGCCCACCCGAAGACGATCGGGAACCCGGCGAACCGCCGGAGGACGAGGAGGGTGAGGGGGAGGAGGAAGGACCCCACGGGGTCGAGGTGGGGGAGGGGGTTGAGGGTGAGGCGCCCGGCGGCCTTCGCCGTGGGATCCCCAAGCTTCCAGGCCACGTAGCCGTGGGCCACCTCATGGGGGATGACGCAGACGAACAGGGCCCCGAGGGCCAGGAGGCTGTAGATGAGGTCGGTCACGGTCCCCTGTCCCCTGGGACGACGACGACCTCCTCGCGGAGGAGGGTCACCATTCCCGGCGGGGCCCCTTTCGGCTTGCGGACATAGCGGGCCTCAGTGTAGCTCACCTCGGCCTTCCGCTCACCCCGGGCCCGGGAGTGCCAGGCCGCGAGCTCCGCCGCCCGGAGGAGGACCCCCTCGGGGACGGGGCGGCCGCCCGTCCGGATCACCACGTGGGCCCCCGGAACCCCGCGGGCGTGGAGCCAGAGGTCCTCCGGCCGGGCCTGGCGCAGCAGCCGGTCGTTCTCCCGGGCCGACCGGCCGACGAGGATCCGGAACCCCTCGTGGAGGAACTCCCGCGGGGTTGCCCGGACGGGCTCCTCCCGGCGCGAGGGAAGGGCCTCCTCCTCGACGAGGTACGGGGCGAGGGCGGGCTCCCGGAGGATCGCATCCCGGAGCTCGCGCAAGTGTTCGATCTCCTCCCGCAGCTTCTCCCGCCGACAGGGGATCTCCTCAAGCCTCCGCCGGAGCTTCCGCGCCCGGGCGTAGAGGGCCTGGGCGTAGGCAAGGGGGGAGAGGGAGGGGTCCAGGGAAAGCCGCACCGGCTGGCCATCGAATCCCTCGACCACCGCCTCCGAGGCGCCCCGGGGGATTTCCCCAAGCCGGGTGAGGATGAGGTCGGCCTGAGCCTGGAGCTCGGGCCACCCTCCGGCCTCCCGCTCCGCGGCCTCGAGGGCGGCGAGGGCCCGCTCCCGGCGGGCGAGCGCCCGTTCGAG
>CALKES010000005.1 GCA_938084715.1 Candidatus Bipolaricaulota bacterium | reverse complement strand
ATGGCGTTCCCGCAGGTGCACTGGCGAAGTGTCGGGTCGGCCCTACGGCTGATCGGGGCGATCCTGAGAGAAGCAGGGGGAGGAGTGGATGGCCGTGCTCTACGGGGAGACGCCTGGAGAGCTCCCCGTCCCCGCGCTAGGCCTTCCGAAGGAGGTGACCGCCGTCTAGCTCATCACAACCGGCGAGGAAACCAATCTCCACCACTGGAGGGACGTGACCGGCTTCCGATGACAGAACTTCGTCTTGGCTTGCAAATGGGGGCAAGCTTATCGTAGCGGTGGTTCCGAGGAGTGCGTTCTCAGCGGTGGGGTTCGTTAACAAAAAATACCTGTGTGAGAAACATGGCGTTGGGCGAGAAGAAAACGAAGGAGAGAGGCGAGTCGTGAAACATATGAAATGGACTTAAAGAAGGGAACGTTGGAATGACGGGGCCGGGGGATGGACAGGAGAAGTGTTTCAGCACGCGAATCCGGCGAAAGCGGCTTCCGACAATTGACTCGAGGTTACGCTCTGGGGCTTTGCCGGCCGCGAACTCGCCGCCTTCCGCCGCGAGCGGCGCACGGACTGAGGAACGGGACCGAGGCTCTCCACCCAAACACGAAAGGTGTATCCTCCTTCCAATCGCTCCTCGGCTAACGGCCAAGGTGGAGTTGAGGAGGTTGGAATGAAGCTGGGATGGGTGCTGGTCGTGGGGGTGCTGGTGGCCTACTTGGGGATTGCCCGGCCGGAGGTGGAGGCGTTGCAGCTGGAGGTCCACCTCGCCATGGATGCCGAGGGATTCGTCCGGATCCGGTGCACGGCCACACCGGTCGGCCCGGCGGGGTACAGCGAGCGCTTGACCGAACTCCGCGGATCCCTCGCCCCGGAGACCGGACCCTGGCGGATCGTCGCCTCCTTCTCCGAGCTTCTGAACCTTGCCCCCGGGGAGGAACGGACCTTCGTGGACTGGCGGCTCCGGCTTCCCGAGGGCGCCTACACCCTCACTTGGGGCAACCCCTGCGAGGGAGAGGACGTCGCCTCCTTCGCCGTGACGGTGGACGAACGCGGTAGAACGGTCCTCACGGCACCGGGGCGGTTCCTGGAGTCGGTCACCCCGTTCACGGTCCCCTTGGCCGATGGGCAGTGGCTGGGCGATCCGGCCGCCCGCCGCGCCGCGGCGTGGGCCCGGGCCTCCCTCGCCGAGGACCTCGGGGTCTGCCCCGAGAGGATAGGGGTCGTGGACGCCTTCTCCCGTCTCTTCGCCGACGCGAGCCTCGGGGTGCGGGAGCTTGGGAGGGTCTACGCCCAGGTCCTCACGTCGGGCCACGTCGTCCGCCTGGCCTGGGAGGGCCGGGGGATCGAGTACCGGGTGGCTGGGGACAACCTCGTCCGCGTCCCCGACGCACCGATCGGGCCAGTTCCCGATGAGGTCTGGGTCGTCCAGGTGTTCGCCTACCACCCCAGGGTGGACCTCCTCCTCCACGGCGAGCTCGCCTGCAGCCCCGCCGCGGTCCTCCCCCTCCCCCGCTGGGTCCCCGCCGGTGCCCTGCTCCCCGAGGCTACCTTCGCCCTCCTCGTCGAAGGGGGCCTCTCCCCATGGGAGACCGAGGCCGGCTACACCTCGGAGTTCCCCCTCCCCGGGGTCCTCCTCGCGGGGGTCAGACTCGACGGGGACGTCCTTACCGTGATCCTGTTCGACCCGTCCCTCCGGACCTCGGGGGGGGCGTGCCGGGTGGGGATCCTCCGGGCCCAGATCGAGAAGACCGCGCTCCAGTTCGGGGCCCGCGAGGTGCGGGTTCTTCCCCCGGAGGCCCTCCAGCCGTAGCGTACAATTCGGATCCATGGCCCAGGTGGTGCCCGCCGAGCGGCGGCGGACGGTGCAGGCGATCTTCCCCGACGGCCGGGCGTACGAGGGCCCGGTGGGGACCGCGCTTTCGGAGTTCATTCGCGCGGCCTACCCCGACCCCCTCGTCCCGGCGATGGCGGCCCTCGTTGGAGGTGAGCTCCGGGAGCTCTCCTATCCCCTCCACGAGGACGCCTCGGTCCGGCCCGTGTTCCTCACCGACTCGGAGGGAATCCGGATCTACACACGATCCTTGAGCTTTCTCCTCCTCGCCGCGGTGGCTGATCTCTTCCCCGGGGTGCGGCTGATCATCGACCACTCTGCCCCGTTTGGGGGCTACTACTGCCGGGTCGCGGGCCGGCCGCCGTTCGCGGAAGAGGAGCTCGCCCGGCTCGAGGCCCGCATGCGGGACCTCGTCCGGAGGGACCTCCCCATCGTCCGGGAAGAGGTCCCCCTCCCCACCGCCCAGGAGCGCCTCCGGGCCCAAGGGCTTGGGAACAAGGCAGCGCTCCTCGCCCAGGCCGTGGCGGACTCCGCGATCCCCCTCTACCGCCTCGGCCCGTTCGAGGACTACCTCTTTGGGCCCATGGTCCCCTCCACGGGCTACCTCCGCTACTTCGCCCTTGCGCCGTACCCCCACGGGTTTGTCCTCCGCTTCCCCCGGCGGGAGCGGCCGACCGAGCTCGCCCCGGCCGAGGACTACACGGCCCTCCTCCAGGTGTTCGAGGAGTACGGGCGATGGCTCGATCTCCTTGGGGTGTACGACGCCCACACCGTGAACGAGGCCGTGCGGACCGGACGGATGACAGAACTGATTCTCGTCTCGGAGGCCCTCCACAACGGGCGGATCGCCCGGATCGCCGAAGCGATCGCGAACCACCCTTCCTCGCCCCGCCTTGTCCTCATCGCCGGCCCTTCCTCCTCGGGGAAGACCACGTTCACGAAGAGGCTCGCGATCCAACTCCTGGCCCTCGGGCTCCGGCCTTACCCCGTCTCCATGGATGACTACTTCCTCCCCCGGGAGGAGATGGCCCGTCGCGGGCTCACGGACTTCGACGACATCTCCGCTGTAGAGGTCCCCCTGTTTCAGCGGCAGATGGAGGAGCTCCTCGCGGGACGGAGGGTCCGGCTGCCGCGGTTCAACTTCGCCGCCGGAACCCGGGAGGAGGGGGGCGAGCTCCAGCTTGGGAAGGACGGGATCCTCCTTGTGGAGGGGCTCCACTGCCTGAACCCAGCCCTTCTCCCGCCGGGCCTCGCCGAGCAAGTGTTCCGGATCTACGCCTCAGCCCTCACCCAGCTCAACCTGGACGACCACGTCCGGATGTCGACCACGGACAACCGACTTCTCCGGCGGATCGTCCGCGACGCCGCGTTCCGGGGCTACAGCGCCGAGGAGACGCTCCGGCTTTGGGACAACGTCCGGCGGGGGGAGAAGCGGTTTGTGTTCCCCTACCAGGGCCAGGCGGACGTGATGTTCAACTCGGCCCTCGTCTACGAGTGGTCCGTCCTGCGGGCCCGGGCCGAGCCCCTGCTTCTGCAGGTCCGGCACCCGAAACTCCGCCTCACCGCGGAGCGACTCCTGGAGGAGCTGCGCTGGTTCACCCCCTACCCCGGGGAGGAAATCCCGGCGACCTCGATCCTCCGAGAGTTCATCGGGGGCGGGATCCTCGCCGCCTACTACCCGAGCCCGTTTGAGCGGGCCACGTGGCGGAGGAGCGGATGAGGCCGATCACCCCCTGGGAGCCCTTCGCCGAGGTCCAGGAGCAGGTCCTCCACGGGGAGGGGGCGTTCCTCGTGACGGCGGACGCCGCGGGGAGGCCCAACGCCATGACGATCGGGTGGTTGCAGCTTGGGACGGTGTGGGGGCGGCCGGTGGCCCAGGTCCTCGTCCGACCGTCCCGGTACACCCACGGCCTCCTCGCCTCGGGGGAGTTCGTCGTCGCGGTGCCCCTGGGGAGGATGGGGGAGGAGCTCGCCTTCTGCGGGAGCCGGTCGGGGCGAGACGTGGACAAGTTCCGGGAGCTCAGGCTCCGCTCCGCCCCCGGGACGGCGGTCCGGGTTCCCCTCCTCCCGGACTGCGCGATCGCCTACGAGTGCCGCGTCGTGGCCCGGGCCGAGCTCCGGCCCGAGGGGATCCTCGACGAGGGGATCCGGGCGAAGTACTACGCCCGGGGCGACCTCCACACCCTGTTCCTGGGCGAGGTCCTCGCCACGTGGGACCTCAGGGAATAGGCGAAGGGTCGGGTCGGACCTACTCGGCGGGCGGCTCCTCGGGGAACCCGATCCCCCCGAAGGAGACCCGGACCCCGAAGAACGGCGAGCGGAGCTGAAGCCCAGGTCCTGAGATCTCCCGATCGCCCTCCTCCCACGGCCCAGGGAAGGCGAGGAAGTAGCCACCCCAGGCGTCCAGGGCGAGCCAGGGGACCACCTGGACCGCGAGCCGGACGTAGCCCAGCCCCGCGAAGAAGCCCAGGCTGAGCCGGCTCAACGGGGGGTCGGCCAGGGCGTCGGCGAAGTCCACCGGGCGCCGGGCCCGGGCGGTGAGGTCGAGGCCACCTCCCCCCAGGACAAGGCCCAACCCAACGACTGCCGTCTTCCCCGCCGGGCGATTGAGCTCGATGACGACCCCGCCGTAGCCGAGCTCAAGATCGGTCCGCCGCTCGCCCTCGATGGCGGTGAGGGTCCCGCCGAACCCAAGGCCCCCGAACACGGTCCCGCCGAGGACCCCGCCCGAGCCCCCGCCGCCCAGGACGAGCATCGGGCCAGTCACCGTGGGGTAGCCCCCCACGGCGAGGGCCTCGTTGAGGGGGGAGAGGTCGAAGGAGAGGACACCCGCCAGAAAGCCTCCGTGACCCAAGCCGCCGAGCTGTTCGCTCTCGGCCCCCCAAACCAGCACCCCCCACGCCGCCATAGCGACAACCAAGATCTTCTTGCCCACGATCCCTCCTTTTCCATCAGCGCATTCTACCGCGCGGGCCGCGGAGGGGGCCCCTAGCGCCAGGGGACAAACAGGCCGCGCCCGGGCTGGGCGAGGAGCTCTCCGTCCCGGACGATCCACTCCCCCCGGGAAAGGACCCCCACCACCCGGCCCTGGACCTGGAGGCCCTCGTAGGGGGAGAAGTCGGTCCCCATGTGGAGGCGAGTGGCCTCAACGGTCCACCTCTTCTTCGGATCGAGGAGGACGAGGTCGGCGTCCGCCCCGGCCCGGAGGGCCCCTTTGCGGGGCCAGAGGCCGAACGCCCGCGCCGGCCCTTCGGCAAGGTACCAGACGAGGTCCTGGAGGCGGATCCGGGCGCCGGCCACCCCGGCGGAGTGGAGGAGGGGGAGGAGGAGCTCAACCCCGGGGAGCCCGGACGGGATCCGGGCCGGGTCCTCGCGAAACGGATCCTTCTGGTCGTTTCGGAACGGGCAGTGGTCCGTCCCCACGGCCTGGAGCCCGCGCCGGGCGAGGGCGTTCCACAGGGCCTCGCGGTCGGCCGCCGTCCGGAGGGGAGGGGTCACGGAGAACCGGTGGCTGTCCGGCCTCCGGTAGACGCTCTCGTCGAGGAGGAGGTAGTGGGGACAGGTCTCACCGACCACGGGAGCACCCAACCGTTGGGCGGCCCGGAGGGCGGCCAGGCCCCCGGCGCTCGAGATGTGGGCGATGTAGGTCGGGCAGCGGGCCTCCCGGGCCAGGATCCCCACCTCGGCGATCGCCACCTCCTCGGAGACCGCCGGCCGGGCCTCGGGGTATGGCCCCCCCCGGGGGTCCACGAGTTCCTCGGCCTCGGCGTGGACCATCGCCGTCCCCCCAAGCTCCCGGATTGCCCCTAGGGCCTGGAAGAGAGTCCCTAGATCCGTCCGCCGGCCGCTTGCGGCGTAGGCGAGGTAGAACTTGAACGACCGGACCCCGAGCTCCGCGGCCTGAGCAAGCTCCCCGTTCCGCTCCGGGGCCCAGCCCACGATCTCCCCCCGCAGGGCGTAGTCCACCGCCGCCTCCCGGGCCTGGCCCATCCGTTGCTCGATCTGCCCGGGAAGGGGGACCTCGGGGGAGCCCAAGGTGAAGTCGATCACCGTCGTCACCCCGCCCGCGGCCGCGGCGAGGGTCCCGCTCCGCCAGTCGTCGGCCGAGCGGGTCCCGGCCACGGGGAGGTCGAGGTGGACGTGGGGGTCGATCGCCCCGGGGAGGACGAGAAGCCCCCGGACCGAGACGGCCTCCCCGCGGGGGCGGAGCTTTCCGATCCGGGCGATCCTCCCGTCCCGGACGAGGACGTTGCCTTCCCCAACCCGGCGCGGGGTGACGACCGTTCCCCCACTGAGGACGAGCTCCGCCATCGCCGGAGGATAGCTCCCCCGAGGCGAGGGGCACAACCGGCGCCGCTCGTCCGTGCCTTCCTCCTCGGTATCATCAGCCCCGATGCGGGACCTCCTCGACCTCTCCTTCGACGAGCTCTCCAGCGTGCTCACGGACTGGGGAGAGCCCCCCTTCCGGGCCCGGCAGGTCTGGGAATGGGTCTGGAAGCACCTCGAGACGGACTTCTCCCGGATGACGAGCCTCCCCCAAGGCCTGCGGGACCGCCTCGGGGCGAAGTTTAGGGTCGGCGTCCCCCGGGCCTTGGCCTCCCAGACCGATGGGGAGGGGACGGAGAAGGCCCTCCTCGCCCTTGGGGACGGTCAGGCCGTGGAGGCGGTCCTCATCCGGGAGGAGGACCGGCGGACGATCTGCGTCTCGACCCAGGTCGGCTGCCCGGTGGGGTGCTCGTTTTGCGCCACGGGGCGATCGGGGTTCGTCCGCGACCTCACCCCGGGGGAGATCGCGGCCCAGGTCCTCCACTTCGCCCGGGAGCTCCGGCCGTCCGGAGAGCGGGTGACCCACGTGGTCGTCATGGGGATGGGGGAGCCCCTTCTCAACTACGCGGCGACGGTGAAGGCCATTCGCAACCTGAACGACGGGCGGGGCTTCTCCTTGGGGGCGCGGCGGATCACCCTGTCCACGGTGGGGGTCGTCCCCGGGATCCGGCGCCTGGCGGGGGAGGGCCTTCAGGTGAACCTCGCCGTCTCCCTCCACGCCCCGGACGACGCCCTGCGGGGGGAGCTCGTCCCCCTCGCCTCCCGGTGGCCGATCCGGGAGGCCCTCGGGGCGGCCGACCTCTTCGCCCGGGCGACGGGTCGGCGGGTGAGCTACGAGTACGTGCTCCTCGCCGGGGTGAACGACCGCCTGGAGCACGCCCGGGCCCTGGCCCGGCTTCTCCAGGGGCGGCTGGCCCACGTGAACCTGATCCCGTTCAACCCGGCCCCCGGCCTCCCCTACCGGCGGCCTTCGGAGGCTGATGTCGACCAGTTCCGGAGGGTTCTCGTGGCGGCCGGGGTCGACGCCACGGTGCGGCGCTCCCGGGGTGTCGAGATCGGGGCCGCCTGCGGCCAGCTCCGGGGGCTCCCTCCGGCTAAGGTCCCCCCCCCTCTCTCTGGGACAGGGCCTGGGCTCGGGCCAGGGCGTCAGCCCGGTCGTTCTCCGGGTCCCCAGCGTGGCCGGCGAGCCAGTGAAAGCGGACCTTGTGGGCCGAGATCAGGGCGTCGAGCTCCCGCCACAGGTCCTCGTTGGCGATCGGGACGAGGCGCCTACCCTCCCGGCGCCTCCAGCCCTGGGCCTTCCAGCGGGGAAGCCACTCCGTGAGCCCGCGCTGGAGGTAGGCGGAGTCCGTGTAGAGGTCCACCTCGGCCGGCTCGCGGAGGGCCCGGAGGGCCTCGATCGCCGCCCGGAGCTCCATCCGGTTGTTCGTGGTCTCCCGCTCCCCGCCGGAGATCTCCTTGCGGTGGGGCCCCGAGAGGAGCACCGCCCCCCACCCGCCCGGGCCAGGGTTCCCGATGCACGCCCCATCGGTGTAGATCCGCACCCTCTTCACAGGGAGGAGGTATAACGGGTTTTCCGTGGCGTGTCGAGGCTGGACGGGCTGGAGCGGGCCTGCTACCCTGGTCCGCTGTGAGCCGACGCCCGGTTGAGGAACTCCGGCGGGCGATGTTCCGGGCCTATGGGGAAGGCCGCTACGGGGAGGCCCTGGAGGTGGCGCGGGAGGCCTGGGGGCACTTCCCCGAGAAGGAGACAAGGACCGCGTACTGGGTGGCCTGCCTTCTCTGCCGGGTGGGGAACCCCGACCAGGCCCTCCGGGTTCTTCAGGGGGCCCGCGCCCGCGGGCACTGGTGGGGGGAGGCGCTCCTCCGGGGAGACCCCGACCTCGAGCCCCTGGGGGGGAGGCCGGGGTTCACGGCCCTCGTCGAGGGCTGCCGGGAGGCCGAGCGCCGGGCGAAGGCGTCCGCCCGACCCGCCGTCCTCGTCCTCCGACCCAAGGGGGCGGGACCCCACCCGCTCCTCCTCGCCTTCCACGCCCGGGGCGGGAGCGCCGAGGAGTGCACCCCGTACTTCCAGCCAGCGCAGGCCTTGGGATGGGCGGTCGCCCTCCCCCAGGGAACCCAGCTTCACGGGGAGGGGATGTACACCTGGGACGACCCAGACCAGGCGGAACGGGGGGCCGCGTGGGCCTACAACCACGTCCTTCGGACGGGGGGCGGTGGAAAAGGGGCGAGTCGTGCTTGCAGGGGTCTCCCAGGGCGGGGCGCTCGCGATCCGGCTGGCTCTCGCCGGGACGCCGATCCCCTCCCGCGGCTTCCTCGCCATCGTCCCGGCCGCCGCTGGCTGGAGGAAGCCCTCGGGGCGGCACCCGGGGCCGCCCGCCGGGGAGCACGGGGATGGATCCTGACCGGGGAAAAGGACTTCCGAATGGAAAGGGTCCGTGACTTTCGCAATCAGCTCGTTCGGTCCGGCGTGAGCTGCGAGCTCGAGGTCGTTCCCGGCCTTGGCCACGAGGTACCCGAGGGTTTCCAGGGGAGGTTAGCCCCCGCCCTGGAGTTCGGGGCTGGCCGGTGAGGTCCGCGGGCTTGCTGCGCTGCCTGGGGCGAGCGGGTAGGATAGAGGCCTCGGGATAAGGAGAAACCCATGAAGACCTTGGTCGCCCTGTGGACGTGCTGCGCGTTGACGATGGGGCCTGCCCTTGGGGCGAGGGCCGCGGAAGCCCCGCCCTTCGATCTCACCGGGACGTGGGCTGTGATGCAGGTGACCTCGGACCTCGTCGTCTACCCGTTCGTGGGCCAGCGGACGCGGACGACCACGCTGGTCTTGCTCGCCCAGATGGAGCAGCGAGGGTGGGAAGTTCTCGTCCGGGAAACCCACTGCCTGGCCGACATCGACGACGGGACCGGCCTCGTGATCACCGAGATCACCGAGGCCTTCCTCCGCTCCCTCGGGGTGGTCGAGCGGGTGGCGACCCTGGAGCGGGCAGGGGGCGAGGTGCGGTTCGTCCTTCCGTGGGGCACCGCGGTCCACGGGGCACGCCTGGCGGACCCAGAGGGGGAACCGCTTCCGATCTCCCCCGAGGACCCCCGGGTGTTCGATCAGGACGGGGATGGAAAGCCTGGTATCACCGTCCCGGTAAGGATCCTGGGCCTGATCTCCGGGGAGGTGTACGCCGTCCAGCGCCTGACGAAGTACCTCACCGGGACCGTGGTCAGTCCTGATCTCATCCGCGGCCTCATCCGATGGACAAACGAGCAGGTGGTGGTTGGGGCGAGCAACCCCTTCCTGAAGGCCGACGCCCAGGCCGAGGTCGATCCAATCCCCGAGCGGAGCTACTTCGTGGCCCTTCGGGTCTCCCCGGGGACGACCTGCGCGGACCTCAAGGGGACCTGGCGGTCCCTGTTTGGCCGCTAGGGGCCACATGGATCCCACGGCCCTTCCACGTTCCTCGCTTTCGGAGGTGCCAGAGGAAGGATCGGATTGCGATTCCCGAAACAGCTAGGATCGTCAAGGGGTAGAGGGGGACCTGGACGAGGGGGAGGCGGAACCGGAGGGCAGCCAGAGCCCAGGTGAAGAGGGAAAGCCCGATCGTCGCCGCCGCGGGCGGGATCATCTCGGGGCTCAGGCGGCCGGAGGATGCCAGGGCGAGGACGATCGGGGGCTGCCAGGCCAGCCACAGGAGCCACGTCCACACGAAGAGGAAGAGGGGCAGGTTGTGGCGAAACACGGGGAACAGGTTCTTCGCCAGCCCCCGGGCCGTCTCCCTCCACCCCCGGTACATCCGGGTGGCCACCCGTCCGGACCCGTCGAGGAAGACCCACCGCAGCCCCGCCCGCCGGGCGTTGCGGGCCAGGGCCAGGTCGTCCACCACCTCCGCCCGGACCGCGGCGTGGCCCCCGATCATCCGGTAGGCCTCCCGGCGGAAGAGCATGAACTGTCCCACCGCGGTGGCCCCCCCGCGGGGGAGGATGAACGGGACGAAGGTGTGGATAACCCAGGGGAGGATGGGGATCACGAGGGCTTCCCCGGGGCTCCCCACGATCTGCTGGGGGAGGAGGCTCAGGCCATGGGCACCTGTGGCGAGGAGGGAAGCAGCCGCCTCGCGAACGGTCGAGGGATGATGCACGGTGTCCGCGTCGGCGAAGAGGAGGAGGTCGTACCGTGCCTCCTGGGCGAGCTGATGGCACGCCCAGTGCTTCCCGAGCCACCCCGGGGAAAGCGGGGAACCCCTTAGGACCCGGAGCCGGCCCCCAGCCTGGGCGGCGAGGTCCACGGCCAAGTCGTGGGTCTTGTCGGTCGATCCGTCGTCCAGGAGGACGACCTCGAACTCTGGGTAGTCCTGCCGAAGGAGGGACTCCACGCAGGGGACGATGTTCCGCTCCTCGTTCCGGGCCGGGATTAGAACGGAGACCGGGGGGAGGGGGTCTGGGGCCCGGTGCCGGCCCAGCCTTCGGAGGGCGAAGAGGTTCGTGAGGGCAATGGCGGAGAGGACCCCCATGAACACGGCCAGGCTCCACTCGTGGGTGACGAGGAAGCTCACGTCTTCACCCCGCGAGGCCTCCACCGGGGCTTCTCCCGGAGGGCCCGGCAGTGGGTGAGAAGGAGGAGCGCCCCGGTGGCTCCCCACGTGGCGAGGAGCCACGCCTCCGCCCTACGGACGACGAGGTAGAGGCCGACGAGGGGGAGGGAGAGGATCACCGTCCAGGCGTCTACTGCCTGAACGGACCGGAGGAGGGCAAAGGACAGGCCCAGGGTCGTCGGGACCTCCCAGTAGGTGAGGGCGCTCCAGACCCCAAATGTGGAGGCGACCGCCTTTCCCCCCCGAAAGCGGAGCCAGGGGGAAAAGGCGTGGCCGAGGAGGGGGGCGAGGGCCACGGGGAGGAGGGGCCAACCCCACAGGCCCCCCACGGTGCGGGCCAGGGCCAGGGGGAGGGCGCCCTTGGCCACGTCGAGGAGGAGGGCGAGGAGGCCAATCCGCCACCCCCCGGCCCGCCAGGCATTGGCCGCCCCAGGGTTCCCGTCCCCCACCTCCCGGATGTCCCTCCGGGCCCCCAGCTTCCCGAGCCACACCGCGAACGGCAGCGACCCCACCGCAAGTCCCAGGAGGGTGAAGAGAAGGACGATCACCGCTGCACCTCGAGCCCCTGGCCAGGAAGGACGGGCATCGTGGGGGGAGTGTACGCCATGGGGGCCGGGGGGACCGCGGTCCTTGCCCATCCCTCTCCCCCCCGCTATCCTCCCCTCGGACTAGGGCGTAGCCAAGCGGTAAGGCAGCGGCCTTTGGAGCCGCCATTCGGAGGTTCGAATCCTCCCGCCCTAGCAGCCAGTCCGTGCGCCGTGTCCCCCGTCCTAGAGTAAGCTTGGGGTTGGCATGGCCCACGTTCCCGGAAGCCGCCGGCTTCGATGGAGGGAGCTTCTCCAGCAGATCCGCGCCGCGTACGCCGAGGGGGATGTGGGCTCGATCCGGGCCCTCTGGTACGGGGCCCTTGCCGAGCGCGGACTTGGGGGTTGGCTTCGGCTCTTCAACCGCCTGTACCCCCTCCAAAGCCTCCTCGACGTGTCCTACGAGCTCGAGCGTCGGATCGCCACCGAGGGCCTGGCTCGCGCCTCGCGGTGGCTTCTGGACACTGGGATCGAGACGTGGCATTCGGAGCTGTCCCCCCAGACCCGGAGGGTCCTCGCCGCGGAGCCGGTCATCCTCTACGGGAACCACCCGAGCCTCCTCACCCCGTTTCTCGTAAGCGCCCACGTGGAGCGGGAGGATTACCGGATCGTGGCCGCGAGCTTCCTGGAGAAGTTCCTGCCCTCGTTGGGACGGTACGCGATCTCGGTCGAGCTTCCCTTGAACCAGTGGGGGCGGCAGCTCCTCCAGGGGGGGCTCCAGCGCCTCGTCGTGGTCTACTGGGCCACGCGGCTCCGGCCCCTTCCTCCTCGCCCCGCTGCCCGGGAGCGGAACAGGGCGGCGATCGAGGAGGCGACTGCCCACGTCCGGGCGGGCGGGGCCCTCCTCATCGCCCCCACGGGCTGGAGCCGCTCAGACCGGCGGTGGTACCCAGGCCTCGGCCGCATCGTGTGCGGGCTTGCTCAGAAGCCGGCCCAGCGCCCCGTGTACCTCGTCCCGTACCGCGAGGAGGGGACGAGCGACCGGCTCGTGCGCCGGCTCTTGGAGGCGAGGGCCCGAGGGGAGCCGCATCGCAGGGGGACCGGGACCCCTGGGCCCCGGGTTCGGTTCGGCAGGCCCGTTCCCCTGGCGGAGGTGGCCACGGGGGAGGAGCCGGTGGCGGACCTCGTGGAGGGGCTCCGCCGGGCCTACGGGGAGCTGTTTGCGCTCTCCCCTCCGGCGGTGGGAACCTTCTCCCGATCCAGGAGTTAACGGACGGGCCCGTCCCCCTGGACCCCCCTGGAGGCCCGGGGGAGCCCGGCCCGGTTCCCGCTCCGCCACCCATCCGCTGAGGGGCGTAGCACGTCCTCCCTTCCCGGGCTACCATCCTCCCTGGGAGACCAGAGAAATGGCGACGAAGGAAGAAGGGGTTGAGCTGAAGCTCAAGGTGGCCGAGGCCCACCAGCCCGACGTCGGGCGGGGGATCGTCCGCCTGTCTGCAGAGCACATCGAGGCCCTCGGGATCTCCCCGGGGGAGCCGGTGGAGCTCCAGGGGGCCCGGGTCACAGGGGCAATCGCCGCCGTGGCCTACCAGGCCGACGCCGGGCTCGACATCGTCCGGATGGACGGGCTCATCCGCGCCAACGCCGGGGTGGGCGTGGGGGACACCGTCCAGATCCGAAAGGCGAAGTGGAAGCCAGCGGCCCAGGTGACCCTGGCCCCGGCTCGCCGCGGCCTCCACCTCGTGGCCCCCCCGGACAGCCTGCGGGCGGTCCTCGCCGGCCGGGTCGTCCGGACGGGGGACGTCGTCTCCACCGCGGCCCGCCCCGACGGAAGCCCGTTCGGGGGCGATCTCCTCTTTGAGCGGATCTTCCGGGAGTTCACCCAGATGGCCCCGGGGATCGCCCCGGCGTTCGGCCTGGGGGAGATCCACCTCAAGGTGGTGGGGACCCAGCCCGGGGGCCTCGTACGGATCACCGCCGAGACGGGGATCGAGCTCCTCCCCGAGTACGTCGAGGTGGCCGAGCGGGGGCGGGAGGTCCCCGAGGTCACCTACGAGGACATCGGCGGCCTCCGGGACGTGATCCAGAAGATCCGGGAGATGGTGGAGCTTCCGCTCAAGAAGCCCGAGCTGTTCGACCGCCTGGGGATCGAGCCCCCGCGGGGGGTCCTCCTCTACGGCCCGCCGGGGACGGGGAAGACCCTCCTCGCCAAGGCGGTGGCCAATGAGACGGATGCCCACTTCATCTCCCTCTCCGGCCCGGAGATCATGTCCCGCTTCTACGGGGAGTCGGAGGGACGGCTGCGGGAGATCTTCGAGCAGGCGGAGAAGAACGCCCCGGCGATCATCTTCATCGACGAGCTTGATTCCATCGCCCCCCGGCGGGCCGAGGTCACCGGAGAGGTCGAGCGGCGGGTCGTGGCCCAGCTCCTCACCCTCATGGACGGGCTCAAAGAGCGGCGAAACGTGATCGTGATCGGAGCTACGAACCGGGTCGAGGCAATCGACCCCGCCCTCCGGCGGCCGGGCCGCTTCGACCGGGAGATCGAGGTCCGCGTTCCCGACCGGGACGGCCGCAAGGAGATCCTGATGGTCCACACCCGGGGGATGCCCCTCGCCCCGGACGTGGACCTCGACAAGCTCGCGGGGCTCACCCACGGGTTCGTGGGCTCCGACATCGCGGCCCTGGCCCGGGAGGCGGCGATGAACGTTCTCCGCAAGCTCCTTCCCAAGATCAACCTCGAGGAGCCGGGGATCCCCCAGGAGGTGGCCGATCAGCTCGTCGTCCGGTGGGAGGACTTCGACCGGGCGCTCAAGGAGGTGCGCCCCTCGGCGATGCGGGAGGTGATGGTCGAGGTCCCCACCGTGACCTGGGAGGACATCGGGGGCCTGGAGGAGGTCCAGCAGCTCCTCCGGGAGGCCGTGGAGCTCCCCCTCACCAACCCCGAGGCGTTCCGGCGCCTGGGGGTCACCCCGCCGAAAGGCATCCTCCTCTACGGGCCGCCCGGGACGGGGAAGACGACCCTTGCGAAAGCCGTGGCCAACGAATCCCAGGCCAACTTCATCACCGCCAAGGGCTCCGACCTCCTCTCCAAGTGGTACGGGGAGAGCGAGCAGCGGATCGCCGAGGTGTTCCGCCGGGCCCGCCAGGTGGCCCCGGCGGTGGTCTTCCTCGACGAGCTGGATGCCCTTGTCCCCCGGCGGGGGACCGCGGTGGGCGAACCCCACGCGACCGAGCGGATCGTGAACCAGATGCTTGCTGAGATGGACGGGCTGGAGGAGCTGCGGCGGGTGGTGGTCATCGGGGCCACGAACCGCCCCGACCTCGTGGATCCGGCGCTCCTTCGGCCGGGGCGGTTCGACGAGCTCATCTACGTCCCCGTCCCCGACGAAAAGGCGAGGCTCGCGATCTTCCGGGTCCACACCCGGGGGATGCCCCTCGCCCCGGACGTGGACCTCGCGGCGCTCGCCGCCCGCACCGCGGGGTACACGGGGGCGGACATCGCCGAGGTGTGCCGGAAGGCGGGTCGGATCGCCCTCCGGGAGTCCCTCTCCGCCGGCCAGGTCACGGCCGCCCACTTCGAGGGGGCCCTGGAGAAGACCCCCCGCTCGGTGACCCCGGAGCTGGAGGAGCAGTACAGGCGCTTGGCCAAGAACCTCCGCGGGGCCCGGACCCGGATCGGGCTCATCCCCGAGGACAAGGAGGGGAGCCCGTGACCCTGGGCGTCGCGTTGACCCTTGCGGTGGGCCTCCTTGCCTCGGCCCAGCCGGTGGCGTTCGTGAACGGGGAGCCCATCACCCGGGACGAGCTCGACCGCGCCACCCGCCTCTCGGAGATCGTCCTCATCCTCTACCAGAGCAGTCCGGCGTTTGCCCAGGCGCTCCTTTCTACGCCGGAGGGGAAGGCGTTTCTCGCCCGCTACGAGCGGGACGTCCTGGAGGGCCTCATCCTCCGGCGGGTCGGCGTCCAGGAGGCCCTGCGCCGGGGGCTTTCGGTCGACGAGGGGGAGGTGGCCCGCCGGACTGAGGCCAGCCTCCGCGAGGTGTGGGCCCGGTACGGGTTCACGGAGGAGGCGTTCCGGGCGTACCTCGAGTCCCAGGGCTTCACCCAGGAGGGGTACCGAGAGGAGGTGGCCCGCTGGCATCGGGAGGAGCTCCTCCTCGCGGCCCTCCGATTGGCGCTCGCCGCGGAAATCCTGGTGACCGACGAGGAAGTCCGCGCCTACTACGAGGAGGACCCCGGGCGGTTTGTGGACGAGGAGGGAACCCCCCTGACCCTCGAGGAGGTCTACGAGCGGATCGTGGCCCTCCTCCGCCAGGACAAGGCGGACGCCCACTGGCGGGCTTGGCTCGAGGCCGCCCGCCGGGAGGCCGCGGTCGAGATCACCCTGTAGGTTTGAGGAACAGGGCCCCCAGGGGGGGAAGGGTGAGGACGAGGGAGTGGGGGAACCCGTGGCGAGGGACCTCCTCGGCGTCGACCCCGCCGAGGTTCCCCACCCCACTTCCCCCGTACTCCCGGGCGTCGCTGTTGAGGAGTTCCCACCACCGCCCGCCCCGGGGGACCCCCACCCGGTAGCCCTCCCGGACCACCGGGGTGAAGTTTCCGACGAACAGAACCGGATCGCCCCCCCAGCCCCAGCGGAGAAAGGCGATCACGCTGGAGTCGGCGTCGTCCGGGACCACCCACTGGAACCCGAGGTCCCCGCAGTCCCGGGTGTGGAGGGCCCCTTCCTCCCGGTAGAGGCGGTTGAGGTCGGCCACCCAGCGCTGAACGCCCCGATGAGGGGGGAACTCCAGGAGATGCCAGTCCAAGCTCCGCTCGTGGTCCCACTCCGCCCGCTGGCCGAACTCCCCCCCCATGAAGAGGAGCTTCTTCCCCGCGCTCCCGTACATGTACCCCAGAAGCAACCGGAGGTTGGCGAACTTCTGCCACTCGTCCCCCGGCATCTTCCCCAAAAGCGAGCCTTTGCCGTGGACAACCTCGTCGTGGGAGAGGGGGAGGACGAAGTTCTCGTGGGAGGCGTAGAGCATCCGGAACGTGAGCTTGTCGTGGTGGTACTTCCGGTGGATCGGGTCCTTCCCCATGTAGAGGAGGGTGTCGTGCATCCAGCCCATGTCCCACTTGAACCCAAACCCCAGACCCCCAAGGGAGGTCGGGCGGGACACCCCGGGCCAGGCGGTGGACTCCTCGGCGAAGGTCTGGACGTCGGGGAACTCCCGGTACACGGCCTCGTTGAGCGCCCGGAGGAAGGCGAGCGCGTCGAGGTCCTCCCGGCCGCCGTAGGGGTTTGGGACCCACCCCCCTTCCCGGCGGGAGTAGTCAAGGTAGAGCATGGACGCCACCGCATCCACCCGCAGCCCGTCGGCGTGGTAGCGATCGAGCCAGAACAGAGCGCTGGAGAGGAGGAAGCTCCGCACCTCGTGCCGGGCGTAGTTGAACGTGAAGCTCCCCCAGTCGGGGTGGACCCCCCGCCGGGGGTCGGCGTGCTCGTAGAGGTGAGACCCGTCGAAGAGTCCCAGCCCGTGGCCGTCGGGGGCGAAGTGGGACGGGACCCAGTCCAGGATCACCCCGATCCCGTTCCGGTGGAGGGTGTCGACAAGGTACAGGAAGTCCTCGGGGGGGCCGTAGCGGCTGGTGGGGGCGAAGTACCCGAGGGTCTGGTACCCCCAAGAGCCGTAGAACGGGTGCTCCATCACCGGGAGGAGCTCGACGTGGGTGAACCCCATCTCCTTGGCGTAGGCGGCGAGGAGGGGTGCAAGGTCCCGATAGGAAAGGGGCCGCCCGTCCCCGGTCCGGCGCCAGGACCCGAGGTGGACCTCGTAGATCGCGATCGGGGCCTCCAGGGCGTTCCGCTTCCCCCGCTCCCGAAGCCAGAGGCCGTCGGACCAGGGGTAGGAGGGGTCCCAGACGATCGAGGCCGAGCGGGGGGGGACCTCGGCGTAGAACGCGAGGGGATCGGCCTTCAGGAGGTGGGGCCCGTGGCGGGAGACGATGTGGTACTTGTACAGGGCGCCTGGCCCGACCCCGGGGACGAACCCTTCCCAGATCCCCGAGCTCCGGACGGGGTGGAGGGGGTTCCGGCCGGGCTCCCAGCCGTTGAAGTCCCCGACGACGGAGACGGCCTCGGCCTCCGGGGCCCACACGGCGAACATCGTCCCCCCTTGGCCGCCCACAACGACCGGGTGGGCCCCGAGGACCTCGTAGAGGCGGGTGTGGCTCCCTTCGGCGAAGAGCCACAGGTCGTCGTCGGTGAGGAGGCTCGGCCTCCCGTCCCGGGTCCGCACCGATCGGATGGTCATGGGCCCGTCCCTCGGGGGCATGGTAGAGGGCTCCCCAGGCTCCCACAACCGAGGGGTGTCGGCTGTTCCGGTAGAATAGGACCATGGACTGCCCATCGCTTCCTCCGCTTCCGTCGCGGATCGCGGGCCTGGCCGACCTCGCCTACAACCTCTGGTGGAGCTGGAACCCGGAGGCGAGGGAGCTCTGGCGGGCCCTGGACCTCCAGGCGTACCGGGAGGCGGGGCACAACCCGGTGCGGATCCTGCGCCTCGTTTCCCCGGAGGCCTTGGCCCGGGCCGCGGAGAGCCCGGACTTCCTCCGCTGGTACGACCGGGTGATGGAGCGGTTTCGGGCTGAAACGGTGGCCCTCGACCCCCGGGCCCCGCGGGTAGCCTACTTCTCCGCCGAGTTTGGGGTTCACGTATCGCTCCCCATGTACGCCGGAGGGTTGGGGATCCTCGCCGGGGACACCCTCAAGGAGGCGAGCGACCTCGGGCTTCCCCTGGTTGGTGTGGGGCTCGTCTACTCCCAGGGCTACGTCCGTCAGCGGATCCGGGACGACGGCTGGCAGGAGGAGACCCCCGAGGCCCTGACAACGGCGGACTACCCGATCCGTCCCGAGCGGGCCAAGGACGGAAGCCCCGTTCGGTTCGCCGTTCCCCCGTTCGATCCCCCGGTCCACGTCGAAGTGTGGCGGGCCCAGGTGGGGAGGGTTCCCCTCTTCCTCCTCACCACCGATCTTCCGGAGAACGCCCCCTGGGACCGGGAGATCTCGGGACGACTGTACACGGGGGACCTCGAGGGGCGGCTGCGGCAGGAGCTCGTCCTCGGGATCGGGGGGATGCGGGCTCTGGACGCCCTCGGGGTTCCGGTGGGGGCCCTCCACCTCAACGAGGGGCACCCGGCCTTTGCCGTCCTTGAGCGGTGGGCCGCGGCCCTGCAGAGGGGCCTGGGGTGGAGGGAGGCCCTGGAGGAGGTGCGCCGGACGACCCTCTTCACCACCCACACCCCCCTCCGGGCAGGGACCGACGTGTTCCCGTACCCCTTGGTCGAGAAGCACCTCCTGCCCTACCTCGAGCGGGTGGGGATTCCCCGGGAGGAGTTCCTCGCCCTGGGCCTCGACCCCGAGAACCCCGGGGCGGGGTTCAACATGACCGCGTTCGCGATCCGGGTGAGCCGGGCGACGAACGCGGTGAGCGCCCGCCACGCCGAGGTGGCGGGGCGCATCTGGGCCAGCGTCCGGACGGATGGTGAACCCGCGAAGATCCGGGGGATCACGAACGGGGTCCACCTCCCGACCTGGATCGAGCCCCTGCGGGTCCAGCGGCTCCTGGATCGGTACCTGGGGCCGGCGTGGCGGGAGCGGCCCGCCGACCCCGCGGTGTGGGAGACGATCCTGGAGATCCCCGATGAGGAGCTGTGGCGGGTCCACGAGGAGCGGAAAGGGGCGATGCTTGCAGAGATCGCCAGCCGCGCCCGGCGGCGGTGGGCGGAGGGATCGGCCGGCGCGGCGTGGGCCGTGGTCTCGGGGGCGTTCCTCGACCCCCGGGTCCTGACCCTCGGGTTCGCCCGCCGGTTCACCTCCTACAAGCGGCCGACCCTCCTCCTCCACGACCGGGATCGGCTCGCGCGCATCCTCACCGACCCCCTCCGGCCGGTCCAGATCGTCTTCGCTGGCAAGGCCCACCCCGCGGACCACGAGGGAAAGCGCCTCCTCCAGGAGGTGTACCGGGCCGCCCTCGACCCCCGATTTGGGGGGAGGATCGCCCTCGTGGAGGACTACGACCAGCACCTCGCGAAGTACCTTGTCGCTGGGGTCGACGTGTGGCTCAACACCCCCCTTCCCCCCCTCGAGGCAAGCGGCACAAGCGGGATGAAGGCCTCCGTGAACGGGGTCCCGGTGCTCTCAATCCTCGATGGCTGGTGGCCCGAGGGGTTCACGGGGGAAAACGGGTGGGCCTTTGGGGGGGAGGAGGTCGCGGGCGACCGCACGGCTGCCGATGCCGAGGCCCTGTACCGGCTCCTCGAGGAGGAGATCGTACCCCTCTACTACGACCGGGGCCCGGATGAAGTCCCCCACGGGTTTGTCCGGGTGATGAAGGAGGCGATCCGGACCGTGGCCCCCCGGTTCTCGGCCCGGCGGATGATGGGGGAGTACACGGAGCTCTACCGAGGAGCCTTGGAGGGACGCCTCTGAAAGAAGCGCGGTGGGGTCTCCCCCACCGCGCGAGCCCTTGGGAGGTGCGTCAGGAGGCTACCGACACTTCCGGTCCATCAGGCGCTGGACCATCGGGTGGCCCCGCATCCAGCGGCCAAGGGCCTCGGGGCCCCGCCGCGCCACCATCCGTCCGCGGAAGAGGTCAAGTTGCTCCTGGGTGATCTTCCCCGAGGCCAGGGCCTCGTCCAGGACCTCCCGGAGCGCCTTCCGGGCCTCGATCCGGGCTTTGAGGGCCTCGGCTTGCTCCGGGGTGATCTTCCCCGCGGCCACGGCCTCGTCGATCTGCTCGAACCGAGCCTTCTCGAAGGCGGCGACGAGGTCGTCCACGCTCACCCCGAGGTGGGCGGCGACCTTCTCCAGGAACGCATCCCGCCGCGGGGTGACGGAGGTCGCCCCGGTCTGCCCCACCACCACGAACGCCACGGCCGCCACCGCCAGGGCGGCCACCGCTCCGATCACGAGAACCTTCCCACGCTTGGTCATCCTCTCATCCTCCTTGGACTGCTCATCTTACGGAGGAAGGTTCGCTCCCGTCTGTGGACCGCCCGGGGCAAACTTGTGGCAGAGATGTGGAGACGAGGTCTACCAGGCCAGGAGCCTTCTCAGGTCGTCCTCGGCCGGGATCCCAGCCTCGAGGAGCCCCTCCACGGGGGGGGCGAGCTCGGGGAGCCCAAGGAGGATGGCGCCGGCGAGTTCCCCCTCCGGACCAAGGACGAACTTGGCGTACCGGCCCTTCTCCGGCTCGGCAGCCCGCAGCTCCCGCAGGGCCCCGCCCTGGGGTTGGGTGTTCCCCAGACACAGGAGGTCGACCCCGGCCACCTTGAGCCGGTTCGAGGGAGCGGTCCCCCCGTAGGTCACGCTTCCCCGGGCGAGCATGTTCCGGGCGGCGGCCTCCCCCTGTTCTCGGGCGGCGGGGACAATCCCGTACACCTTTCCTCGCCACTCCGCCCCATCCCCGGCGGCGTAGACGTCGGGGGCGGAGGTGGCGAGGTGGTCGTCGACGACGATCCCCCGGCCCACGGCGAGGCCGGCCGCGGCGGCAAGCCCGGTCCGGGGGCGGATCCCCGCGGAGATGAGGACGAGGTCCGCGTTCACCACCTCCCCTCCCTCGAGCCGGACGCCCCGGACCTGGGAGTCCCCCAGGATGGCCTCCGAGATGGCTCCGGTCTTGACTTCGATTCCTTGGGCAGCGAGGAGGCCAGCGAGGACTGTGGCCGCCCCTTCGTCGAGCTGGCGGCAGAGGAGCCAGGGGCCCCGCTCGAGGAGGGTGACCGAGAGGCCCAGGTCCCGGAGGGCCCGGGCGGACTCAATCCCCAGCCACCCGCCTCCGATCACGGCGGCCCGCCGGGACCCTTCGGCCCATGTTCGGATCCGCTCCGCGTCGGCCGCCGAGCGGAAGGTGAACGCGCCGGGGACCTGGACCCCCGGGATCTCCGGGACGAGGGCCTCCGCCCCGGGGGAGAGAAGGAGCCGGTCGTAGGGGATGGACTCCCCGGAGGCGACCTCGACCCGGTGGGTCCCCGGACTCAGGGAAACGGCAGGGGTTCCCGACCGGTAGGCGATCCCCCGGTGCTCGTACCAGGCCCGGGGGAAGGGGGTGATCTCGGGGAGGGCCTTCCGGCCGGCCAAGACGTCGATCAGGCCCGGGCGAAGGTAGTACGGGGTCGGCTCGGCCTCGAGGACGGTGATCCCCGCGTGGGGGTCCAGGGCGCGGAGGGTGCGGGCGGCGGTGACCCCGGCCAGGCCCCCCCCGACGATGACGAAGTCCATCTAGCCAGGTCTAGCCCACGAGCTCAAACATGTCCTTCGGGGCCCCGCACTCCGGGCACACCCAGTCCTCGGGGAGGTCCTCAAACGCAGTTCGGGGCGCAATCCCCTGGCTCGGGTCCCCCTTCGCTGGATCGTAGATCCACCCGCATACAGTACATTCCCACTTTTCCATGACGCACCTCCAGTCAAAGGTGGCCCATTATAGCGGTGCGTCGGTTGCCGGGCCGTCAGTGGAGGAACGCCACCCCGAGGCCAGCCCCAAGGAGGGCGAGGAGCACGGGGACCGTGGCGCGCCGGAGCCGCCGGCCTCCCAGGGCGACCACGAGGCCCCCCTTGACGAGGGTGTTCGCCATCGCCGCCAGGACGATCGCCCGGGAGGCGGTGAGGGGGTCGAGATCACCTCCCCGGCTCAGCTCGGCCATGGACAGGGTGATCGCGTCCACGTCGGCCACGGAAGCGACGACGCTCGAGAGGTAGACCCCGAGGTCCCCGAGGTAGAGGCTCGCCCCCCGGGCCGCGACGAGGATCGCGGCGTAGAGGACCCCGAACCGGACCGCCGGCCCGAGCTCAAACGGGGCCTTGAGCTCCACCTCCGGGGCCTCCCCCCGCCGCGCCCGGCGAAGCCAGAGGAGCGACGCCCCCAGGGCCGCAAGCCCCGCGGCCAGGATCGGGGACGCGATGAGCCCGAGCAGCCGGGGGTTCACGACGGCGACCACGACGAGGACCCGCCCGAACATCACCGTCCAGGAGCCGACGATCCCCAGGGTGAGGGCAGGGGCGAGGGCCGGTTCCCGCCGCCCGCGCGCCGAGAAGGCGAGGGTCACCGCGGTGCTCGACACAAGCCCCCCCACGACCCCGGTGAGCCCGATCCCCTTCCCCGGGCCAAGCCGCCCCATGAGGACGTAGCCCCCAAACCCCACCGCGGACACCAGGACCACCATGAGCCAAACCCGATGGGGGTTGAACGCGTCCCAAGGGGGAGGGCCGAAGCTCCGGTCCGGGAGGAGGGGGAGGACGATGGCGGTGATCACGGCGAGCTTGAGGGCGGCGAGGAGGTCCTCCCGGGTCAGAGCCCGGGCGAACCGCCGGAGCTCGAGCTTGAGGGAGAGGAGGACCGTCATGGTCACGCCGAGGGCTGCCGCGATCTCGACGGCCCCCCAGTAGCAGAGGCCGCCCGTGACGAAGGTGAGGAGGGCCGCCACCTCCGTCGTCACCCCCACCGCCCCGCGCCAGGCCTCGATCCCGTGGGAGACGGCCACGAGGAGCCCGACGACGAGGAGGAGGATGAGGAACGCCCACGGCTCGCCGAGAAGGTCGCCCGCCAGGGCCCCCCCGGCCCCGGCCAGGGAGAACAGGGCGAACGTCCGAACCCCCGCGAAGTGCTCCCGTTCTCCGCCGTGGGCGTGCTCCCGCTGGAGCCCAACGAGCCCCCCGATGACGAGGGCGAGCCCGAACCGGTAGAACAGGGTCAGCGGATCCACGAGGCGATCCTAGCGCGGAGGGCGACTCCGGCCTACTCCAGGGCGTGGCCCCGGCGGAGGAAGGCCTGGTTTTCCTCGGCGTTGGGCTCCCGGGAGGCGACCCCAAGGAGGGCCTCCAGCGGGACGTGCCCGAGCCGGGCGAGGAACCCGAGGGCCACGAGGGGGCTTGCCCGCCCCGGGTCCCCAGGGCCTCCGCCCGCGAGGAGGACGAACGGCCTCCGCTCGACCCGGACCCCCGAGGGGGCAGCAGGGACCTCGACTTCGGCATCGAGGAGGAGGAGCCCGCCGGGGGAGAGGCGGGGGAGGACCTCGGGGAGGGCGGCCTGGTGGAGGACAAGGGCGGCGTCGAACGCCTCGGGAAACGGGCAGAGGAGGGGGGCGTCGGCGGCGACGACCTCGGCGTGGACCGCGGTCCCCATCACCTCGGCCCCGTAGACGTAGCGGAGGGCAACCTCTCTCCCCTGGCCAAACCAGGCCCGGGCGAGGAGCCTCCCGGCGAAGAGGACCCCCTGCCCCCCGATCCCGGAGAGGACGACGGCGAAGGGCTTATCTTTCATCGTTCCACGCGCTGGCCCCGCAGGACCTCGACGAGCCCCGGCTCGTCCCGGTCCGCGTACACCCCCACGGGAAACCTTTCCCCAAGCGTGCCGACGGCCTCGTCCCGGGGGACCGCCTGGTCCCGGAGCCAGCGGAGGAGGGGGGCCGGCTCGAGCTTGAGCCTCCCCCCGAGCCGGCCCGGGCAGGGGGAGAGGGCCTCCACGAACCGAAATCCCCGCCTCCCTAGGGCAGTCAGGATCGCCTCCTCGAGGGCCTTGCCGTGGGCGGCGGTCCACCGGGCGGCGTAGTTGGCCCCCGCGGCGGCGACCACCGCTGACGTGTCGAGGGGCCGCTCTGGGTTCCCGTAGGGGGTGGTCGAGGTGGGGAGGCCGTGGGGCGTGGCCGGGCCAACCTGGCCTCCGGTCATCCCGTAGACGAGGTTGTTCACCATGAGGACGAGGAGGTCAGCGTTCCGGCGGGCGGCGTGGACGAGGTGCCCCCCCCCGATCCCGGCGAGGTCCCCATCCCCGCCCACGACGACCACCTGGAGCTCGGGGCGGTGGAGCTTGACCCCGATCGCCGTCGGGATCGCCCGGCCGTGGGCGACGTGGAGGGTGTCGGCCTTGAGGTGGGGGCTCGGGATCCACGCCGCGCACCCGATCCCGCTCACGAACACGAAGTCCCGGAGAGAGGTGTACCCGGCGCGGGCCACCGCCCGGAGGAGCGCCCCAAGCACCAGACCGTTGCCGCACCCGGGGCAGAACGGCCCCGGCAGGACCTCCTCCCGCAGGTAGGGGGCAAGGGGGTGCCTCACCGGACCTCCCGAACCTGGGCGGCGATCTCGGAGGGGTACAGGGGGACCCCGCCCCCGACCTTGGAGAGAAGATGAACCGGACACCGGCCCGCGGCGACCCGCTCCACGTCGAGGACAAGCTGCCCAAGCGAAAGCTCGGGGACGACGATGGCGCGCACCCGCTCCGCCAGGCGCCGGATCGGCCCCTCGGGGAGGGGCCACAGGGTCTTGAGGACGACGACCCCGAGGCGGACTCCTTCCGCCTGGAGGAGCTCCCGGGCCCCAAGCGCGGCCCGGGCGGCGGAGCCGTAGGCCACGACCCCCACCTCGGCGCCCTCAACCCCGTGCTCCTCGACGACGGCGAGGTCGTCCCGGTGGAGGTGGACCTTGTCCCACAGCCGGGTGACGAGGGTCCGGTGGACGGCCGGGTCGGAGGTGAACCGCCGCCCCCGGCCGTCGTGGGTCGATCCGGTCATGAGGACCCCGTGGCCCTCCCCCAGGGCGGGCATCGGGGGCGCGACCCGGGGGTCGTCGGAGTGGAACGGAGGACCCTTCCCCAAAAACGGCGTCCGCTCGGCCCGCTCCACCCTCTCCGGGACCCGGACCCGCTCCCAGGTGTGGGCCACGAGCTCGTCCGAGAGGAGGACCACCGGGACCCTGAGCCGCTCGGCGGTGTTCACCGCCCGCACCGCGAGGTCGAAGCAGTCCTGGGCCGAGGTGGGGGCGTAGACGACGAGGTGCTGGTCCCCGTGCCGACCCCAGCGGGCCTGCATGAGGTCCCCCTGCCCGGCCTTCGAGGCCTGGCCTGTACCGGGCCCGAGCCGCATCACGTCCACCACGACGAGCGGGGTCTCGGTCATGACGGCGATCCCCAGGCCCTCCTGCATGAGGGAGAACCCCGGGCCGCTTGTCGCGGTGAGGGCCCTCGCCCCGGCCCAGGAGGCCCCAATGAGCATGAAGACGCTTGCGATCTCGTCCTCGGCCTGGAGGAACGTCCCCCCGCGCTTGGGGAGCTCCCGGGCGAGGTGCTCCATGATCTCCGAGGACGGGGTGATGGGGTAGCCGGCGTAGAAGTCCACCCCGGCGGCGAGGGCCCCCTCGGCGAGGGCGAGGTTCCCGGACAGAAACCGCTCCTGGGACGGCACGACGGGGAAGGATAGCCGCTTTCCCTCCCCCTCCCAACCGTAGAATGGCGACGATGACGGGCGAGGGTTTTCTCATCCGCAATGCCCGCCTCGTGACCCCACGCGGGGTTGAGGAGGGGGACTGCCTCGTCCGAGAGGGGCGGATCGCTGCCCTCGGGAGGTTCGACCCGCCGCGCGGGGTTCCCGCCCTCGACGCCGAGGGCCGGTACCTCGCCCCGGCCTTCCTCGACCTCCACGTCCACGGGGGCGGAGGGGCTGACTTCTCGGACGGGGACCCCGACGGGGCGCGGGCGGTCGTCGAGTTCCACCGCCGCCACGGGACAGGGTCCCTTCTCGCCGCCATTGTCCCCGCACCCCCCGACCGAATGCGGAAGGCGATGGCCGCAGCCCTCAACGTCCCGGGGGTCGTGGGGATCCACCTCGAGGGGCCGTTCCTCAACCCCGCGAGGTGCGGTGCCCTCGATCCGGCCTGGTTTCTCCCCCCAAGCCGGGCGGCGTTCCGGGAGCTCGCCTCCGGGTTCGAGGGGGAGGTCAAGGTCGTGACCCTCGCCCCCGAGCTCCCGGGGGCCCTCGAGCTTGTCGCGGAGGTCCGCCGGATCGGGGCCGTCCCCGCCCTCGGCCACTCGTCGGCGGGGTACGGGGAGGCAGTGGAAGGGTTCCGCCAGGGGGTCGGGCACGTGGTCCACCTGGGGAACGCGATGACGGGCCTTGGGCATCGGGATCCGGGGGCGGTGGGGGCGGCCCTCCTGTCCCCTGCCTCCCTCGAGCTCGTCCTCGACGGGGTCCACGTCCACCCGGCGTTCGCCCGATTGGTGATCGAGTTCCTCCGGGGCCGGGGGGAGCTCCGACGGCTGTGCCTCGTCTCCGATGCCACCGCCGCCGGAATGCCCGAGGGGACCTACGGCCTGGGGGGGCGGGAGGTCCGGCTTCGGGGGGAAGAGGCCCGCCTCCCCGACGGGACCCTCGCCGGCTCCTGCCTCACCCTCGACCGGGCGGTGGGGAACGCCCTCCGGTTCGCCGGCCTGTCCCTCCCCCAGGCCGTCGCCTTGGCCTCCGCGAACCCAGCCCGGGTCCTGGGGCTCGAGGGCGTGGGGACGCTCGCGGTGGGGGCGAAAGCTCCTTTTGTCCTCCTCGGCCCGGACCTCCAGGTGGAAGCCCTCCTTCCGGGCGGGGGTTCCCCCCTGGACCATCCCGCCCACCCGGGGAAGATCGGTCCATGAAGGGGTGGACCTGGCTTCTCCTCGTCCCCCTCCTCGTGGCGGGGGCCTTCTACGGCCACGACCTCCTCCTCGGGCTCCACCGGCCCTACGGCTCGGGGGCCCCAAGCCCGAAGTGGCCGGAGCTCGGGACACCGTGGGCGATGTGGCCCGTCGACAACCCCGGCGACTGGCTTCCCAACGGCCTCGACCTCGCCGACGTGAACGGGGACGGCTTCCCCGACCTCCTCGTGAACTACGAGTTCCGGGGCCGGATCCGGGTCGTCCTCCACCCCGGTGAGGACCTTGCCCGGGACCGGTTCTGGCCCGCGATCGACGCCGGGTACTTCCCCAACGCCGAAAGCGCTGCGGTTGGGGACCTCGATGGAGACGGCGCCGTGGAGATCGTCGTCGTCCAGGGGATCGAGCACCACGGGGATCCTTCTTCGGTGCGGATCCTCTGGGGGGAGAAGGGGAGCCCTCGGTGGCGGGATGGGGGGCCGCTTCCGGCAAGCCTCGGCCTCGGCCAGTACCTGGACGTCGAGGCTGCTGACGTGGACGGGGATGGGTTCCTGGACATCGTCGTTGGCGGCCGGGCGGCGCGCCTGGCCGGGGGCCGGCGGACCACCCAGGCCCTCGAGGGGCTCGTCCGGACGGGCCTGCGCTGGTTTCGGAACCCGCGCGGGGACGGTCGTGACCCCCGGGACCCGGAGGCCTGGGCCCTGTTCCCCATCGACCCCGAGGCCCCGAGCGGCCACGGGTTCGTCCTGGCCGACCTCGACGGCGACGGCCTTCTCGACCTCGTCGTCAACAACGCGGACTGGGACACCCTGGACGAGGAGGAGGCCGTCCTCGTCTACCGGAACCCCGGGCCGGGTTCCTTGAGCCTCCCCTGGCCGGCCCTCGTTCTCTACCGGAGCCCGGAGTTCTACGGCAAAGAGCAGGTCGCGGTGGCGGACCTCGATGGGGACGGGAGGCTCGACGTCGTGGCCCAGGCCGAAGGGGCCGTCCACCTGTTCTGGAACTGGTCCGACGGGGGAGATCTGCGGTTTGAGCACGAGCGGATCGAGAAGCTCCCGCCCCTCCGCTGGCGGTCCCGGCCGGTGGCCGTGGCCGACCTGGACGGGGACGGGCACCTCGACATCGTGGGCGCCTCGATCCACCGGGACGGGATCCTCCCCCGGGACATCGCCGCCCTGTGGTGGCTCCAGCAGACCGCGGAAGGGTGGATCCCCCACGTGATCAAGTGGGGAACGGGGTTCGTGGGCCTGGGGACGTTCAACGGGGAGAAGTGGGACCGGATCGTCCCCCTGGACGTGGACGGCGATGGGGACCTGGATCTTGTGGCCAACGTGGAGGAGATGAACCGCCTCCGCTCGCTCCTCGCCGTCGTCTGGTTCGAGAACCCCGCCCGCTAGCGATCCTCAGGCACTTCGAGGGGTTCCACGTGGACGACGACGGAGGCCCCCCCGCCGAGGGCCTCCCGGACCGCCTCCTCGACCCGGGTGGCGATGGCGTGGGAGTCGGCCACCGAGAGTTCGGGGTCGACCTGGATGTGGACGTCGACCATCGCCCCCCGCCCCGAGCTCCGGGTTCGCAGCTTGTGCCAAGTCCGAACTCCTTCTACGGAGGCGATGGCCCTGGCCACCCGGTCCCGTTCCGCGGGGGGAAGGGCCCCTTCGGTGAGCTCGTGGAGGGTCTGGACGAGGATCCGTCCTGCGGCCCAGGCGATGAAGGCAGCCACGGCGAGGGCCCCGACCCGGTCGCCCTGGGGGAACCCCGTGGCCGCCGCCAGTCCGCCCGCGAGCACGGCGAGCGAGGATAGGGCGTCGCTTCGGTGGTGCCAGGCGTTGGCCTCCAGCGAACTTGAGCGCAGCTTCCGCGCCACCCGCCGCGTGGCCCGGAACAGCCACTCCTTGGCCACCACGGAAAGGGAGGCCACCGCGGCCACGATCGGTCCAGGCACTGTAATCTGACCCCTCATCAGGGCGTGCACGGCCTCCCCGGCGATCCAGCCCCCGGCGGCGCACAGGGCGAGGGCCACCACCGCGGTGGCCAGGGTCTCGAACTTGCCGTGGCCGAAGGCGTGGGATGAGTCGGCGGGGCGGCGGGCGAGCCGCAGTCCCCCCAGCACGACGAGGTCCGTGACCAGATCGGAAAGGGAGTGGACCCCGTCGGCCACGAGGGCCATCGAGCCCGTGAGGAGCCCGACCAGGAACTTGATGCCGACGAGGGCGACGTTGACCTCAAGCCCAATCAGGGTGATCCGCACCGCCCCGTCCGCTACCCGCATGACCCCTCCCGGAGGAGCTCGTCCTGGACGAGGCTCGGGAGGTCGGGGGCAGTCCAGGTCGGTCGAATCCCCGTTCGGCCGACGTCCGCCAGAGTGGAGATCCCCGAGAGGACGAACGCCGTGTCCATCCCCAGGGCCTGGGCCCCGGCGATGTCCGTCTCCAAGCGGTCCCCAATCATGAGGGCCTCCTGGGGGGAAAGGCCCAGGGTTTCCAAGGCGATCTGGAAGGCCACGGGCGAGGGCTTCCCCACGACGACCTCCGGGGGGAATCCCATCCCCTCCAAGGCCCCCACGACCGCCCCCCCGCCGGGGACGAGGCCCTCCTCGGTGGGGTACGTGGGGTCGCGGTTTGTGGCGAGGAGGCGGGCTCCGCGGAGGAGGGCCTGGAGCGCCTGGGCGAGCTTGGCGTAGGTCAGGCGCCGGTCCATCCCCACGACGATCCAGTCCGCTTGACCTGGATCGGTGAGGGTGTGCCCGGCGAGGGCCATCTCCTCGGGAATCCCCTCCTCCCCGAGGTACCAAAACCGGGCCGGTCCGTGCTCCCGGAGGAGGTACCGGGCGGCGACGAAGGAGCTCGGGACGAGCTCCTCGGCGCGGACGGGGAGGCCGAGCTCCTGGAGCCGGGCGGCCGCCCCACGGCGGGACTTCGTCGAGTTGTTCGTGAGGAGGACGACGGGGCCGAGCGCCCGGAGGGCCGCGAGGGCCTCCGCCGCCCCGGGGAAGGGGGTGCGGCCCCGGAGGAGGACGCCGTCGATGTCCAGGACGAACCCCCGGTAGCGATGGAGCAACGGCGCGGGGGGCATGGCCCAATGATAACCTCCGGGGTTGAGGCCTCGGGGCGTGGCATCCGGAGAGGCGGGGGCGTAGAATGGCCGTGGAGGGATGGTCGAGAGGCCGAAGACGACGGCTTGCTAAGCCGTTGCTAGGGTGTTGAGCCTTAGCCGTGGGTTCGAATCCCACTCCCTCCGCCCGCGGGGCTTGCCCTTGGGCTCCCGACCCTTAGAATCCCAATGCGTGCGCCCGTAGCTCAGGGGACAGAGCGTTGGCCTCCGGAGCCAAAGGCCGCAGGTTCAAATCCTGCCGGGCGTACCACCCCCGTCCCAAACAGGCCGGAGGGTGTAGGCTGTACGAGAGGTGGCGGTGATGGGACGCTTCCGCAAGCCCTCCCCAACCTTGGCCGCCGCCGAAACGGACCTCGCCGTCGAGCGGCCGGGCGAAGCTGTGGACCTGCGCCCGGAGCCCCCGGCTGCGCCGTCTCCCCCCCGCTTCGCCCACTCCCGACGGCCCCTGACCCGGGAGGAGGAGCTCCGGCTTGCCCGGCGGGTGGAGGGGGGGGATCCGGAGGCGCGGCAGGAGCTCATCCTCGCCAACCAGGGGCTGATCTGGCACGTCCTCCACCGGGAGTTCCAGGCGTTCAGTCACCTGTGGGACGACCTGTTTCAAGAGGGCCAAGTCGGCCTCATCAAGGCGGTGGACCGCTTCGACTGGCGCCGGGGGTGTCGGTTCAGCACCTACGCCGTGTGGTGGATCCGGCGGGAGATTCAGCTGGCCCTCGGGCGGTGGGTGGCCGGAGCGGCGCGGCTTCCCGAGGCCCGGCGGCGGGAGGCTCGGAAACTGAACCTCACCCTGCGGCGGCTCGAGGACCGCCTTGACCGCCCCCCCAACCCCGAGGAGGTGGCAGCGGAGCTCGGAACACCCGTGGAGCGGGTCCCGGAGCTCCTGGCCCAGGCCGAGGTGGGGAGCTCCCCCCTCTCCCTGGACGCGCTGGAGGAACGCTGGGGCGCCGCGGAGTTCGGCCCCGCCCCCCCTCCCCTGGAGGACGAGTCCCTGGCCCTGCGGATGCGCCACGCCCTGTGGCGGGCGATCCGGCGCTCCCTCACCCCCCGGCAGCAGGAGGTCCTCCTCCTCCGGTACGGCCTGGACCCGGAGGGGCCGGGCCGGCCCCCCGTCTCCCAGCGGGAGGTGGCGGCGCGGATGAACATCTCCCCCCAGGCCGTGTCCCGCCTGGAGGAGCGGGCCCTGGCGAGGATCAAGGTGGAGATGGACCTCCTCACCGGCTACTTTCGGCGCGGGGAGTGACGGTCCCTAGAGGGCCCGTCGCCCCTTGAGGGCGCGCCCCAAGGTCAGCTCGTCGGCGCTCTCCAGGTCCCGCCCCACGGGGACCCCCTGGGCGAGCTGGGTCACCTGAACCCCGAGGGGCTTCAGGGCCCGCAGGAGGTGCATCGCGGTGAGGTCCCCCTCGAGCTTGGGCTCCAGGGCAAGGATCACCTCCCGCACCCCCCCGGCCCGCACCCGGGAAAGGAGCCCCTCGATCGCCAGGTCCTCCGGCCCCACCTTCTGGCCAGGGGAGATGAGCCCGCCCAGGACGTGGTAGAGGCCTCGGTACTCCCCGGTCTTCTCCAGGTGGGCGATCTCCCACGGCCGGGCCACGATGCAGATCGTGCTTCGGTCGCGCTCCGGGTCGCGGCAGATGGGGCAGAGCCCCTCCGTGGCGAAGTTCCCGCACTGGGGGCAACGGGTGACCTGGTCGAGCCCCGCCAAGGCGGCGGCAAGCCGCCGGCCCTCCTCGGGCTTGGCGAGGAGGAAGAATGCGATCCGCTCGGCAGACCGGCGGCCGATCCCCGGGAGCCGGGAGAGGGCGGAGAGGAGCTCCTCCAGGGGGGCGATCACGGGCTCACCCCCGGGGGAAGGAACGGGGCCAGGGCCTTCTGGGCGAGGGCCTTGGCCTTCCCTTGGGCCTCCTGGACCGCGGCCAGGACGAGGTCCCCGAGGAGCTCGGCGTCCCCGGTCTGGACGACCTCCAGGGAGATCCGGACCTGCCGGAGCTCCCCGTGGCCGTTGACCACCGCCGTCACCACCCCGCCCCCGGCGCTCCCCTCGACCTCCGCCTCCCCCAGCTTCCGCTGGGCCTCGGCCATTTGGGCCTGGAGGCGCTGAGCCTCCTTCATGAGCTCCCGCAGATCAGCCATGGTCGGCCTCCCACACGACGCGTCCCTCGAGGGCCTCGGCGAGGACCCGCGCCCCCTCCTCCAAGGTTGGCCTCTCCCGCTTTCCCTCCCAGACGATTTCCACCGCAAGTAGAGGGTTGAAGAACCGATGGGCTGTCGCCTCCACGTAGCCCCGGATCCTTGGGTCCTGGAGGGCCTCGTAGTGGTAGGCGCGGTCCGGGGGGAGGCGGATCGTGAGGAGGCCGTCGGCCCAGGTCGCCGCAGCCGGGGCGAGGAACGCCGCCACCGCTGGCCGCTCGGCCAGCACGGCCTCGAGCATCGCCTCCCAACCCTGGGCCGGCCTGCCCCCGGAGGCCAGCGGCTGCCCTGGATGCCGGGGATCGGACAGGGCGGACTGCCCCACGGGTGGGGCCGCTGGGGCCTCTCGCTGAGGGGGGGGGCCCTGGCGGGCGGCCGTGGGAGGACCGCAGTGGGCGATCACGGCGAGCTCGAGGTGAAGGCGCCGGGAGAACGCCCGCCCGAGCTCCCCGCGAAGCTCGATCAGGCGCTGGGCGATCGGGATGAGGGCGACCTCCCCGGCGATGATCCGGTCCCGCGCCCGCCCCGCCGCCTCCTCCACGAACAGGGCGAGGTCCCGCCCCCGGGCGGAGAGCTCGGCCACGACTGCCAAGGCCGGGTCTGCCCGGCGGTGGAGGAGGGCGTCGAGGAACCCGTCGAGCTGGGCGAGGGGGGGGAGCCCAAGGAGCTCCACCACCCGCTCCGGGGTGATCGTCCCCCCCTGCCCGAGCTGCTCCAGGACGACGAGGGCGTCCCGGAGGGCCCCGCGGCTTCGCCGGGCGATGAGGTCCGCCGCCGCCGGCTCCAGGAAGATCCCCTCCGCCTGGGCCACCCGCTGGAGGACCTCCGCGATTCCCTCCTCGGGGATGGGCCCGAGCTCAAACGCCTGGCACCGGGAGAGGACGGTAGCGGGCACCTTGTGGGGCTCCGTGGTGGCGAAGATAAAGAGGACGTGGGGCGGCGGCTCCTCGAGGGTCTTGAGGAGGGCGTTGAACGCCTCCCCGGTGAGCATGTGGACCTCGTCGATGATGTACACCTTGTACCGGCTTCCCGCCGGGACGTAGGCCACCTCTTCCCGGAGCCTCCGGATCTGGTCCACGCCGCGGTTGGAGGCCCCGTCGATCTCGACCACATCGAGGGACCCTCCGGCGAGGATCCGGCGGCAGGCCTCACACCGGTTGCACGGCTCCCCGTCTTCCGGGGCGAGGCAGTTGGCGGCCCGGGCGAGGATCCGGGCCACGGAGGTCTTCCCCACCCCGCGCTGGCCGGAGAGGAGGTAGGCGTGACCGAGCTTGCCCTCGGCCACGGCCCGGCGGAGCGTGGCCACGACGAGGTCTTGGCCCACCACGTCCGCGAACCGCTGGGGCCGGAACCGGCGGTAGAGGGCGAGGCGCTCCGGGGCGTCGGTCATCGGCGGGGGGAGGATAGCGGATTGAAAAAAAAGATCCAGGCGGCGTCCTACTCTCCCGGGCCGTCGCCAGCCCAGTACCATCGGCGCTGGAGGGCTTAACTGCCGGGTTCGGGATGGGACCGGGTGTTTCCCCTCCGCCATGTGCCGCCTGGAATCGCCCACTTCCCGGTCCAAGAGAAGTGAATAGAGCGTCCGCTGCGCAAGCCAATCGGGCGATTAGTACCGCTCGGCTCCACCCGTTACCGGGCTTCCACCTGCGGCCTATCAACCTCCTGGTCTCGGAGGGCCCTGATGGGGAGGCCTCATCTTGGGGTCAGCTTCGAGCTTAGATGCCTTCAGCTCTTATCTGGTCTGGGCTTAGTTACCCAGCGGTGCCCTGGGTAGGACAACTGGTTCGCCAGCGGCCCAGCCGCTCCGGTCCTCTCGTACTGAGAGCGGACCCCCTCAAGCCTCCTGCGCCCACGGTAGATAGGGACCAACCTGTCTCACGACGGTTTGAACCCAGCTCATGAACCCCTTTAACGGGCGAACAGACCGACCCTTGGGACCTGATACAGCCCCAGGATGGGGTGAGCCGACATCGAGGTGCCGAACACCGCCGTCGATGTGAACTCTCGGGCGGTACTAGCCTGTTATCCCCGGGGTAACTTTTGTCCGATGATCGCTGGCCCTCCCACGAGGAAGCCAGCGGGTCACTAGGACCGGCTTTCGCCTCTGCTTGGCTTGTAGGCCTCGCAGTTAAGCTCCCTTCTGCCCTTGCACTCAACGGCTGATCGCTAACCAGCCTGAGGGAACCTTTGTGCGCCTCCGTTACGCTTTAGGAGGCTGCCGCCCCAGCAAAACTGCCCACCTAGCGCGGTCCCACGGCCGCTGCCAACGGCACGCGGTTAGAGCCTCAACAGCCACAGGGTGGTATTCCAAGGGTGGCTCCGCCTGGGCTGGCGCCCAGGGTTCACAGCCTCCCACCTCTCCTCTACAGCGGATGCCGAGACTCAACGCCAAGCTGCAGTAAAGCTCCACGGGGTCTTTCTGTCCCACCGCGGGTCACGGGGATCTTCACCCGTGCTCCGAGTTCACCGAGCCCCTCGTCAAGACAGCGCTCAAGTCGTTGAACCTTTCATGCGCGTCGGAACTTACCCGACAAGGAATTTCGCTACCTTAGGACCGTTATAGTTACGGCCGGCCTTCACCGGGGCTTCAGTTCGGGGCTTGCACCCCTCCCCTTAACCTACCGGCAGTGGCCAGGTTTCAGCCCCTATACATCCCCTTTCGGGTTGGCAGGGACCTGTGTTTTTGGTAAACAGTCGCCTGAGCCGTTTCTCTGCGGCCTCCAGGCCCCCTTGCGGAAGCCCAAAGGCGCCCCTTGTCCCGAAGTTACGGGGCCATTTTGCCGAGTTCCTTAACGAGGGTTAGCTCGTCCACCTGTGGATACTCTCCTCGCCCACCAGTGTCGGTTTGCGGTACGGACTCCGGACCAGCTGGCTAGAGGCTTTTCTCGGCCGCTGAAGCCTCCTCCCTCCGCCCCTTGCGGGGCTTGCCATCACGCCTCGCCTCTTCGCGCTGCCGAAGCAGCGCGGTTGCGAGGGGGTGGATTTGCCTGCCCCCTCTGGCTTGGCGCTTGGACAGGTGTAACCGTGAACCTGCGGAGGATCTCCTGCGGCGTCCCCCCTTCGCTCGTAACGCGGATCCGGAGGGGCCGGAATGTTGACCGGCTGTCCATCACCTACGCCTTTCGGCTTCGGCTAAGGCCCGCCTAACCCTGGGTGGATAAGCCTTCCCCAGGAAACCTTGGGCATTCGGTGGATGGGATTCTCACCCATCTCTCGCTACTCAAGCCGGCATTCTCTCTTCCGCTTCGTCCACCGGGTCTCGCGGCCCGGCTTCGACCTAGAGCGGAATGCTCCCCTACCGCGGGGCCCCGAAGGACCCCACCCACAGCTTCGGCACCGAGCTTAGTCCCGGTACATCTTCGGCGCGCGGTCGCTAGACTGGTGAGCTATTACGCACTCTTTAAAGGATGGCTGCTTCTAAGCCAACCTCCCAGCTGTTTGAGCGATCGCACCGCCTTCCTCACTGAGCCCGGATTTGGGGGCCTTAGCTGGTGGTCTGCGTTGTTTCGCCCTCGACGACGGAGGTTATCCCCCGCCGTCTCACTCCCACGGAACGGCGTGCCGGTATTCGGAGTTTGATTGAGGTTGGAGGTTTCCCCCCTTCCCCAGCCAGCACTCTACCCCCGGCCGCCTCTGGCGTGAGGCTGACCCTAAAGTCATTTCGGGGAGAGCCAGATATCACCGGGTGCGATTGGCCTTTCACCCCTACCCACAGGTCATCCCAAGGCGTTGTACGACCTACGGGTTCGGACCTCCGTGCGCGGTCAGGCGCACTTCATCCTGCCCATGGGTAGATCACCCGGCTTCGGGTCTGCACCCCGTGACTGGACGCCCTGTTCGGACTCGGTTTCCCTGCGGCTCCACCCCAGAGGGGCTTAACCTCGCCACGGAGCGCAACTCGCCGGCTCATACTGCAAAAGGCACGCGGTCACCGGTCCCCACCCCCTTGGGGGGGCAGTTCCCGGCTCCCACTGCACTGTAGGCGGACGGTTTCACGTTCTATTTCACTCCCCTCCCGGGGTTCTTTTCACCTTTCCCTCGCGGTACTGGTGCACTATCGGTCAGTCGTAGGTATTTAGCCTTGGAGGGTGGTCCCCCCAGCTTCGCGCCGGATTTCACGTGTCCGACGCTACTCGGGACGATGACCAGGGAGGGCCTTCCCTTTCGCCTACGGGACGTTCGCCCTCTACGGTCGCCCTTTCCAGTGGCTTTGCTGGCTGTTCGGCTAGAAAAGGCCTTGGTAACTCCCCGAGGCCTCCACAGCGGCCTCCGTCACGTCCCCCAACCCCGCATGGGCAACGGCTGTGGCCTTGCACCCACACGGTTTGGGCTCCTCCCCGTTCGCTCGCCGCTACTAGGGGAATCTCGGTTGATTTCTTTTCCTCCCGCTACTGAGATGTTTCACTTCGCGGGGTTCGCCTCCAGCGCTTACTTGGGGTTTCGGCGCTGGATGCCGGGCCTCGACGGCCCGGCGGGTTTCCCCATTCGGGCATCCTCGGATCACAGCCTGCTCAGCGGCTCCCCGAGGCTTATCGCAGCTAGCCACGCCCTTCGTCGCCCTCGACTGCCAAGGGATCCCCCGTCCGCCCTTACCATACTTGCGCAGCAGACGCTCTATTCACTTGTCAAGGACCGGGATCGTACGCCCAAACACCTGCCCCCGGGCATCGCCCGGCGGGAACCGCGGATGATTATACCGGGGAGGGGGGAGCGCGCAAGCTCCGCCAGGGGGTCACCCGGTCCCCCGGCCACAGGCCCTCCAGGTCGTAGAACCGCCGAACCTCCTCCAGAAAGAGGTGGACCACGAACCCCCCGTAGTCGAGGAGGGCCCACCGGCCCTCACGGATCCCCTCCACGTGGAGGGGGGCGAGGGGCATCTTGGCGAGGAGCTCGTTGCACAGCGCGCGGACGTGGGTCGGGTTCTCCCCGCTCGCGATGAGGTAGTACGAGGTGGGAACCGACGAGCCCGTCACGTCGATCACGGTGAGGCGGAGGCCCTTCTTGGCCTCGAGGAGCGCCGCGGCGCGATCGAGGAGCCCGCCCTCAGGACCGGACATCGAACCCCGCCCCCAAGATGAGGATCACGTCCGTGTCGGGGGGCCACCCCCCCACCCGGGCGACGTCGAACTCGCGGTCGGTCTGGAGGAGAACCGTCGACTGCACGGGGGAGGGGAGGGCGTCCACGACTGCCCGGCCCTTGACCAGGGCCTCGGCCCGGACGACGACGTAGGACCGGGGGTAGTTCGACCGGTCGGCCTCCCCGACCCCGACCACGGTGAACCCAAGGTCGGCCAGCCACGCCCCGGTCCGGCTAGCGAGGAGCCGGGTCCCGGTCCCGTTGAGGACGAGGACCCGGACCTCGTCCCGGGTGAGGGGAGCTTGGCCTCGGGTGGCCGCGAGGACGGCCTTCCGGAGGCGGGCGAGGTCGGGGACCCGGTCCCCTCCCCCGGGCCGGGGGACGGCCGGAACGGGGAGGAACGCCGTCCGATCGGGGGACAGGCCCCCCACGGCCCGGGCGAGGTCCCAGGTCTCCCACAGGGAGAGGTTCGTGCGGGCCTCGGCCCGGAAGGTCTCGACCAAAGTCCGCCAGCCGGTGGTCGACAGTTGCCGCGCCTTGTCGAGCAGAGCCCCCAGAAGCTGGTGGTACCGCCCGAGCCGCCCCGTCTCCCCGTCCCGGTCGTCCACGTAGCGGAGGAAGTCCGCGGCCCGTGCCCCGTTGAAGACCTGCTTCCCCGGGGGGATGTCGATGAACAGGTCCTTCGCCCGGTCTTGGTACACGAGCCGTTCCGGAATGACGAGCTCTACCCCCCCGAGGCGGTCGACGAGCGCGGCGACCCCGGCTAGGTCCATCACGATCCAGTACGGGATCGGGACCTCGAGGAGGGAGGCCAGGCGACGGGACACCCCGAGGGCTCCCTCGGTGGCGTAGAGGTTGTGGAGGGAGGTCCAGCCCCCGGCGGTGGGCCAGGCGAGGTCCCGGGGGACGCTGAGCCACGTCGCCCGACCTCCAGGGCCGATGAGGGCAACGGAAATCCGGTCCGCGGGCGTCTTCTCCTGGGCCCGGTGGGAAACACCGACCACGAGGACGGCCACGGGCGACCCCTGGCGGAGGGTCCGGGCGACCTCGGTCTGGGAGAGGACGACGAACAGGGCCACCGCGACCCCGGTGAGCACGAGCCCCACGCCCATCGCCAGCCGACGCATCGTCACCTAGGGTAGCGGGGAGCGGGGGCCTCGGTCAAACCGCGGTTGACAGGGTGAGGGGGGGGAGTACCCTCCCCGGCGTGGGTGCCAGGGATCTCTACGTGGAGTTGGCCCGGCAGAGCGTCGAGGCGTTGGTTCGGCGAGGCGTTCGGCTCCCCCTTCCCCCCGGGCTCCCCGCCGAGCTCACCACCCGGCGGGCGGGGGCGTTCGTCTCCCTGAAGAAACGGGGGCTCCTCCGGGGGTGCATCGGGACCTACGAGCCCACCGAGCCCACCTTGGCTGAGGAGATCATCGCCAACGCCGTCCGGGCGGCGTCCGAGGACCCCCGGTTCCCCCCCGTCTCCTCCCGCGAGCTCCCCGAGCTCTCGGTTTCGGTGGACGTCCTCTCCCCCCCTGAGCCGTGCCGGGAGGAGGACCTCGACCCCCGGCGGTACGGGGTGATCGTGGAGGCGGGGTGGCGGCGGGGCCTCCTCCTCCCCGACCTCCCCGGGGTGGAGACCGTGGAGGACCAGCTCCGGATCGCCAAGGCGAAGGCGGGGATCGCCCCCGACGCGCCGTGCCGCCTCCTGCGGTTCACGGTGGAGCGGCACACGGAATGAGGGTCACGGTCCACACCCTGGGCTGCCGGGTCAACCAGTACGAGGCGGAGGTCCTCGCCGAGCGGCTGGCCTCCCTCCCCGGGGAGGGGGAGGTCCACGTCGTCAATACCTGCACCGTGACCGCGCTTGCCGACCGCAAGTCCCGGAAACTCATCGCCCGCCTCAAGCGGGAGCGGCCCGGGGCGGTGGTCGTCGCCGTGGGGTGCGGGGCCGACGGGGCCCCGGGCGGGCTCCGGCGGGCAGGGGCGGACCTCCTCGTGGGGAACCGGGACAAGGCCCGCCTCCCCGAGCTCCTCGGGCCCCTCCTCCGGGGGGAGGCGGTCTCCCCGGACGGGTGGCCCCCCTTGGAAGAAGAGGGGCTTGGGGGGCCCGCCCCCCGGGCCCGGGCCCTCCTCAAGGTCCAGGACGGCTGCACGGCGGGGTGCACGTTCTGCCGGGCCTGGCTCCTCCGGGGTCCCCTCCGGAGCAAGACCCCCTCCGCGGCCCGGGCGGAGGCGGAGGCCCTGGCCCGGGCCGGGCACCGGGAGATCGTCCTCGTCGGGGTCAACCTCGCCCAGTACGGGGAGGACCTCCCCGCGAGGCCCCGGCTCGTCGCGCTCCTCGAAGAGCTGCTCGAGGTTCCCGGGGTCCGGTTCCGGCTCTCCTCCCTCAACCCGGAGGGGGTGACGGAGGGGCTCGTCGCCCTCTTCGCCTCCGAGCGGCGCCTCTGCCCCTACCTCCACCTCCCCCTCCAGTCGGGGGACGATGGGGTCCTCCGCCGGATGGGGCGTCCCTACACGGGGGCGGAGTACCTCGAGCGGGCCCGGCTCTTCCTCTCCCGGGTCCCCGGGTCCGCCCTGGGGGCCGACGTCCTGGTCGGCTTTCCGGGCGAGGACGAGGCGGCGTTCGGGCGGACGGTGGAGGTCCTGGACGCCCTCATCCCCCTGAACGTCCACGTCTTCCGCTATTCCTCCCGGCCGGGGACGGCGGCAGCGCGGCTTCCCGGGCGCGTCCCACCCCAGGAGGCGGCCCGCCGGGCGGCGTTCCTCGCGGAGCGGGCTAGGGCCTGGCGGGAGGAGGTCCACCGGCGGTTCGTCGGACGGACCGTCGAGGTCGTCGTGGAGGAGGTGCGCGGCGGCGTGGCCTGGGGGCGGAGCGAGGCGTACCTCTGGGTGGAGGCCCGCGGTGCGGGGACCGCGCCGGGTACAATCGTCCGTGTTCACGTTGTGGCCTCCGGGGACGGAGGCGTTCAGGGGGTGATCGAGGATCGGAAGGAAGGTTGCGGAAATTGAGCTTGGAAGCCACGAGGTGGCGGTGGGGGTCCTCGGCCAGTACAACCGGAACCTCCGCCTGATCGGGGAGGCCTTCTCCGGGGTCCGGATCGTGGCCCGGGGGGACCGGATCGAGGTCGAGGGCGAGGCGGGGGAGGTCGGGCAGCTCGAGCGGCTTCTGGGGAAGCTCGTCGAGGTGGTCAAGGGGGAGCACCTCCCGACTCCGGACGAGGTCCGCTACCTCATCGCCCAAGTCAAGGACGGGGAGGACCTCACCGGCCTCCTCACCGACGTCGTCCAAGTCACCCACTGGGGGGAGGCGATCCGCCCCAAGACCGCGGGCCAGCGCCAGTACGTCCAGGCAATCCGGGACAACGACCTCGTGTTCGCGATCGGCCCCGCCGGGACCGGGAAGACCTACCTTGCGGTGGCGGTGGCCCTGGGGTACCTCAAGCGGGGGGAGGTGAAGCGGATCATCCTCACCCGGCCGGCGGTGGAGGCCGGGGAGCAGCTGGGGTTCCTCCCCGGGGACATCTTCCAGAAGGTCAACCCCTACCTCCGGCCCCTCTACGACGCGATCTACGACATGATCCCAGCCGCGGAGCTCGACAAGCACATCCAAAACGGGCGGGTGGAGATCGCGCCCCTGGCGTTCATGCGGGGACGGACCCTGAACCACGCCTTCGTCATCCTCGATGAGGCCCAGAACACCACCCACACCCAGATGAAGATGTTCCTCACCCGGCTTGGGTTCGGGTCCAAGGCCGTCGTCACCGGGGACATCACCCAGGTCGACCTCGAGGGCCGGCCGTCGGGCCTGGCCGAAGTTGGGCAGATTCTGGCCGGGATCCCGGGGATCGCCATCGTCCACCTCGACCGGCGGGACGTCGTCCGCCACCCCCTGGTGAAGGCGATCATCGAGGCCTACGACCGCTACGAGGGGGAGGCCTGAGGGGATGGCCGTTCCCGAGGAAGTCCGCCGGCGGGTCGAGGCCCTCCGGGCCGAGATCCGCCGCCACGACCACCTCTACCACGTCCTCGACCGCCCCGAGATCCCCGACGCCGAATACGATAAGCTTTTCCGGGAGCTCGTCGCCCTCGAGGAGGCCTACCCCGAGCTCGTCACCCCCGACTCCCCCACCCAGCGGGCCGGCGCCCCCCCCGCCGAGGAGTTCCGCCCGGTCCCCCACGCAATCCCCATGCTCTCCCTTCAGAACTGCTTCTCCTTGGAGGAGTTCCGGGAGTGGGACGAGCGGGTCCGACGGGCGGTGGGGGACCCGGAGTACGTCTGCGAGCCCAAGCTCGATGGCCTGTCCGTGGAGCTCGTGTACGTTGACGGCGTATTCACCCTCGGCTCGACCCGGGGGGACGGCCGGGTGGGGGAGGAGGTGACGGCGAACCTCCGGACGATCCGCCAGCTCCCCCTGCGGCTCTTCCCCCTCGACGGGAAGGTCCCCCGGCTCCTTGAGGTCCGGGGAGAGGTGTACATGGAGAAGGCGGCGTTCCGGAAGCTGAACGAGGAGAGGGCCAAGCGGGGGGAGCCGGAGTTCGCCAACCCCCGCAACGCCGCGGCCGGGAGCCTCCGCCAGCTTGACCCGGCCGTCACCGCCTCCCGGCCCCTCAAGCTCTTCCTCTACCACGTGGGGCGGGTCGAGGGCCTCGAGCTCCGGACCCAGGTCGAGCTCCTCACGACCCTGCCCAAGCTCGGGCTGCCGGTGAACCCCCGCTGGCGGGTCTGTCGGACCGTGGACGAGGTGGAGGCCTTCTACCAGGAGCTCCTCCGGGAGCGGGAGCGGCTCCCCTACGCCACGGACGGGATGGTGGTCAAGGTGAACGACTTCCGGGCCCGGGAGGCCCTCGGGGAGATCGCCCGCGCCCCGCGGTGGGCGATCGCCTACAAGTTCCCCGCCGAGGAGGCCGTGACGAGGGTCCGGGAGATCGCAGTCCAGGTTGGACGGACGGGGGCCCTGACCCCGGTGGCGATCCTCGAGCCGGTGGAGGTGTCCGGGGTCACCGTGTCCCGGGCCACGCTCCACAACGAGGACGAGGTCCACCGCAAGGACGTCCGGGCCGGGGACTGGGTCGTGGTCCGGCGGGCGGGGGAGGTGATCCCCGAGGTTGTCCGTCCCCTCCCCGAGCGGCGAACGGGGGACGAGGTCCCGTTCCGGATGCCCACCCACTGCCCGGCCTGCGGGGGGCCGGTCGTCCGCCCGCCCGGGGAGGCCGCCCACCGCTGCGAGAACATCTCCTGCCCGGCCCGGATCAAGGAGTCGATCCGTCACTACGCCTCCCGCCGGGGGGCGGACATCGAGGGCCTGGGGGAGAAGCTCGTGGACACCTTGGTCGAGCGCGGCCTCGTCCGCCGGATCTCGGACCTCTATCGCCTCCGGAAGGAGGACCTCGTCCCCCTCCCCCGGATGGGGGAGAAGTCGGCTGAAAACCTCCTCCGGGCGATCGAGGGCTCCAAGGGCCTCCCCCTCCCCCGCCTCCTGTACGCCCTGGGGATCCCCCACGTCGGGGAGCGGGCGGCGGAGCTCCTGGCGGAGCACTTCGGGTCCCTGGAGAGGCTCTCCGCGGCAGGAGAGGAGGAGCTCACGGGGATCCGCGGGGTGGGCCCGGAGATCGCCGCGAGCGTCCGATCGTTTTTCCAAAATGAAGAGAACCGGAAGCTCGTTGCGGAGCTCGTGGCCCTCGGGGTGGCCGGGAAGGGGGCCCCGGCCCGGGGTCCTCTGGCGGGGAAGACCTTCGTCTTCACCGGGGCCCTGGACGGCCTCACCCGGGCCCAGGCCGAGAAGCTCGTGGAGTCGCTGGGGGGCCGGGTCGCGTCGGGGGTCTCCCGGAACGTGGACTACGTCGTTGTGGGGCGGGATCCTGGGGAAAAGCTCGTCCGGGCGCGGGAGCTGGGGATTCCGCTCCTCACCGAGGCCGAGTTCCGGGCCCTCGGGGGGGGCTAGAGGGCGGCGATGAGCCGGCGGTAGTACTGGAGGGCCTTCTCCCCCCACGCCTCCTTCAGGCGCTTGAGGGCCCGCTCCTCGAGTTGCCTCGCCCGCTCCCGGGACACCCCGAGGGCCGCCCCTACCTCGGCGAGGGTGAGCGGCGTCGCCCCCTCGAGCCCAAACCGCCACCGGAGGACCTGGGCGTCCCGCGGGGGTAGGCGGTTCACGATCGCCGTGAGCTCCTCCCGGAGGAGGGCCTCGAGGGCCGCCCGCTCGGGGGGAAGGACCGTCTCGTCGGCGATGATCTCGTCCAGGGTGTCCATCTCCTCGTCGTCGGAGATGGGGCTGTCGAGGGAGATGACCTCGGCCACCGTGCGCTCCAGGTGCTCCAGGCGCTCCGCGGTCATCCCCGGGGCGCGGAGGAAGTCGGTCCACTCCTCGGCCTCCTGCCCGCCGAATGCGGCCTTGAGGCGCTGGAAGCGGACGATGGCCCGGAAGAGGTGGGCCGGGATCCGGATGAGCTGGGCTTGCCGTTCGATCGCAGCCCCCATCGCCTGGCGGATCCACCACCGGGCGTAGGCGGAGAGGCGGACGCCGCGCTCGACCTCGAACCGATCCACGGCCTCCATGAGCCCGAGGTTCCCCTCCTGGATGAGGTCGAGGAGGTCCAGGCCCACGTCCCCGTACTCCCGGGCCATGGCCACGACGAGCCGGAGGTGGGCGACGATGAGGTGCTCCCGGGCGTGGGGGTCCCCGTCCCGCATCCGGAGGGCGAGCTCCCGCTCCTCCTCCTCGGTGAGGAGGGGGATCCGGGCCACCTCGGCGAGGTACAGGGCAAGGGCATCGGCGTCCCCGAGCTCCGCCTCTTCCCCGATGAGCGTCTCCTGCTCCGGAGACTCCATGACGGGGAGAGTGTACATGTCCCCGGAAGAGGGGCCAAGGGCCTTGCCTTTGGCCCTGAGGTGGCTATACTCTTCCACGCAGGACCGTACGAAGTGCAGCACCGCGGTGGCTGCTCGGGGTTTCCCCAACGCAGCGAAGAGGGGCGCATGTAGGCGGTCGAAACACAAGAAAAAGGGGGGGAAACAACCGAATGGCCACTGGCAAGGTGAAGTGGTTCGACGACTCCAAGGGTTACGGCTTCATCGAGCAGGACGGCGGCCCGGACGTGTTCGTCCATTTCTCGGCGATCAACATGCCGGGGTTCAAGAGCCTGCGCGAGGGTCAGGTCGTGGAGTTCGACGTCGAGCAGGGGCCGAAAGGCCCGCAGGCCAAGAACGTGGTGCCGCGCTGAGCTCGGCAAAAGAGATCCATCGGGGGCCCTGGGAGACCAGGGCCCCTTGTTCCGCCTAACGGGTCGGGGTCGCCTCCGCGGTGAGGACGGTGACCCGCTCCGGGGTGACGTAGAGGACCCCACCGCGAACGCGGAACGATCGGATTCCCTCGTCCGTGGTCACCCGGAGCTCGTGGTCGGCGAGGGCGAAGGCGGCTGGGGCGTGGCCGGGGAGGACCCCGAACCACCCCTCCTCGCTCCGGGCCGTGACAAGGGTCGCCTTCCCGGCGAAGGTCACTCGATCGCAGGCGAGGATCTCGAGGTCCACGGGGCGACTATAGCGGGGCGCTGCCCCGTCGGCTAGCGGCCCACCTGGGCCCGGCGGAACTCGTCCAGGAGGGCGAGCGCCTGCCGAAGGTCCTCCTCGGGGGCCCGGAGGCGGGCGAGGGCACGGAGGGGGAGGCGGGCCAGGGCGACGAGGGTCCGCGCCAGCCGAGGGGAGACCGGAGTCCCCGAACCCCCGCAGCGGGCGCAGAGGAAACCGCCCCGCTCCGGATCCCAGGTGAGGTCCTTGGCCTCCCCACACCGGACGCATCCGGCGAGGTGGGGACCGTGCCCGGCGACGGCGAGGGTCCGCAGGGTGTAGGCAGCGGTGAAGAGGAGGGGCGAAAGCCCACCTTCGAGGGCCCCGAGGCATTCGAGGGTGAGGAGGTAGGGCCGCTCGTCGGGGGCCCCCACCGGGACGAGGTCCGCGGCCCACGCCAGGGCCCGGAGGGCGGCGGTCGCCCGTTCGAGATCCCCCCGCACGTTCGGAAACGTCTGGACCAGGCTCGCCTCCTTGAGGAGGTGGAGGCCCCGGCGGCGGTAGTGGATGACGTCCACGACGTGCAAGGGATCGAGGAGGGCGCCCGACCTCCCCTCCAGGCGGCGGGCCCCCTTGGCGAGGAGGTCGAGCCGCCCCCTTGGGGTGAGGAGGACGGCGATCCGGTCCGTCTCGGCGTGGTCCTGGGTCCGGAGGACGATCCCCCGGTCCCGGGCGAGCTCGGCCACCCTACTCCGGGGCCCCGGCGAGGATCTGGACGCTCCTGGAGGCCCCGATCCGGTTCGCCCCGGCCTCGACCATCGCCCGGGCGGTTGCGTAGTCCCGGATCCCCCCCGACGCCTTGACCCCTACGAAGGGCCCCACGGTCCGCCGAAGAAGCGCGACGTCCTCCACCGTGGCCCCACCGGAGGAGAACCCGGTCGAGGTCTTCACGAAGTCGGCCCCCGCCTCCCGGGCGAGCTCCGCCCCAAGGGCCTTCTCCCCGTCCGTGAGGAGGGCGCATTCGAGGATGACCTTGAGAACGGTGGGACTGTGGGCCGCCTCCCGCACCGCCCGGATGTCCCGGAGAACTCCCTCCCGGTCCCCCTCCTTGAGGGCCCCGACGTGGACGACCATGTCTACCTCGTGGGCCCCGTCGGCCACGGCGAGCCGGGCCTCGTGGGCCTTGACCTCCGGCCGGTGCTGGCCGTGGGGGAACCCCACCACCGTGCACACCCTAACGGCGGTTCCTTGCACGAGGGACCGGGCAAGGGCTACGTAGGTTGGGGGAACGCACACCGCGCAGAACCCGTGCTCAACCGCCTCCCGGCAGACCCGTTCCACCGCCGCCCGGCCCACCTCCGGGCCGAGGGCCGTGTGGTCGATGAGCTTCGCTAGCTCCGCTCTTCTCATCCTCTCCTCCTTCAGGTGTGCCAGGACCACATCCCCACCGCATACCGGTGGAGGCGCCCGAGGTCCACCTCGACCCCAAGGCCCGGTCCCCGGGGGACGGGGATGAACCCGTCCTCGAGCCGGAACGGGGGCTGGGCGATGTCCTCGTGGTAGTAACGGTCCGTGGCCGAGATGTCGTGGGGGAGGGTGAAGCCGGGAAGGGAAGCCAGGGCCACGTTCAGGGCCCGCCCGACCCCGGTCTCGAGCATCCCCCCGCACCAGATGGGGACCCCCCGCTCCCGGGCGAGCTCGTGGATCTCCAGGGCCGCCGAGAGCCCCCCCACCCGTCCCTGCTTCACGTTGATGATCCGGCACGCCCCGAGCTCCAGGGCCTCCCACGCCCGGTGGGGGGAGGAGATGGACTCGTCGAGGCAGATCGGGGTCGCGAGCTCCTCCGCCAGGCGGGCGTGCCCGAGGAGGTCGTCGTAGGCGAGGGGCTGCTCGACCATGAGGAGCCCAAACCGGTCGAGCCCCTGGAGGTGCCCGGCGTCCCGTGGGGAGTAGGCGGCGTTGGCGTCCACGGAGAGGGGGAGGTCGGGGAACCGTTCTCGAAGGGCAGCCACCGGTTCGAGGTCCCACCCGGGTTCGATCTTGAGCTTCACCCGCCGGTAGCCCTCGGCCACGTAGTTCCCGACCCGGGCAAGGAGGGTCGGGATGTCGGGCTGGATCCCCACGCTCACCCCGGCCGGGACCCGGTCCCGGGTTCCGCCGAGGAGGGAGGCGAGGGGCTTCCCCTCCCCTTGGGCGTGGAGGTCCCAGAGGGCGGCCTCGAGGGCCGCCTTGGCCATCGGGTGGCCGCGGATCGGGGCGAGGAGCCCGGGGATCTCCCGCGGGTGGCCAATCTCCGTTCCCCGGAGGAGGGGGAGGGCGAAGTCGAGGAGGACGTGGCGGGCCGTCTCCACCGTCTCTCCCGAGTACCAGGGACCGGAGCCCGCCACGCACTCCCCCCAGCCCGTCCGTCCGTCCCCCTCCAGGGCGACGAGGAGGGCGTGCCGGACCCGCTCCTCCCCGAAGCTCGTCCGGAACGGGGCGACGAGGGGCATCGCCAGGAGGTAGAGGACGGCGCGGTCGATCGTCACGGCCGGGCAAGGACCTCTTCGAGGGTGGTCCGTTCCAGAACGAGGAAGCTCCGGTCCCCCTGGCGGAAGAGGGACGTCACGAGGTAGCCCTCCTCGAGGTAGGCCGAGAGGGCCTTGCGGGCCTCGAGCCGCCATTCCCGGGCGAGGTCGAGGTTCGTCCTCCGCAGGGCCTGGAGGTCCCCCGGGATCTCGAAGAGGAGGACGGGCTTCCCGAGGTCGGGCCGGAACCCGGCCGGGGCCCGGAACCCCGATGGGAGCCGCTTCGTCCGGTTGATCGTCTCGACCTCCCCCAGGGCGAGGTTGGGGGGCATTCCCCCGGCGAGGGCGCCCTTCACCCGGGGGGACTGGAGGTGCCACTGGAGGAGGAACCGGTCGGTATCCAGACCCCGGTTCCGCTGGTCCCGAAGCTCCCCGAAGAAGCGGGGCAGGTAGTGGGCCACGACCCCGCCGAGCTTGTTTAGGTTGAAGTGGGCGTTGCGCGACTCCAGGGGGTCGAAGGTCCAGGTGATGATCCCGATCCCCTGGGCGAGGACGTGCTCCCGCTGGGCGACCTTGAGCTTGTAGCCCACGCCCCGGTCCTGCCAACCCGGGCGGACGGCGGCCATGAGGGAGTGGTGGCGGAGGGTCCCGCCTGGGAGGATGCCCACGACGGAGAGGGTGAACCCGACCATCTCCCGCCCGGGCCCGATCCCATCGTAGGCCCCAAGGAGGATCCCCCCGGCCGTGGTGACCATGTGGACGAGGTGGTCGGGGACCACGGCGAGGTCGGAGAACCCCCACACCTCCTGCTGGAGGCGCTCGCAGGCCCGGTACCCCGCCCAGTCCCGGACCGGCTCGACGACGACCTCGTCCCGGAGCTCCATGCGGGGAGAAGTATAGCGTGCCTGCCCCCTGCCCGAACGGCAGAGCGGACAGCCTAGGGGGAGGCCCTGGTCGGGGCTGTTTGAGTCCCCAGCTTCAGCGCCTCCAATCGTTGGTCCGATGGAGAAGGCGGGGGCTCGAGACCGAGCGGCTGAACCGGCGTAGACCGGCACCGACGATCTTCCGGCCCGCGTTCCCCCCTCTGACCGTCTGAGACGCTCTTCCGGGCCTGTCGCTTGGCCGTCCCAGTGGATCTGAGAGTGCGGTACTCCTTCACCGAGAGGGAGAGGACGATGCCGTGGGATCTAGGCGGTTTGCGCTGTGCGCGGTGGGTGGGGTCATCCTGTTCGCGGCCCTCGGACTCGATCCTGGGGTTTCACACGTCGCAGGCGGTGGGGGAGAAGCGGCTGATCGTGATCTTCGTGGACTTCCCCGATGTGACGAGGCAGTACCCAATCGGGGTCGTCTCCGATCGCATCCTGAAGTTGGTAAATGCGTACTTCTACGCTGCGTCGTACCCCACGATGTGGTTCAAGGGCGAGGTTGTTGGGCCCCACGTCCTTCCCCATCCCGTGGAGTACTACCGGGTCTCGCCTCACAACCTGTTTGGGGATCCGCCGCGGGTGGCGGCGCTGGTCAGGGACTCCCTTGCTCTGGCTGATCCCGAGGTCCTGTTCACCCCAGATGCCGACGTGGTTCTTGCCTTGGGGGCCTCGAACCGCGACTACGGGATGGTCGGCCTATGCGCGATCCCGGGGATGCTCGGCTGGTCCTCAACCACAGCTGTGCGCAATCCCCGCGGTGAGGAGGCAAGGAGCGTCGCGATCTTTTGCGAGAACGCGCACCTCGGGACCTATGTCCACGACATCGTCCCCATGCTGGGAGGAGGGGCGGAGGGGAAGCGGTTGACGCCCTGCCTCGACGACCACGATTGCCAGGCCGCCTACGAGCAGGCCGAGGACTGACCAGGTGCCTGCTCAACATGGGGTACTGGGACCCGCTTTCGTCCCACTTCCCCCACAACCGGAGCTGCCCCCGGCTGGGCTTTCGTCCTGGACGAAGATGCGCCTGGGATGGATTCCGGAAGAGAAGATCGCCTGCATCCGCCCGGGGGAGACGGCGACCGTTCGCCTCGACCCGCTAGCCGATCCGGCGGCGACCACACTCGCCATCAAGATCCCTCTGACAGAGACCACCTACTACCTCATCGAGAACAGGCAGCCAGTCAACTCCGATGCAAACCTCCCCTCTTCTGGCGTATTGGTGCTCTACGCTGATGACACCGTGCCCGAGTGCCAGGGAGGGGCCACCCCGGTGAGGATCGTGAACGCTGCCCCTGAGGTTCCGTACTTCCAGGATGCCGCGTTCGATCTTGGGAAGGCGCGGGTGTGTGTTGACACCACGGGGAATGGGGCCGTCATCCTGCTGGCCAAGGTCGGCCAGTCCTACGATGTCCTCGTGACAACCCCGGTCCTCGGTTCCGGGGCCTCCGCCCGAGGAGAAGGCTAAGACAAGAGCGGGTGAGCGCCCTTGCACCCTCGGCGCAGCCGGCGCCTCCTAGACAGGGGGCCGCGCGGGGGTGGTCCCGTGGGATGGGCGTGAAGGAGGTGCGGGGCAGGCGGCCGCGCACCTTGTGGATCTACCGGTTCGTCGCGGGGGTCAACGCGGCGAAGGCGGCGACCACGGCCTTCGCAGGGTACGACGTCTACCGCGACTACCTCAACACGCCCGTGTTGCTGACGCTCCTCCCGGACGTAGCGGGGCTGCGCGGGCTCGACGTTTCCCCCACCTTTCTTCGCTACGCACGGGAGGAAGAGCGGCGCGAAGCTTTGGGGATCGTCCCCAGGGGGGCCTTCCGGACCTCGATCACCCACCCGTTCCTCGACACGCCCTACCGCGGCGACCTGCGGGGTCCCGATGGGGGGACGACCGCGTACGAGGTCGGGGGGTACTTCGAGGAGCTTCGGCGCCGCTTCCCTTGAGGCCAAGGCTCGGTTCGAAGATCAAGACCCCCCGGTTCACACGGACGGTGAGCGGCTGGCTCACCACCCTCCTCCACGGGGGGGCGACCAGGCGGCCGGGCGAGCCGTGCCCTAAGGACGAGGCGGCCCCGACTGGCGCGCCCCTCCAGGACGCCCAGGTCGTCCCCTGCTTCCTCCACGTTCGGGTGCGCAAGCCCACGGAGCACGTAGCGCCTCCTCCCGATACCATGTCCGCGAGGTGACCGGTATGGAACAGGGAAACGCGGCGTTCCTCATCGTGGCCGCCGTGGCCGTGGGGGTGGTCGCGGCAGGGATCCTGGGGGCGAAGCCGCCGCTGCGGGCCGTGGCGGAGCTCGACCTCCCGCGCTACCTCGGGACGTGGTACGCGGTGGCGAGCATCCCCACCACGTTCGAGCGCAGGTGCCCGCAAGGGACCACCGCCACCTACACCCTCCTCCCCACCGGGCAGATCGAGGTCCTCAACGTGTGCTACTCCCCGAGCGGGGGGCGAATCGAGGCCCGTGGCCGGGCGTGGATCCCCAATCCCAAGGCCCCCGCCAAGCTCAAGGTGAGCTTCGTGAACTTCCTTGGCCTGTGGCTCTTCGCCGCCGACTACTGGGTGATCGACCTCGCCCCGGACTACTCCTACGCCGTGGTCGGCCACCCCAGCCGGAAGTACGGGTGGGTCCTCTCCCGCACCCCGGACCTTCCCCCCGAGGTCCTGGACGGGATCCGGGGGCGCCTGGAGGCCCAGGGGTACAGCTGGTCCAAGTTTCGGACGATTCCCCACCCGGTTCTCCCCCCGGGCTGAGGGAAGGCAAGGGCCCGCCGCCTGCGGGAGGGCCCCGCGGTCCCCGCTCCCCTTCCCCGTGAGGAGTGCGGGACGATCCCTCTGTGCGGGGGGTAGCCCGTCCCCCGGCCGCTAGGCTTTCCCCTGGAGCTTGGCCCAGGGGTCGCGGAGGGTGGCGGTTCGGTTGAACACGGGGTGCCCGGGTCGGGAGTCGGGGTCAACGCAGAAGTACCCTTTCCGCTCGAACTGGAACCGCTCCCCGGGCTTCGCCTCGGCCAGGCTCGGCTCGAGCTTGCACCCCGTGAGGACGACCAGGGAGTGGGGGTTCAGGTTCACGATCCAGTCCACTCCCTCCGGGACGTCGAGCGGGTCGGGGACCCGGAACAGGCGGTCGTACAGCCGGACCTCGCCCTCGACGGCGTGGGCAGCGGAGACCCAGTGGAGGGTGGCCTTCACCTTTCGGCCATCGGGGGCATCGCCCCCCCGGGTCGAGGGGTCGTAGGTGCAGTGGACCTCCACGATCTGGCCGCTTGCGTCCCGCACCGCCCCCTCGCAGCGGACGAAGTAGGCGTAGCGAAGGCGGACCTCCCGTCCCGGGGCGAGGCGGAAGTACCCCGGCGGCGGGGCCTCCATGAAGTCCTCCCGCTCGATGTAGAGGACCTTTGAGAACGGAACGAGGCGTGTCCCGGCGCTCGGGTCCTCGGGGTTGTTGATCGCCGGGAACCACTCCACCTGCCCCTCGGGGTAGTTCGTGAGGACGAGCTTCAGGGGCTCAAGGACGGCCATCCGCCGGGGAGCGCGGCGGTTTAGGTCGTCCCGCACGCAGTGTTCGAGAAGCTCGATCTCCCGGACGCTCTCGGCCTTGGAAACCCCGATCCGGCGGACGAAGTCGGCGATCGCCTCCGGGGTATATCCCCGCCGCCGCATCCCGGCAATCGTCGGCATCCGGGGGTCGTCCCACCCCGAAACGTACCCCTCCTGGACGAGGCGGAGGAGGTACCGCTTGCTGAGGACGGTGTAGGTGAGGTTGAGGCGGGCGAACTCGATCTGGCGAGGGTGGTGGATCCCCAGCTGATCGAGGAACCAGTCGTACAGGGGCCTGTGGTTCTCAAACTCCAGGGTGCAGATCGAGTGGGTGATCCCCTCGATGGAGTCGGACTGCCCGTGGGCCCAGTCGTAGGTGGGGTAGATGCACCACCTGGTCCCCGTCCGGTGGTGGGGGGCGTGGATGATCCGGTAGAGGACGGGGTCCCGCATGTTGAGGTTGGGGTGGGCCATGTCGATCTTGGCCCGCAGGGTTCGGGACCCTTCCGGGAACTCCCCCGCCCGCATCCGTCGGAAGAGGTCGAGGTTCTCCTCCACGGAGCGGTTCCGGTAGGGGCTCTCGACTCCGGGAGGGGTGATGAGGCGGTCTCCGTCCTGGATCGGTTGGCCCCGTTGCCGGCTCAGCTCCTCGGGGGAGAGGTCGCACACGTAGGCCTTGCCCTTCCGGATGAGCTCCTCGGCCCACGCGTAGAGCTGGTCGAAGTAGTCCGAGGCGTAGAACTCCCGGTCCTCCCAGTCCGCCCCGAGCCACCGCACGTCCTCCTTGATCGCCTCCACGTACTCCGTGCTCTCCTTCTCCGGGTTGGTGTCGTCGAAGCGGAGGTTGAACTTCCCCCCGAACTCCTGGGCGATCCCCCAGTTGAGGAGGACCGCCTGGGCGTGGCCGATGTGGAGGTAGCCGTTGGGCTCCGGCGGAAACCGGGTGTGGACGCAAGTGAACCGGCCCGTGCGGAGGTCCTCTTCGATCGTCTCCCGAATGAAGTCCCGCGGTCGTTCCATACCCGGTATCGTACGCTACTCCCCGGTGAGGCGGGCGATCTCCGCCTCGTCCTCGGTCCACTTGGGCTTCACCCGCACCTGGAGGGAGAGGAAGACCTTCTTGCCGAGCATCGCCTCGAGCTCGAGGCGCGCCAGCCGCCCGATCTCCTTGAGCTTCTGGCCCCCGGCCCCGATCACGATCCCCTTCTGGGAGTCCTTGGCCACGTAGATCGTGGCGTAGATCTCCAGGAGGGGCTTGTCCTCCCGCTCGGTGATCTGTTCCACGGTCACCGCGGTGGAGTAGGGGATTTCCTGGTAGGTCGTGTGGTAGATCTTCTCCCGGATGAGCTCGGCGACCACGAACTCCAGGGGGCGGTCGGTGGGCATGTCGGGGGGGAACAGGGGTTCCCCTTCGGGGAGGTGGCCGAGGATGACCGAGAGCGCCCGCTCGAGGTTCGTTCCCCGAAGGGAGGAGACGGGGACGAGGTCGGAGAAGATCCCGAGCCCCTCGTAGGCGAGGAGGGTCTCGGGGAGGGCGTTCCCCTTGGCCTGGTCGCTTTTGTTCACGAGGAGGACCTTGGGGCAGGGGAGGGCTTTCACCTTGGGGAGGACGGTCTCGTCGTAGGGGTCGACGCCGCCCGTGGGCTCGACCATGTACACAAGCTCGTCGACCCCCGACAGGGCCTTCATCGCCTGGCGGACGAGGTGGGCGGAGAGCTTGTTCAGGGGCTGGTGGAGGCCGGGGGTGTCCACGAACACGGCCTGGGCCTCGGGGGTGGTGAGGATGCACCGGATCCGGTTCCGGGTCGTCTGGGGCTTGTCGGAGACGATGACGACTTTGCGGCCCAGGACCGCGTTGATGAACGTGGACTTCCCCACGTTCGTCCGGCCGACGACGGCGACCGTTCCCGCCCTATAGGCCATGGGGGGCGATTCTCCCCTCCCGGAGGGCGGCCCGCACCCCGGCGATCGCCTCCCCGAGGCAGGCGTCCTCCCCCGGGGGCGGGACAAGGTCGGCCAAGACGGCGTAGACGGGCCGGGTGGCGGGGGAGAGGTCCTCCTCCCCAGCCAGGGCCGCCGCCCACCGCGCCGCCACCCCCTCCAGGGCCACCTGGGCCAGGACGTTTTCCGCGATTCGCAGAGCCTTCCAGGCCGAGGTGCCCCCCATCGCGTTGTGGTCCTCCTTCCCCCCCGAGGTGGGGATCGAGTCCACCGCCGCCGGGTGGGCGAGGACCTTGTTCTCGGCGGCGAGGGCGGCCGCGGTGTACTGGAGGAGCATGAGCCCGGAGTTCGTCCCCGGCCGGGGGGAAAGGAACGGGGGGAGGCCGCGGGTCTCCCCGGTGAGGAGGAGGGACAGCCGCCGCTCGCAGCTTGCCCCGAGCTCGGCCAGGGCCACGGCGAGCCACTCCCCGGCCAGGGCCAGGATCTCCCCGTGGAAGTTCCCCCCGGCGAGGGCGGTTCCCCCCCCGTCGGGGAGGATCAGGGGGTTGTCCGTGGCTGCGTTCATCTCCGCCCGCAGCCGCCCCTCGACCGCCCACAGGGTCTCGAGGACCGGCCCCAGGATCTGGGGAAGGCAGCGCAAGGAGTAGGGATCCTGGACGTCCCCCCGGTGGGAGTCCGCGAGGGCGTTTCCCTCGAGCAGTTCCCGAAGCCAGGAGGCGACCTGGGCCTGGCCGGGGTGGGGGCGGAGGGCGTGGATCCGAGGGTCCAGGGCCTCCAGCCTCCCCCGGAGGGCCTGGAAGGAGAGGGCCGCGATCCCGAGGGCTCCCCGCAGGGCCCGCCAGCCGTAGGTCCAGGCGAGGAAGAGGAGGGAGAGCATGTAGGCTGTCCCGTTGAGGAGGGCGAGGCCCTCCTTCGGGGCGAGGGCCGGGAGGGGGGCGAGGCCCGCCTGGCGGAGGGCCTCTCCCCCGGGGAGCTCCTCCCCCCCGATCTGGGCCCGCCCCTCCCCGAGGAGGGGCAGCGCGAGGTGGGCCAGCGGCACGAGGTCCCCGGAGGAGCCGACGGAGCCCTGTTCGGGGACGATCGGGTGGACCCCGGCGTTGAGCATCCCCGCCAGGAGCTCCACGAGCTCCGGCCGGACGCCGGACGCCCCTTGGAGAAACGAGTTCAGCCGGAACAGAAGCATCCCCCGGACGGCCTCCACGGGGAGGGGGGCCCCGACCCCGGTGGCGTGGGACAGGACGATGTTCCGCTGGAGCTGGGTAAGCTCTCCGTCGGGGATCCGGACCGTGGACAGGGCCCCGAACCCGGTGTTCACCCCGTACACCGGTTCCCCCCGGGCGAGGATTGCCTGGAGGGCCCGGTGGGACGCCTCGACCTTGGCCCGGGCCGAGGGGGCGAGGGCGACCCGGGTCCCCCGGAGGGCGATCGCCTCCGCGTCTTCCGGGGTGAGGTGCCCATCGAGCTCGATCACGGAGAGGCAGTATAGCCGCCGGATTTCGCGCAGGGTAGCGAGAGCGGCGAGTATACTCCTCAGCGTGGACCTCCTCGTCTATGGGATCGGCCAGCTCGCCATCCCGACGGGCACGGCGGCGCGGCGCGGCCCCGCCCAAGGGGAGATCTCCCTTCTCCGCAACGCGTACGTGCTTGTGCGCGACGGGCGGATCGTGGAGGTGGGGCGAGGCCGGGGCCCCCGGTCCGCCGGCCCCACGCTCGATGCCGAAAGCCGCCTCGTGACCCCTGGGCTCGTGGATCCCCATACCCATGCTGTCTTTGCAGGGAACCGGGTCCAGGAGTTCCTGGCCCGCGCCCGGGGGGAGAAGTACACGGGCGGCGGGATCCTCACCACCGTCCGGGCCACCCGCGCCGCCTCCGAAGAGGAGCTCGTCCAGCTGGCCAGGCCCAGGCTCCTGCGCATGCTGGCCCAAGGGGTCACGGCTGTGGAGGTCAAGTCCGGCTACGGCCTGACCCCGGAGGACGAGCTCAAGATGCTCCGGGCCATCCAGCGGCTGGCCCAGGAGCTCCCGGTGACTTTGGTTCCCACCTTCATGGGCGCCCACGCCTTCCCGCCCGAGGTCCCGAGAGCCCAGTACGTTCAGGTCCTCATCGGAGAGATGCTCCCCAGGGTGGCCGAAGAAGGGCTCGCCCGGTTCTGCGATGTCTTCTGCGACCGCGGGTTCTACACCGTGGAGGAGGCGCGCCGGATCCTCACCACTGCACGAGGCCTGGGGCTGGGGCTCAAGATCCACGCCGACGAACTCGCCCCTGTGGGCGGGGCGGAGCTGGCGGGCGAGCTTTCCGCGGCCTCGGCGGAGCACCTTTTGCACGCCTCAGAAGAAGGGATCAAGGCCCTGGCAAGGGCGGGCACGGTGGCCGTGCTCCTTCCCGGAACGGCCTTCCTCCTCGATGAGCCCTATCCTCCGGCCCGGGAGCTCCTGGAGGCGGGGGTGCCCGTGGCCCTGGGCACGGACTTCAACCCCGGATCCTGTCCTTTGGCCTCCCTGCCCTTCGTGATGAGCCTGGCCGTCCTGAAGCTCCGGCTGAGCCCGGAGGAGGTGCTGACCGCGGTGACCCTGAACGCCGCTGCGGCCCTGGGCCTGGCCCACGAACTCGGGTCGGTCGAGGTGGGGAAACGGGCCGACCTCGTGGTCTGGGACGCAGGGACGTTCGCGGAGATCCCTTACTGGATGGGGCAGAACCTGGCCTGGGCCGTGATCCGGGACGGCCGGATCGTGGCCGGCCCGGCTTGCCCCTCTCCCTGAGCCATGAAGCGCCTTCATCTGCTGGCCCACGCCAAACTGAACCTTGTCCTGCGGGTGGTGGGCCGACGGGAGGACGGCTACCACCTCCTCCAAAGCCTGTTTTGTGCGATCGATCTGGCGGACGAGATCGAGCTTGCGGCCATTCCCCGCGGGATCGAGCTTGAGGCCTCGCCGGAGCTTGGGCCGCCGGAGGGAAACCTCGCCTATCGGGCGGCGCAGGCCCTGTTGGGCGCGGACGGGCCGGGCGTGCGCATCGTCCTCAGGAAACGGATCCCTGTGGGAGCGGGCCTGGGCGGGGGAAGCTCCGACGCCGCGGCGGTGCTGGCCGGTCTCAACCTGCTCTACCGGCTTGGGAAATCCCAGGCCGAGCTCATGCAGCTTGGGGCAAGACTGGGGGCGGACGTCCCCTTTTTCCTGGGGAGGAGCCCGGCCTGGGTGGAGGGGATCGGTGAGCGGCTCACCCCCGTGGCCCTTCCCGTGCCTTTCGTGTTCCTCGTGGCCGTCCCTCCCTTTGCTTGTCCGACGGCCGAGGTGTACCGGATGTACGATGTCCTGGGGATCCCGCCCAGCCCGACTGGGCCGCCGCCTCACGTTCCGCCCTTCCCGAACGATCTTTGGCCGGCGACGGTCGCCCTCCGGCCCGAGCTCCGGGAGTTCCGCCGGCGGCTCGAGGCTCTGCCGAGCCGCGGGGTGGGGATGACCGGCTCGGGCTCGGCCCTGTTCGCCGCGTTCTCCTCCTGGGAGGAGGCGGCCGCGGCCCGGGAGGCCCTCCCGCTCCCTCCCGGGGCGCGGGCGTTCGTTGCGGCCCCGGTGGGGGCGGGGTACAAGTTCCCCGGATGAGGATCGCGATTGACGGCCCGGCCGCGGCGGGGAAGACGACCCTCGCCCGCTCCCTCGCCCAAGCCCTGGGCTACCTCTTCGTTCCCACGGGGGCGATGTACCGGGCCGCGGCCCTCGCCTGCAAGCGGGGGGTCGCCCTCGGCGACCTGGACCTCCAGGTGAGGGAGGGGGGGCGGATCCTCCTCCAAGGCGAGGACGTGACGGACCGCCTTTCAAGCCCCGACCTCGACGACCTCTCGTCCCAAGTCGCGGTGGACAGCCGCGTCCGGAAGCGCCTGGTGGAGATCCAGCGGGCGATCGCCGCGGGGGGGGACGTGGTCATGGAGGGGCGGGACATCGGGACGGTGGTCCTCCCCGACGCCGAGCTCAAGATCTACCTCTGGGCCACCGAGGAGGAGCGGGCCCGCCGCCGGCACCGGGAGCAGGGGGGGGACTTCGCCCAGATCCTGGCGGGGATCCGGAGGCGGGACGAGCGGGACTCCACCCGCCCCGACTCCCCCCTCCGCCCCGCCCCCGACGCCGTGGTCCTCGACACCACGGGGATGGGGCCCGAGGAGGTCCTCGCCCAGGCCCTGAAGCTCGTGGAGGAGCGCCGTGCGCACCTGGCTCGCTGACCGGATCCGCGACCTCCTGTGGGCCCTCCTCGCCACGGTCCTCTGGTTCGTCGTCAAGCCCCTGTTCCGCCTCCGGGTCTCCGGGCGGGAGCACCTCGTCCGCGGGGGCATCCTCGTCGCCCCCCACCGCTCGTACTGGGACATCGTCGTCCTCGGGGTCGCCTGTGGCCCGTTCCGGAGGATCACGTTCCTCGCCCGGCACGGGCTCCTGCGGAACCCCCTCCTGGGGCCCCTGGTCCTCCTGTTCGCCGTTCCCATCGACCGCGAGGCGTTTGGGGTCTCGGACTTCCGGCGGTCGGTGGCGGCGGCCCGGCGGGCGAGGCTGGTGGGGATCTTCCCCGAGGGGACGACCAGGCCCGGGGCCCGGCCGAAACCCGGCGCGGTCCGGTTCGCCGAGCTCCTCGGCCGGCCCCTCATTCCGGTGAACCTCGTCCCCCACGGCCCCTACCCCCCGAAGCGCTGGGGGCGGATCCCGGTTCGGTTCCCCCGGATCGAGGTCCGGATCGGTCCGCCCCTCACGGTGGACGAGCTCTCCGCGGAGCTTCCCGCAGGCCTTCCCCGTTCCGATCGCTACCGCCTCCTCACCGAGTGGCTGATGGAGCGGGTGCTCCGAACCTGATTTGAGCCCCCCGGAGGGGGGGGATAAGATCAGCGCGTTGACCCAGGCGGGGTTCGCGGTGCATGATTTTCCGTTGCGGGCCCGAACACGGGGAGACCGACGAGGTGGTTGCGGATGGCGGAGTGGATCCAGATGGAAGAGGCGCTCGACGAGAGCGACGTGCGGCTCTTCAGCCGCGGGGACACGGTGCGGGGGCGGATCGTCCAAGAGGCCGGCCAAGACGTTCTTGTGGACATCGGGTACAAATCCGAGGCCGTCCTCCCCAAGCGGGAACTGGCCCCCGGCCACGAGACGGTCCAGCCCGGGGAGGAGATCGACGTCCTCATCACCTACATCGATGAGGAAAACGGCACCGTCTACATCTCCGAGCGCCAGGCCTTCCTCGCCAAGCGGTACCTCGAGCTCGAGCGGGCGTACAAGGCGGGGACCCCCGTCACCGGGGTGATCCTCGACGAAGTGGGGGAGGCGGGGTACCAGGTGAGCCTCGGGGGGATCCGAGCCTTCCTCCCGGCCTCCCACCTCGGCAAAGGCGTCTCCACCAAGATCGAGCGACTGCGGGGAAAAGAGTTCGAGTTCCGAATCATCGAGTTCTCCCGCCGCAACCGCAACATCGTGGTCTCCCGCCGGGAGTTCCTCAAGGAACTGGAGGAGAAGGAGCGGGACGCCCTGTTCGCCTCCCTCACCCCGGGGACGGTCGTCGAGGGGACGGTGAAGAGCGTGGTGGACTTCGGGGTGTTCGTGGACGTGGGCGGCCACGACGGCCTCGTCCACCGGACGGAGATCTGCTGGAAGGACATCCCGGTTCCCCCGCCGGGGAAGTTCGAGCCGGGCCAGAAGGTGAAGGTGCTGGTCCTCGAGGCGGACCGGGAGGAGGGGCGGATCTCGCTGTCCATGAAGCGCCTCCGCCCTGACCCCTGGCAGGGGATCGCCGAGCGCTACCCCCCCAAGAGCAAGGTGAAGGGCAAGGTCGTCTCCGTCACCGACTTCGGGGCGTTCGTGGAGCTCGAGGAGGACGTGGAGGGGTTGGTGCACCTCTCCGAGCTCGCCTGGACGACCCCCAAACACCCCCGGGACGTGGTGAGCGAGGGGGACGAGGTCGAGGTGGTCGTCCTCTCCGTGGACGCCGAGCGGAAGCGGATCAGCCTCTCCCTGCGCCGGGCCCTCCCCGACCCGTGGGAGGACGTGGCCCACCGCTACCCGCGGGGGGCCCTCGTCGAGGGGAAGGTCACCAACCTCACCGACTTCGGGGCGTTCGTGGAGCTGGAGCAGGGGGTCGAGGGCCTGATCCACATCTCCGAGCTCTCCTGGCAGCGGGTGGGGCACCCCAAGGAGGTCCTCCAGCCGGGGCAGACGGTGCGGGCGATCGTCCTCAAGGTGGACGAGGAGGAGCGGCGGATCAGCCTCTCCCTCCGCGCCCTCCAGCAGGACCCGTGGGAGCAGTTCCTCGAGCAGTACTCCGTGGGCTCGGTCGTCTCCGGACCGATCACCCAGATCAAGGACTTCGGGGCCTTCGTCCGGATCACCCCGGCGGTGGAGGGACTGATCCACGTCTCGGAGATCTCCGCCGAGCGGATCGCCAGCCCCGCCGAGGCCCTCCGGCTGGGGCAGGAGGTCACGGCCAAGATCATCGGGATCAACGAGTCCAAGCGCCAGGTGCGGCTTTCGATCAAGAAGATGAGCGAGGAGGTCGAGGAGGCGGAGAAGGAGAGGTTCCTCGCCCCCCAGACCGGCCGGGAGACGTTCACCCTCCGGGAGCGGCTGAAGGGCCTGGCGGAGGAGGCGGAGGAGTAGGCACCGCGGCCACCGCCACGGCGTAGGCCGCGGTGTGGGAAAGGGAGATCGGGTAGAGACGGCCCTGCCAGCGGAGGCAGGGCCGTCCCTCTTGGAGCACCACCTCGAGCTCGCGGAAGGGGACGGCGCGACCGAGGGCCTTCCGGAAAGCCTCCTTGGCCGCAAACCGGGCGGCCAGCCGCTGGGCAGCGAGGGGTGGCGAGGCGAGGGCGTAGCTTAGTTCCCTTTCCGTGAACAGCCTCCCCAGTCGCTCCGGACCCCAGCGCGCGAGGAGCGCCCGGATCCGCTCGACCGCGACGAGGTCTACGCCGAGGGAGAGCACCGTCGGATCCTCAGCCGCTCCGCGGTGAGGATCGCCTCCACCCGCCTTACCGCCTGGCCAAGTTCGTCGTTTACCACGAGGTAGTCGAACTCGGGGATCGCCCGGATCTCCTCCTCGGCCGTCCGGAGCCGCCGCGCGAGCTCCTCCTCGGACTCCGTTCCCCGCCCGCGGATCCTCCGGAAGAGCTCCTCACGGCTCGGGGGGACGAGGAACACGAGGACCACCGGCCCGGGGAGACGGGCCCCGCGGAGGGCGAGGGCCCCCCGGACCTCGACGTTGACGACCACGACCTCGCCCCGGGTGAGTCGCGGGATGAGCTCGCTCCGGGGGGTCCCGTAGCGGTGCCCCCCGTAGGTCGTCCACTCCAGGAGCTCCCCGGCCCGGATCCAGCGGTCGAACTCCGCCTCGGAAATGAACGTGTAGTCCCGGCCGTCCACCTCGTCGGGCCTCCGGGGGCGGGTGGTGACGGAGACGGAGAAGGAGAGCGACGGATCCCTCCGCAGAAGCTCGGCGATGACCGAGGACTTCCCCGCTCCGGAGGGGCCGGCGATCACGAGGGCCATCCCCAGGCTCCCTCCGACGTCCCAACCGGGGGGAAGAAAGTCCCTCATTCCACGTTCCTCGCTTGTTCCCGGATCCGTTCGACCCCGAGGCGGAGGGCGAGGGCGACCCGGGCGAGCGCGGCGGACCGGGCCTTGGCGGCCAGGGTCCCCGCCTCCCGCCCCATCTCCTGGGCGAGGAACTCCAGTTCCCGCCCCACGGGCTCCTCCGAGTCGAGGAGGTCCCGGAACCGAAGGGCGTGCGTCCTCAGGCGATCGAGCTCCTCCCGGAGGTCGCCCCGCTCCGCCCACAGGACGAGCTCGGCGGCCATCCGCCCGGGGTCCGCCTCGGCCCCGAGCTCCGCCAGCCGCGCCTCGATCCGGGCCCGGGCGTCGGCGAGGGCCTCCGGGGCGAGGCGCTCGGCCTCGGCGAGGGCCCCCTCGAGGGCAGCGAGCTCCCGGGCCAACGCCTCCCGGAGGGCCTCCCCCTCCCGACGGCGAGCCGCCGAGACCTCCCCGACCGCCCCGGCGAGCGCCTCCTCCACGACCGGCCACAGGGCCTCCTCGTCCGGGGCCTGTTCCTCAAACACCCCCAGGGCGAGGAGGTGGTCCAGGGTGGGGGGATCGTCGAGGGCCAGGGCGTCCCGGAGCTCGAGGAGGTCCCGGAGGTACTGGCGGGCGGCGTCCAGGGCCAGGCGCCTGGGCCGCTCCCCCTCCAGACGGACGTGGAGCTCGAGCGTCCCCCGGGCGAACGCCCCCCGGAGCCGGTCCTCGCACCGCTGGAGGAGGAGGGGGTAGTCCCCGAGGCCCCGGACCCGGACCTCGAGGAACCGGTTGTTCAGGCTGCGGAGGTCGGCCTGCACGGCGTAGCCGTTCCGGGCTGCCCGGCCGCGGCCGAAGCCCGTCATGCTACGCACCCTAGCCTCCCTTCCGGAACAGGACCGCGGCGTACCCCACCACCTCGTTGAAGCGCTCCGCCACCTCGCCCGACGTCCGGTAGGAGAGGAGCTCGGCCTCGGTGAGCCCCAACGCCCGGGCCGCGGCGAGGAGGAGGGCGATCGCCCCAACCCCGCAGATCGAGATTCGGTACCGGGCCACCGCCTGGAGGAACCCCTCGAGGTCGAGGCGGAGGATGGGCTCCAGGGCCTTCCGGTCCTTCTCCCGGGCGACGGGGTCGGGCTCGTAGTGGGTGAAGTCCGTCGAGGCCACGAGGAGGACCGGCTGCCCGGACAGTAGGTTGCCCAGGGCGCGTCCGGCTCGTTCCGCGGCCGCCGGGCTCAACGACTGGACGACTACGGGTACGACGGGAAGGGTACCGAAGAGGTGTTGGAGAAACGGGAGCTGGACCTCCACCGAGTGCTCCCGGGCGAACGGAAGGTCGGACTGGACCACGCCCAGGGCTCGGGCGACCTCTCGGGAGAGTTCGTTCGGGACGGGTACTTCGCCTAGGGGGGTGAGCCATGTCCCCGGCTCGGCCACGGCGATGGGGCCCCCGAGCCCGGTGTGGTTCGTCCCGAGGATCACGGCTGCCGCGGGCCTCCCCAGGGCGGCAAGGGCCCGGTACCCGGCCCCCGCCACCGCCCCCGAGTAGATGTACCCCGCGTGGGGGAGGATGGCGGCTGCGGGTCCCGAAAGAGGGGAAGCGGGCCGGCGGTATCCCGGGCCCAGCGCCCGCTCCAACTCATCCGTCAGGCGGTTGGGGTCCGCGGGGTAGAACGTCCCGGCTGCGCACGACCGCCTTCGCCCCATCGGGCCCATTGTACCGGGGCGCAGATTCCGTCCCAACGGTTGCCCCGGCCACCCCGGCGAGCTAGAATCCCCGCGTCCCTGGGAGATCGGCTAACGGTAGGCCGACGGGCTCTGGACCCGTTAGTGGGGGTTCGAATCCCTCTCTCCCAGCCACCTTCCAGTCCGTCCCTTGCTCTGACGATGTTCTTCCGCGAGGGGCACGAAGGTCCAATCCGTTGCCCACCCAGCTAACGAATCCGGACGCGGCCACCCCAACCTTGTGAGGTGAGGCCCGATACCCACACCGAAGACCTCGACATGCCGGTACGACCGGGGCGCGGGGATCTGGTCCAAAGACTGCCTGAGCCATGGTTGAAGTACGTCATGAATCTGAGCCCTCCGATCGCGGGGTCGCATCGACCCCGAAAAGGATCGAACGGCAACGCGATCCCCCTCAGGACGGACAGATCGAACACGAACCTTCAACGGGCAACTGGTGTTGACGACCAACCGTCCTCCGCAATGGTGGGCCAATCTTCGCAAGGGGTGCGACGGGGCTACCGCGGCGGCGGCAACCAGAGGAGCACATCCTCTCTCGATGCGCTCTTGGGGAGGCGGCGGACCGCTCCGGTTCGAACCTCGACGACGAAGATCTCTGCGTCGTTCTGCTCGATGTCAGGTGTATCGGGGTAGTGAATGCTGAACGCGAGCTCTTCCCCATCCGGAGACCAGGCGAGGCCGTACGTATTGCCGTAGCAGGGACCACCGTCGCGGAGATCGACGAGCACTTGGCTTGTGCCCCTGTCGTCCGCGGCGACGCGCACTGCTTCCGGGAAGAAGTAGGCAATCCAACCTCCATCGGGTGACCAGGTTGGATTGGGGAAACTCGCTTCCGGAAGATTCTTCGGGGTTCGCTCCGCGCCGTCGGGCTGAATGGTAAACACCCTCTCCGGGTGACCATTCGTCTCAACGAGCAGGCGTGACCCGTCGGGCGCCCACTCGACACGGAAAACCTGGTCCTCCCGGGCTGCTTCGTCGGTGAGCTGCACGATGGCCCCAGTCCGGAGATCCATGATGAAGACCTCGTACGGGTGGAGAATCCACCCCGGACCCTGGTCGAGGATCACGTCCGTCAGGGGTGCGACGAAGGCAAGGCGGGGGCCAGCGGGCGAAGGGGAGAAAGAAGAGGCGTCAAACGCATCGAGCTCTGCGACCTCTTCGAGGTCATCGAAGGTTGGCGAGCTGATGTAGAGAGGGCCATCGGCTTGGCGCCAGAGCGCGCGCGATCGATCCCGCGACACAGCGAGGACGCACCCGCTCGAGCGGGGTGACGCTCCCCGTCCTTGGATCCATAACGAAGTAAGCCCAATCGAATTCAGGGATGACGACCACGATTCCAGCATGGGGCCAGAGGGCCGGACGAGGGGAAAGGATACCCCAGGTCAGCGGTGCGGCCGAGGCAGACGTCAGGATGAGGAGAAGGAGCGCCACGCGGTGGAAGAGACTTCGAACGGTATCCAATCCTCGCTCCCGGGCAGCCCACCGGGTCTCCGACAAGAAAATTTCCATTTCTCATATTAGCTTAGCGGGGCGCGGGGCTCTGTTAACAATCAGTTCTTTGTGCACCAGAAGATCGGTACCGGGCGGAGGGGTTGGTGAGGAGGGGGTTGAAAGCAGGCGGTGCTCCTCTTAAGAGAGCTTGGCGCCAGGGAAAGGAGGAGTAGGGGCAGGGGATCATGCCTAAGGGAGGCGTAGGGCATGAAGGGGGGGCGGCATGGGTACAGCTGGTCCAGACGTCCATCGAATGGCAAACCTCGCGGAACGTCGTCCGAAAGTGGGTTGAGCGCTACCGCGCCGATGGAGTGAAGAGTCTGGGCGACCGGTCTCGTCGTCCCCACTGCTCCCCCAGCCGGACCCAAGCCCAGACCGAGGAAGTTGTAGTCGAAGCGAAGAAGGCCACCGACTACGGCCGGAAGAGGCTCACCTGGTACCTGGGTCAGGAGAAGGGGCTCGCTCTGTCCCCCCACACGATCCGCCCCATCCTCCGTCGGAACGGGTTCACGGGGCGCAAGCCGAAGGGGAAGATGTTCTACCCCGCGCACTGGGCGTGGGAGGAGGATCGGCTGTTTGCCCTCGCCAGGTGGACGTCAAGGGCTTGCTCGAACGGGGGCGCCTGGGGACGAAGCTCTGGGATCATCGGGCGAAGCGGAAGCTTCCCCGGTACCCGTGGACGTCCCTCGAGGGGCGGACCAGGGTGCGTTTCCTGGCCTGGAGCCACGAGATCGCCCTCCCAACGGGCTGGGGTTCATGGGACTGGTGATGCTGTGGCTGCGGGGGGATCGACTACTACAACTGGGGGCGGCCGCACTCACCACAGAGAGGGGATGAACGGGAAACCACCGTTCCAGGTGCTGCGGGAGCTTGGGCCCGATCTGCCCCGGGAGTTCGCCCTCTTCCTGCCTCTGTCCTCGATTGGATCAGTGCCAACTGGGCCCCCAGGGGGGGTAACGATCTCTTGGCCCACGACACTCCCCCGCCGGAGCTTGGGGATCCGGAGCGTCACCGTGCCCACCCGGGTGTCCCATCTCCTGGGGCGGTAGCCGTTGCGGTACGCGTGCCGGCTCCTCGTTCGCTCGTGCCGCCCAGCCCCCGGTCTTCTCCTTCACTTCCGCTTCCAAGGAGCTCCTGGACGAGGAGGACAAGACCCTCCTTCAGGGTCCTTGGACTTGCGCCGGAGCTCCTTAAGGGCGATCCTCACGCAGGGTTAGGTTTGGGTTCCTCCTTTTCCCGTTGAGACTGCTCCCAGGGAACCCTCCGGTGCCTCCTCGTCAAGGCCGCCGCGCCTACGCACACGCCCTCAGACCTCCGGATCTACACCACGTCCCGGGACTCTACCCCCGCGCCTGCAATCGCGTACTCTCAACGAAATGACACTTCACAACCCCCCTTCATCGCCAGCGAGACCACACCACAAACAGAATGTTATGGTAGACTTCGGGATGAAATAGTGCACGCTTACGATATAGCTTGGGGGATCGCTCTCTGACACTGACGTGTTCCACACCTCCAGAAACCAAACCGGGAACCACTTTTCATGATCTGGCGTTAACAGCTGAGAGCACTGAAATGTGGGCGGTGCAGACAAGTCAAGCCTGTCGAGAGTAGAAAGAACGTATGCAATCCATGGGCCTGTATGAACAAGGACTCCGTATTGCGCTCTGAAAAGGACCCCTTCTACGATAACATCTCCACTGTGACCCTCAAGAAATTCAACGTTTATCGGGAACTCCGCTGGCGTATACGCCGCGTTGGTGGCTACACATAGACCTGAGCCAGCAAGATCCAGTGTGATGACCGCAGCGACAACCGTTTGGAATCGAAACAGTTTGAACTGCATATCGGCCTCCTCCGTTGTGGTCTTACGAAAAGCCTCTGACAGGGCAAGGCTCGTCAGGTCGTCCGGCCCTCCAAGGTGTGCCTTCTCTAAGTCTGCGACGCTACCCGGCACAGGTAGCCCGACCACGGCTCTCATGCGAAGGCGAAGCGCCGCCTTATGGAAAGGTGTGCCCACAACCAGCCGCGAGCGGCCCGCTGCCAACTCGGAATAGCCCGCGGTATCGCCAACAAGAGGCGGACCGGGTCGCGGGGGCCCGATAGAATGGAAGTCAAAGGAGGTGGAACCGATGCGGCTGTTTTCGAGGTTGGTTGCGGGGGGCGGGGTGGCGGCGTTCTTCTTTTTCTCCTGGGTCATCATGACCCTCTGGAACAGCATCGTCGCCGGGTACCTCCAGCTCGCCAAACCCCTCTCCTACCTTCAGACCTGCGGGCTGTGGTTCATGCTCATCCTCCTCTTCGCCTGGACCGGGATCGGAGTGCGGTGGCAGTTCCGCCGGGCGTGGTTCCGGGAGCGCCACCGGGAAGAGGTGGATCGGGAGGTGGAGCGGCGGATCAAGCGACGGCTTGCCCGCTGGGCCGGCACAAGCGAAGAGGTGGACTGGGACGAGCTCGGAACGAAGATCGAGCAGAGGATCAAGGCGAAGATTCGGGAGTGGCTTGCCGAAGAGGAGAAGAAGGACTGACCGACCCCAAAGCGAAGTAGAGCTAGCGCTTCCCGCCCTGCGGTGACGGCCGAAAACGGTCATCGCTCCCCTCCTCGGCGAGGGGAAAAGGAGGGCTAGTCTGCCCGGCGGACGGTGAGGCGCCCCTTCGCCTCCCCCACGACCCGGATCCGATCCCCCCTTCGGACGGGCCCGCCCTCGGCTTGCGCCCGCCAGTACTCGCCCTTCACGAGAACCCACCCTTCGGGCAGGAGGTCGTCCTTGGCCACGCCCTCGAGCCCCACCATCGTCGTGAGGGGCCGCGGCCGCCTCCGCTGGGCCAAGAGCCCCTTGGAGGCCACAAACAGGAAGATCACGGTCAGCGTCCCCACGGTGGCCCCCACCGTGATCCACGACAGCCGCAAGCCCGTGCCCTCAAGCTCAAACAGGGAAAGCGACCCGAGAACCAAGCTCACCACCCCCCCCACGGTGAGGATTCCCTCGGTGGAGGCCAGAGCGTCGAGCACCATGAGGAGAACCCCAAACAGGACCAGCCCCAGCCCGGCGACGCTCACCGGCAGAACCTGGAGCCCGAGGAGTGCCAGAATCAGGGAAATCCCCCCTCCCACAAGGCCGATTCCGATCCCCGGGGTGAAGAACTCGTAGATGAGGCCGTAGATCCCGAGGAGGAGGAGGATGTAGACGAGGTTGGGGTCAGCGAGGTAGGAGAACAGCCGCTCCCGCACCGTCATCCCGATCTCGCGCACGGGGAGGCCGGCCGTGCGGAGGACCCGCCCATCCCGAAGCCGATAGCCGTCCAGGGACGAGAGGAGGGACGGGAACGAGTCGGCGAGGAGGTCGATCACTCTGAGGTCGAGGGCCTCGACCGCCGTGACCGTCGCCGACTCCCGCACCGCCCGCTCGGCCCAGTCCGCGTTCCGACCCCGGAGCTCGGCGAGGGACCGGATCCGGGACGCCGCGTCGTTCACGGCCTTCTGGACCACGGGGTCGTCGGCCCGGCCCCCGTCCCCGGTCAGGGCCACGGGGTGGGCGGCGCCGGTGCTTGTCCCCCGGGCCATCGCCGCGACGTCGGCGGCGAGGAGGATGAACGTCCCCGCCGAGGCGGCCCTCGCCCCGGGCGGCCCGACCCACACGGCCACGGGAACGGGCGAGGCGAGGATCGCCTCGACGATCTCCTTCATCGCGGAGTCCAGGCCCCCGGGGGTGTCGAGGACGAGGACGACGAGGGTGGCCCCCCGGCGCGCCGCCTCCCCCAGGCCCCGCACGACATAGCCGCTCGTCGCCGGGTTGACGGACCCGTCAAGGGAGAGGCGCACCACCTCCCCCGCCCCGAGGAGGGAGAAGGCAAGACCGGCAAGAACGAGGACAAGCTCCCGCCGCATCGTGGCTCATTGTACCAACCCTTGATCCTCTCTTCCTCGGGAACGGGGACACAGCCCGCTATACTCCTGTTCGATGGCCAGGTGGACTGCAGCGGCTGTGGTCGGAGGGCTCCTGTGGGGGATGTGGGTCCTCCTCTGGCGGGGGCCGCCGTGGCCGGTGGCCTTGGTGGGAGCCGCGTTCCCCGCCGCGACCCTCCTCGCCGCTGCGGCGGGGATCCTCCCGTTCCGCTTCCCGTTGGGGGCGTGGCTCCGCCTCGACCTCTGGGCCGCGTTCGCCCTCACGGTGACGGCCTTGGTGGTTCGGAGCGTCGCCCTCACGGGGTGGGCCGTCGTCACCGGCCGGGTGGAGCCGGGGATCCTCGCGATCCCCCTTCAGGGGCGCTCGGAGATGGGGAAGCTCCTTTTTCTATGGGCGATCACCGTCACCCCGGGCACGATCGCCCTCCTCGTGGAGGAGGACGCGGCCTACGTTCACACCCTCCACCGGCCGGCGGGGATCTCCTTGCCCGGGATGGACTTCCTGCAGCGCCTCCTCGGGGGTCTGTGGGGATGAAGGCCGCTGTGCTCACGGCCCTGGCCCTGTCGGCGGTCCCCCCCCTCGTTCGGCTGTGGGCTGGGCCCACGGTGTGGGACCGCCTCACCGCCGCCTCCTCCCTCAACGTGCGGATTGCCCTAGCCCTGGCCGCGGAGGCGGCATTCGCCGGCCAGGGGATCCTCCTCGACGTGGCCCTGGCCTACGCGGTCCTGGGGTTCGTGGGTACGGTCCTTGTGGCTCGGTTCGCGGAACGGGGGCAGCGGTGATCGGGACCGCCCTTCTCTCCTTGGGCCTCGCCCTCCTTTTCCTCGGGGGGCTGGGGCTCTTCCGGTTCCGGGGCCCGTACGAGCGGCTCCAGGCCGCCGGGGTGGGGGATACCGGGGGAAGCCTCGTCTTCCTCGCCGGGCTCGCCGTCTCCTGCGGGTGGGAGGCCACGGGGGGGATCCTTGTCCTCCTCGGGCTCTTCCTCCTCTTCACCGGGCCTCTGTCGACCCACGCCATCGCCAAGGGCGCGTTCGTCCAAGGGGAGCGCGCCCGGGGGGAGTAGCGGGGCATGGGCACGATCCTGTTCGCCGCTCTTGCCCTGGCCCTGGCCGTGTTCGCCCTCACCCAGCGCCGGCTCCTGTGGGGCGTGATCGGGGTCGGGGCCCACTCCCTCGCCCTCGCCGGGATGTACCTCTTCCTCGCCGCCCCCGACGTCGCCCTGACCCAGGCCGCCGTCGGGTTCGGGCTCGTCACGTTCATCTACCTCCTGGCACTCCGCCGAACGGGGAAGCTCACCGTGGTCGCCGCCGAGACCCATCCCCTCCTCCACCAGGATGGGGAGCGGATCACGGGGCTGGAGTGGGAGATCCTGTCCCAGTTTGCCCGCCGGCTCCACCGGGACCTCGAGGTCCTGTGGGTTCCCCGGGCCGAGATCCCCCGCCTCCTCCGGGCCGGGGAGGCCGACGTCGGGGCCGGGGGGTTCCTCGCCCGGTATGGGGAAGGGCTTCTCCTCTCCCGGCCCATCCTCGCCACCCGCCTGGCCACCGTGCGTCTCGGCCCCGGGCCCGTGGGGGCGGTGGCCGGGGACCAGGGCCAGGACCACCTCCCGCCCACCGGCCGGACCTACGAGGACCACCAGGAGCTTGGCGGCGCCCTCGCCCGTGGCGAGGTGGGCGGGGCCGTGACCGACCTCCTCCACCTCCACCAGTGGACCCTCCACGGGGATGTCGCCCCCACGGAGACCGCGGACCACGGCGCCACCGCGTTCCGGTTCGCCCTCGCCCCCGGGGAGACCGACCTCTTGGAGGCGTTGAACGAACTTCTCGCTGAACTGGAGGCGTCGGGAGAACTGGCGGAGCTCGTTCGGAGGTACGTGGGATGAGAGCCCTCGCCGCCGTCGCCCTGGCCCTCCTCCTCGGGCTCCTCGGCCTGGGGGTCAGCGGGATCTTCCCCCGCCCCGGGGTCCCCGGGGGGGAGGAGGTGGCGGAGGCATGGGGGGCGAAGAACGTGGTGGCGACGATCGTGCTCGGGGTTCGGCTGTGGGACACCCTGTTTGAGATCCTCGTCTACGCGATGACGATCGCCGGGGTGAAGCTGGGGCTCCGGCGCCTGCGGTGGGAGGAGCCCCTGCCCCCGGTGGCGGAGACGCCTCTCCTCCGGCGCTCGGCCGACCTCCTCCTCGGGCCGGCCGCCGTCTTCGCCCTCTACGTGGCCTCAAGCGGCCACCTCGGCCCCGGAGGCGGCTTCCCGGCGGGGGCGATCCTCGGCACGGCGCTCCTCCTCCTCGCCCTCGCCAAGGGGGTCGAGCGCCTGAGCGCGGAGCTCCGCGAGCCCACCTTGGAGTGGGCCGAGTACGGGTCAATCGTCGTGATCCTCGCCCTGGCGGGAGCGCTCCTCCTCCTGGGAAGGAGGGGAACCGCCTACTTCATCGCCGCCAACCTCTTGATCGCGGTGGAGGTGGCGATCGGGGCGTGGGTCGTCCTCCACCGGTTCGCCCTCTCCCGGGGGGAGGTGTAGATGGAGGGCCTGGCGGGGGCAGCGCTGGCGATCGCCCTGGTGGGCCTGGGGCTGTGGACCCTGATCGTCCGGCGGAACCTCATCTGGAAGCTCCTTGGGCTCAACGTGGGGGCGAGCGGGGCGGTCCTGTTCCTCGTCTCCCTCGCCCACCGCCCCGGGGCCCGGCCGCCGATCGCCGGCCTGGGGCCGGGCCCATCGGCCGACCCTCTCCCCCACGCCCTGGTCCTCACCGCGATTGTGATCGACTTCGCCACCCTCGCCCTCGCCCTCGTGTACGTGATCTTCCTCACCGAGAGCCGTCGCACCCAGGACGTGCGGCGCCTGGAGCGGGAGGAGGGGGAGTGGCCGGAACGCTTAGGAGGGAGCCGGTGACGGCGGCGGTGGCGGGGGTCCTCCTCTACCTCGCCCTCGGGGTGGCGGGCCTGCTCGGGGCCGGGAGGGGGACCGGGCTGCTCGCGATCCTCGGGGGCTGGGCCTCCCTCCTCCTCTGGGCCCCGGGGTTCCCCTTGGGGACCTTGGGCGGCCCCCCGTGGGGGGTCGCCCTCGCCGGGGACACCCTCGCCGTTGGGTTCTGGGCCCTGGCGCCCCTGGTCCACGCCGCCGCGTGGTGGCACGAACGGCACCGTTCGACCACGTTCCACGGGCTGGTCACGCTTCTTGTCGGGACGTGTCTGGCTACCGTTCTGTCCCGGGACCTGTTCAACCTGTTCATCCTCCTCGACCTCGGTTCCCTGCTTGGGGCCATCCTCATCGCCTACGATCTCCGCTCCCGGCCGGTGTGGGCCGGGCTGCGCTACCTCCTCCTCTCCGCGCTGGGGATGCTCGTGTACCTCCTCGGATTGGGACTCGTGTACGGGGAGCTGGGGACGCTGTCCCTCGTCCAGATCGCCGAGCTCGCTCCCGGTCTCGCCCCGCCGGCGCTGGGGGTGGGGGCAAGCCTCCTCGTGGTGGGGACAGCGGTGAAGGCGGGGGTGTTCCTGATCGGGTTCTGGCTCCCCGAGGCCTACCGCCTGGCTCCGGTGGGGGTGGTGACCCTCCTCGCTGGGCTGGCGGGGAAGATGGGGATCGTCGCCCTGGCCCGGCTCAGCGAGGCGCTTCCCGTGGGCCCGGCGGTGGCCGCCCTCGGGGTCATCACCGGGTTCGGGGGGTTGGTCTACGCCCTATGGGAGCGGGATTTGATGCGTTTCCTTGCCTACCACATCCTCTCGCAGTACGGGTACATGCTTGTCGGGTTCGGCCTCGGCGGGCCGGCATTCGCCGGCGCCGTCTACTACACCATCGCCCACTGCCTGTTCAAGGGCCTCCTGTTCTATGCGGGTGGAAGCGGAATAGAGGCAGTGGGGGTTCGAGAGATCCCCCACTTGGCGGGTCGCCTTCCCCGTGCCGCCGGGTGGGGGCTGGCATTGGGGACGTGGTCCATCGCGGGACTGCCCCCGTTGGCAGGGTTCGTGGCCAAGGAGTTCCTCGGCGGTCTCGTTCCTTCCCCGTACGCGTGGGCGCTGACCCTTCTTGGAGTGGGGACAGCAGCCTCGTTCAGCAAGATCCTCCCCCTCCTGCACCCCGCGCGGGGGCACGGAGCGTGGGGCGGGGTTCTCTTCCTGGGGATGGGGGTGGTGGGGTTCTCGGCGTGGGGGTTGGCCAGCTTGCCTGGAGTCCTCTCCCCCGCCACCTGGGGGAAGGCACTGGCCGCGGTGGTGGCCGGGTACGGGCTCTTCCTCCTGGTGCGGCGGGTCCGGGTGCCGCTCCCTAAGGTTGAACTGGACCACATCTCCTTGGCTGTGCTCGTCGCCGCAGGCCTCCTCGCTGTGGCCCACCTCCTGGTGGGCTGATCCCCCTCACAGGCCCTGAACCCGCTGGGCACGGCCGTGTGCCCCCAGCGGGGGGGGAGCAACCCAGGCGCTGAGGGGTTCCCCGTACCAGCCCTCGTTCAGAAGAGGGACGATGGCAGACAAGGGGGCCGAGGGGCGTCCGCCGGGATGTTCTGGTTCGCGGGGTGGTTGTTCACGCTGACGTTCACCCAGGTCCTGGGGTGACCGGCGATCCGCTCCCTCCTCACACCCCCGGATCTCCCCCTTCCCTCTGCCCGGGCCGCCCGGTGATCGCCGACTTGCGCGCCGAACCGGTGCTCTGCCTTCGTCCCGTCCGCCTGCGTCGTTGGTGTTCGTGGGGAGGTCGCGCTCCTGCCGGCGGGCCGACGACCCAAGCCGCAACCCAGGGCGACCTTGACGCGGGCCTACAATTGAGGAAGAGGGGGTGAACAACGATGGGAGGAAACGCAAGATGGCGCGTCACGTCAATGGTAGTAAGGTGCCTGGTGCTTTCCCTTGCCGCTGGTGCCACCCTCGGGGTAGCCGCAGTGGCCGGGCCGCCTCCCGGGCCGCCGCCGCCACCAGCGGAGGAACCCCCGCCCCCACCGACGGAACCTTGCGCCTGGGCACCGCTTCCGGCGGAGATCGGCCACTGGCTGAGGGCGCAACTGGCGCCTGAGGAGCTCACCGCGGCTGCGGCGTCCCTCGCCGACGGGACGTGGCCCGTTTGGTACGACGGAGGTGACCTCAAGCTCTACCTCAACCCGGTGTTCAGCGGGATTCAGGCCCTTCTCAACTTTCCCCGGCTAGGGCGGGGGGCGTTGGTCGGGGGGATGAAGGCCTCCGGGAGATTCCAAATCGTCGATCGAGGACGGTGCTTCCCGGCCTTGGGCACCTCACCGGCGGTTGAGGAAGGCGGGTTTCTCCTGTGGATGGCCCACGCCCCGACCCTCGGGACCTGGCCTCTCCCCGAGCTGGCCCTCCCGATGAACTGGTTTATGGTCCTGCTGCCGCTCAACGACCCGTTCGCGCCCGCCGGCGTCATCTTCTACCCCGACCCCCTGTACCGCTCCCCCGAAGCGATGCTCCGGGCGCTGCGACCGTACGACGAGGGCGGCACCTGGAGGGCCGCGCCGGGAGCTCCTCAGACGGACTAGACCCGGCGAAGCCCCCCCGCCTCGCCCGGCCGGAGCCGCCCTGTTTCAGGAACGAGGACGCGGGCTGGGCCTTCCGTCCCCCGACAGGAAGGGGGGCAGCGACCCCCTGGCCTTCCCGAGGGCAACCCTTTGGGGAAGGGGCGGAGAGATCTCCCCGGGCAGGCCGGAGAGGAACCCGCTACAATGGAGCCCAAGGAGGGACCATGGCCGAACGGATTCGGGGAGAATTTGCCGGGATGTTCTGGTTTGCGGGGTGGCTGTTCACCCTCGCCTACACCCAGCTCCTGTGGTGGCAGGCCATCCTCGCCCTCGTGATCTGGCCCTACTACCTCGGGGTCAAGCTCCGCTAGCCCTCGTCCCCTAGGGCTGAACCAGGGGAAGGATCTTGGCGGAAAGCCCTTCAAGGGCCTTCCCGAGGGCCTCTCCCCACGGGGCAGTCCCAAACGCCGGGGTCCCCACGACGAGCTCCACCGCCGCGGCAGTCCCGATCGTGAACGTCCGCGTTGCGATGGGAATCGGATTTGGAGGTTGGTAGAGCTCGGCCACGTACTCCCCCGGCCCCGCCGCCGGCGGGAAGACCTGGTTCCACGTCCAGGTGACGCACGGGCTTCCCACAGTGGACCCGGCCACGGGCGAGGTCCAGTTTGGGGTGGGGGCCGAGGTGGGGTGGATCACGACGGAGAACGCGTTCGGCGGGGCGGGGTCCCGGTACCCCAGGGTCACCGGCTCCCCGGTCCAGTACACCCCTTTGTCCGTTCGGAACCCACCGGAGCAGACGTCAACTGGGAAGTGCAGGGAAACCTCAACCGATGTGGGTCCCGAAGCCTCCCCCCGGGCGCGCACAACCTCTCCGCTCCTGGTCGCAAGCCTGAGGACCTCCGCCCGGAGCTCGGCCGTCACCGAAGCCCCCCGCACGGTGAAGAGGAACAAGGTGAAGGACATCGTCACCGCCTCCAGCTTCTCCACCGCGGGGAGGACGACGACCTCCGCCCCGAGGGCCTCCCCGGCCTGGATCCACGCCTCCCGGGACGGGACGAGGCCGCGTTGGAGAACCCACGCCTGCAGCGCCCCCGGGGGGACGACGAGGATCCCCTGGGGGGCCAGCCGCCCGGCCAGCATGTCCCCGAGGCCCAAGCCGAGGTTGGCCAGGCCCGTCCCCACCTCGGCCGTGAACGGGGCCACCGCCACCACCGGCGCCCCGGCGACCGTCAGAGACAAGCCCGCTGCCAAAAGGAGCCCTGAGCACAACCGCCGCATCGAAATCACCTCCACGCCGATTATAGGCCGGGCGGGATCGAGAGTCCGCGGGGAAAGAGGTCGGAGCGGTAGGCGGAAAACGAGCGCTCCCCCCTCCCCACGAAGGCCACGAACTCCAGGCCCCGGGCGAGGAGGATCCCCCCAAACGCCCCCGCCCGGACCTCATACCGATCGAGAACCACCACCCGCCCGCCCAGGCCGACCTCGGCCGTCCCCGCAGAGACGACCTCGATTGGGCCCGAGGCCGAGGCCCCGGGCGGGCCGGCCCCCGCCCCCAGGGGCTGGAGGAGGAGCCCGTCCCCGTGGGCCAAAGGACCGTAGAGGACGGGGAGGAGGGCGTAGGAGGCCACCGTGCCCACGAAAAACGCCCGTCCCTCGGGAAAGGGGACCTCCCGCGGTCCATCGCCCGCGTCGGCCACCGCCCGCCCCCCCTCCACGGCGATCGAGATCCGGCGGGTTCCAAACCCCAACGGACCTTGAGCCTCGAGCCGGTACAGGCGCGGCCCGAGCTCCTCGTCGAGACGAACCTCCTGTTGGAAGCTCACCCGCACCGAGACAAGGAGGACCCGCACGGTGAACGCCCCCTCCGAGGCAAGGAGGAGCTCGCCCGAGGAAAGCCGCTCCAGGCGGTAGCCCTCCTCGGCCACCCGCCGGCCGTCGAGCTCGTAGGCGAGCTTCCCCACCTGAACATAGCCCGGGGGGACCGTCTCCCGGGGGAGGGGGGAGGGCACCTCCTCCGGAAGGGCCTCTTCGGAAGGGGCCTCCTTTGGGGGAGGAGCCTCTTCCGCTGGTGGGGCAAACCACGCCTCGGGGACGGTCGCCTCCTCGAAGGGGACCGGCCGGGGCGCCCAGGGGGACAGGGCGACGAGAGCCGCCGTGGCCAGGGCGCCGATCCCAAGAAACCCCAGAAGGGCCTTCCTCCATCGCGTCATCTCTCCCAGTCTATCCCCGGACCCGGCTGAAACGAGGCCGCCGAAGGGCTACCCTACCCCGGCTATGGACCTCGAACGGTCGTTCGGGATCCTCCTCCACCCCACGAGCCTCCCTGGGCCGTGGGGGATCGGGACGCTGGGGGACGAAGCCCGCCTTTTTCTGGACTGGATCTCCGCCTCCGGGGCCCGGTGGTGGCAGGTCCTCCCCCTGGGCCCGACCGGGTACGGGGACAGCCCCTACCAGTCCTTCTCCGCGTTTGCTGGGAACCCCTACCTCCTCGATCCCGAGGTGTTCCTGGCCCGGGGCTGGCTCTCCGGTGGGGCCCCCGGCGCGTTCCCGGAGGACCGGGTGGATTACGGCCTTCTCTACGCCACCCGGTGGCCCCTCCTCCGGAGGGCCTACGCGGGGTTCCTCGGCCGGGCCACTCGCCGGGAGAAGCGGAAACTCGCCTGGTTTGCCCAAGCCGAAGGGGAGTGGCTCTCCGACTACGCCCTCTTCATGGCCCTCAAGAACGAGCACGGGGGGGCGCCGTGGACGGCGTGGCCGCGGGAGCTCCGCGCCCGGGAGCCGGAGGCCCTGCGGGCGGCCCGCGGGACCCTTCGGGAGGAGGTGGGGTTTCACGCCTGGACCCAGTGGGCGTTCGCCCGCCAGTGGGGCGGGCTCCGGGCCTACGCCGCTGAGCGGGGGATCGGGATCCTCGGGGACATGCCGATCTTCGTCTCCCACGACTCGGCCGACGTGTGGGCCCACCCCGAGCTCTTCCACCTCGACCCGGAGGGGAACCCCACCGTCGTCGCCGGGGTCCCGCCCGACTACTTCAGCGCCACCGGTCAGCGGTGGGGAAACCCCCTCTACCGCTGGGAGGTCCACGAGCGGGACGGGTTTTCGTGGTGGCTCGCCCGGGTCCGGCACGCCCTGCAGCTTTTCGACCTCGTCCGGCTCGACCACTTCCGGGGCCTCCAGGCGTACTGGGAGATCCCCGCCGAGGAGCCAACCGCGGTCCGCGGCCGGTGGGTCGAGGCCCCGGGACGGGCCCTCCTCCAGCGGATCCGGGAGGAGCTCGGGGACGTCCCCATCGTCGCTGAGGACCTCGGGGTCATCACCCCGGAGGTCGAGGCCCTCCGGGACGGCTTCGGCCTCCCCGGGATGCGGGTCCTCCAGTTCGCCTTTGCGGGTGGGGACGACAACCCCCACCTCCCCCGGAACTTCCCCGACCACGGCCGGGTCCTCGTCTACACGGGGACCCACGACAACGACACGGCGCTCGGGTGGTACCGGAGCACCCCGCCCGAGGAGCGGGAGCGGCTCGCCTCCTGCCTCGCCCAAGAGGGGATCCCCCTCCGGCGGGAGGGGGACGTCCCCTGGGCCCTGATCGAGCTCGCGTTCCGCAGCCGGGCCCGCCTGGCAGTGATCCCCCTCCAGGACGTCCTGGGCCTCGGCCCGGAGACCCGGATGAACCGGCCTGCCCAGCCGTCCGGGAACTGGGCCTGGCGGTACCGCACCTCCGATCTCACCGAGGAACTCGCCCATCAGCTCCGGGCCCTGGCCGAGCGGACGGGCCGCCTTGCCCGAGGGGAGCCCCTTCGGTAGCCTCTTCAGACCGAAAAGGGGAGGACAATGCCGGACCGAGAAAACCTCATGGACAAGATCGTGGCCCTGTGCAAGCGGCGGGGGTTCATCTTCCCCTCCAGCGAGATCTACGGCGGAATCGGGGGCTTCTGGGACTACGGCCCCCTCGGAGTTGAGCTCAAGCGGAATGTCCGCGAGGCGTGGTGGCAGGACATGGTCCTTCGCCACGACGACACGACCCCCCCGCCGGGGATGCCGTCCCCCTACGCCATGGTGGGGATCGAAACTTCGATCATCATGCACCCCCAGGTGTGGAAGGCGAGCGGCCACTACGACCTCTTCCACGACATGCTCGTCGACTGCCGCCACTGCAAGGCCCGGTTCCGCGCCGACCAGCTCGCGACGAGCCAGTGCCCGGAGAAGCCCTCCAAGCGCCCCGGGGAGCACACGACCTGCGACCTCACGCCCCCCCGGGAGTTCAACCTCATGTTCAAGACCTACGTCGGGGCCCTGGTGGACCCCGAAAGCGAGGCCTACCTCCGCCCAGAGACGGCCCAGGGGATGTTCGTCAACTTCCGGAACGTCCTCGCTACCGCCCGGGTCAAGCTCCCGTTCGGAATCGCCCAGATCGGAAAGTCGTTCCGCAACGAGATCACCCCCCGTTACTTCACCTATCGGTCGCGGGAGTTTGAGCAGATGGAAATCGAGTTCTTCTGCCGGCCCGAGGAGTCGCGCCTGTGGTACGAGTACTGGCGGGACCGGCGCCTCCGCTGGTACGTGTCCCTGGGGCTGGGAAGCGATCGGGTCCGACTCCGGGAGCACAGCCCGGAGGAGCTCAGCCACTACAGCTGCGGGACGGCGGACATCGAGTACGCGTTCCCGTTCCTCCCCCCGGGGGAGTTCGGGGAGCTGGAGGGGATTGCCCACCGCGGGGACTTCGACCTCCGTTCGCACATGGAGGGGAAGCTCGTCCGGAGGGACGGGGAGCTCGTGGTGGAGACGGGCCCGAACGGAAAACCCACCCATCCCGGAAGCGGCAAAGACCTCTCCTACTTCGACGAGGAGACGGGGGAGCGCCTGATCCCCCACGTGATCGAGCCCTCGGCGGGGGTGGACCGGTCCGTCCTCGCCTTCCTCTGCGAGGCCTACGATGAGGACGCGATCCCCGACGAGAAGGGAGTTCCCCAACCCCGGGTCGTCTTGCGGCTCCACCCTCGCCTGGCCCCGGTGAAGGCGGCGGTCCTCCCTCTCATCCGAAAAGAGGGGATGCCCGAGATCGCCCTCGAGCTCTATCGGGAGCTCAAGAAGACGTGGAACGTGGACTACGACGACAAGGGCTCGATTGGGCGGCGGTACCGGCGCCAGGACGAGTGCGGGACCCCGTACTGTTTCACCGTGGATGGGCAGACCCTTGCCGACGGGACGGTCACGGTCCGGGACCGGGACACGACGCACCAGGAGAGGATCAAGCTCTCCGAGGTTGCGGGGTGGCTGGGGGAGAAGCTCGGTGGGGGCTAGAAGAATGCCCTTGGCATCCTGGCCCATTCCCGACTATACTCCAGCCCAATCGCGCCCGAAGACGGGGCGAGGAGGAGGCGAGGTCACGTGCTGATGAAGGAGAAGAAGGCCGACAAGCCCAAGCAGCCCAAGAAACCGTGCGGCGGGTGCTGAGCCTGGGAACGGAATGGCCGGCGCGGATTTGACTCCCCCCCGCGAACGGCATATCCTTGGACTCGGATGGAGCTCGACCGGGAGGCGTACACGGGCGGGGGAAACGAACCCTACAGGAGGAGGTAGCCCTCCGAGCGCGCACCGGCAAGGACTCCCCCAATCCCATCACAGAACCGCCACACCGGTAGGCTGGTCCACGTGGGCCGCGGGGCGAAGCTCGGAGGGGAAGGAGGCATATGACAACGAAGCGCGGAAAGAAGCTATTGGGCGTCATCGGAGTTGCGGTGGCGGCGGTGTTGCTCGCGGGGTGCGGCGGGGACTTCAAGCTCCCCACCACCCCGATCACGATGTCTGTCCCTCAGGGCCGGTCCGGGACCACCAAAATCACCTTCACCCGCGAGAGGTTCGAGGGCGAGGTTAGTTTCTCCCTCACCGGGGCCCCGAGCGGGGTGACCTACAAGTTCGATCCAGCCAAGACGGATAAGAAGGGAACAGAGACGACCCTCACCCTCACCGTGGCGGACACGGTGGCCACCCAGAAGTACACCCTGAAGGTCGTCGCCCAGAGCGGGAACAAGAAGAAGGAGCAGACCCTGGAGCTCACGGTCCAGGTGAAGCCCGACTTCACCCTTGCCGTGAACCCCACCGCCCTCACCGTCAAGCAGGGGGCGAGCGGGACGGTGACGGTCAACATCACCCGCAACGCCACGTTCACCGGGGCGGTGGCCCTCACCCTGGAGGGCGCGCCCGCCGGGGTCACGGGGACGTTCAACCCCGCCTCGGCCACGGGCGCCTCGAGCACCCTCACCCTCAACGTTGCCACCACCGCGGCCGCAGGGGCCTACAACCTCACGATCCGCGGTCGGGGCGACGGGATCGACAAGACCGTCACGGTGCGGCTGACCGTGGAGGCGCTCCCCGACTTCAGCATGGCCCTAAGCCCCGCCTCGGTGTCCCTGAAGCCGGGTGGAACGGCCACGGTCACGGTCAACCTGACCCGGGTGGGAGGGTTCGCCGACGCTGTGGAGCTCTCCATCGAGGGGCTCCCAACCGGGGTCACCGCCACGTTTGAACCCACTTCGGTGACGGCCAACACAGCGACCCTCACCCTGACGGCGGCCGCGACCGCCGCTACGGGAACGTATCCGGCGATCACGGTGCGCGGGGTCGGCGGCGGGAAGAACAAGACCGCTACCCTGTCCCTCACGATCGCCCCGTAGCACCGGGAACGATCGGCCAAGGGGGGCGACAGGGTCGCCCCCCTCTTCTTTTTCCCTCCTAGCCGCTGAACCAGCGGGTCCAGGACCGCCGGAGGACCCGGGACTCCCGGGCGAGGAGCCGGGCCAGGCGCCCGGAGTCGTGCTTCACCGTGAGCTTCCCCTCCATCTCCACGAGGTCGAGGAGGGGGGCCCGGACGACCCGCAGCCCCATCGCCTTGACCCCCCGGAGGTCGTCCCGCACGGGCTCGCTCCCCTCGGCCCGGTACCGGGCCAAGATCTCCGGGGGCGGGAGCTCGGTGTTGACCACCACGGCGTGGAACCGACGGAGGTTCACGTGCTCGGCCAGGGCCCGGAGATGGTCGCTCGCGGAGAACCCGTCCGTCTCCCCCGGCTCGGTCATGAGGTTCATGACAATGAACTTCTCCGCCGGGGCCTCGTCCACGGCGTCGGCGATCCCGTCGACGAGGAGGTTGGAGATCACGCTCGTGTAGAGACTTCCCGGACCGAGGACGATGAGGTCGGCGCAGCGGATGGCCTCAACGGCCGCCGCGTAGGCGGACACGGGCTGCGCAAGGCGGAGCCGGCGGATGGGCGCCCGGGCCGCGGTGATCTCCGCCTCCCCGACGATCTCCCGGCCGTCGGCGAGCTCGGCCACGAGGTCCGTCCGCTCCAGGGTCGCCGGGACCACCTTCCCCCGCACGGAGAGGAAGTAGCTCGCCTCCTCGATCGCCCGATCGAATCCCCCCACCGCCTGGGCCATCCCCGCGAGGAGCACGTTGCCCAGGGAGTGCCCTTCCAACCCCTCCCCCGAGGTGAACCGGTGCTGAAGAAAGCGGCTCATCCGTTCCTCATCGGCCGCGAGGGCCAGGAGACAGTTTCGGATATCCCCGGGGGGGAGGACGTCGAGCTCCGTCCGTAGCCGGCCGGAGCTCCCCCCGGTGTCCATCACCGTGACCACCGCGGTGAGGTTGGCGGTGTAGGCCTTCATACCCCGGAGGAGCGTGGAGAGGCCGGTTCCGCCCCCGATGGCCGCCACCCGAGGCGCGGCGCGGAGGACCCGCCCTTGGTAGATCGCTTCAGCCAGGGACCCCCCGCGGTGCGGGGTCACCGCGTGGAGGATCGCCCGCACGGCCCCCGCCATCCCCACCACCGTGGCCAGAAGCCCGCCTCCCAACACCGCCGCCCCCACCACGGGCCGCCACAGGAACGGGAGGCGGCGGAGGAGGAGGGCGTAGAGCTCCCGCATCCCCCCCTCCCCGACGAGGAACAGAGACCCCAACGCCACGAGGGCAATCCCCGCAAGAGCGAGGAAGAACCACCGCTTCACCCCCATCCCCGGGAGGAGGAGCTTCAACCCTGGGGGGACGGTCATCGCCACTCCACATGGACCCCGGGGCCGAGCTCGAGGAGCTTCTGCCGGAGCTCGGGGCAGGGCTGGACCCGATACCGGGGTCCCGCTTCCACCACCAGGACTTTCTCCCCGTCGCGAACCCGGATCCGGGCCGGGACGGGGCCCGGGTGGTCGGCGAGGATCCTCCCCAAGTGATCCACGTTCTCCGGGGTGAGGAGCTCCAGGGGGTAGTCGATCAGGCACGCGGGAGGGGCGTCCTTACCCCTCCCCAGGGGCTCGATCTCCAAGGCCTGGAGCCTCCGCGACCCGTTCCGTTCAGCCCACCGCGCCTGGACCAGGAGAAGCGCGCCCTCCCGCAGGAGGTCGCCGCCCGCATGTCGGGGACCCACCACGACCACCACCTCCCCCGTCCGGTCGGCGAGGGTTACGAACGCCAGTGGGCCGCTGGGGGTCCCCACCCGCTTCAGGGCCTTGACCTCCCCGGCAACGGTGAAGGACCGGGGCTGGGCCCCGGCCTCGGCAATGGGCACCACGCCCCGGGCCTGGAGCTCCGCCGCGTGGGCGTCCAGCGGGTGCCCGCCCAGGTAGAGCCCAAGGAGCTCCCGCTCAAAGCCGAGGAGCTCCTCGCGGGAGTACTCCGTCGTGTCCACGGCAAGAGAAGGGATGAACTCCTCGGCGGCGAAGAACGACTGCTGGCCTGAGGCCCGCTGGGCCTTCGCAAGCTGCGCCAGCCGCACTCCCTCACAGGCGAGGGCCATGAGGGCCTTCCGGGGAACCCCGAACCGGTCCATCGCCCCCGCCTTGATCAGGCACTCCACCGTCTCCCGGCCCACCCGCTCGGGGTCCACCCGCTGGCAGAAGTCGAAAAAGCTCTTGAACCCACTTCCCCGCCGTTGGAGGATCGCCTCCACCGCCCCCGTCCCCACATGCTTGATCGCCCCGAGCCCAAACCGGATCCGCCCCTCCCCCACCGGGGTGAACCCGACGTCCGACTCGTTGATGTCGGGGGGCAGGACCTCGATCCCCATCCCCCGGCACTCGGCGATGTACTCCGCCACCTTGTCGAGGTTGTCCTGGACCGAGGTGAGGAGGGCGGCCATGAACTCGGTGGGGTAGTGGGCCTTGAAGTAGGCGGTCCAGTAGGTGATGAAGGCGTAGGCGGTGGAGTGGGCCTTGACGAACCCGTAGCGGGAGAACTTCTCGATGTCGGAGAAGATCCGCCGCGCCTCCTCGGGGGGAATCCCGTTCCGGACGCAGCCCTCCACGAACCGGGTCTCCATCTCCGCCATCTCCTCGGGCTTCTTCTTTCCCATCGCCCGCCGGAGGAGGTCGGCCTCCCCGAGGGTGAACCCGGCCAGCCGCTGGGCGAGGAGGAGGATCTGGTCCTGGTAGATGGGGAGCCCGTAGGTCTCGGAGAGGACCTCCACCGTGGAGGGGTGGGGGTAGGTGACGGGCTGGCGGCCGTGCTTGCGTTCGATGTAGTCGTCGGCCATCCCCGAGTCCAAGGGGCCCGGGCGGAACAGGCCCAGAAGCGCGATGAGGTCCCGGAACTCCGTGGGCTGGAGCCGTCGGATGAGGGCCCTCATCCCCGGAGACTCGAGTTGAAACACCCCCGTGGTCTGGCCCGAGGCGATGAGGGCGTAGGTCGCGGGGTCATCGAGGGGGATCCGCTCGAGATCCACCTGAAGCCCCGTGCGCTTCTCCACCAGCCGCACGACGTCGTCGAGGAGGGTCAGGTTCCGCAAGCCCAGGAAATCCATCTTGAGAAGCCCCACCGCCTCGACGTCGTGCATGTCAAACTGGGTGACGAACGAGCCCTCGGTGAGGCGCATCAAGGGGACGAACCGTTCGAGGGACTCGGGCGCGATGACCACCCCCGCGGCGTGGGTGGAGCTGTTGCGGAGCAAGCCTTCGAGTCGCCGAGCGATCGTAAACAGCCTCCGGTTCTCCTCCGACTCCTCGGCGAGTTCCCCCAGGGCCGGAACCCCCTCCAGGGCCTGCTCGAGCGACATCCCAAACGGGACGAGCTTGGCGATCCGGTCGGACTTCTCGTAGGGGAACCCCAGGACTCGGGCCACGTCCCGGACCACGGACCGGGCCGCCATCCTGTCGAAGGTGGCGATTTGGGCAACGTGATCCCGGCCGTAGCGGTCGGCCACGTAGCGGAGGACCTCGTCCCGGCCCCGAACGCAGAAGTCGATGTCGAAGTCAGGGAGGCTCACCCGATCGGGGTTGAGGAACCGCTCGAAGAGGAGCCCGAACTGGAGGGGATCGACCTGGGTGATCCCCAGGGCGTAGGCGACGAGGGACCCGGCGGCGGAGCCCCGGCCCGGGCCGACGGGGATCCGCCGCGCCCGGGCGTAGCCCACGAAGTCAGCGACGATGAGGAAGTAGGAGGGGAGGTCCATCCGGGCGATGACGGACAGTTCGTACCGGAGGCGCTCCTCCACCTCGGGAGGGAGAGGCTCCCCGTAGCGGGCCCGGGCCCCGGCCCAGGCCTTCTCCTCGAGTTCCTCAGTTGGGGCCCGGGAGGAGGGGTACCGGGGGAGGAGCCTTCGCCCAAGCTCCAGCTCTAGCTCGCACCGCTCCGCGATCTCCAGGGTCGCCGCGAGGGCCTGGGGGACCTCCCGGAACTTCGCCCCCATCTCCTCCTCGGTCAAGAAGTGGTAGTCCGACCCAGCAAAGGACCGGGCATCGGGGTCGGAGAGGCGCTTTCCGGCCTGGATGTTGATGAGGACCCGGTGGGCCTCCCGGTCCTCGGGGTCGAGGTAGTGGACGTCGGTGGTGGCCACGACCGGGAGGTTCAGCCGCTCGGCGAGCCGGAGTTGCGCCCCGATGAGCTCCCGGCCCCGCTCCAGCCCGTGGTCCTGGAGCTCGAGGTAGAACCGACCCGGGAAGATCTCGCCCAGACGCCCAGCGAGGTCCGCCGCCTCCTCGGTCCGCCCCCCGAGGAGAAGCCGCTGCACCCCCCCCGACTCGCAGGCCGAAAGGGCGATCAGGCCCTCGCTGCACTCCGCGAGGAGCTCGAGGTCCACCCGCGGTTTGTAGTAGAACCCCTCGGTGTGGGCGCAGTGGACGAGGCGGAGGAGGTTCTGCCACCCCCGCCGATCGGCAGCAAGGAGGACGAGGTGGAACGGGGAGCGGTGGGTCCCCGGGTCGCGGGAGAAGCGGGAGTCGGGGGCCACGTAGAGCTCGCAGCCGAGGATCGGCTTGATCCCGGCCTCCCGGGCCGCCCGGTAGAACTTGATCGCCCCCGAGACGACCCCGTGGTCGGTGAGGGCAAGGGCGGGCATTGAGAGGTCCACCGCCCGCCCGACGAGTTCCCGGACCCGGCCCATGGCGTCCAGGAGCGAGTACTCGGAGTGGACGTGGAGGTGGACAAACGCCACGCTACCTCCGTAGGATGACGATCCGCTCCTCGTCGGGGAACCCCCAGCGGAGCTTCCGCCGCGCCTCCCGCTCCACCACCGCGGGGAGGCCCGCCTCGGCGAGCCTCCGGCGCAAGTCCCCAATCTCCACCACCAGCCGCTCCTCGCGGGACGCCAGCGCCCGGAGCTCCACCCCCGTGCGGTGGATGGCGAGGACCCGCGACCCAAACACCCACCCCAGCCCCAGGGCCCCGATCAGGGCCAGGATCAGGGGGACGTGCCTCCTACCGCGGCCAGCGCGCCATCGGCGGAGCATAGGTGTCCTCGATCCGGAGGAGCTCGTTGTACTTGGCCACCCGCTCCGAGCGGCACAGGGAACCGGTCTTGATCTGACCGCACCCGGTCCCCACCGCGAAGTCGGCGATCGCCGTGTCCTCCGTCTCCCCCGAGCGGTGGGAGATGATCTGGGCGTAGCCGGCCTGAAGGGCAAGCTCCATCGTCGCCAGGGTCTCGGTCACGGTTCCGATCTGGTTCAGCTTGATCAGGATCGCGTTGGCGACCCCACGCTCGATCCCCTCCTCCAGCCGGTGGGGGTTGGTGACGAAGATGTCGTCCCCCACAAGCTGGAGTCGGTCGCCGAGGCGATCGGTGAGGAGGGCCCACCCGTCCCAGTCCTCCTCGGCCATCCCGTCCTCGATGGAGACGATGGGATAGCGCATGACCCACTCGGCGTAGAGCTCGACAAGTTCCTCCGGGGACCGCTCGCCGGCCAGGCGGTAGATCCCCCTCTCGGGGTCGTAGAAGGCGCTTGCGGCGCAGTCGAGGGCGAGGGCCACGTCCTCTCCCGGCTCGTAGCCCGCCTCCTCGATCGCCTGAGCGAGGAGGCGGAGGGCCTCCTCGTCCGAGGGAAGGCGCGGGGCGAACCCGCCCTCGTCCCCCACCGCCACGGAGAGGCCCTTCCCGCGGAGAGCCTTCCGCAGGGTGTGGAACACCTCGGCCCCGTAGCGGAGGGCCTCGGAGAACGCCTCCGCCCCAAGGGGCACGATCATGAACTCTTGGATCGCCAGGCCGCTGTCGGCGTGGGCTCCCCCGTTGATCACGTTCATGAGGGGGATCGGCATCCGACCAGGACGAGCCCCGGCGAGGTACTTCCAGAGGGGGATCCCCAGGGAGGCGGCGGCCGCCTTGGCGCAGGCCAGGGACACCCCCAGGATCGCGTTCGCCCCGAGCTCCGCCTTGTTCGGGGTCCCGTCCCGCTCAAGGAGGACCTCGTCGATCTCGTCCTGCCAGAGGGGGTCCATCCCCTCGACGGCGGGGCCCAGGATCTCGTTCACGTTGCGAACGGCCTTCTGAACGCCCTTCCCCAGGTAGCGGTGGTCTCCGTCCCGAAGCTCGATCGCCTCGTGGGCCCCGGTGGAGGCTCCAGAGGGCACCGCCGCCCGCGCTTCCGTCCCATCGTCCAGCGTGACCTCGACCTCCACGGTCGGGTTCCCGCGGGAGTCGAGGATCTCCCGCGCCCACACGTCTTCAATCAGGCCCATGGCATCACCCGCTCGGGAGTCTACCGAGGGAGGGCGGAAGGGGCCAGGAAGCGTGTCCGGAGGCTAGAGCCGCCCGCGCAGGCGGGGGTCAAGGGCGTCCCGAAGGCCGTCCCCGACGAGGTTGAACCCCAAGACGGCTAGGGCGATGGCCACCCCGGGGAAGGTCGCGTAGTGCCAGGCCACGCGGACGTAGGCCTGGGCCCGGCCCAGCATCGTCCCCCACTCCGGGGTGGGAGGCTGAGCCCCCAAGCCGAGGTACCCCAACCCCGACGCCCAGAGGATCGCCGAGGCCATCTGGAGCGTGGAGAGGACGATGATGGGAGCAAGGCAGTTGGGGAGGACGTGTCTCCGGACGATGGTGAGGCTACCCGTGCCCACCGCCCGGGCCGCCTCCACGTACTCCCGGGTACGGATCTCCAGGACCGAGCTCCGCACCACGCGGACGTAGGTCGGGACGAACGAAATCCCCACAGCAAGCATGGCGTTCCACAACCCCGGGCCAAGCACGGCCACCACGATGATCGCCAGCAAGATCCCGGGGAAGGCCATCAGGATGTCCACCAGCCGCTGGGTCAGGAGGTCGGCCGCCCCCCCGTAGAAGCCCGACAGCGCCCCAATGGGGGTTCCGATGAACAGGCCGATGGCCACGGAGACCACGGCCATCATGAGGGAGACCCGGGTGCCGTGGAGGATGCGGGAGAGGAGGTCCCGCCCGAGCTCGTCGGTCCCGAGGAGGAACGTGGCCGAGGGGGGGGTGAGCTTGTTCGCGAGGGAAAACTTCATCGGGTCGCGGGGAGAAAGCTGGGGCGCAAACGCCGCGACCACGAGGAAGGCCAGGACGATGATCATCCCCACCACGGCCATCCGGTGCTTGAGAAGACGCTTGAAGGTACCCATGGACTCAGTCGTACTGGATGCGCGGGTTGACCAACCCGTAGAGGAGGTCCACCACCAAGTTGATGCCCACAAACGCCAGGGCCAGGAGGAGGACCGCCCCCTGAACCACGGGGTAGTCCCGGGCTGAGATGGAGTCCACGATCAGACGGCCAACCCCCGGCCAGGCAAAGACCGTCTCCGTGAGGACCGCCCCAGAGAGGAGCGCGCCGAAGCGAAGGCCGATGATGGTCACGATCGGGATCAGGGCGTTCCGGAGGGCATGGCGGAGGATCACCGTTCCCTGGGGGAGTCCCTTGGCCCGGGCCGTGTTCACGTAGTCCTGGCGCATGACCTCGAGCATCGTGGAGCGGGTGAACCGGGCGATGAGGGCCACCGACGAGGCGGCGAGGGTCACCGAGGGAAGGACCAAGTTGGCCAGGCCCCCCCGGCCCGCGGCGGGGAGCCAGCGGAGCTGCACGGAGAAGAGAAGCATGAGCATGAGCCCAAGCCAGAACACGGGGGCTGATAGGCCGATCAGGGCTGCGGTCATGCTCACGTAGTCAAAGATCGAGTAAGGCTTCACCGCCGACACCACCCCGACCCCGATCCCGACAAGGGTGGCCAGAGCGAGGCTCACCCCGGTGAGCTCCAGGGTGGGAATGAGCCGGGACCAGACCTCGCGGCTCACCGGAAGCCCAGTGCGAATGGATATACCGAGGTCTCCTCGCAACAGTCCGGCCATGAACCGGCCGTACTGGATGTGCAGGGGCTGGTCCAGGCCCAGCTGGCGTCGGACCTGGGCCACGTACTCTTGAGTCGCGTGGACGCCGGCCATCGCCTGGGCGGGATCGCCGGGGAGCATCCGCAGCATCCCAAACACAAGGATGGTCACCCCGAACAGGGTCGGGATGGCCAGGAGCAGCCTTCGAACCGCGTACTGGATCATGAGACCGCGGGGGGCCCGCCTAGGGCGGGCCCCCCGCCCAACTCTCTACTGATCAAGCCACGCCCGGTGGGCGAGGATGTACTCCCGCGGGTGGTGGATAAGGCCCTTGGCCACCGTCCGCTGGGCGTTGATCTGCGCCTCGTAGTGGAGGAACAACCAGCCGGCATCCTCCCACAGGACCCGGATCAAATCGGCGTAGATCGCGAGCCGGGTCGCGGGGTTGGTCTCCACCCGCGCCTGGTCGAGGAGGTTGTCCACAACGGGGTTAGAGTAGAAGCTGCGGTTGGAACCCACCGGTGCCCACTCGCTCGTGTGGAAGAGCGGGAACAGCCCATAGTCGGCGTCCAGGGTCACGCAGCCCCAGCCGAGCATGAACATGTCGAACGTAGCCTCGTTGACCGGCTTGCGGAGGAACGCGAGGTACGCCGCCCACTCCATGGTGATGAGCTCGGCCTGGATCCCGACCTCGGCGAGGTAGGCCTGGACCGCCTCGGCAATGGCCGCGTCCTTCATGTAGCGGCCCGTGGGGTGGTAGAGCGTGCACTTGAACCCCCGGGGGAACCCGGCCTCCGCCAGAAGCTTCTTGGCCATCTCCGGATCGTACGGATAGGGCTTCTGCGGGGAGTAGCCATAGATCAGGGGCATGATCGGGGCATCCGAGACCCCGCCCACGCCGCCCAGGATCTCCTTCACGATCGCTTCCTTGTCCACCGCGTAGTTGATCGCCTGACGGACCCGCACGTCGGTGAACGGAGGCTTCTGGTAGTTGAAGGCGATGTAAATCGTCCGGACGCTGGGGACCTGGACGACCTGAAGACCCCGGGTGGCCGCAACCCGCGGCGCATCGAGCGGCGGGACGCGCATCATGGCGTGAATCTGGCCCGTCTCCAGAAGCACGAGCCGGGTGGCGTCGGAGGGGACAACCTTGAACACCACGGAGTCAAGGTAAGGCTTCTGCCCCCAGTAGTTGTCGTTGCGGACAATGCGGACGTAGTCGCCCCGCACCCACTTGTCGAACTTGAACGGACCGGTCCCGATGGGCTCCATGATGTCCCTGCCCTCGGGGAGCTCGGCGATCTGCTTGGGGCTCACGATGGCCACGAAGTTGTGGGTGAGGTGGGGGATGAGGGGAGCAAAGGGTTTGTCAAGGTTGAACCGAATCGTGTACTCGTCCACCACGTCGATCGTCTGAACGCGGGGGAAGAGGAGGAACGCGTAGGTCGCCTTGCGGAACCGCTCCAGGTTGACCTTGACGGCCTCGGCGTTGAACGGTGTCCCGTCGTGGAAGAAGACACCCTTGCGGAGGTAGAGCATGACGGTCAGACCGTCGACCGAGACGGTCCAGGTCTCCACCAGAAGCGGGGCGATCTGCAGGTCCTCGGTCATGAAGAGAAGGGTCTCGGCAATGTGGGTGAGCACCATCCCGGCCGGAGCCGACGTGATCTTGTTCGGGTCAAGGGATTCCGGGTCCGTCCCAAACCCGATGACCATCTCCCCGCCTACTTTCGGCACCTGGGCCACGGCCACAAGTCCCGCCACCAAAAGACACGCAACAAGCAACAGCTTACCCTGCATTACAGCACCTCCCGTGCATAGTGGTCTGGTTCAGACTGCCGAAAACCGACCCTCTTCCTGTCCGCCTATCACCTCCTGGAAGTGGCGCCACCTGCTAGGCAGCATGGCCGCATTATAGCGGGACCCTTCGGCTGGTGAAGGGGGGCAAGGAAAGGGGCCCAGCCAGTCGGCCGGGCCCCAAGCGTCCCCCAAGGCCGCGAAGGGCTAGATCCCCTCGAGGGCCCCGATTGTCGTCTGCCAGAACACGATCCGCACGAACTCCGTGTAGGAGAGGGCGGTCCCGATCCGGAAGTTGATCGACGGGATAAACGCCCCGGTGTAGCCCTCCGGGCTTCCCACCACCAGAGGGTTCACCGGCGGGTTTACGCCGAACGCCCGCAGCCGCACGAACCCCGGCGAGCGGTCCAAGACCCCGTCCCCGTCCATATCCAACCGGAGATCCATGTAGATCGAGGTCGCGTTCCGGACCTGGAACGAGTGGGTCACCCGACCCGTGGTCACGGACCCCTCGAACACGATCCGCCAGCCCTCGCTCACCGGCTCGGGAACGAGCCCCAACGGCACGGGACCCGCATCCGTGGACACGTTGATGAACTGCCCGTCCGTCCGGAGCTCCAGCCGGTAGGAGCGGGGCGTCATCCAGGTCGCGGCCCCGTTCACGGTGAGCCGCCACGTGTCCGTGCCCCACACGTAGATCCCCGGGACGGGCATCGAGGGCATCCCGGGCGGCCCGGCCACGGCCACGATCACCGGCTGGCTCGCCTGGCCCGTGGCCCCCTGGTTATCCGTCACGAACAGGGTCGCGGTGTACGCCCCGGCGGTGGCGTAGGTCCAGGAGACCACCGGACCGGTCCGGTCGACCACCCCGTCGCCGTTGAGGTCCCAAGCGTAGGAGACGATGCTCCCGTCCGGGTCGTAGGAAGCCGTCCCGTTGAAGTTCACCGCCGCCCCCACCGTGGGCGAGGCTGGGGTGTAGGTGAACTGGGCCACCGGGGGCTGGTTCACGACGACCGGGGTGACGACCACCGCCTGGGTCGTCTGGCCCGTGGCTCCGAGGTTGTCCGTCACCAGGAGCCGCACGGTGTACGTCCCCGGGGCGAGGTACTGGTGGAACACGATCTGGCCCGAGGCGTCGAACACCCCGTCGTTCTGGAAGTCCCACTGGTAGCTGGCGATCGAGCCGTCAGGGTCGAAAGAGCCCGACGCGTCAAACCGGATCCAGTCCCCGGGCCGGGGGGCCGAGGGCGTGTAGGTGAACTGCGCCACCGGGGGCTGGTTCAGGGCGAGCACGGTCACCGCGCGCGTGGTCTGCCCGGTGGCTCCCCGGTTGTCCGTCACGACAAGGCGCACGGTGTACGTCCCCGGTGCGGTGAACGTCCAGGTCGTGGTCGCCCCCGTCCGGTCGAACACTCCGTCCCCGTTGAAGTCCCAGCTGTAGCTCGCGATCGTCCCGTCCGGGTCGTAGGAGGCCCCGGCGTTGAACGAGACGACGGCCCCCGGGGCAGGGTTCGTCGGGGAGAAGCTGAACGCGGCCACGGGCGGCTGGTTGGCCGGAGCCGTGGGGAGGAGCGTGGGCTCCAACGTGCGCGTCCCCCCGGCTACGAGGAACACCCGCGCCGTGTAGTCCTGGTACCCCGTCTTCCGTACGAGCACGTCGTGGAACCCCGGAAGGAGGTTCACCGTCCGCGGGGTGTAGCCCCGGAAGACCCCGTTGATGTAGAGCTTGGCCCCAGTGGGAGAGCTCCGGACGATGAGGGTCCCGAACCCCGGCGGAGGCGAGGCCACGATCTCAAAGCTCGTGAAGTCAAACGCCCGTTGGGTGGGCTCGGGGACAAGCCCCAACACCTGGACGCCCCACCCCTCGGGGTCAGATCCGAGGAGCGGGAAGGGATCGCCAGGGGAGTAGCCGGCGAAGGCCGGTAGGGGTTCCGTGCTCGCCAAGATCTGGAGCCACTCCGTCCCCAAGGGGGGCTGGACCCGCAGAACGTAGGTCTTCCCGGGGGTGGGGACGGTGTGGGTCCCCGCGGGGAAGTAGTTCTGGGGGTCGTAGTAGTTGGGGAAGATCTGGGTCACGTTCCCGTCCGGCGGGATGTCCCAGATGTAGACGTAGGCCGGGCGGTTGAGGGTAAACGTGATCCGCACCGCCTCCCCCACCGCGTACGCCGGCTTGTCGGTGGTGACCGTCACCGTGAGGTCTCCCGCCGGGGGCTCGACCACGATCCCCAGGGGCTCCACCTGGCCCAAGGTGGATGCACCCAAGGCCAGAACCAGCACCAGAATCCACGCACTCTTCATGTTCCTCGACCTCCTATTTACGGCCCGTACGCGCGGCTCGCGATCCCCGCCAGGAGCTCGGGGGTGAGCCCGGCGAGGAGTGGGTCCACCACCCCGGGGCTGAGCACCGACCCCCTAAGCCGGAGGAGTCGCGATCGCACGTAAACTTCCAACGTCTCCCGCGGCTGACCTAAGATCCAGTCCCCCACGGCCCACGCCACTTCCAGAATCAGCCGATCCTGCTCAAGAAGAGGCCCTCCCGGCCCCTGGGGCCCTACCCCAACCACCTTGTAGGTCAGGAGTACCTGCTGGGTCGCGAGGAGGAGGTTCGAGCGGACCTTGAGGGTCGTCATCACCGCCTCCCAGGGCTGTCCCATCTGGAGGACCTTGAGGACCTCGTTCATGAGCCCGTCCACGATGAACCCCCGCTCGAGGGCCCGGTGGACCACGAGGAGGGCCTCCTCGGCCTGCGGCCGGGGGAGGGTCGAGAGCCGCCCAAGGAACTCGAGGGCCACCAACGTCCCGGCCCGGCCGGTCGCAAGCCCAGCCCCGAGGACAGGCCCCACCACGGCCTTGACCTCGGAGGAGATCTCCATCCCTTGGAGGAAGCTCAACACCTGCTCCACCGGAGGGGCGGGGGAGAAGGTGACCTGGGCCGCGGCCCCGAGGGCAAGGAAGAGGGCGAGAAGAAGGGACGTTCGCCTCACTGCCCTTCACCTCCGATGTAGCGGACGGAGACGTACTCCCCGAACGTACGCACGTACTCGGCCGCGAGGGGGTCCTGGCCCACCCACCGGCCGTCGACGACGAACGCGTACTCGTACCGACCCGGGGGGAGGGCCACGGTCACCGACCAGACCCCGTCGCCGTCGTGGTCAAAGAGGGAGATGGGCTGCCAGGCGGAGAAGTCCCCGACCAGGACCACCTCTTTGGCACCGGGGGCGGCAATGGTGAACGTGTTGGGTCCCGCCGGGGCAGGTCGGCGGGGGAGGAGGGCCGACAGCCGGCCGCCGGCGAACCCTGCCACCAGGAGGAGCAATCCAACCCCAAAGGCGTAGACAAGGCGCGGGCTCCGAACCACCAGGGCCTCCCGAAGCCGGACCACCAGGGACCTCGGCCGCGGGGGGTGGGCGAGCCGGCGGACCACCCGGGCCTCGAGCCCCTCGAGGCCGGGGGCGCCCGCCCGCACCTCCCGATCCACCGCCTTGCGGATCCACGCCTCGACTTCATCCCACGGCATCGCGGATCACCCCCCGGGCCGCAAGCTCCGCCCGCACCAGGGCCCGGGCCCGGTGCAGACGAGTCTTCACCGTTCCGAGACGTATTCCCAACACCAACGCGATCTCCTCCAGGGGCATGTCGTGCCAGTACCGGAGGACGAGGGGGGCCCGGTACGCCTCGGGGAGGCCCCACACCACCTCGCGAACGGTTTTCACCATCTCCTCTTCCCACACCGCCTGCGCCGGGTCGTCGGCCCACACCTCGGGGAGGGGGGGGTCCCGGCGCCGCCTGCGGAGAGCGTTTTTGGCCACGTTGGCCGTGACGGTGAACAGCCACGTGGAGAACTTCCGCGAGAGGTCGTACCGCCGCAGCCGCTCGTAGGCGCGGACAAACGCGTCTTGCACGACGTCCTCGGCGTCGGCTTGGTTCCGGACGATGGCCACCGCCACGCCAAACGCTGCCTCCTTGTACCGGCTCACGATCTCCCCCCACGCCTCAAGGTCCCCGTTGAGGCTCCGCTGGAGGAGATCCAGTTCCCCGACCTCCAACCTCCCTCCTTCCGCGTCAATATACACCCTCCCGCGGGCGGGGTTTCGCCTGGACATTTGTCCCCCTGCCGCCGGACGGAACCCCGATCGGGAGTTCACTGTATTCTCACCGGGGGCCAGGTCCCCGGGCTACCCTCGGGCCAGCGACAAAGGAGGTCGGTATGCGCAAGGGTCTGACATTGGGGTTGTTCGTGTTGGTCGGGCTGGGGCTGGGGGGCTGCGCGTGGCTGTTCACCCCGCTCAAGGCGGTCCTTACGGCAAGTGTCACGAGTGGGACCGCTCCCCTGGCGGTCCAGTTCGACCTGTCAGGGTCCACCGGCCCGATTGCGACCTGGACCTTGACCTTTGGGGACGGGTCGGCTCCGGCCACCGGGACCGGGGAGACGATCGGGACAGCTGTCCTCCATACCTACACCACCCCGGGGACGCGCGTGGCTACGCTCACCGTTCAGGACGCGCGGGGCCGGACCGATTCGGCCTCGGTGACGATCACGGTGGCCGCCCCACCCACAACAACAGTCAGCCTTGGGGCGTTCCCCGCGTCGGGCCCGGCACCTCTGGCCGTTGATTTTTGGGCCAACGTCCAGGCTGCCCCCGGGCGGCGGATCAAGCACATCGCACTGGACTACGGAGACGGATCTCCGATTTTCGAGGCCGACGTGGACTTTGAGAGCTACAACTTCTTCATCGGGGGGCACACCTACACCACCCCAGGGCCGTACACCGCAACCCTCACCGTGACGGACGATGCGACACCGCCCCAATCCTTCACTGCCACCGCGGCGATCACCGTGACCAGCCCCCCGCCGGCGATCACCACGTTCACCATCAACGGATCAAGTAGCGGACCTGTCTCAGTGGTTGAAGACACGGATGTCACGTTCGCCTTCCAGGCTGCCGCTGGCGATCCCTCCCGCAAGCTGGTGAAGTGGGAGCTCAAGTCGGGTGATGGCTACGTTGTTACGGTCAACGTGGCGCCGGTGAGCACGCTCAACGTGAGCCACGTGTACGCTGGCGGATACACCCAGACAGGTTCCTACACGGCCAGTGTGAAGGTGTGGGACGATCTCACCCCGGCCCAGACGGCCGAGGCCACGCTCGGCGTCAACGTAGTGGTAGGACCGTAGCTCGTTTCTCCTTTAGGCCTGCTACTGACCTCCGCGGCCCCGCCCCTGGCGGGGCCGCTTTGCGTTGAGGCCGAGGAGGAGGAGCACACCTGCTAGGGCCAATGCCGGCCCGTCCCCCCACCGGGCGTAAGGCGTGAGCCCAGACCGAGCCGGGACCTCCAGGACCGCCGTTCCCCGGGCCCAAGGCGGAAGCCGGCCGAGCTCTCGGCCCTGGGCGTCCCAGCCCCCGCTTACCCCGGTGTGGCCGACCTGGAGGACGGACCGGCCCGTCTCCGCCGCCCGCAGGGCCGCAAACGCGTAGTGCTCCCACAGGATCCGCGTCCGCCCAAACCAGGCGTCGTTCGTGGGCACCAGGAGAACTTCCGCCCCCCGGAGGACGAGCTCCCGGGCCACGCCCGGAAACGTCGACTCAAAGCAGATCATGAACCCGAGGTTCCCCACCGGCGCCACCGACCCCCCCGGGCTCTGGTCGAAGGGGAGGAAGGGCTCGATCAGGCCGCCCAGCCCCACCCGCAGCCAGAACTCTCTTCCCGGCACGTACTCCCCAAAGGGAACGAGCCGCGTCTTGGCGTAGGAGCCGGCGATTTCCCCATCTCGACCCAGGAGAAAGACCCGGTTGTACACCCGCTCCCCGTCGAAGTCGGCCGAGCCGAGGGCCAGGGGCGCCCTCAGGCGTCGGGCCGCCCCCTGGAACACCGAGAACTCCTCCGGCCGGTCGAGGAGCCAGGGAAGGGCGTTCTCGGGGAGGACAACCAAGTCCAGGGGGGGCGCGAGCTGGCCCAAAAGCTCCCGGTAGGTCGCGAGGTGATCCTCAACGAGCCACGGGTCGAGCTGCTCGACCTTGGGGATGTTGGGCTGGACGAGGGCCACCCGGAGGGCTCCCGTCTGCCACGCCCCCGTCGGCAGGACGGAGAGCCCGAGGAGGACGAGGGGGCCGAGGGCGGCCCCAAGGAGCCAACGCCTGTCTCGGAGCCCCCGAGCCAGGCACGCCCCCGTCCAGCCGACCGCCAGGGACAGGACCCAGGGGCCCCCGATCGCCGCCGCGGGGAGAAACGGTGTCCCGACGAGGGCCGTGGGCAGGCTGCCGAACGTGAACCCCAGGGGCCCGGCCGCCCGGAGGGCCTCGACGAGGGTCCACGCCCCAGCCCAGAGGGGGGGCGAGCTCCACCGGCCGGCCACCGTCCCAAAAAGGACCCCAAACACGCCTCCGTACAGGGCAAGCCCGGCGCAGACCAGGGCGACCACCGGGCCGATGAACGCCCCGAGGGGGACGAGCGAGGAGAACTCGAGGCCAAAGAACACAACCCCAAACAGAAGGCCGAGGAGCGCCCCCCGCCCCCCCCCGGCCCCGCCCACCGCCAAAAAGAGGGGAACCAGCCCGACCCACGCGAGCCAGCCCCACCCAGGGAAGAACGCGGCCCAAAGGAGAACGGCCGATGCCACGGCACCCACCGGGCGGGACAGCGCGAGCACTTTCCGATTATAATCGCGCTCGGTGAGGGCGGGATGCATCCTGTATTTGTTCAGATCGGGCCGCTCGTGATCCGCTACTACGGGCTCATGTACGTGATCTCGTTCGTCCTGGGCTACTTTCTCGTTCGGGCCGAGGCCCGAAGGCGGGGGCTGTTCGCCAAGCCCGAGGACGTCCTCGACCTCTTCCTCGTCACGATCCCGCTGGGGATCGTCTTCGCGCGGCTCTACTACGTCGCCTTCCAGTGGGAGTGGTACCGCGGAAACCCGTGGGAAATCCTCCAACTGTGGCACGGGGGCCTGGCGATCCACGGGGGAATCCTGGGCGGGGTCCTGGGGCTTCTCGTCGTCTCCCGCTGGAAGCGCGTGCCGTTCTGGCGGCTGGCCGATGCGGTCGTCCCCGCCCTGATCCTGGGGCAGGTCCTGGGGCGGATCGGGAACTTCCTCAACGGGGACGCGTTCGGGACACCGACGAACCTCCCCTGGGGGGTGGTGTTCCCCCGGACGTCCCCCGCCGGGGCGGAGTACCCCGGGGTGCCCCTTCACCCCGCGATGCTCTACGAGGCCCTGGGGAACCTCCTCATCTTCCTGTTCCTCTGGACGCTGCGGAAGCGGCCCGCTCGCGACGGGTTCCTCACCTCCGTCTACTTTGTCTCCTACGCCGCGGTGCGGTTTGTGTGCGAGTTCTTCCGGGGGGATGCCCTGATGCTTGGGCCCTGGCGGGCGGCCCAGGTGGCGAGCGTCCTCCTCGTCCTCGCGTTTGGAAGCTGGCTCCTCGTCGGCCGGCTGTGGCAGAGGGCCGCGGCCTAGCCGACAATCCCCCCGATGACCGGACAGGAACTCCGAGCGCTCTACCTCGACTACTTCCGGCGGGAGGGCCACGCCGTCCTCCCCTCCGCAAGCCTCGTCCCCAACGACCCGACCCTCCTGTTCACCTCGGCGGGGATGGTCCAGTTCAAGGACATCTTCTGGGGGAAGGTCCCCCCGGTCCATCCCCGGGTCACCACGTGCCAGAAGTGCTTCCGCACCACCGACATCGAGCGGGTGGGGACGACGGCCCACCACCACACGTTCTTCGAGATGCTCGGGAACTTCAGCTTCGGGGACTACTTCAAGGAGGGGGCGATCGAGCTCGCCTGGCGGTTCCTCACCCGGGAGCTTGGGCTCCCCCGGGAGCGGCTGTGGGTCTCGGTGTACGAGGAGGACGACGAGGCGGCCGCCCTGTGGCGGAAGGTCGCCGGGCTACCCCGCGAGCGGATCGTCCGCCTCTCCAAGGAGCACAACTGGTGGGGCCCGGTGGGGAACTCCGGCCCCTGCGGACCGGATAGCGAGATCTACTGGGACTGGGGCCTCCCCCCCTGCGGGCCGGACTGCAAGCCGTCCTGCGACTGCGGGAAGTACTCCGAGGTCTGGAACCTGGTGTTCATGCAGTACGACGCCCAGCCCGACGGCTCCCTCCGGGAGCTCGCCCGCAAGAACATCGACACCGGGATGGGCCTGGAGCGGATGGCGGCGGTCCTGCAGGGGGTGCGGTCCAACTTCGACACGGACCTCTTTCGGCCCATCGTCGAGGCCGTGGAGGGGCTTGCCCGCGGGGGGATTCCGCGCGAGGGCCTCCACCACCGCAACGCCGTCGCGGACCACATCCGGGCGGTGGCGTTCCTGGTGGCCGACGGGGTCCTCCCCGACAGCAAAAGCGACCGGGGATCGGTCCTCAACAAGGTGTTCGTCCGGATGCTCGTCTCCGCCGACGCCCTGCGCATCCCCCTCGACGCAGTCTCCACCTTGGTCGAACCGGTGCTCACGACCTTTGGGGACGTTTACCCCGAGATCCGGGACCGGGCGCCGCTCACCCGAAAGGTGGTCGCCGCCGAGGTGGAGAGCTACCGGGAGATCCGGAAGCGGCTCGAGCGCCTCGCCGAGGGGATTTCCCCGAATCTCCGTATCCTCCCCGGCCAGACGGCGTTCACCTGGTACGACACCCACGGGATCCCCAAAGAGCACATCGCCGCGTTTGCAGCGGAGCGGGGCCTCGGGGTGGACTGGGAGGGGTTCGAGCGGGAGCTCGAGGCCCAGCGAGCCCGCTCGCGGGGGGCGCACGAGGGGGGGTCTACAGCCCCCCTGCCCGTCTCGGCTGAAGGAAAGGGTAGCGCCCTCAGAGAAACAAGAGAAACAGAGTTCGTGGGATACACGGCCTTAGCGGCCGAGGCCGAGGTCGTAGACGTCGTAGCGGAGCCGGAGGTGCGTCTTGTATTTGATCGAACCCCGTTCTACGCCGAAGCGGGCGGCCAGGTGGCCGACACAGGCTGGATCGAGAACCTGTCCCGTCCTGGGAGGGCCGAGGTCCTGGACGTCCAAAAGTCCCCTCGGGGGACGGTCCACACCGTCCGCGTCCACGAGGGCGAGTTCCGCCACGGAGACCGGTGCCGGCTCGTCGTGGACGAGGGGCGGCGGCGGAAGATCGAGCGGGCCCACACCGCGACCCACCTCCTCCACGCCGCGCTGCGGCGGGTCCTCGGGGACCACGTGATCCAGGCCGGATCCTCCGTGGAACCGGAGGAGTTCCGGTTCGACTTCACCCACTTTGCCCCCCTTGCCGCGGAGGAGCTGGCCCAGGTTGAAGGGCTCGTGTACGAAGCCGTCCTCCAGGACATCCCGCTCCGGATCGAGGAGCTCCCGCTGGAGGAGGCGAAGAAGAGGGGGGCGATCGCCCACTTTGAGGAGGAGTACCGGGGGAAGGAGCGCGTGCGGGTCGTCCAGGTCCCCGGGTTCTCGATGGAGCTCTGCGGGGGAACCCACGTCCGGCGGACGGGGGAGATCGGCCTCCTCGTCCTCCTCTCCGAGGAGGCGGTGGGCGCTGGGGTCCGCCGGCTGCGGGCCCTGGTGGGCGGCGCGGCCGGGCACTACGTGGCGGACCTGCGCCGGGAGCGGCGGGAGGTCGCCGCGCTCCTCGAGGTCCCCGAGCCCGAGCTGGCCGCGGGCGTCCGCCGGGTCCTGGACGAAGCCCGAGCCCTCCGCCGCCGGGCGGAGTCCCTCGAGGGGGAGCTCGCCTCCCTCCGGGCCGAGGGACTCCTCGCCTCCGCCCGGGAGGTCGGGGGGACAAAGCTCCTCTCGGCGATCGCGGACGGGGGAGCGGAGGACGCCAAGCGGTTTGCCGATGCCCTCGCTGCGCGGCTGGGGCGGTGCGCGGTCGTCGTGGGGGCGCGCGGGGAGGGGAAGGGGATCGTGGTGGCCAAGGTCGTCGACGAGCCCCGCCTCAGCGCCGGAGACCTCGTTCGGATCGCGTCCCAAGCCCTTGGGGGCAAGGGCGGCGGCCGGCCGACCTTCGCCCAAGGGGGCGGGCCCAACGTTCAGGCCCTTCCCGAGGCCCTGGAGCGCGCCTTAGCCCACGCCGAGGCCCAGCTCAGAGGAGCCTGACCGGCATGCAGACGTAGATGAACCCCTCGTCCCCAGGGGCGATCTCCCCCGCGGGCTCCAGGAGCCCTGCCCGCTCTGGAGCCGTGAGCCACAGGGCCACCTGGGCCGACTCCATCCGGCGCAGGGCGTCGATGAGGTACTCGGCGCGGAACGCGATCTCGATCCCCTTCGCCGGGGGCTTGAGGAGGGGGACCACCTCCCGCCCCTGCCCCTTGTCCTTGGAGGCGGAGGTCATCTCGAGCTCGGAGCCCGTCACCTTGAGGATCACCGCCCCCGACTCCTCGGCGGCGGTGATCTCCAGGCGCCGCAGCGCGTCCAGGAGCTCCGTTCGGGAGGCAAAAAGCCCGATCTCGCTGTCCTTGGGCACTACCCGCTCGAAGTCGGGGAACTGCTCCTGGATCGTCCGGCAAGAGAACAGGACCGGACCCGCCGAGAAGTGGGGCTGGCCCCCGTCCGTGTAGACGTCCACCGTCGTCTCGTTCACCCCCGCAAGAACCCGCGACAGGTCCCCGAGGACCCCGGCGTCGATGAGGAACGCCCCTTCGTAGGAGTCGGCGAGGCCCTCGACGGGGATCCTCTTGATCGCCAGCCGGTAGCCGTTCGTGGCAGCGAACGTCGCTGCCCCGCCCCGGAGGAGGATGTCCACTCCGGTGAGAGCAAGGCGCGTGGTCTCCGAGGCCCGGAGGGCGGCGTAGACCGTCTGGGCGATCGCCTGAAGGAGGGAGGCAAGGGCGACCCGTCCCACGGGGTTCCCCGACGGGCTCGGCCCGGCGGGGAACTCGTCGGCGGGGAGGGTGGGGAGATCGAAGCTCGCCCGGCCGCAGGAGAGCCGCGCCCGGCCATCGGCCTCCCGGAGCTCCACGGTGTCCACCTCGGGAAGGCGCCCCACGAGCTGGGCAAGGACCTGGCCCGGGAGGACGGTGGTCCCGGTCCCCTTGACCTGGGCGGGGATCCGACAGCGGATGGACCGCTCGAGGTCCGTGGCCAGGAGTTCCAGGCCCCCCTTCTCCCCCTGAAGCCGGATCCCCCCGAGGACGGGCATCGCCGTCCGTCCCCCGAGGGCGTGGCCCACGGTTCGCACCCCAAACGCCAGGTCCTCTCGCCGGCAGACGATCTCCATGCGCCCTCCTTCAGGGGCCGATCATATCCCAGGGAGGGGAATGTGGGCCAAGATCTCTCCCAGGACCCGCTCCGGGGGCAGGGTTCCGTCGATCACGTGGGCCCGGGGGGCCGACCGGACGAGCTCGAGGTACCCCACCCGGACCCGGGTGAAGAACTCCAGGCCCTCCCCCTCGAACCGGTCCCGCTCCCGGGTCCGGGCGTAGGCCACCGCCGGGGGCAGGTCGAGGAGGAAGAGGAGGTCCGGCTCGAGGCCCCCGGTGGCCAGGGCGTTGAGCTGCCGGATGAGCGAGAGATCCAGCCCCCGGCCCCAGCCCTGGTAGGCGAGGGAGGAGAGGGTGTAGCGGGAAGAGAGCACCCACTTGCCCTCGGCGAGGGCCGGGCGGATGACCTTCTCCACGTGCTCGTGTCGGGCGGCGACGATGAGGAGGAGCTCGGTCAGGGGGGCCATCCCGGTTTCAGAGGACAGCACGAGGTCCCGCAGCCGTTCCCCCAGGGGGGTACCCCCCGGCTCCCGGGTCGCCACGTGGGGTACTCCCCGCGCGGCCAGGGCCTCGGAGAGGAGCCGGAGCTGGGTCGACTTCCCCGACGCGTCCGGGCCCTCGAGGACGACGAACAGGGGCTTCACTTCCACCTCCACAGGAGGGAGAGCCCGAGGAGCCCCGCCCCGAGGACGATCGCGCTGTCGGCGGCGTTGAACACGGGAAACGAGGGGAGCTCCAGGAAGTCGAGGACGTACCCCCACCGGAGGCGATCGACGAGGTTCCCAAGCGCCCCCCCGAGGAGGAGCGCCCCCCCAAGCCGGGCTAGGCCCCCCCACCGACCCCGGAGGAGGGTCCAGCCGAGGGCCACGACCACCACCACCGACACGGCGATGAACGCCCCCGTGCTCTGGGGCAGAAGCCCGAACGCTCCACCTGGGTTGTGGACCCGCGTCAGGCGGACGAAGTCCCCAAGGAGGGGCTGGGGAACGCCCACGGACAGCGTCCGCTCCGCCCAGGCCTTCGTCCCCTGATCGAGGGCCACCACCCCCAGGGCGAGGAGCGCGGGCCAGCTCGACCTCATGACGGCCCAGTCTAACCCGGGTCCCGGGGGAGGACAACGCGGATGGGAACGCCATCCCTTGCCTTGGGATCCCCCCTTCCGTACCCTTGGGGGCCGATGAGCCTCTACATCGCCCTCCTCCACTTCCCGATGCGCAGCCGGGTCGGGGGGATCGTGGCCACTGCCCTCACCTCGATGAACGTCCCCGACATCGCCCGGACGGCCCGGACCTACGGGGTCAAGCGCTACTACGTCGTCACGCCTCTCGCCAGCCAGCGGCGGATCGCCGAGCGGCTGCGGGAGTTTTGGCTGGAAGAAGAGGAGCTCCCCAACCGGCGGGAGGCGGTGGAGCTCGTCGCGGTGCGGGAGGAGCTTGGGGAGTGCTACGAGGAGATCGCCGCCGCCGAAGGGCCCCCCCTCGTGTGGGGGACAAGCGCCCGGGCCAACCTCCCCTATCCCCGGCTTGGCTGGGAGGAGGCCCGGGCCCTCCTCCGGGGGCACCCCGTCCTCGTCCTGTTCGGGACGGGAAACGGAATGGCCGACGAGCTCTTCCAGGCCTGCGACGCCCTCCTCCCCCCCGTGCGGAGCCGGGGGTACAATTACCTTTCGGTGCGGGCGGCGGTGGCCATCATCTTGGATCGACTGAAAGGAGAGGAACCATGACGGGTATGGACGATCTGATCCGCGCCCTGGAAGCCCCGAAGCTCCGGGACGTGCCCGAGTTCCGCCCCGGAGACGTGATCCGCTTCTACGAGAAGGTCTCCGAGGGGACCCGGGAGCGGCTCCAGCCCTTCGAGGGCGTGGTGCTCAAGGTTTCGGGCTCGGGAACCCGAACCACCGTGACCGTGAGGAAGATCGCGGCCGGGGTCGGGGTCGAGCGAACGGTCCCCTTGCACTCCCCCCGGCTGGACCGGATCGAGGTGGTCAAGCGAAACACGGTGGCCAAGAGCCGCCCGTACTGGCTCCGCCGGGTGGGCCGGATCCACAAGATCGAATGAGCCCCTGGCGGCGGAAGAAGAAGGAGAAGAAGCCGCCCCTCGTTGTTCGCCTCCTCCGCCGTAGGGGGATCCACCTCTCCCCGAGGGCGGAGTGGGCCCTGGGTTGGGCGGAGACGATCGTCGAGGTGGGCCTCATCTTCTGGCTCACCATCACCTTCGTCACCGTCCGGATGACGGTCCCCACCGCGTCGATGAACCCCACGATCGCCCCCGGGGACTCGTTCTTCGTGGACATCCTCACCTACCACTTCCGGAAGCCCGCCCCGGGGCGGGTGGTCGTGTTCTGGCAGCTCGAGGAGCTCCAGGTCACGGGGGTGGGGCCGGGGAGCCCGGCCGAGCGGGCGGGGCTCCGACCCGGAGACTGGATCACCCACACCCAGTACCCGATGATCGGGATCGGCGGCGAGCCGGTCCCGTCTGTGCGCACGGCCAACCGCCGCGTGGAGGCCGCCCAGGGGAGGGACCTCACCGTGACCGTCCTACGGGAGGGGATTGGAATCCAGGCCTTCACCGTCTCCGTCCCGGCGACCGCCAAGACCCTTGGGGACCTGGGGATCAAGTACCGCACCCGTAAGGAGCGGTACGTGAAGCGCCTGATCGCCGTGGGCGGGCAGACGGTGCAGATCGTGGGAGGGAAGGTCCTCATCGACGGGACACCGCTGGCCCCCGTGGCCGGGAGGACCTACTGGACCCAGGGGCCGGGGATGCAGTACGGGATTGCCCCCACCCTCGTTCCCCCCGGGCACTACTTCGTCCTCGGGGACAACACGATGAACTCCTACGACTCCCGGTACTGGGGGTTTGTGCCCGAGGAGGAGCTCATCGGGGCCCCGTTCTTCCGGGTGTGGCCCCTGCCCCGGTTTGGGCCGATGAATGGGTACTGGTGGTCGTCCCTCTTCTAGCGGTACCGCTCCTCCCGCCAGGGGTCGCCCACGTCGTGGTAGCCCCGCTCCTCCCAGTACCCCCGCCGGAGCGCGGGGAGGAACTCCAGGGCTTGGAGGTACTTCGCGCTCTTCCAGGCGTAGAGGGACGGGACCACGAGGCGGAGGGGATAGCCGTGCTCGGGAGGGAGGGGCGCCCCGTTCATCCGGCGGGCGAGGAGGGTCCCGGGATGGAGGAAGTGGGCGTAGGGGACGTTCGTCGTGTACCCCTCCCGGCCGTGGGCAACGACCCACCCGACCTCCGGGCGGGGGCGGACGAGGTCCACGATCGCCCCGGCCGGAACGCCCTCCCAGAGGACGTCCGGGACGCTCCAGCCCGTGACGCAGTGGAAGTCCGCCCACACCTCCACCTGGGGGAGGGCGAGGAGCTCGTCCCAGGAGAGCTCCCGGGGGCGCTCGACGGCGCCGAAGAGGCGCAGCCGGAACCGGGAGAGGTCCGCCTCGGGGACGGGCCCGATGTCGAAGGGGATCGGGGCCGCAACCCACCGTTGGCCCGGGGGAAGGGGACCGCTCGCCATGGCGGGACGGTACCTCCGCCGGAGAAGCCCTGCAACCCAGGCCGCTTCCTGTAGGAGAGCACAGTGCGCTACCGCGAGAACATTGTCTGGGTTGATCTCGAGACGACGGGCCTTGTCCCCGAGCGGGACCTCATCCTGGAGGTCGCCTGCTTGATCACCGACAAGCACCTCAACCTCCTCGCCCAGAAGTCCCTCGTGGTCCACCAGCCCCCGGAGGTCCTCGAGGCCCTCGACCCCTGGGTCCAGGCCCAGCACGGGGCCTCAGGGCTCCTCGCCGAGGTGCGGGGGTCCGGGATCTCCCTCGCCGAGGCCGAGGAGGAGCTCCTGGCCCTGGTGAGCGCGTACTGCCCGCCCAAGGCGTGCCCGCTAGCCGGAAGCTCCGTGTGCTTCGATCGGCGGTTCCTCATCCGCCACATGCCCCGGCTCGAGGCCCACCTGAGCTACCGGCAGATCGACGTGAGCTCCCTCAAGGAGCTCGTCGGGCGGTGGTACCCGGATAAGGCGTACCCCAACGGGTCTGGAGCCAAGCACCGGGCGCTTCCGGACATCCTGGAGTCCATCGAGGAGCTCCGCCACTACCGGAGGACCGTGTTCGTCCCTCCGGCGGGCCCCCTTCAGCTCCCGCTGGGCTAGAGCTCGACGAGGGCGAGGTCGCGGGCGGTGCGAACGGAGACGTCGGGGTAGAGGACGGCCACCCGCCGGACCCGGTCCCCGTAGGCCCGGGAGGTGAACAGGGTGAGGAGCCGGTCGTCGTAGAGGAAGAGGGGGGTCCCCGGCTGGTGGGACCGGACGAGGACGCGGATCCCGAGGCGCCCCGCCACCCGAAGGAAGTGGTCCCGGCCGAACGCCGGCCGGCCGAAGGCCCCGGACCCGAACGCGTACCCCGGGCCGTCGCGCCAGTCCCCCCAGGCCATCGCCCGCCACGCCGGGGAACCCGGCTCCACATGGGCGAGGTCGGCGAGCGTACCCACGTCGGGAAGGGCCCCGTGGAGGGCGAGGACCCCTGCAGGGTGGTGGGCGGCCAGGGGAAGCCGGAGGAGGAGGGCGCCCAAGGCCTCGGCCTCCTCGGGGGGGAGGCCCCGCCAGAAGTCCGCCGGCGTAAACGGGGCGGCCGCCCAGCCCTCGTGGTTCCCCATGAGGAGGTGGACACTACCCGGGTGGGCGAGCTTCGCCTCAAGGAGGAGGGCCAGGTTCCCGGGGGAATCCGGGCCCCGGTCCACGTAGTCCCCGAGGAACACAAGGACGTGCTCTTCGGGGGGGAACCGTTCCAACACCCGCACCGTCGCGTCGCGATCTCCGTGGGTATCGCCCACGAACACGACGGGCCTGTTCGTGGGGAGGGAGATGAGGCGCCCTTCCGCCCCCAGCCTCGACTCCAACGCCTGTCCCAGGTCCCGAAGGGTCACAGGCCAACCCTAAGCCTCCCCCCCCCAACCGTCCAGGGCACGGGCCAGGCGGTCCAGGGCCTCGAGGGGGAGGGCCTCCCCCCGGACCTGGGGGTCGAGATCGGTTGCGGCGAGGATTCGGTCCACGGCATCGGCGGGTAGCGCCGCAAGGAGAGCCCGGCGGAGGGTCTTGCGCCGACCGGAGAAGATGAGGGCGAGAGCCCGCTCGAACGCGTCCTCGGGCGCCGTGATCCGCGGCTGGGGGAGCTTCCGGAGCCGGATCAGCGCCGAGTCCACCTCGGGCGGGGGGAAGAACACGGTTCGAGGCACCTTCCGCACGAGCTCAACCGCGAAGTAGGCCCGGAGGTGGACCCCCAGCCGGCTCGCCTCCGGCCCGGGCGGGGCGACGAGCTTCTCCCCCACCTCCCGCTGGACCATGAGGACGGCCCGGTCCACCGCCTCCCGTTCCCGCAGGAGCTTCAGGAGGACGTCGCTCGTGATCCCGTAGGGGAGGTTCCCCACGATGAGGAGATCCTTACCAAGCAAAAGAAGGGCGACCTCCCGGAAGTCGGCGGGGAGGACCCGGACGTTGGAATAGGGCGCCGTGGTCTCCCCAAGCACCGGGAGGAGCCGGCGGTCCACCTCGACGGCCACGAGTTCCCGAACGTGGGGGGCGAGGGCCGCGGTGAGGGTCCCCGCCCCGGCCCCGACCTCCACCGCCGTCTCGTCGGGGCGGGGCTCGGCGAGCTCCACGATCCGGCGGAGCACGTTTTCGTCCACGAGGAAGTGCTGCCCCAGTTCCACGCGCAGGCGGACCCCGTGGCGGGCGAGAACATCCCGCAGGACCGAGGGCGACGTGAGCTTATCCGGCATCCGGCGGATCATACCGCCCCCTCAGGCCCGCACGCCTGGTGTAGGATGGCCCCATGCGGGTCCGGGACGTGGGGGAGTTCCCCCTCATTGCGCGGCTGGGGGGGATCGTCGGCCGCCGGCGGGTCGACGTCGTCGTCGGAATCGGGGACGACGCCGCAGCCCTCGACCTCGGGGGGGAGGAGCTCCTCCTCCTGACCGTGGACAGCCAGGTGGAGGGCGTCCACTTCGTGCTGGACAGGATCCCACCCCGGCTCCTCGGCCGGAGGCTCCTCGCCGTGAACGCCAGCGACATCGCTGCCATGGGCGGGGAGCCCACCCACGCCCTCGTCTCCCTCGTCCTTCCCCCGGAGCTCGAGCTTGACTGGCTCGAGGAGCTCTACCGGGGCCTTGGGGAGGAGGGGGACCGGCTGGGGGCTGCGGTGGTGGGGGGAAACGTCGCCCGCTCGGGGGACGGGGTCGTCTTGGACCTCACCCTTGCCGGGCGGGTACCCCAGGGGGAGCTCCTCACCCGGGCCGGGGCCCGTCCCGGGGACGCCGTCCTCGTCACCGGGACCCTGGGCGGCGCGGCCGCCGGCCTGTGGCTGAGGGAACACCCCGAGGCGGACGTTCCATACCGAGACGCCCTCCTCACCCGGCACCTCGCCCCCACCCCCCGGGTGCGGGAAGGGCGAGCGATCGCCGCCTCGCGCCTCGCGACGGCGATGATCGACCTCTCCGACGGCCTGGGAAGCGACGTCCTCCACGTCTGCGACCAGAGCGGGGTCGGCGTCCGCGTGTACGTCGAGAACCTACCCCTCACCCCGGGAGTGCCCCACGTGGCGAACCTCTCCGGGAGGGCCCCCTGGGAGCTCGCCCTCTACGGGGGGGAGGACTTCGAGCTCCTCTTCACCGCGCCGCCTTCGGCGGCCGACGCCCTCAGGGAGCGGCTGGCCGCGCTCGGGACCGCAGTGACCCCGGTGGGGGAGGTCCTACCCCCGTCAGAGGGTCGGTGGCTCGTCCTCCCCGACGGCCGCCCGGTCCCCCTCGAGGGGCGGGGGTTCACCCACTTTTGAGGTCCTCTTCGAGGAGGGCCTGGCAGCGGCGGGCCTCCTCCGGGGAGTAGGCCCCCGCCATGCACCGGAACTTCTCATCGGCGCGGACGAGCCGCTCCTGGGCGTCGCGGATCGCCCGCTCCAGCCGCCCGGCGAGCTCCGGCTGCCCCGCCTCCCGCAGGGCGTCGGCCAGGGCGTGCCAGAAGGACACCGGAAGCGGGAGCCTCCGCCCATCGTCCTCAAGCCAGAGCCCCTCCTCGTCGGCTCGGACCCGGAGCGCAAGCGACAGCTTCTCCATCCGGACCACCTCCCGCGTGGACAGTAGCCCGTCCCGGGGAAGGCGTCAACGCCAGGCCGGGGCACCGGTGGACGGCCGAGGGGCCTCCCCCTAGAATCGCCGTGGGGTAACTGGGGGAGCCCTGCGGGGCTGAGAGGAGGCCCAGCGCCTCGACCCCAGAACCTGATCTGGGTCATGCCAGCGGAGGGAAGGTTACCCGGGAAGCGCAGTCCCAGGCCCAGGGTACCCCTGGGCCTTGTCCCTGTATCCGCCTGCCCCAGGGGGCAAACCTCACCCAGGCCCCAAGGAGGCGTCCCATGAAGTACATGATCGGTATCCTCGCGGCCGCGGCCCTGGCCTGCGCGGCCGTTGGAGCGGAGAAGTTCATCGTCTACACCTACCGCTCGTTCGTCCGCTACGGGCCGGCCGCGGCAATCGAGCGGGCGTTCGAGGACCGCTTTCCCGGGGTGGACCTCGTGTGGGTCGCCCCGGCCGGGGGGGCGGAGATGCTCTCCCGCCTCCTCGCCGAGCTCGCCACCGGAAGGACGGACGCCGACGTGTTCCTGGGGATCTCGGCGACCGACCTCCCCCGCGCCCTGAAGGAGGGCGCGTTCCAGCCCTACGATCCCACCCTCATCCCCAACCTCGCCTTCGTCCCTGAGGACTTGTGGTTCGACCCCACGGGCCACGTCGTCCCGTTCGACCACGGCTACGTCACCTTCGTCGTCCACCGGGAGCTCCCCGAGGACCTCGTCCCAACGACGTTCGCCGACCTCCTCCGGCCCGAGCTCCGGCGGAAGGTCATCCTCCAGGACCCGCGGACCTCATCCACGGGCCTCGCCTTCCTCCTCTGGACCGTGGCCCGCTTTGGCGAGGACTGGCCCGCGTTCTGGAGGGCGTTCCTCCCCAACACCCTCACGATCACCCGGGGCTGGAGCGAGGCGTTCGCCATGTTCGAGGCCGGGGAGGCCCCGATCGTCCTCTCCTACTCCACCGATGCCGCCTACGCCTACCTCACCTCCGGGGAGGAGAAGTACCGGGTGGTGACCCCCGATGGAGAGGGGTACCGGCTCCTGGAGGGGATGGGGATCGTCCGGACGAGCGCCAACCGGGAGCTCGCCCACGCGTTCCTCAACCTCGTCCTCTCCCCGGAGATCCAGGCCCTCCTCCCCACCTCCCAGTGGATGTTCCCCGCGCGGACGGACGTTCCGCTCCCGCCGGACTTCGCCCGCCTCGCCGTCCTCCCCAAGCAACCGGTGTTCGTCCCACCCAGCTACGCCGCGGAGCACCTGGAGGAGTGGATCACCCGGTGGCAGCGGATCCTGGGCGAGTAGCGAAGTTCCGAGTGGGGGCAGGGTGGGCGCTGGCCCTCCTGCCCCTTCTCTTCTTGGGGCTCGCCTTCTTCTGGCCCCTTCTCGACGTCCTCCGCCTGGGGCTCGAGAGGGACGGGCGGCTGACCGGGGAGCGGGTCCTCGGGCTTCTCTCCGACCCCTACGTCCGGCGGCTCCTCCTCTTCACCCTCGGGCAGGCCGCCCTGTCCGCCCTCCTCGCCCTGGTCCTGGGATTCCCCTTGGGGTGGTTCCTCACCCGGTACCGCTTCCCCGGCCGGACGCTCCTCCGGTCGGTCACCATCGTCCCGTTCGTCCTCCCCTCGATCACGGTGGCGCTGGGGTTCGTCCTCTTCTTCGGCCGCTCGGGGTACCTCAACCGCTTTCTGATGGACCTATTGGGCCTCCGGGAGCCCCCGATCCGGGTCCTCTACACCCTGTGGGCGGTGGTCCTCGCCCACGCGTTCTACAACGCGCCGGTGGTGGCGCGGTTCGTGAACGCCTCCTGGGAGGGGGCGGACCCGTCCCTCCCCGAGGCGGCGCGGACCCTCGGGGCGGGGCCCCTCCGGACGTTCCTCACGGTGACGCTTCCCCTCCTCCTCCCCTCCGTCCTCTCCGCCCTCGCCCTCGTGTTCGTCCTGTGCACGCTTTCGTTCTCGATCCCGCTGGCCCTCGGGGGAGCGCGGTACGCCACGGTGGAGGTGGGGGTGTACCTCTACGCCCGGGGGGTGCTCGTGGACTTCCCCCGGGCGGCGGCCCTGGCCATGGTCACCCTCGTCCTGTCCCTTGCCCTCACCTACCTCCACCTCCGGGCGGGGGGAGGATTGGCTGTCCCCCAGCGGGGGGGGCGGCCGGTCCCCCGGCTCCCCCTCTTCTCCCGGAAGCGGCCGATCCGGGCCCTGTGGCTCCTCTACCTCCTCCCGGCAGCCCTCGTGTTCCTCGGCCCGATCGGGGCGATCGTCGCCGACTCGTTCCTCCACCCCGCCCCCGGCGGGGCCCCCCCCACCCTCCACTGGTACCGGATGATCGTCTCCCCGGCCTGGAACCCGTTCCTCGAGTCGTCCCCGTGGGGGGCGGTGCGGACGAGCCTCCTCGTCGCGGCCGGGGCGACGGCCCTCGCCCTCCTCCTCGGCCTCTCCGTGGCCGCCGTCCTCCGCCGGATCCGGTCGCGGCTCCTGGAGACCCTCCTCATGGCCCCCCTGGCCGTGTCGTCCGTGGTCCTTGGCCTCGCCCTCCTCCTCGCCTTTCGCCGGCCGCCCCTGTCCGCCCTCGGGGGGGAGTGGGCGATCGTCGTCGCCCACACGCTCATCGTCTACCCGTTCGTCGTCCGGGCGATCCGCCCCCTGTGGGAGGGCCTGGACCCCGCCCTCGTCGAGGCGGCGCGGACCCTCGGGGCCGGTCCCCTGCGGGCGTTCCGAACCGTGACCCTCCCCCTCCTCGGGCGGGGAGTCCTCGCCGCCGGGGCGTTCGCCTTCGCCCTCTCCCTGGGGGAGATGACCGCGGTGGCGATGCTCTCCGGGCCGGGGGTGATGACGATGCCGATGGCGATCTACAGCTTCCTTGCGAGCCGGGACTTCGGGGCCGCCTCGGCGATGGCCACCCTCCTCATGGCCGTCACCGCCCTCGTCGCCTGGGGGTGGGACTGGGCCGGGTCCCGGTGGCTGGGGAGGACCCGTGCTTGAGCTCGTCGGGCTCTGGAAACGATTCGGGGGCGTGACCGCCGTCGCCGACTTCTCCCTGACCGTGCCGCAGGGGGAGCTCCTCGCCCTCCTGGGGCCCTCGGGGTGCGGGAAGACGACCGTCTTGCGGATCGTGGCGGGCCTGGAGAAGCCCGACGCCGGGCGGGTCCTCCTGGGGGGCCGGGACGCCACCCCCTGGCCCCCCGAGCGGCGGGGGGTGGGGCTTGTGTTCCAAAGCTACGCCCTCTTCCCCCACCTCTCGGTCGCCGGGAACGTCGCCTACGGCCTGCGCGGGGCCGACCGGAGGAAGCGCGTGAGGCAGATTCTCGAGCTCGTCGGCCTTTCCGGGTACGAGCGACGGAAGCCCCACGAGCTCTCGGCCGGGCAGCAGCAGCGGGTGGCCCTCGCCCGGGCCCTCGCCCCCGCGCCCGAGGTCCTCCTCCTCGACGAGCCCCTCTCCGCCCTCGACGCCGCCCTCCGGAAGGAGCTCCGGGGCGAGCTCCGGGCGCTCCTCAAGCGGCTGGGGATGACCGCCCTCTACGTCACCCACGACCAGGAGGAGGCCCTCGCCCTCGCCGACCGGGTGGCGGTGATGCGCGAAGGGAGGTTGGAGCAGATTGCTCCGCCCGCGGAGCTCTACCACCGGCCCCAGACCCCATTCGTGGCCAGCTTCCTCGGCCGGGCGAACCTCTGGCCGGGCCGGGTGGTCTCCGTGGACGGGGACCGCGCCGGCGTCGAGGTCGCCGGCGAGCGGATCCCCGCCGAGCGGGGGGAGGCCCGCGAGGGGGACGAGGTCCTCCTCTTCTTCCGCCCGGAGTGGGCCAAGATCGGCGAGGGCCCCTTCACTGCCGAGGTCGAGAGCGCCGAGTACCTGGGGGACCGGTGGGAGGTTCGGGCCCGCTTCCGTGGCCTCCCCCTCGTCCTTATCTCAGGCAAGTGGGCCAGCCTCCCTGGCGGACAAGCGATCTTCTCTATAGAGAGAGCACAAGCCATCCACCCCGCGCTGTGAAACGGAGGCTCGCCCCCTACGCTCCCTTCAGGCTCGCTACGGTTTCACCAGGCCGGCTGACGATACTACATCGGCATGGCTCACGAACACTGTCCCCAGGCTTCGAACGAGAGTAGGGACGCGAACCTCACCAAGCTCGACAAGGAGCGCGGCATCCGCGTGGCTGCGGAACACCGCACCGAGCGGAGCCGCCTGAGTGGCAGTCTCTGCTCCTTGCAGGGCCGTCCACGTGACGGCGTCAGCATGAGAGACCACGACCTGGGTGATCGGCTGCACCGCGGTGCTCACTCCGGCGGGCGCGAGGCTCACAACGGCTGCCGCATCGGTATGGCTTCTAAATGGGTCGGTGATCCCCTTAGCGCGCACGTTCAGCTCAGGTTTCGCAAGCTTGAACGTAGACGCAGCGTCCCAATCGCGCCACTCCGGAAGGGGGGCAACAGGTCCATCTGGAGGCGGCGTCGGTGCTGGACTTGGAGCTGGCCGGAGAAACACAACCGCGAGGACCACCACCGCAAGGCCAAGGACAACAAGTAGCGTCCTATCCATCGCGGCCTCCGCATCTAGGGCGCTCGGTATACAAGGACGAACGCGAGTCCTGCAGAACCATTGTCCCCGTCCCACATAGACAGAGCGATCCCCAACTCATACAGCTTATTGACGACAAAGTCACGGGCGGGAATGTCCTTTGCTTGGCTGTTAAGAGCATTCCCCGCCCGGAGCTTACTCATTACCGAAGTATCCAAGCTGAAAGTTGACTCGAAGCCACGGTACGTCCCATAGTTGCAGCCGTAGTGATAGTAAGAGGCCACGTAGGGGGTATACGCAGGCGGGAGCTTCAAATACATCACCTTGGTAGCTGGCGCAGAAAGGACGTTGAGAAGAATCAACATGCTGTTGGCCTGAGGGTGGCGGAAGTCGTAGAACGACGCCTTGGGGAGCGACACCCGCGCCGCCCCAGCCGCCCTCTCGAGGGCTTCTTCCAGAGTGGTCCGAATGCTCGGAACAGGGTTGTTGTGGTCCCCCTGCCAGTGCATGATCCAGGCTGTCGGCTCCGAAGCGAGGAAGAACGCCACGATCCAACCCTCCGTATCCACGTATACGTGGGGGTAGACCGTGGCCACGAAGTTCTCTACCTTTACCGTCCCAAGGATGTGAGTTCCGCTCACGTCCTCAATCCGGTGGAAGACCTTGCTCAGCGTTTCGTCAATGCGGATCGCCCGGTCCACCTTTACCCACGCGCTGATCCCAGCCGCCGACGTCGGGAAAGCAAGCGCGCCCTCAGGAGCCTGGAGCGGTGTTTGGGCCCAGCAGGCCACCGGAACCAGGACCCCAAGGATTGCCCCAACCGTCATCCTCTTCATCTCACACCCCCTCCTCCCGCACAAGGCTGTAAGCACCGCCCAAACCGCGGGGGGTCCGGCCTTCGCAACCCGGCCGCCCCCCGCCATAAAATCACTATAACAACGTTGACACATGAGGTCAAGTCCTGGGCACCGGCCTGGATGACTCCTCATTCCCTTCTGGGACGGGTGCCAGCACCTGGCGCGTAGGCAAATGTCCAACCCCCACTCAACAGAAGAGCCCCGGCAAGGGGCGGGCACCCGCAACCGCCACATCGTCGCGAGCGTAACAAAAGTAACTGACATCCGTACCGCTCCTCGCTATCCTACGTCCGTCATAACTCCTTATAGGTTAAGGAGGGAGGTTCGATGAGAGCGAGAACAGTAGCGCTGGGAAGTCTGGCGACACTTCTCTGGGCGAGCGCGCTGAGTCAGGTTCAAAACCTCCAACTCAACTGCATTCGGCCAGTCTACATCGTAGCCGAGGACTTCGACCGGGATGGGTGGGTGGACCTCGCCATCGCTTGCCACTCCTGCAACCAGGTCTTGGTGGTGCCGAACCTTGCCAGGAGCGGAAAGGAGTGCGCCGCCTTCGCCAATGGACTGGCCTGGCCTCTCCTCTACGCAGGGCAGGGAGATGCCCCACTGGCCCTGGCCACGGGCTGGTTTCTCGATGCTGTGCCCCCATCACGCCCACTCGTCTTTCACGACATCTTTCCCCACCTCGTGGTCGTAACCCAATACACGCCTGGTATCGTCCGCATTACCCCCCTGAGCGGCACCCCACCAACCGGGCCCTGGGTTTCCTGGAGCATCTCCGGGGGCGCAGCCGTCCTTTTCCAACTGCCGGGCAACCCCCCGCCAGTCTACCCAGCCCACGTGGTTCTCGCGGATTTCAACAAGGACGGCCGCCCGGACATCGCTATTGCCGACCCTCTCACCAGCGGCGGGGGGGTCTTCGTCTACCTATCTCCCGCAGGCGCCCTCCCACCTCTGTACTCCGCCTTGTCAGCCCAGGCGCCCGTAGCCCCGGCGGCCATGGGGCAGCCGGTCTTCCTCCCCGTGCCAGGGGCTCGCTTCTTGGCAGCGGCGGACTTTGATCGCGACGGAAACATGGACATCGCCGTTGCAACTGGGGGAAACGTCAAGTTCCTCTGCGGAAACGGGGCCGGAGAGTTCAACACCGGATTGCCTTCTGTCCTTGTGGGCCAGACCGTTACCTCTCTAGCAGTGGCCGATTTCGATCGCGACGGAGACCCTGATCTTGTTGCGACGGATCCAGACCTAGGCGCGGTGAGCGTGCTCTGGAACACCGGGTGTTGGACTTTCAAAGTGGTTCGCATCAAATCAGAGAAGGCCTACTTCGTTCACGTCTTCGATGCCAACCGCGATGGAATCCTAGACATCGCGGTCGCCCAGAAGGACCTTGACCGCGTCAGCATCTACAGTGGGGCGATCACTTCCGTTGGGCCGATCACGGGAACTCAGGTAGCCAACTGCCCTGCTTGCACGATCTTCGCAGACATCATGACCTTCAACCTGTGTCGCACGTTCCAGTTTGCTGCAGGGTCGCGTCCGATCGGTCTCGCAAGCGGAGATTTCGATAACAACGGTGTTCCCGACCTAGCCGTCATCCACAATGGTTTCCCCGGCCAGGGAGTACCGGTGCCGGCCAGCGTTGTCTATAACCCCATCTGTTGTGTGCTCTGCAACGGTTGTCAGCCGGGACAGACGCGGGCGGCGCCCTGTTGTCCGGGCGGAACGCCGGGGGAGTGTGGTGAACCTCAGGCCGGTGAACCCCCAAAAGGGTAGAGCTGGGGCCGACCGACGTGTTGGTCCCCAGCGAGGCAGAAGTTGGCGAGCCAGCGCATTTCGGTGTGCGCATCGGCGCAGAGCCGGCCGAGCTTCCGGTCCTTTGGCGCTTTGACGGGCCCTCCAGCTTCTCCCTGCGGGGACCAGCGGTGACGGTAATCTTCGGCACACCGGGTCACTACACGGTCACCCCTAGCCTCGAGACAGGCGCTGGGGAGATCAGCCTGGGGCTCTATCAGGTGGCCGTTCGAGGAACACCCGTCCCCGTCGTCCCCATCACCGTGAACATTGGACCCGCTGCCTCGGTCGCTTCTGGCCAGCTCCCGACAAGTGCTGCGCCCCAAGTTGGCGAGGTGGCACAGGCGCCCGTGACACACAGCCTAGCCAGCCAAGAGGTCCCGGCGCCCGCAGCGAAGCCCCTTCCTAACCCGGAGCCTCGTCTTAGTGCCCCTGAAGCATCCTGGCAAGCCGTTGACCTCGACAGCGGCCGAGGTCTTGTTGACATTGCTGCCGGGGATCTTGACAGCGATGGAATCGCAGACCTGGTGGGCATCGCCCGCGGAGAGAGGCACCTCAGACTCTTCAAGGGCTCTGGAGATGGACGGTTTACTCAGCTTGGTAAACTTGACCTCGCGTTCACTCCGGACAGGGTACTAGTGGGGAACTTCGCCGGGTGTAGCCTACCGGATATCGTTGCCGTTAGCTGGACCGCTCGGCGGGCTCTTCTGTACGTATCCTCAGGCCCGTTTGCCTTTGTTTCCCCCGTTGCGATCGGCGTCCCCGCTGGTGCGGACGACGTCTGGACTGACCAACTCAACGAGCATCCAGGCCTTGAACTGGTCTGGGCAGTTCGCCAACAACCTCTAGTCTGGAGCTTCAGTGCGGCGGGACAGGTCATCGAGTGGAAAACTACCCCCAATCTCTGGGCCTTGGGGCCGGTTCCCTCCCAGCCCTTCCTCTGCACCGACCTAACCGGCGATGGGGTGACTGAGACTGTGTACTACAGTCACAATACCGGTGAGATCTTTCTCACGGACGCCGGCGGCTACCAGGCTGAGATCGCTCGCAGCTCGGAGCCTCTTACTCTAGTTAGACTCGCAGCAGCAGACGTGGACGGCGATGGCCACGTCGAGCTCCTGGCACTTGACCAGAACGGAATCTTGCATCTAGTCCGCTGGAGGAGACCGTGAACTCCCAATTCCCCCAAACGCGACTGGATCGAGGCCGCATCCTCTTGGCTACGCTCGCGGTCATCTTCTCCTGGGGCACAAGCCTCGGTTACGCAACCACCCTGACCGTAGGGACACGGACGCCTAAGCTCGATGGGTGGTGTTGGCTGGACTGGAACGCGGGGTGTACCACTGGGCTTGCCGTGCTGTCAGGATCCGGTCTCACCCTGTTCCCGGCACAGACCGCACCTCCCAGTTCTCTTGAACTCAGCCTCAAGTTGATCCAGGGCCGATCCCTCATTTTCCTGTTCGAAAGCCCCTCAACCACCGGCAAGATCACCTTCTCGGTTGACGGGTCTGTTGTGCGTTCGATAGCCCCTCCGAGAACGGGATCGTGGTGGGTCCGGCTGACGGATCTTCCCTCGGCGGGCATCCTCCGCCTTGAACTCGATAGGTACTGCGACCAGTTGACAATTACCTCCATTTGCTATGACTGTCGCGGTTGCGGACCTTGCCCAAGCTGTTGGACAAAATTTCTACTTGGTCTCGTTACTGGAGCAACAGCTGTGTTGCTCTTGCATTGGCTCATCATGCGTTAGCCATGACATAAGGAGGCATAAGGAGGGAATCATAGACCAGAGAAAGAAGACGTCAGGTGAGGTAGGTAACCCGGGGACGGAACGCGGCCGACAGCTGAGCGATACGGAGGTGACTATGAAACGGTTGTGGTGGTACGCCATTGGAACAGCAGTGCTAGCCGTCGGGGCAGTTGCCCAGGTGGGGATGATCCAGGATCTCAACTGGGACTGCGTCAAGCCAGCGTATGTGATCGCTTGGGATTTCAACGGGGATGGGTTCGACGACTTCGCCGTCGCCTGTCACTCCTGCAACATGATCGTTGTCGGACTCAACCCCACAGACCGGGAATGCCGGAAAACCTGCCCTGTGTCGTGGTCTACACCCAAGACATTCGCCCTCGGCGACTCCCCAACTGCCCTCGCGTGGGGACTCTTTGGATCTGGCGTCGGACCTTACGAGAAGAAGATCGTTGCGATCACCCAGTACACCCCCGCCTGGACATCGTTCAAAGTCACGGATACGAGTGCCAACCTAACCACGCTTCCCTTGATCACAGCTATCCACACCATCGCCGGGGACTTCAATAGCGATGGGGCACTCGACGTAGCCGTGCTTGACCCAGTAGGCCTGACAATCCACTTTCCAACAGGAAAGATTTCTCCGGTCAGCCTCAAAGGGCACGCGGTAGCAGGCCAACCGACGTTCCTTGCCACCGCAGACTTTGATCGAGATGGCGATCTTGACATTGTGGTAGCCAGCGGGACGAGTCTCCTCTTCTTCGAGAACACCTGTGGCGGCGCCTTCGTCTTCAAAGTTGCGCTGCCTGTTGCGGTCGCACTCCGCAGCATTGCCATCACAGACTTTGACAACGACGGCCGGGTGGACGTGGCCGTGGTCGACCCAGCGTTCGGCGGGCTCATCGCCCTCCGCAATATGGGTTGCTGGAGCTTCGAGGTAGCGTCTCGTGTCAAGCTAGATCAGGAGCCGGTTTTCGTCATCCCCGTCGATCTAAACCGCGACGGTAGGATGGACTTTGCCGTGGCCCAGTACGGCGGCGATGTGGTGTCACTGGTCATGAACCAGGGTGCGGGAAGATTCAAGCTTGAACGGAGTATCCCCGTAGGTCGCCAGCCTATCAGTATCGCCGCCGGGGACTTCAATGGGGACGGGATTCTGGACCTCGTTGTAGCCCTGAGCGGCGGAGGGCCAAACGGGGTTGGGCCCGCAATCCAAGTGATCTACAACCCCCTGTGCGCCACGGATGACTGCACGGATATGGCTCCGTGCTGCGGCGGGTCGGGCACGCCCCCATGCCGCCCTTAGGGTAGGTAATGACTCAAGGAAGCGAGAGCGGGTGGGACCCACCTGCCCGCTCTCGCTGTCGTCCTCAACATCAAGGCCTGCAGGACTGCCAGAGCACGTGCTCCGGCCCCCCCGTTCTCCCTAGAGAACCGCACCGCGGGCTCGGAGTGCCACACGAGGTCCCGCAGGCTTCTTCACGAGAAGCGCCTTCCCGGCCACCCTCTCTCACCGCCCTGGTAGGGAGTCTGACAACCAGCAAGCTCAACTAGCCCACGCCCGTTTCGCTCAGGGCCGGCGCGAGCTCCCCGTCCACCTGGACCCGGCACAGCCGGCGGTAGAGCCCATCCCGGGCGAGGAGACCCTCGTGGTTCCCCTCCTCCACGATCCGCCCCTCGTCCAGGACCACGATCTTGTCTGCCCGCCGGACCGTGGACAGCCGGTGGGCAATCACGATCGTCGTCCGCCCCGCCATCAGCCGCTCGAGGGCCTGCTGGATGAGGAGCTCGGTGTGGGTGTCCACGGCCGAGGTCGCCTCATCCAGGATGAGGATCGGGGCGTCCTTGAGGACCGCCCGGGCGATGGCCAGCCGCTGCCGCTGCCCGCCCGAGAGCTTCACCCCCCGCTCCCCGATCACGGTGTCGTACCCCTGGGGAAGCTCGACGATGAACTCGTGGGCGTTGGCGACCTTGGCGGCCTCGATCATCTCCGCCTCGCTTGCCTCGGGCCGGCCAAAGAGGATGTTCTCCCGCACTGTGCCGTGAAAGAGGAACACGTCCTGGAGCACAATGCTCACCTGGCGGCGGAGGCTTTGGAGCGTGAGATCCCGGATGTCGTAGCCGTCGAGGGTGATCCGCCCCGCCCCCACGTCGTAGAACCGGGGGATGAGCATGGCGAGGGTCGTCTTCCCCACCCCCGTGGGCCCGACCAGGGCCACCATCGACCCCGGCGCGATCTCGAGGTTGATCCCTTCAAGTACCGGCTCGCCCGGCCGGTAAGCGAAGCTCACGTCCTCGAACCGGATCTCCCCCCGGGCCCGGCCGGGGAACTCGATCGCCCCGGGCTTCTCGACCACGTCGGGCTCCTGGGCAAGGAGCTCTTCGATCCGCTCCGCCCCGGCCATCGACTGCTGGACGCTCTCCCAGACTCCGCTCAGGGCCCGCACGGGCTGGTAGAGGAGCTCAAGGTACAGGAAGTAGGCCACGAGGTCGGCCACGGGCAGGGTCTTCTCCAGGACGAGCCTCCCCCCGAAGTAGATGAGGACGATCGTCCCGAGGGCCGAGGCCAGCTCGACCGAGGGGTGAAACACGGCCATGAGGCGCAGGGCCCGGAGGAGGGAGTCCCGGTAGCGGACGATCCGCGTCCAGATCCGGCTGGCCTCGGCCTCCTCCCGGGTGAAGGCCTGGATCTCCCGAATCCCGGAGAAGTTGTCGTTCAAGGCCGCGTTGAGCTCCCCTAGCTCGGCCTGCCGCTTCCGGAACGCCGGCCGGACGTAGCGGGCGAAGCCCTGCATCGCCAGCACGATGAACGGGATCGGGATCATCGAGAGCAGCGCGAGCTGCCAGCTCATCCGGACGAGGACCGCGGTGACCCCGACGAGCAGGAGGACGTTCACGAAGACGTCGGGGATGGCGTGGGCCACAAGCTGCTCAAGGAGATCCGAGTCGTTCACGGTGCGGGACATGAGCTGGCCCGTCTGCTTATCCGCGTAGAACCGGAGCGAGAGCCGCTGGAGGTGCCGGTAGACGTCGTTCCGGACGTCGGCCACCACGTGCCAGCCGGCCACGTGGGCGGCGTAGGAGCGGACGAACTGCATCCCCGCCCGAAGGACGTAGATCCCCAGTGCCGCGAGGGCCAGGCGAGCCACAATCGGAAGGGCCTCCGTCCCCGCGTCGGGGGCGGTGACGGCGGCGATCATCGTCCGAACGAGCCACGGGGCCACGAGCTGGATCCCCACCAGGGCGAGCATGCTGAGGACGGTGAGGAGCAGGGCCAGCTTGTACTTCCGCGCGTACCGAAACACCCAAGCAAGGGACTTCACGAACCTCTCCTTCCCCCCGGCACCCCGGCCGAGAGCCGGGGATTGTAGCGCCGGGCGCTCCCGAGGCGTAGACTCCCCCGCCCATGGAACAGGCGTTCGAGACGGACGTATTCGAGACCGCCCAGGGGGAGCTCGCGATCACGTCCCTCGGGCACGGCTCCCTCCTCTTCACGTTTGCCGGAAGGCGGATCTACGTCGATCCCTTCAGCCGGGTGGCCGACTACAGCCGGCTTCCGAAGGCGGACCTCGTCCTCCTCACCCACGAGCACCGGGACCACCTCGACCCCGCGGCCCTTGGGGCGATCCGGGCCCGGAGACGGTCGTCGTCGGCCCCCCCGCGTGCGCGGAAGTTTTGGACCAATGCCTCGTCCTTCGGAACGGGGAGTCGGCGACCCTCCTCGGGGTGAGGATCGAAGCCGTCCCGGCCTACAACGTCCTCCACAAGCGGGAGACCGGGGAGCCCTACCACCCCCGGGGGAGGGAGAACGGCTACGTCCTCACGTTCGGGGGCATCCGGGTCCTCGTGGCCGGGGACACGGAGAACGTGCCCGAGCTCAAGGCCCTCCGGGACGTGGAGGTCGCCTTCCTCCCCATGAACCTCCCCTCCACGATGACCCCGGAGATGGTCGCCGACCTCGCCCGGGCGCTTGGGCCCAAGGTCCTCTACCCCTACCACTACGGGAGCACGGACCCTGGGAAGCTCCTCGATCTTCTCCGGGACGAGCCCCCAATCGAGGTCCGGGTCCGCAAACTGGCCTAAGCCCTTTTAGCCAAACAGGCGGCGGAGGTCCTGGAGGGTGATGAGGAGGAGGACCCCGAGGAGGATCGCGAACCCCGCGGCGTGGACGGCCATCTCGACCCGCGGGGAGACCCTCCGCCGGGCGGCCATCTCGTAGAGGGCGAACGCCATCCGGGAGCCGTCGAGGGCCGGAAACGGGATCAGGTTGAAGAGGGCAAGGTTCAGGCTGATCAGGGCCACGAGGAGAAGAAAGGCCAGCGGGCCGGCCTGGACCCCCTGCCCGAGAAGGAAGGCGATCCCCACCGGACCGCTCACCGCCTCGCCCGGCGGGACCGACCGGGTGAGAAGCCCGCGGATCGTGGCCACAAACCCCGCCACCGCCCGGCCGAGCTCCCCGAACGACAGGGCGATCCCCTCCCCCGCGGGAGGCCTCTCGTAGATCGGGGGAGTGGCCCGGAACGAGGCGTCGCCCGCCAAGCCCTGGAGGGAGTCGGGGAGGGGGAAGACGCGCCGCTCCCCAGCCCGGGCGACGAGGGCCTCCCGGCACCCCGCCTCCCACCGGACGTAGAGGTCGAGGAACGACCGGACCTCCTCCCCGCAGGCCTCCACAATCCGGTCACCGGGGAGGTACCCCAGCCGGGACCAGCCCCCACCGGGCTCGACGCCCTGAAGCTCGGGGAGGAGGATTTGGGGGAGGAAGTAGGCCCCGACGAGGTAGCGGCCCTCCGCGGGGTCGTAGAGGGGGCGGACGATCACCTCCAGCTCCTCCCCGCCCCGGCGGATTCGAAACGAGACCGGATCAGGGGCGATGGCCCGGATCGCCGCCCCGACGTCCCCCGTGGCCCAGGCGGACTGGCCCCCCACGGCGAGGACGACGTCCCCCACCGCGAGGGCCTCCGCGGCCGGCCTTCCTGGGACGAGCCCCGCCACCTGGGGCCGCGGGAGCCCGAGACCCAGGACCGCGCCCACGACGACGACCACCGCAAGGAGGGCGTTCGCCGCGGGACCAGCGAGGGAGAGGACGAACCGCTTCCAGGCCGTGGCCCCGTAGTACGTCCGCTCCCCGGGGACCCCCTCGGCCGGCGCGGACTCTCCGGCCAGGCGGACGAAGCCCCCCAAGGGGAACGCCCGGACGCTGTACCGGGTCTCCCCCCGCCTCCTTGTCCAGATCGCCGGACCAAAGCCGAGGGCGAACTCCTCGACCGCGATCCCGAGGGCCTTGGCCGCGAGGAAGTGGCCCCCCTCGTGAACCCCGACCAGGACGAGGATCGTCCCCGCAAAGACGAGAAGCGTGATCACAGCCGCCGCGCCTCCACCCGGAGGACCTCCGCCGCCCCGGGCATCACCCGATGATCCTCGCTCGTCCGGACCCCCACCACCCAGGCGATCCCCCGGCCGTCGAGGACGAGGGGCCACCTCACCCGCTCCCAGCGGGGAACCCCTGCCTCGAGGAGGAGGTCCCGAACCCGCTTCCTCCCCTCCATCCCCAGGGGCCGGACCCGATCCCCGGGCCGGGGAGCCCGGACCCGCAGGGGAAGTTCGAGTCGCCCCGGGTCGAGATAGGCCACATGGGGGCTCGGCGGGACGAGGCTCTCCGGACGGGGAACCCTCGCCAGACGAAACGCCCACCCAAGCTCGGGGATCGCGAGCTCCCCCACCGGGGGAAGCTCCCACACTCGGTCTCCAAAGGAAGGTAGAACCTGCGAACCGAGAGCGAGGACCCCGCTTCCGACCCGGGCGGAGAGCCCGCCCGGGAGGTGGACCTCGCCCCGGCCCTCGTCGACGGCTTCCAGGATCGCGGCCACGTGCCGCTCCTCGAGGGATGCCCCCGCCGCTTCGGCCGCCCGGCGGAGGGCGACGGCCTGGACGGGCCGGGGAAGGCCCCGCAGGAGCCCAAGGTCCAGGCCCTCGGGCCGGAAGACCTCGGCGAGGACGAGGTCGGCGGTCCAGCGGAGGGCCTCTTCCGCCTCCGCGAGGAGCCCCCCCGCCCGGGCGAGGGCCTCCTCGGCCCGGGGCTGGAGCCGGGAGAGGAGCGGGAGAACCTCGAGCCGGACCGCGTTCCGGAGGAGCCGCCGGTCCTCGTTCGTCGGGTCGTCGCGAAACGGGATCCCCTCCCTCTGGCAGAAGGCCCGCGCCTCCTCCCGGGAGACGAGGATCAGGGGCCGGACGTAGGGGGGGGAGGAGGGGAGGATCCCCCGGAGGCCCCGGGGCCCCGCCCCCCGGAGGAGGTGGAGGAGGACCGTCTCGGCGAGGTCGGTCCGGGTGTGGCCGAGGGCGATCTTCGCCCCCCCAGCTTCCCGGGCCACCCGCTCGAGGAACCCCCGCCGGGCGAGGCGGGCCGCCTCCTCGAGGTTGAACCCCCGCTCCCGGGCAAGGGCCGGGACATCCACCCGCTCCCCGACGAACGGGAGCCCCAGCCGCCCCGCCTCCGCCCGCACGAAGGCGAGGTCGTCTGCGCTCTCGGGCCGGATCCCGTGGTCGAGGTGGGCCACGACGAGCTCGATCCCGAGCTCCTCCCGGAGGCGGATGAGGGCGTGGAGGAGGGCGGTCGAGTCCGCCCCTCCCGAGACCGCAACCACGACCCGGTCCCCCCGATCGAGGAGCCCGTACCGGCGGATCGCCTCCCGCACCCGCTCGAGCATCGCCCCATTGTGGGCCTCCTCCCAGCCTCGGTCCACTCGGGGTACGATTCCCCCCGTGGAGGTCGGGGCGTTCCTGTGGGCACTCGGGACCGTACCCCTCGCGATGGCCGGGGGAGGAGCCCTTGCGCTTGGGCCCGAGCCGTGGGCCCTCCTCCCCGCCGGGCCCGTTCAGATCGTCGTCGGAGCCAGTGAGCCTCGGGTAGGGGGGAGGATCCGCCTCCTCCGGGGCCCGTGGTTCGCCTGGGCCGAGGCCCCACCCCTGCGCCTCGCCCTGGGGCGGGCGATCGCCCCGGCCTGGCTCGCCCTCGTGGGAGGGAGCTCAGGGATGAACGTTGTCTGGGAGCTCCAGGCCTCTCCCAAGCTCTCCCTCTTCGGGGCCCTGGGCGGGGAGAAGGCGTGCGGGATCCGGGTGCGGGGGATCAAGACGTGGGCGGCGGCCCTCATCCGCCGAGGAGGACTGACCCTATGGTGCGGGCTCTACTTCTAGCGCTTCTCGTCTCCGTCTCGGGTTTGGCGTGGGAGATCACGATCGCGTTCACGAACGACCTTCACGCCTACCCGGAGCGGCTCCTGCCGTTTGCAGGCCTCCTCGCCGGGGCCGACCTCGTCCTCGACGCCGGGGACACGTGGGAGGACACCCACCGCCTCACCGGGGCCCGGGAGGCGCGGGCCACCCTGGCGGCCATGGTCGAACTGGGGTACGACGGGATGGTCCTTGGGAACCACGAGACCTACCTCGGGCCGGCGGTCCTCGGGGAGCTCGTCGCCGCGGCCCCGTTCCCGGTCCTGGCGACGAACCTCCGGAGTCCCCTCCCGACCCGGGAGTGGGCCCTCCTCGAGGTCCAGGGGGTGCGGGTCCTCCTCCTCGGGGTTCTGTGGGACCTCGCCCTCGTCTGGCCGGGGTGGGAGCTCCGGGATCCGCTCGCGGCGATCGAGGAAGCCCTGGCCCAGGCGCCTCCCCACGACCTCTTCGTCCTCCTCGCCCACCTCGACTTCGGGAAGCTCGAGGCCCTCGCCCGGGCCCTCCCCCACTGCGCCCTCATCATCTCCGGCCACAACCACCGCTTCCTCGAGGAACCAGTGTGGGTGGGGAAGGTACCCATCGTCCAAGCGGGACACCGAGGTCAAAGCGTGGGGCTTGTCCAGTTAACCCACCACGGCCTGGTGAGCTACCGGCTCGTCCGGCCCGCCCCCGTCCCGGCCGGGACCCCCTAGAAGTTCAGGGCGAACCCCGTCGGGGAGACCTTGAGGCTCAGCCCCTCCCGGCGCAGGGCCACGGTGTAGGCGTCCCACCCGGAGTAGAGGGCCCACGCCGTGTACGCGAGCCCCACTCCCCAGTAGAGGGAAAAGCCCGGGGTGGGAAGGACCCACGCGAGGTACCCCCCGACGACCCCGATCCCCACCGCCACCCCGAAGTGGACGAGGGCCTTGCTGTACTCCCCGTTCAGGTACTGCCCAAGCCCGGGAACCGCCAACGACGCGATCCCGTGGATGAGGGGGATCGGGTTCGGCTCCTGCCGCCCCAGCCCCCCGACCCCAAGCGCCACCACCGCGCCACGACGACCGCCAGCCCTTTCATCTAGCCTCCTTCCACCCGCGCCATCACCTCATCCGGGATGTCGAAGTTCGCCACGACCTCCTGGACGTCTTCCTCCTCATCCAGGGCGTCGAGGAGCTTGAGGACCCGCTCGGCGTCCTTCCCCTCCACCCGAACCGTGGTCTTGGGAACCATGGCCACCTCGGCCTTCGTCACCTCGACCCCCGCCCCCTGGAGGGCGTCCCGCACCGCCGCCACGGCCGTGGGAGGGGTGTAGAAGGTGAGGGTCCCCTCGTCGTAGGTGAAGTCCTCAGCCCCGGCCTCGGCCGCGAGGAGCACCAGGGACTCCCGGTCCGCAGTCGGGGGGAGCTCGGCCACCTCGACCACCCCCCGGCGCTCGAACTGCCAGGCCACGCTCCCCTCGCCCCCCAAGCTCCCCCCGTGGATCTCAAACAGGTGCCGGACCGTGGCCGCGGTGCGGTTCCGGTTGTCCGTGAGGGCCCGGAGGTAGATCGCCACCCCGCCGGGGCCGTAGCCCTCGTAGGTCACCTCGGTGTACTGAACCCCGTCCACATTTCCGGAGGCCTTCTTGATCGCCCGCTCGATGTTCTCTTTGGGCATGTTCGCCGCCCGAGCTCGCTCGATCGCCGCGGCAAGGGTGGGGTTCGTCTCCGGGTTGGGGTCCTGGCGGGCGCAGACGATGAGCTCCCGGGACAGGCGCGAAAAGAGGCTGGAGCGCTTCTTGTCCTGCGCTCCTTTGCGGTGCTTGATGTTCGCCCACTTCGAGTGACCCGCCATCGCACTCCTCCTGCGGCGGGAATGATAGTGAGGGGACTAGGGGTCGGCAAACCCGTTGCAGGGACGGGCCTTCGGAAGGACACTTGGGCCGATGGCCGCCTCGGCTGGGATTGCCGCCGCCGCACGGCTCCTGGAGAACTCCCGCTCCGGGTGGGCCCTCACCGGGGCCGGGGTCAGCACCCCGTCCGGGATCCCCGACTTCCGCTCCCCGGGGGGCCTTTGGGATCTCGCCGACCCCGACGAGGTGGCGTCCATCGAGAGCTTCCGCCGAAGCCCGGAGGCCTTCTGGAGCCTGTGGACGTGGCGGTTCCGCCACATGGAAGAGGCGGAGCCCAACCCTGTTCACACCCTCCTCGCCGGGCTCGAGGCCCGGGGGCTCCTCCGGGGGGTCATCACCCAGAACATCGACGGCCTCCACGCCCGCGCCGGCTCGCGAACCGTGCTTGAGGTCCACGGCCACATCCGGTCGGGGACGTGCCTCGCCTGCCGGGGCTCCTACCCTCTCGCCGAGGTCATCCACCAGGCCGAGGCCCACGGGATCCCCTTCTGCCCCTGTGGGGGCCTCATCAAGCCGGACGTCGTCCTGTTCGGGGAGGAGCTCACCCCGGACTTCGCCCGGGCAGTCGCCGCCGTGGAGGAGGCGGACCTCCTCCTCGTCCTCGGGACGTCCCTCACGGTGTGGCCGGTGGCCGGCCTCGTTCCCCAGGCGGTCGCCCGGGGGATCCCGGTCGTCCTCGCCAACCGCGACCCCACCCCCTACGACGGGGAGGCGACGGTCCTCCTCCGCGGGGACCTCGTCCAGATCGCCCAGGAGCTGGGAAGGGCGTTGGGATTGGAGCGATGATCGAGGTCCAGGTGGGGAAGGTCCTCACGGCGCGGGGGGAGACCCTGGCCGTGGCCGAGTCGTGCACGGGGGGGGTCCTGGCCGGCCGGATCACCGACGTCCCCGGGTCCTCGGCCTACTTCCTCGGGGGCGTCGTCGCCTACAGCAACCAGGCCAAGGTGAACCTCCTCGGCGTCCCCCCGGAGGTCCTCCGGACGAGGGGGGCGGTGTCCCCCGAGTGCGCCCGGGCCATGGCCGCCGGGGCCCGGGAGCGGTTCGGGGCCACCTACGCCCTGGCCACGACGGGGATCGCCGGACCGGGCGGGGGGACCCCGGAGAAACCCGTGGGCCTCGTCTACGTGGCCCTCGCCTCCCCGGACGGGATCTGGGCGGAGGAGCACCGCCTTCCCGGGGGGCGGGCCGAGGTCCGCCGCCAGGCCTGCGACGCCGCCCTCGCGCTCCTCCTCCGCCACCTGGAGGCGCGGTGACGGGCGCCCGAGGGTGGGGGGTCCTCCGGACGGCCGGGACGGCGGTCCTCCTCGGGGGGGGACTCGCTCTCTTCGGCCTCCTCGTCTACTTGAGCGGTCCGGCCCGGGTGCTGGCCGAGATCACCCGGATCGGGGCCTTGGGGTTCCTCGTCGTCGTCCTGAGCGTCGTCCTGTCCATGGTCACCTGGTCCCTGAGCTGGTACGCCCTCCTCCGGGGGGCGGGGATCCGCACCCCGTGGCACCGAACGGCCGCCCCCCTCCTCGCCGGGTACGCAGTGACCTACCTCACCCCCTCGATGTACCTCGGGGGCGAACCGGTCCGGGCGTACTGGATCGCCCGGGACCAGGGGGTGCCTACGGCCCGGGTCATGGGAACGGTGGTCGTGGAACGGATGCTGTCCGGGTTCTCGGTCCTGGCGTTCGCCTCGATCGGGGCGTTCTTCACCCTCATCTCCCCCGGCGTCTCCCTCGCCGACAAGGGGGCGGTCGGCCTCATCCTGGGGTCCCTCTACCTCCTCCTGGGCCTGGCCCTGGTCCTTCTTGCCCGCCGGGTCCGCTGGCTTTCCCGACCCTTGGGCTGGCTCGCCCGCAAGCTCCCCCGCTACACCCGCCTCCTCCGGGCCGCCGGCCACGTGGCGGAGATGGAAGACGAGATCCACCGCGCGTTCACCCGCTACCGGGGCCCCACGCTTCTCTCCTTCTTCCTCCAGCTCCTCACCGTGTTCCTGTCCTACATCCGGCCCCAAATCTTCTTCCACTTCACCCAGCGGACCCTGTTCACGTTCCCCCAGCTCTCCCTCTACTTCACCTTGAGCCTGTTCGTGAACGCCTTCCTCTGGATCACCCCCGGGGGGTTCGGGGTCACGGATGGAGGGCGGGCCGCGATCTTCTCCCTTCTCGGAATCTCCTGGAGCGGGGCGGTGGCGTTCAACGTCGTGTACCGGTTCGTGGACCTCCTCCTCGTCGGGGTCGGAGCCCAGCTCCTCCTCCGGCGGGGGCTCGTCGGCTTTCGCCGGGGGCGGGTCACCGTGAACGTGGATCAGTCCCCGGAGAAGCGGTAGGATTCTCATTTGGAGGCGATACCAGCGATGTCCAAATGGATTGCATGTGCGCTTGTGGTGGCCGCCGCCGGCCTGAGCCTCGGCCAGGGGTCGCTCGAAGACTTCCCCGTGGGGGTGACCTCGATGACCTGGCGGGTCACGAGCGGGAGCCTCTCCTCCCCCCAAGAGCTCTCCCTCCGCGTGGAGGGGAAGCCCGGGGGGCTGTACCGGATCGAGCTTGGGGTGGCCGCGGAGGGGACGGCGGCGGAGCTCGGGACCCTGGGGTTCCTCGGGTCGGCCCTGTTCGTCCAGGCCTCGGGGGCCCAGGTGGACCTCTCAAGCCTCCTCGTCCTCTCCCGGCGCAGGGAGACCCTCCGGGTGGGGGAGTCCTACGTCCTCCCCGGGGGGACGTTCCTCGCCCGGGAGCGGGCCCCCATCGCCGGGGTGGAGTGCCTCCACGGAGAGTTCCGCCCCGCCGACCGGTCGGGGACGGTGATCGAGATCGGGTTCGCCCTGAGCGACCCCGTGTACTTCCTCCCCCTCATGCGCGTCCGGGAAGGGGATCGGATCACGTTTGAGATGGTCCTCACCGCGTACAAGCGGCCATGACAAGCCCCCTCATCCGCCTCGAGGGGGTGGAGAAGGTGTACAAGCTAGGGGACGTGGCCGTCCCCGCCCTCCGGGGGATCGACCTCACCGTGGAGCGGGGGGCGTCCCTGGCGATCATGGGGCCCTCAGGGTCGGGGAAGTCGACCCTCCTCCACCTCCTCGGGCTCCTCGACCGCCCCACCGCCGGGCGAGTCCTGTGGGACGGCCGGGACGTGACGGGCCTTCGTCCCAACGACCTCGCCGAGCTCCGGGGGCGGCACATCGGGTTCGTGTTCCAGACGTTCAACCTCGTTCCGACCCTGACGGCAGTTGAAAACGTGGAGCTCCCGCTCGTGTTCCTCGGGGTGCCGCCCCGGGCGCGGCGGGCGCGGGCCGAGGAGCTCCTCGCGCGGCTGGGGTTGGAGAACCGGAAAGCCCACAAGCCAAGGCAGCTCTCGGGGGGCGAGCAGCAGCGGGTGGCCATCGCCCGAGCCCTCGCTCCGGACCCCGAGCTCATCTTGGCCGATGAGCCCACGGGGAACCTCGACTCCACCACGGGTCGGGAGATCCTCGGGATCCTCGGGGAGCTCCACCGGGGAGGGAAGACCCTGATCCTCGTGACCCACGACCCGGAGGCGGCGGCCACGACAAGCTCGGTCATCCGGCTGCGGGACGGCCGGGTGCAGGAGGCGGTATGATGTGGGATCTCTTCCGCTTGGCGCTACGGAACATCGGACACCGCCGGATCCGGTCCTGGCTCACCGTGATCGGGATCCTCATCGGGACGGCGGCGGTGGTGGCCCTCATCGCCATCGGCCATGGCCTCCAGCGCACGGTCACCCAGCAGGTGGAGCGGCTCGTGGGGTACAACACGATCCTCATCAGCCCCCGGGGGCAGGGGTTTGGGCAGCGGATCCGGGTGGACCTTGGGGCCCTGCGGGCGATCCCCGGGGTCCGGGCCGCGGTGGCGGTCCGGACGGAAACCGCCTACGTGGAGGGGCCGGGAGGCCAGGGGTTCCCGACGATCATCGGCTACGAGCCGGCGATGGAGGAGTTCGCCGGGGAGCTCAACCTCACGATCACCGCCGGAGGGCCCCCGGCCGAGCCGGGAACGGTCCTCGTCGGCGCCCGCACAGCCCGGGAGTACGGGGCTCAGATCGGGTCCATCCTCCGAATCGAGGACACGCCGTTCCGGGTCGTGGGGATCCTCGCCCAGCAGGCCGGGAGCCGGGGAGGGTTCAACCCGGTCGGGGTCTCCCTCAACGACGCCGTCGTCGTTCCCTACAGCGACCTCCGGACCCTCTTCCCCGGGCCCGAGCTTGTCCTGTACGCCATCGTCAAGGTTCGGGACGGGGCCTCCACCGAGGCGGTGAAGGAGGAGATCCGGGCCGTTCTCCAGGCAACCGGCGAGCGGAACGCCACCCTCGTCGACTTCGAAGACCTCACGAACCGGATCCAGGCCCTCATCGGGGGGGTTCAGGCGTTCCTGGCCGGGATCGCCGGGATCTCGATCCTCGTCGGGGGAATCGGGGTGATGAACACGATGTACACCGCGGTCCTGGAACGGACGCGGGAGATCGGGGTCCTGAAGGCGGTGGGGGCCAAGGGGTACCAAGTCCTCCTCCTGTTCCTGTTCGAGTCCGGGCTGATGGGCCTGGGGGGCGGGATCCTGGGGCTCCTCCTCGGCCTGGGGGCGGCGTGGGCGGCGGTGGCCATCGTGTCCAGTCTCTTTCAGACCGCAGAAGGCCTTTCCCCCGCCCTCACCCCGGCCCTGGTGTTCGGGGCCCTGCTCTTCTCGTTTGGGGTGGGGGCGATCTCGGGGGTGCTGCCGGCCCGGCGAGCCGCCCAGCTTCCTCCCGTGGAGGCCCTCCGCTACGAGTGAGAGGGGGCCACCGCCGCGATCAAGGATCCCAGGAGCCCAAGCCCAACCCCGACCCCAAGGCCCCACCCGACGAGCCCCACCCAGACTTGGGGGAAGTGGGGGACCGCGTCCCGGAGGTAGGGAAGCGCGGACCCCCACCGCCACAGGGCCCAGCTCGCCCCGAGGTAGAGGGCGCCCCCGGCCGCGCCCACAAGCCCGCCCAGGACAAAGAAGGGGGCGCGCCGCCCAGCCGGGCTCACCCCGCAGCTCCGCAGAAGGGCGAGCTCCCGCCCCCAAAGCCTCTCCGCCCCGGCGACCGCCCGGTAGCCCAGTCCCAGGGCCAAGGCCAGGGTCGCCACGAGGAAGGCCAAGGCCACGACCCGGGAGGTGAGGGGGACCTGAGCCCGCGCGGCCCGCTCGTGGTACTGAACCTGGACGACCTCGGGGAGGGCCCGGAGCCGGGCCTCCACGCCCGGGCGGGCCTCAGGGGTGAGAAGCCGCACCAGGAGGCTTCGCCCTGCCACCGGAGCGGGGGCCGTTTCCCCAGGAAAGCGGAACGTCACCGCGTCCACCCCCGGCCACGCCCACACCTCACTTCCCAAGCGGGCGATTGCCGCCTCGGAGCTGGTGACTGCCAGTTCCGCCAGGAGGTAGGCCTCGACGGTCCTTCCCCCCCCGCCCCGGCCGACGGGGAGGAGGAGGAAGGCCATCCCCCCAAGGAGCGCCGCGGCCACCGCCACCGCCCAGAGGATGAGGGGGAGGGGCCGGACCAAGGCCCGTCGCAGGGCATCGGCCACGAGGAACGCTGCTCCGCGGGTCATCGCGACCTGTCCGGCTGCAAGTACACCGCGTACTTGAGAAGCGGAGCCCGGTCCTTGGGGGGAAACCCGTGCCGCGCCGGGACCTCCCCATCCCGGGCGGTGGCCAACACCGCTACCCCAAGCTCGTGAACCCCGTGGAGGGCCGCCATCACCTCGTCCTGGCCCTCCACGGAAAGGCCGCGGAACGGGTCATCGGCCAGGAGGATCGCCGGCTCCGGGCACAGGGCGAGGGCGAGGAGGAGCCTCCGCTGCTCCAGCAGGTTCAGGGTGGACGCGGGCCGGCCCTCCTCCCCCTTGAGGCCGGCGAGCTCCAGGGCCCGGGCCCGGTGTTCCCGGGCCTCCTGGGGGGGGATCCCCAGGGCCCGCAGCTTGAACTCCAGGTTCTCCTGCACGGTCCTCCCCTCCAGGATCACCGGCCCCTCGGGCATGTACCCGATCCGGCGCCGGAGGGCCCGGGCCCGGGCCGGGGACAGGCGGGCCATGTTCCGGCCCAGGACGAGGATCTGCCCCCCCGTGGGGAACTTCTCCCGGAGGATGAGCTCTAGAAGCAGGGTCTTCCCCGACGAGGGAGGGCCGACCACAACCACAAACCCATCTCCCGGAAGCCCAAACGACAGCCCATCGAGGACGAGGACCCCGTCCTCGGTGGCGTAACGGAGCTCGGAAACCTGGATCGCTACCCGCATCGCGCGAGGAAGAACCGCTCCCGGCCCGCGAAGTCCCGCTCCACCCGGGCCTCGGCCCAGGCCCCCCCGTCGGCGAAGCGGAGGACCACCTCCCCCTGCCCGTCGCCGATCTCGAGGAGGAGCCACCCCCCGGGGAAGAGGTGGGCCGGGGCCCCCTCGAGGATCTCCCGGATCGCGTCCAGCCCGTCCTCTCCCCCGTCGAGGGCCCGCCGGGGCTCGTACCGGCGGACCTCCGGGGGAAGGCGGGGGAGGTCGCCCCGGGCCACGTAGGGGGGGTTGGAGACGACGAGCCCGAATCGACCTTCGACCGAGGAAAACCAGTCCGAGTTCTGAACCTGGATCCGCCCTTCCAAGCCCAGGCGGCGGACGTTGGCCCGGGCGCAGGCGAGGGCCCTTGGGCTTCGGTCCACGGCCAGGACCGTGGCCTTGGGCCGCGCCCGGGCCAGGGCGATGGCCAGGACCCCCGTTCCCGTCCCGAGGTCGAGGGCCCGGGGAGGGAGGGAGCGGAAGAGCTGGACTGCCCGTTCGGCGAGCTCCTCCGTCTCCGGTCGGGGGATGAACACCCCCGGCCACACCCGGACGTCGAAGTCCAGGAACCCGATCTCCCCCTCAAGAAGGGGCCTTGGGACCCGCCGGGCCCGGGCGGCAAGGAGGGCCCTGTACCGCCGGCGCACGAAGTTGGGCCCGGCCATCTCCCACGGCGCGCCACCGGCCAGGACCCACAGGGCTCGGGCCTCCCGCTCGGGGGAGGGAACCCCGGCTGAGGCCAGGGTTTGTGCCCCCTCGGCCACGGGGCTCCTCACCCCCTCAGCCCGTGGGGCCACCACGCTCCCTCCCCGTACAATGGGACACGAGGCGCATTGTAGCGCAACAAGGGAGGCAATGTGGTACGCATTACGTTCATGGGTCTTGTGGCCGCCCTCGGGCTCACCCTTGGGGGGTGCGCCTTCTTCGGCGGCGAGGAGGAACCGGTGGACTTCTGGCAGCCGGCGCTTTCCCCCGGCGGGACGGTGCTCGCCTACCTCGCCAAGGGGGAGAAGGCCTATGCCCTCTATCTCCTGGACCTCGCCACCGGGGAGGAGCGCAGGCTTCTGGCCCTCGAGCGGGACATCGTCTACCCGGCCTGGTCCCCGGATGGGACCCGGATCGCGTTCATGTACGTTCAGGACAAGGACAACTGGGACATCTTCACCGTTGAAGTGGCGTCGGGGCAGACGTTTCGGGTCACGGCCGATCCGGCGATTGACGCCAACCCGTCCTGGAGCGGAGACGGGCGGATCCTGTTCAACTCCAACCGGGGCGGGAAGTGGGGGGCGTACCTGGTCCGGCCCGACGGGACCGGGTTGGAGAAGGTCTCGTTCGACCGCTGAGGATGCGCGCTTCCGCGGTCGTGCTTGCTGCCGGGGCGGGGAGCCGGTTCGGCGGGGGAAAGGTGTGGGCGCCCCTCCGGGGACGCTTCCTCCTGTGGCATAGCGTTGCGGCCTTTTCCAGGGTCGCGGGGATCGGGGAGCTCGTCGTCGTTGTCCGGCCCGGAGACGAGGGAAGGGCGGGCGGGCTAGGAGGGGAGCTCCCCCTTCCACTGCGGGTCATCCCGGGAGGGGAGCGGCGGGCGGACTCGGCCCGAGCCGGGCTGGCCGCGGCCTCCGGGGACTACGTCCTTGTCCACGACGGAGCTCGGCCTCTCGTGACGCCGGAGCTCATCGCCCGCGTCCTCCAGGCGGCGAAGGCGCATGGGGCGGCGGTCCCGGTTGTGCCCGTTCCGGACACGGTCCGTTACGTCGAGGGGGCGTTCCTCCGGCCCACGGCGGTTGAGCGGGAGGGACTTGTCGTGATTCAGACTCCGCAGGGGTTCCGGCGCGAGCTCCTCGCGGAGGGGTATGCGTTGGCTGCGCGACAGGGGGTGGACCTCCCCGACGACGCGGCGGCGGTCCTCCTCCTCGGCCACCCCGTTGCCGTCGTCCCCGGCGACCCGGCGAACGTGAAGGTCACC
>CALKES010000004.1 GCA_938084715.1 Candidatus Bipolaricaulota bacterium | reverse complement strand
GACCAGCTCATGGCCCTCGAGGCGAGCGAGGAGGCGGGGGGGATCGCCCGCTGCCTCGTCCGTGGGGCGTGGGGGGTTGCCGTGTTCTCCGACCCCGACGACCTCCCGCGGAAGGTGGAGGAGGCGGCGGAGCTCGCCCGCACCGCCTCCGGCCACGTCGCGGACCCCGTGGCCCTGGCCCCGGTGGAGCCGATCGAAGACCGCTGGGAGGGGGCGATGGGCCGCGACTTCCGCGGGGTGCCGCTCGACGAGAAGCGGCGCCTGGCCGAGGGGTACAACCGGCTCGTCCTCGGCCACGCCCAGGAGATCGTCTCCTCCTCGGTCCGGTACACCGACACCTGGCGGAGGGTCCTCTACGCGAACTCCGAGGGGACGTTCATCGACCAAGGGATCCCCGACGTGACCCTCATGGTCGCCGCCGTGGCCCGGCGAAACGGGGACATTCAGCAGGCGTTTGAGTCCCTGGGCTACGCCGCCGGGTTCGAGGCCGTCCAGGGGAAGGAGGACCTCGCCCTCCGGGCCGCCCGGCGGGCGGTGGACCTCCTTTCCGCCAAGCCCGTCGCGGGCGGGACCTACACCGTGGTCCTCGACCCCCAGCTCGCCGGGGTGTTCATCCACGAGGCGTTCGGGCACATCTGCGAGGCGGACTTCCTCCTCCGCAACGAGCCCATGCGCCGGGTGATGACCCTCGGGACCCGGTTCGGGGTGGATTCCCTCCACGTGGTGGACGACGGGTTCATCCCCGGGGCCCGGGGGAACGCCCCCTACGACGACGAAGGGGTCCCCCGGAGGAAGGCCTACCTCATCCGGGAGGGGGTCCTGGCCGGCCTCATGCACTCCCGGGCCACGGCCCACAAGATGGGGGCCGCCCCCACCGGGAACGCCCGGGCCGTGTCCTGGGAGCACGAGCCCATCGTCCGGATGCGGAACACCTACATCGAGAAGGGGACGGCGACCCTGGACGAGATGCTCTCCGGGATCGAGCGGGGCCTCTACGCCTGCGGGGCGTTTGGTGGGCAGACGATGTTCGAGCAGTTCACGTTCTCGGCGGCGTGGGGCCACGAGATCGTGGGGGGAAAGATCGGGCCGATGGTCCGGGACGTCGTCCTCACCGGGAACGTGTTCGAGATCCTCAAGAACATCGAGCTGATCGGTTCCGACTTTCAGCTCATCGGGAGCGCCGGGGGGTGCGGGAAGGGGGGCCAGATGCCCCTCCCGGTGACGGACGGGGCCGGGCACGTCCGGATTCGAAACGTGACGGTGGGAGGGCGGTGATGGAGATCCTGGCGGAGGCGCAGAAGCGGGCCGAGGCGGCGGAGCTCTACGAGGAGCTCCGGGAGGGGATTGGCGTCCAGTTCACCGGGGGGGAGATCGAGGGGGCGGGTTCGGAGCGGGTGCGGGCGCGGGCCCTGCGGGTGATCGCCGGGGGCAGGCTGGGGTTCGCCTCCACCGCCGGGGGGAGTGACCGGGCGCTTCTTGGGGCCGCGCTTTCCGCCGCCTCCCACGGGGACCCGGCCCCGTTCCGGTTCTCCGACGGGGCGCCGGCGGCCGAGCCGGTCCCCGTCCTGGATCGGGAGGTCCTGGCGATCGGGGTGGAGGACCTCATCCGGTGGGGCGAGGAGGCGGTCCGGCGGATCCGGGCAGAGTTTCCGGAGCTGATCGTCAACGCCAGCCTCGGGCGGGGGACGGTCACCGTGACCGTCCGGACCACGGCCGGGGCCGTCCGGGAGGAGACGAGGTCCTACCTTTCGATGTCCGTCTCCGCGGAGAGGATCCGGCCGGGGGACATCTGGGCCGTGTACGGCTCTCAGACCGTCCGCCGGGCCGGGGACCTCGACCGGGAGAAGCTCCTTGGGAACCTCCTCCGGGAGCTCCGCTGGGGCCGGGAGGTCGTCCCTCCCCCCACGGGGCGGCCCCCGGTCCTGTTCCTCCCCACCGGGCTTCCCGTCCTCCTCCTCCCCCTCTCGGTGGGGTTCTCGGGGATGTCGGTGTTCCTGGGGACCTCCCCCCTCAAGGGGCGGCTCGGGGAGCGGGCGTTCGACCCCCGGATCTCCCTCACCGACGACGGCCGGGTCCCCTACGGCCCCCGGTCGCAGTCGTTCGACGACGAGGGGGTCCCCACCGGGACGCTTCCCCTGATCGAGGCGGGGGTGATCCGGAACTTCTACTACGACCTCCGAGCCGCGGCCCTTGCCGGGGCACGGCCCACCGGGAACGGGTTCAAGGGGGGCCCGATGGGGGGCGGGTTCCGGACCCCGCCCGGGCCCGCCCTCCGCAACGCCCTCCTCGCCCCGGGGCAGGCGTCCCTGGACGAGCTCATCCGGGGGATGGGGGACGGGCTGGTCGTGTCCGGGGTCCTGGGCCTCGGGCAGGGGAACGTCCAGTCGGGGGCGTTCTCCAACAACGTGGGGATCGGGTTCGCCGTCCGGGGGGGCCGGGTCGTGGGACGGGTGAAGAACACGATGATCGCCGGGAACGCCTACGACGTGCTGCGGGACGGGGTGCGGGAGATCGGGGCCGAGCGGGAGTGGACGTTTGGGGGCCTCTACCCGCCCGTCCTCACGGCCGGGGTCTCGGTCATTGCCGGGGGTTGACAGTGTAACAGTGTGCTGTTACACTACCCGTGGCCGTGCCGGACGAGGAAGAGCTGATCGCAAAGAAGGACGTTCTCAAGCTCACCGGGATCTCCTACGGGCAGCTCTACCGCTGGAAGCGGAAAGGGCTCATCCCCGAGGCGTGGTTTGTTCGGCGGTCCACGTTCACCGGCCAGGAGACGTTCTTCCCCAAGGAGAAGATCCTCTCCCGCATCGAGCTCATCCGCTCCCTCAAGGAGGAGCAGTCCCTCGACGACCTCGTCCGGGTCCTGGCCCCCGAGACGAAGCCCGAGGGGGTCAAGCACGACCGGCCCACGGCCCTCGCCCCGGTTGGGTCGGAGGGGCACCGGCTTCTCTGGAAGGACGGGGGGTACACGTTCGCCGAGCTGGTGGCCCTCGCCTGCGGGGCCCAGGTCCTCCGGGCCGGGAACCGCCTCGCCGAGGCCAAGCTCGTCCTCGACCTCGTCCGGGCTGCCGAGGCCCTGCTCCGGGACCCGACCGGGGTCTCGGTCATCTTGGCCGAGAAGTCCATCGATGGGGAGGGGGTCTCGGTGCGGTTCTCGTTCGCCCTTCTCGGCCGCGAGCCCTTGAGGCTCGACCGGGAGGCGCGGATCAAGGGGCAGCTCGACCTAGAGAGGCTTGTGGAGCAGGTCAAGGCCGCGCTCCGGGAGGGATAGATGGCAGCCCAAAGCATCAGCATTTCGGGGTCGGGCCGGGTTGCGGGCGGAGAGTACGCCCAGGTGAAGATCTCCGGCTCGGGCCGGGTCGAGGGGGACGTGGTGGCCCAGGAGATCCGGGTCTCCGGTTCGGGCCGGTTCGGGGGATCGGTCCAGGCCAAGGAGATCACGGTCTCCGGGTCGGGGAAGTTCACCGGTCGGGTGGAGGCCGATGTCCTCGTGACCTCGGGGAGCTGTGGGATCGATGGGGACGCCGAGGTGAAGGAGCTGCGGACCTCGGGGGCCCAGAGGGTTGGGGGGAGCTTCCGCGGCCACTACGTCCGGGCAAGCGGGGTCCTCCACGTGGAGAGGGACCTCGAGGCCGACGTGTTCACCTCCTCGGGGCGGTTCGAGATCGGGGGGCTCCTCAACGCCGACCGGGTGGAGGTCAAGCTCGTCGGGGACAGCCGGGCTCGGGAGATCGGGGGGGAGACGATCGACGTCCGGCCCGGGGCCGGGTTCAGCCTGGGGCTGAGCCTCACCCGGGGCCTCCGGTTCGGGATCGGGATCGGCACCTTGACCGTGGACGAGATCGAGGGGGACGAGGTCCACCTCGAGGCCACAACCGCCCAGGTGGTGCGGGGGGGGAGGGTCTACATCGGCCCGGGGTGCCGGATCGGCCGGGTGGAGTACCGCGAGTCCCTCGAGGTCCACCCCGAGGCCGAGGTCGGGGAGAGGGTGAAGGCGTGATCCTGGGATGGGTTCTGCGCGGGGTGGGGGCGGTGGTGGGCGTTGGGGCCCGGCTTGTGGGGACCGGCGCGGCCCTCGCCGTGAGCCTCGGGGTGGCTCTTGGGATCATCGGGCTGGGGTCGGTCCTCGTGGCGTTGGTCGTGGTTCTGCTGCTTCTCCCCGTCGTCTTCCTCGCCCTGGGGGCCTGGCTTCTGGGGTGGCGGTTCGGACCCGCCCGCGGGCGCAGAGCTTCGACCTCCCTGCTCTAGAGCGGATATCGTTCCCCCGTCGGAGGTATAGGCCAAGGAGGAGGAGATGCCCAACGTGAGCGAAGCCGAGTTCTACGCCAAGGTCGAGCAGTTCTTCAACCAGATGATGGCCGAGGCGCCCGTGGCCGCGACCGCGTTCGGGGACCACCGGTTCGACAGCCGGCTGGGGAGCCACACCCCCGAGGCGCGGGCCCGCCAGGAGCGGATGCTCCGCGAGGCCCTAGCCCAGCTTGAGGCAGCCGACCCCGCGGGGTGGTCCCTCGATGCCCGGATCGACCGGACCCTCGTCCTCCAGCTGGCGAAATCGTTCCTCCGGGAGTTCGAGCGGACGAGGGACTGGGAGCGAAGCCCGGGGATGTACGTCCAAGAGGGGTTGGGCGGGGTGTTCCTCCTCCTCATGCGGGACTTCGCCCCGTTCCGGGTCCGGATGCGGAGCGCGCTCGGCCGCCTCCGGGAGGTCCCGCGGGTCCTGGAGGAGGGAAAGGCGAACCTCGTCCCGGAGCGGGTGCCCAAGGTGTGGGCCGAGGTCGCCCGGGAGGGGGCGCGGCGGGGCCTGGTGCTGTTCCGGTTCGTCCTCCCCCTCCTTTCCCTTCGGACCCCGTGGCTGTGGCCCCAGGTGCTTCTGGCCAGCCGCCGGGCGGCGCGGGCGCTGCGGGACTACCTCGCCTTCCTCGAACGGGACGTCCTGCCCAAGGCCGCGGGGGACTTTGCGGTCGGGAAGGACCTGTTCGAGGAGCTCCTCCGGGAAGACCACATGCTCGACTACACGGCGGACGAGCTCCTGGAGCTGGGGTGGAAGCTCCTCCGGGAGACGAAGGCCCAGATGGAGACCCTGGCCGCGAAGATCGCCCCGGGGAAGACGGCCCGGGAGATCATCGAGGAGGCGAAGAAGGACCACCCCCGCGCCCAGGACCTCCTCAAGGCCTACCGGCGGGAGATGGCCCGGGCGCGGAAGTTCGTCCAGGAGAAGGAGATCGCCACCATTCCCGAGGGGGAGAGCCTCCGGATCCGGCCCACCCCCCCCTCGATGCGGCCGGTGATCCCCTACGCCGCGTACATGATGCCCGGCCCCTTGGAGGCGAAACAGGAGGGGATCTTCCTTGTCACCCCGGTGGAGCGGTGGCTTCCCCGGAAGGCAAAAGAGGCCAAGCTCCGCGGCCACTGGCGGGCGAAGATCCCCATCACCGCCCTCCACGAGGCCTACCCGGGCCACCACCTCCAGCTCGTCTACGCCAACCGGTACGCGAGGACCCTCCCCCGGAAGCTCGGCAGCGCCCTGTCCTCGCTCTTCGTCGAGGGGTGGGCGTTCTACTGCGAGGAGCTCATGGAGAGCCTGGGGTTCCTGGACCAGCCTGTCCAGAAGCTTGCCCGGCTCCAGGACCAGCTGTGGCGGGCGGCGCGGATCGTCCTCGACGTCTCCCTCCACACCGGGAAGATGACCGTGGACGAGGCGGTGGAGTTCCTGGTCCGGGAGGCGGGGCTGGAGGAGCCCAACGCCCGGGCCGAGGTCCGCCGCTACACGAGCTCCCCCACCCAGCCGATGAGCTACCTCGTGGGGAAACTGGAGATCCTGAAGGTGATCGAGGAGTACAAGCGGCGCCGGCCCGGGGCGACGCTGCGGGAGGTCCACGACGCAATCCTCGCCTGCGGTTCCCTTCCCCCGAAGCTCCTTCGGGAGAGGCTCCTCGCCGCCTAGGGGAGGGGGGGTCCAGGCCTTTCGGGAAGGAGAAGTGCAGTTCTGCCTTTGTGGGAACGTAGGGTCCGATCCTGAGCTGAACCCGTACCGGGTGTGCGCTCCTCCCCCGTGCCAGGAAATCCTGCGCCTCATCAACGCCAGCCCCCTGGACGCGCAATCCCTGGCTGCCCGCACCGGGATCCCGGAGGTCGAGGTGCGGCGCCACCTGCGGGCCCTGGAGCGAGCGGGGCTCGTGCGGCCGCTGGGCGAAGCGTTTCGGCCCGGGTTTGCCATCTTCACGGAACGCGACCTCGAGCGGCTTGGACCGTGGGTCGCCACCGCAGCCGGCGCCTTGGCGGGGGTGGTGCAGGACCGGATGGCGTGGGTGGCCCGGGCTCACGAGGAGTGCCGGTTCCCCGAGCGGGGGTACACCCTGGCCGACACGGGGTACATCCTCGTGGGAGCCTACATCTTCGACTTCGGAGGGCTGGCCCTGGAGGGCACGGGCTACCTCGTGGCGGCCCAGGAGATGCCCGGGGGGCGGTACGTGTTCACCGGCTTGGACGGCGAGGCCTCGTTGGGGAGGCGCTGGATGTGGGGCCACAGTGCAACCTTCGGTCCGTTCACGTTCTTCGGACACGGCGAGCTGCCCGCGGCCGGGGCCCGCCGGGCGTTCCCCGATCGCGCCTGGTTTTGGGCCCGCAAGGGGCGGCCCCAGGAGGAGATTGCCCGCACGATGACGGAGCTTGGGGGAATCCTGGTCGCCCTGTCGGGGGGGCCACGACCCGAGGGTGAGCTTGCCGAAGGGTGTGGGATCGAGGCCTCGCTTCTCACCAAGCGTTTGGGCCTTCTGGCCGAGCTCGGATACGTGGTTTCCGAGGGTAGGCGCTGGCGTTCGCTGTGCCCAGTGGTGGACGAGCCGGCCCGGGAGGCCATTGGGAACCTGGTGGACCGGGTGTGGGCGTGCCTCCTCCGCCAAGGGGTGGAGCCCCAGTGGAAGGAGCTCGAGCGGCTGTACTCGGCCACCGCGCCCGCCCGGAACGGGATCCCCTTGCCTGTGGCGTTCAACCCCCTCCACCACCTGGTCTTCGATCAGGCGCTGCGGCAGCTGATGGAGGAGGGGACGATCGCCTGCCCCCCCCGGCGCGAGGACGGCGTTCGGTACGCCCTGTGGGTGGAGTGGCAGGGCCGGTATCCTTAAGAACGGGGGCCCGTTCGGGGTTCAGGCGCTGTGGAGGGGGCGGCCGAGGAGGGAGAGCGCGGCCTCCCACAGGCCCTCGGGGAACGTGGGGTGGGCGTGGACCGTCTCCACGAGGTCCTCGGCGGTGAGCCCGGCCTGGATCGCCAACGTCGCTTCCGCGATCAGGTCCGAGGCGTGGGGGCCCACGACCTCGGCCCCGACGAGGCGCCCCTCCCCATCGGCCACGAGCTGAACGTGCCCCTCGGTCTCCCCCTCTGCCCACGCCCGGCCGAGGGCGGCAAACGGGAACCGGGCGACGGCAAGGCCCCGGGCCGCGGCCTCGTCCACCGGGACCCCGACGAGCCCCACCTCGGGGTGGGTGAAGATCGCCTGGGGGATCGCCCCCTCTCCCCCTGGGGGAAGGGGGAGCGACCGGAGGGCTCTTCCCAGTTCCTCGGCGACGCGGAGGCCCTCGTGGGACGCCTTGTGGGCGAGGAGCCACCCGCCCCGGAGGTCGCCGATCGCGTACACGCCCGGTGCGGCCTGGAACCGATTGTCTGTGACGACGAACCCCCGCTCGGCCCGGGCCCCTACCCCCTCGAGGCCGAGGCCGTCGGGTCTGGGCCTCCGGCCCACGGCCACCAGGATCGCCTCGGCCGGAAGCTCCTCCTCCGCCCCCCCAACCCGGACGGCGATCCCCTCGGGGGTGAGGCGCTCGGCCCGGGCCCCTAGCCGAACCCCGATCCCCTGGGCGGCCAGGGTCCGGCGGAGGACGCTCTCTCCCCGTCGGGACAGGCCAACCCCGGGGAGGAGGCGGTCGAGGGCCTCGGCGACGACGACCTCGCTCCCCAGCCGGCGGTACACGGTGGCGAGCTCAAGACCGATCACCCCGCCCCCCACGACGACGAGCCGCTCCGGAACCCGGGGGACCCAAAGGGCGTCCGTTGAGGACCACACCCGCTCCCCATCGAACGGAAACCCGGGAAGCTCGATCGGCGACGACCCCGTGGCGAGGACGACCGCCCTGGCCCGCAGTTCCCTCTCCCCGTCCGCGGTCCGCACCCGGACCCGGCCCGGGCCAGCCAGGGCCCCCTCCCCGGGGACGACCTCCACCTTCGCCGCGGAGAGAAGCTGGGCGATCCCGGTCCGGAGCTTGCCCACCACCTCCCCGAGCCAATCCCGCATCCGGCCTAGGTCCACCACGGGGTGGAGGGAGACTCCCAGCCGGGCGAAGGCCTCCTTGCGGCCCAACGGGCTTGTTGCGGCGTAGAGGGCCTTGGTGGGGATGCACCCCTCGTTGAGGCAGGTCCCCCCGAGGTGTTCCCGCTCCACCAGCACCGTCTCTACCCCGAGCTGCCCAAGCCTCCGGGCGGCGACGTACCCGCCCGGCCCGCCCCCGATCACCACGACCTCGGCCGTGTCCACGGTGGGCGAGTCTATCCCATCGGGCCGGGGCCCACGGGTGCGCCCCCCTCCCGAGAGAGGTAAGCTTTCCGCGGAGGTTTCCATGAAAAGAACTTGGGTCTTGCTCGTTCTGCCGCTGCTCCTCATCCTGGGCGGCTGCGGGGGTCCGGTGGGCGACCTCCGGGCCGTCCTCGTGGCCACCCCCCGGGAGGGGGAGTACCCCCTTTCGGTCACCTTCGACGCCCGGGGGTCGGTGGGGGAGGTCGTCGAGTACCTCTGGTCGTTCGGTGACGGGATGACCCACGCCGGGCCTGAGCCCGTGGTCGAGCACACCTACGCCGCCCGCGGGATCTACGAGGTCTGGCTCACCGTGCTCGACCGGGGCGGTCGGAGCGCCCAGGCCCAAGGGTCGATCCGCGTCCACTCCAGGCTCCCCCAGGCCCGGTTCACCGTCTCCCCGGCGAGCGACCTCCGGGTGGGGGAGACGGTCACCTTTGACGCCGGCGCCTCGAGCGACCCCGACGGGTCGGTCGTTGAGTACCGGTGGGCGTTTGGGGACGGGACGTCCCGGGCCAGTGCGGCTCCCCAGGCGATCCACGTCTACGGGGCCCCCGGGGTGTACGTGGTGAGCCTCGTCGTGGTGGACGGGGACGGGGACGAGTCGATCCCGGCCAGCCGGACGCTCGCGGTGAGCGCCGGTGGGTGCTGTGGGAAGTGAGCTCCCGGTCCCTGACGTCCTTGGGGCGCTCCGGGCCCTTGTGGAGGGGATCCCCCGAGGCCGGGTGACCACGTACCGGGCCCTGGCCGACGCCCTCGGGGACCCGGAGGTCGTCCGGTTCGTGGCCGGGTGGCTCGCCTCGCCGGAGGCGGAGGGCCTCCCCGTCCACCGGGTGGTCCACGCCTCGGGGGCGGTGGGGCGGGCCTGGGGAGGGACGGCGGGGGAGGCCGCCGCCCGCCTGCGCTCGGAGGGGGTGCGGGTCGTGGGGGACCGGGTCGAGCCCCTGGCCCGCTACTTCGTGGGGGACCTCCCCTCCGATCGGCCCCTAGCCCGGCTTCAGGAGGAGCAGGGGGCGGTTGCCCAGAGGGTTCGCCTCGCCCCGCTCCCCGAGGTCCGGGCGGTCGGGGCGTTGGACGTGGGCTACCCAGGGGGGGAGGCGACCGCGGCGTTCGTCCTCGCGGGCCCCGACGGGGAGGTCCGCGACGGGCTCACGGTGCGGGTTCCCGTCTCGTTCCCCTACATCTCGGGCTACCTCGCCTACCGGGAGCTGCCCCCCCTTCTCGCCGCCGTGGCCGAGGCCGAGCGGGCGGGGTGGGCGTGGGACGTCCTCCTCGTGGACGGAAACGGGATCCTCCACCCCCGCCGGGCGGGGCTCGCGAGCCACCTCGGGGTCCTCCTGGACCGGCCGACGGTGGGGGTGGCCAAGGGCCACCTCTGTGGCCACGTCAACACGGAGGGGATGGCGATTGGGGAGTGGCGGCCCGTGGTCCTGGACGGGGACACCGTTGGCGCCGCGCTGCGGACGGACCGGAACCGGACCCTATTCATCTCCCCCGGCCACCGGGCCGACCTCGGGACGGCGGTCGACCTCGTCCTCCGCCTGACCGAAGGGGCGCCGATCCCCGCCCCCCTCGGGTGGGCCCACGACCTCGCCTCCGGGGCGTAGCCGTTCTGGTCTCTATCGTACCGCCGCCGAACCCTGGGGAAGCCTTCGCGCCCTGCCGGGCATGAGATCCAGCGGGGGATATGAGGGTTTTGCCCGCGCCCCCAGCCGCTGTATCGTCCATTCCGGGTGACCTTCCCAATGAGGCGAAGCGCGCGCCGGGCGGCAGGTTGGCTTCTCCTCCTTTCCCTCGGGCTTGGAGTCGGCGTCTCGCAGACGGCGGACTGGTCGGCCATCGTCACCCTGGCCAAGCCCGCGGTGGTGCAGATTTGCACGGTTATCAGTGGCCGCCTTGTGGGCGTTGGGAGTGGAGCCATCATCTCTCCGGAAGGGTACGTCCTCACAGCCGACCACGTGGTGGAGGCCATCGTCAAGGAAGGTCTGAGCTTGGTGGTGGTTGTCGGCGACACCCGTCAGTACACCGCTTCGGTTGTGACCCGGAACACGGGCCACGACGTGGCCCTTCTCAAGATCGGTGCCAGCGGTCTCACCTGGCTTGCGCTGGGTGACTCCGACAAACTGGCCTACGAGGAGGAGATCGGGGTTCTCGGCTACCCGCTGCCGGACTACGGTTCGGGCTACGTGGCGGTGAAAGGTACGGTGCAGGGGTTTCGGTCCAGGGCAGGGGCGACGCTCATCCAGCACGACGCGCCCACCGCAGGGGGACACTCCGGGGGGCCATCATCAACGCGCGGGGAGAGGTCGTGGGCGTCCACAGCGGGTTCATCCAGGACGAGCAGAGGGGTACACAGTTCACGGTCGGGGTGAGCATCAACACGGCCAGACAGACCATCCCATCCCACAGCCTCCCAACGGGTCCCTCGCCCGTCCGGCCGCCGGAGGTTTCCGGAACCACGGCCCCTTGGCCCTCATCCGGGTGCCGCAGGACCAACCCACGCTGTCCGCGGCCCTTCGAACCGCAGCCGAGGGGGCGGAGGTCCAGCTCGGTCGCGGTACCTACCGAGGGGATGTGGTGATCACGAAGTCCGTCCCGGTCACTGGGGAGACGGGGGCCACGGTTGAGGGGACCGTTCGGATCTCCGGTGCCCGAAACGTGATCCTCAAAGGGCTCAACGTCGTCGGAGGAGTCGAGATCCGCGACTGTACCAGTTTCACTCTGGACGGGGTTACCGTGGGGGCGAGCCCCGCCGACGGGATCGTCGTGGAGGGCTCCACGGGGACGATCAGCGGGTGCACGGGGGAGGACGCCAAGGGATCCGGGATCGTCCTCTCGTTCACCTCGCGGGTCACCGTCCGCGGGACGACGGTCCGGCGGTCGGGCAAGTCCGGAGTCGTCCTTCTCCTCGGGGCGCAGACTCGGATCACCGACTCGATCGTGGCCGACAACCGGGGGGACGGGATCAGCGTTGCGGGGTCCGTAGCGGACATCGGGGACACCGCGATGGGGGACGCGTTCAACGAGGGGGGTTCCGACGAGCGGCCGGTCCACACGGTCCCCGTGAGCGCGTTCTACATGGACCGCTACGAGGTCACAAAGGCCCTCTGGGACGAGGTCGCCGCCTGGGCCCAGGCCCACGGCTACGATATCCGGCCGTCCGACGGGTCGGGCAAGGCCCCGAACCACCCCGTGCACAGTGTCTCCTGGTACGAGGCGGTCAAGTGGCTGAACGCCCGGAGCGAGAAGGAGGGCCGGACCCCGGCCTCCTACACCTCGGGGGCGAAGACGACCGTCTACCGCACGGGCCGGGTGGACGTCCAGAACGACTGGGTCCGGTGGGACACCGGGTACCGCCTCCCGACCGAGGCGGAGTGGGAGAAGGCGGCCCGGGGCGGGTGCGCGGGGCACCGGTTCCCGTGGTGCGACACCGACACGATCGGGCACAGCCGGGCGAACTACTGGAGCTCTTCGAGCTACCGCTACGACACGGGCCCGACCCGGGGCTACCACCCCACGTACAAGACCGGAAGCGAGCCCTACAC
>CALKES010000003.1 GCA_938084715.1 Candidatus Bipolaricaulota bacterium | reverse complement strand
CGCCCGTGACAGAGGATCACCCACCCCACGGAGGGCGTTCCTTCTCGGATGATCGTCTCTCCCCGCTCAAACTGGACCCGCTGAACGACCAAGGCGGAGTCTGGGAGCACTTCGGGGTCCCCGGTCGCCAGGATACACCGCCAGCGCGCCGCACAGGGCGCACAACGGAGGGCCTTCGCGTCTGGACCGGTCATCCTGCGCCGTCTCCTCCGGTGGCCGGGCCGTTTTCTCCCAGTTCATCCTAGCGGATTGCCCCGCCCTGGGCAAGAGAAGCGGCCCCGGAGGCAATCCGCACCGTGCCCCGCGGCGACCCGACCCGGGATGCATCGCCTTGTGATCTGGCCTGAGCCCACCTATACTTCCCGCCTCAGGGAGGGATCCGTGCGCATCTTCTCAGGCATCCAACCGACGGGGGAACTCCATATCGGGAACTACTTCGGGGCGATCCAACGCTGGGTCGAGCTCCAGCAGGGGAACGAGACGATCTACTGCATCGTCGACTACCACGCCCTGACCAGCGAGGACACGACCGCCGGCGGGCTGCGGAAGGCCCGGCGAGAGCTGGCCCTGGGGCTTCTCGCCTGCGGGATCGACCCCGAACGCTCGATCCTCTACGTGCAGTCCGCCGTCCCGGAGCACACCGAGCTCTGCTGGATCCTGGGCTGCGTGGCCTCCTACGGGGACCTCTCCCGGATGACCCAGTTCAAGGAGAAGGCCGCCAAGGAGGAGTTTGTGAACGGCGGGCTCTTCTACTACCCCGTCCTCCAGGCCGCGGACATCCTCCTCTACAAGGCGGACCGCGTCCCCGTGGGCGAGGACCAGCTCCAGCACCTGGAGGAGGCGCGGCGGATCGCCCGGCGGTTCAACTTCCGGTTTGGGGACACGTTCCCCGAGCCGGAGCCGATCCTCGGGGAGGGGGCCCGGATCATGTCGCTCGCCGACCCGGAGCGGAAGATGAGCAAGTCCGCCGGCCCGGACCACTACATCGGCCTCATGGAACCCGAGGAGAGCATCCGGAAGAAGGTCCGCTCGGCGGTCACCGACGTCGGCCTCACCCCGGGCCAGGCGATGAGCCCCGGGGTCGCCAACCTGTTCCTCCTCCTTGAGCTCGTGGCCCCGGCGGAGGTGGTGGAGGCCTTCCGCCGCGACCACACCGCGGGAAAGCTCCTCTACCGCGACCTCAAGGAGGCCCTCTTTTCCTACCTCATGGCCACGCTCCGGCCGATCCAGGAGCGGTACCGGGAGCTCCAGAGCCGGGGGGACGTGAACGAGGTCTTGGCGGCGGGGGCGGAACGGGCGCGGCGGATCGCCCGGGCGACGATGGCCGAGGTTCGGGAGCGGGTCGGCCTCGACTAGCCCCGCACCTCGGTCGGGACGTAGCGCCCAAGCTCCGGGACCAAGGCCCGGAGCTCGGAAACGGACAGGGCCAGACGGGATCGCCACCCCTCGTCCACAAGCCGCTTGCCCTCGGGAACGCAGAACGGCTGAAGGGCGTACCTGCGGACCCCACGGACTTCCCGGGCCAGCTCGAGGAGGTCTGGGGCGACGAGCCCCGGGGCGACCGTGGTTCGGACCTCGTGGTCCGGGGCACGGTCCCGGAGGAGGTCCAGGGTCCTCCGAACCCGCTCCACCGCCTCCTCACCCGGTGAAACCGCCCTCTTCCCGCTCGGGGGGGGGGTTGGGGGGAGGCCGGAGAACTCCGGGTACCGGGAGAAGGGGGCCTTGAGGTCGAGGGCCAGGTAGTCGACCAGGCCCTCGGCGAGGAGGTGCTCCACGGCCTCCGGCCGCGACCCGTTCGTGTCGAGCTTGACGAGGAGCCCAAGTCCCTTCACCTGGACGAGGAACTCCGGGAGATCGGGGTGGAGGGTGGGCTCCCCCCCGGTCACCACAACGCCATCGAGGAGCCCCCTCCGGGCGGCCAGACGGGCCACGACCTCCCCCGCCGCAAGCCGGGGAAGACCCTCGGCGAGCTCGGGAAGGACGAGCTCAGCGTTGTAGCAGAACGGGCAGCGGAAGTTGCAGCCCACCGTCCAGAGGACCGCGCTCACCTTCCCCGGGTAGTCCACAAGGGAGGGAAGCTGGAGGTGGGCGATCTCCACTAGCCGGTTGGGGCGCGAAACGCCTTGCGGTCGGAGAACTCCGCCTGCTTGCCGGGGTTCCACTGCTCCACCGGCCGGAGGTACCCCACGACCCGGGAGTAGACCTCGGCCTTCGTCCGCTCCGCCTCCGGAACCACCGTCCCATCGTCGAGGATCAAGTTGCCGCGTTCATCTTCCCGGTAGCTGGACACACAGGCCTCCTTTCTTCGCCTCGTGCTTGAGGACGAGCTCTTCGTCACAGAGCGGGCAGTACCGCTTCTCCCCCGGGAGGTAGCCGTGCCGGGGACACACGGAGAAGGTCGGGGTGAGGGTGAGGTAGGGGATCCGGTAGCGCTCAAACACCTTCCGGACGAGGGACTTCACCGCCTCGGGGGACGGAAGCCTCTCCCCAAGCCAGGTGTGGAACACCGTGCCCCCCGTGTACAGGATCTGGAGGCCCTCTTGGAGGTCGAGGGCCCGGAACAGGTCGTCGGTGAAGTCCACCGGGAGCTGGGAGGAGTTCGTGTAGTAGGGGGACGCGCCTCTCTCCCTCACCGCCCGGTCGTTGGCAAACCGGATCTTGGGGTACCTCATCTGATCGAGGAGGGCGAGACGGTAGCTTGTCCCTTCCCCCGGGGTCGCCTCGAGGTTCCACAGCTCCCCGGTCGCCTCCTGGAACTGAACGAGCCTCTCCCGGATGAACTCCAGGGTCCGGCGGGCGAAGGCGATCCCCTCCTCCATCGTGAGGTCGGCCCCGAGGAGGTTGAGGGCGGCCTCGTTCATCCCGATGACCCCAATCGTGGAGAAGTGGTTCGCCCAGTACGTCCCCCGGGCCTCCTTCACCGAGCGGAGGTAGAACTTGGAGTAGGGGTAGAGCCCCTGCTCGGTGAGCCGCTCGAGGAGCTTGCGCTTGATCACAAGGGACCGGCCGGCAAGCTGCATGAGGGAGGCAAGCCGCTCCTGGAACTCGGCCTCGCTCCGGGAGAGGTGGGCAAGCCGGGGGAGGTTGAGGGTGACAACCCCGATCGAGCCCGTGAGGGGGTCCGACCCAAACAGCCCCCCACCCCGCCTCCGGAGCTCCCGCACGTCCAGCCGGAGCCGACAGCACATGCTCCGGGCGTCCTCGGGCCTCATGTCGGAGGACAGGAAGTTGGCGAAGTAGGGGATCCCGTACTTGGCCGTCATCTCCCACATCGGGTCGAGGTTCGGGTCGTCCCACGGGAAGTCCGCGGTCACGTTGTAGGTGGGGATTGGGAACGTGAACACCCGGCCCCGGGCGTCCCCCTCGGCCATGACCTCCGCCAGGGCCCGGTTGAAGGCCCCCATCTCCCGGGCAAACTCCCCGTAGGTCCCGTGGGGCTCGCCCCCCACGAGGGCCGGGTGGGAGGCCAGGTGGGCGGGGGGCCGGAGGTCGAGGGTGATGTTCGTGAACGGGGTCTGGAAGCCGACCCGGGTCGGGACGTTCAGGTTGTAGACGAACTCCTGGAGGGCCTGCTTCACCTCCCGGTAGGAGAGGCCGTCGGCGGCGATGAACGGGGCCAGCAGCGTGTCGATCCCCGAGAACGCCTGGGCCCCCGCTGCCTCCCCCTGGAGGGTGTAGAGGAAGTTCACCGCCTGCATGAGGGCGACCCGGAAGTGCCGGGGAGGCCGGGACTCCACCTTCCCCCGCGCCCCCCGGAATCCCACCCGGAGGAGGTCCCCCAGGTCCCACCCCACGCAGTAGGGCCCGAGCGTCCCCAGGTCGTGGAGGTGGAAATCGCCCTCCTCGTGGGCCCTTCGGATGGGCTCGGGGTAGACCTTGGTGAGCCAGTACCGGCCGATGATCTTCTCGGTGAGGAAGACGTTCAGACCCTGGAGGGAGAACGCCATGTTCGAGTTCTCGCGGACCCGCCAGTCCTGGCCGTTGAGGTAGCTCGCGACGAGGGAGGGATCGATGAGCTCAGTGATCTCCCGGAGCTGCTTGTGCTGGTGGCGGTAGAGGATGTAGGCCCGCGCGGCGTCGGCCAGGCCGGCGGCCATGAGGGCCTCTTCCACGGCGTCCTGGACCTCCTCGACGTGGGGAGGGCCGAACAGGGGACCGAACCGGGTGGCGAGGTCGGCCTCGACCCGCGCCGCCAACTCCTCGGCAAGGGCGGGGTCGTCCCGGCCCACCTCCGCCAAGGCCCGCCCGATCGCGGTCGCGATCTTCCTCCGCTCAAACGGCACGACGCTCCCGTCTCGCTTGCGGACCTCGGCGATCACCGTCCCTCCTCCCGAATGTAACCGGCGTTACCTTAGCGAGGGCGGGCAGGGCGGGCAAGGGGACCTCTGTCCAGCCCTTGCACCCCCGGGAAGGAGGGGCTACCATCCCCGGCGCAAGCGTCGCCTGAAGGAGGAGATCAGCCATTCCAGTCAAACGCTCGGCCATACGGGAGGAGCGCAAGAGCCTGGCCCGGCGCCGGCGAAACGACGCCCGCCGGAGCGCGGTCAGGTTCTGGCGCCGAAAGGTGGAGAAGCTGGTGGAGGCGGGGAACCTCTCCGAGGCCAAAGAGGCCCTGCCCCAGCTCCAGAAGGCCATCGACAAGGCCGCCGCGCGGAGGGTGATCCACCCCAACCGGGCTGCCCGGCTCAAGGCGCGCCTGGCCCGCCTCGTCCGCCCCTCCTAGCCGAGGCCCGCGATGAACTTCGACTTCCTGGGCAAGTCCAAGTACGCCCTGGCCCTGTCCGGAATCCTTGTCCTGGCAAGCATCGTGGCCATGGTCACGGTCGGGCTCCGGCCGGGGATCGACTTCACAAGCGGGATCCAGCTCGTGATCTTCTACGCCCCCGAAACCGAGCTCCCCAACGACGCGGTGCGGGCCCACGTGGGGGAGGTCCTCGCCGCCGCTGGCGCTCCGACGGCCCCTTTCTACGTCCAGGCCTTGACGGGAGACCGGGACGGGACCCCGGTGCCGGGGAAGATGATCACCGTCCAGACCACCGATGATGCGGTGATGGACCGGCTCCAGGAGGCGTTCACCCGCCCGCCCGCGGGGTCGGGGATCCCCGCCCCCCTCCGTACCGCCGGGGGAGCGCCCGATGTGAGCGTGACCCGGATCGAGCCCATGGTCACCCGGGAGATCCGGGACCGGGCCTGGCAGGCAATCCTCATTGCACTTGCAGCGATGCTCGTCTACATCGCGTGGAGGTTCCGCCTCCGGTACGGGGTGGCGGCGGTGGTGGCGCTCATCCACGACGTGGTGATCACGCTCGGGGTGTTCGCCGTCGCCCGGCTGGAGCTCAACCTGCCGGTGATCGCCGGGCTCCTCACCGTGGTCGGTTACTCCCTCAACGCGACGATCATCATCTTCGACCGGGTGCGGGAGAACGTGCGCACCGCCCGCAAGGCGAGCCTCGCCGAGAACATCAACCGCGCCATCAACCAGACCCTGACCCGAACGATCAACACCGGGGTCACGACGCTCATCCCGATCTTGATCCTGTTCGTGTTCGGCGGGGCCCCGCTCCGGGGGCTGACGGTGGCGATGCTCATGGGCGTGGTCGTGGGCACCTGGTCGTCGATCTTCGTCTCCAATCCCGTGGTCTACGGGTGGACCTTGGCCGCGGAACGGCTGCGGGCTCGCCGACGCTAGTCCTCGGCCGGCTCGATCACCACGCGACGGTTGGGGTCCCGCCCCACGGAGAAGGTTCGAATCCCAGGGATCCCCGAAAGCGCGGTGTGGACCACCCGCCGGTCGTCGGGCCCCATGGGGGGGAGCTCCACCCTCCTCCGGCCCGCGAGGGCCTCCTCGGCCCACGCCCGCGCCCTCCCAGCAAGCTCCTCCCGATGGGAGAGCACCTCCCCGTTCACGTCCACGATCACGGGGACGTCCTGGCCGTGGCGGACCCTGAGGTGGAGGCGGGCCACGCGGCCCAGGGCCCCCCGGAACTCCGCATCCCCCGGCGGGAGGTACCGGAACCCGCCCCGCAGGTTCACGTAGAGGCCCTCCCCCTCCGGGGCGACCTCCACGGCACCGGATTCCCCGAGGACCCGGAGGAAGCCGGCGAAGAACTCCCGGGCCGCCTCAGCGGCTTGAGGGTTCATCGGCGGCCTTGGGCTCCCGGGCCATCTCGAGATCAAACAGGAACTGCTGCCCCATCTGCAGGAGGGTGGAGAGGAGCCAGTACAGCCAAAGCCCAGCCGGGAAGCTCAAGAACAGGACGGCCATCACGACCGGGAACACCCACCCCAGCATCTGGGCTCCTCCCGTGGGGGGCTCGGGCATCCGCCGCTGGGTGAGCCACTGCTGGAGGAGCTGGGCCCCCGTGGCCAGGACGACCAGGATGTAGTAGGGATCAGGTTGGGAAAGGTCCCGGAGCCAGAGAAAGGGCGGGGAGACGTGGATGAGCTCCGCCGAGTGCATGATCGCCTGCCAGAGGAGGATGAGGATGGGGAACTGGAGGAGGAGGGGGAGGCACCCCCCGAGGGGGTTGACCTTCTCCTGGCGGTAGAGCTCCATCATCTGCTGCTGGAGGGTCTGCCGGTCGTCCTTGTACTTCTCCTGAAGCTTCTTGAGCTTGGGGGCCAGCCGCTGCATCTTGGCCATCGAGCGGTACTGGTTGCGCATGAGGGGGTGGGTGAGGAGGCGGGTGACCAGGGTGAAGAGGATGATCGCCCACCCGTAGTTCCCGGTGAGGCGGTAGAGCCACTCGAAGAACGTCATCACCCACACGAGGAACTGGGAGAAGAGGCCCACGGGGGAAACGGCAGCGATCCCCGCCTTGTCCAGGAGGACGTACCGGTTCCGGCCGGTGTAGAGGACGCCGCGGAGGGAGAGCTCGCCCGTGGCCTCGAGGCCGAACACGGGGTGGCCGGCCCCGTTGACCCCCAGGAAGGGGACCACGTCCCCCTCGTCCAGGCGGAGGAAGTACACCCGATCGGAGGCCACCAAGCCCAACCCCTGGAACTGGCGGTACCCCCCGGGGGCGAGGGGGGCGGCGTGGGTCTGCCCATCGTAGAGAAAGACGAGGGACGGGGCGTCCCGCCCCGCCGGGCGGTGGCCGAGGACGAGGCGGATCCTTCCGGGGGCCACGACCCGAACCTCCACGTCCGCCGTGTACAGGGAGTCCCAGCGGATCCCGAACACCTTCGTCACCTGAAGCCCGGGCCCGGAGTGGGAGAGAAGAACCTGAGCCGCCTCCGGCGCGGGGGCCTCGGTCGCCGCCCCGTAGAGCCGGCCGTCCGCGGTCTCCTCCCCCAGCCACACCTCGAACGGGAGGCTCACCCCAAGGAGGAGGGACGGCTTGGCCTCCGCCCCCCAGCCGGGAACCGTCTCCAGGGTCGTCGAACCGTAGGACGCGAAGTAGACGAACGCGCGCCGAAGGGTCCCCCCGGCGGTGGAGAACTGGTAGCGGAGGAGGCTCGTGGTGACCTGAACGATCTCCGCTCCCTCCTCCCGAAGCCGCAGGACCTCCACCGGCGCGGCGAACGCGATGAGGTGGGAGCTGAGGAGGGCCGTGAGGAGAAGGGCTGCTGCTGGCATCACGGCCGAGACTTTACCGGGGGGCCCCGCCCCCCTCAACGTGCCCTGTCGAACGGGACGGCCGAGGCGTACACTTCTCTGGATATGTTCACCGGGATCGTCCGCGCCGTGGGCGAGGTCGTGGAGCGGTCTTCCCACCGGCTCGTGGTCCATACCGGGGGCCTCCCCCTTTCCCTGGGGGACAGCCTCGCCGTGAACGGGGCCTGCCTCACCGTGGCCGATCTCCGGGACGGCCGGGCGGCGATGGACCTCTCCCGGGAGACCCTCGAGCGAACGGCCCTCGGGGACCTCCGGCCCGGGGACCCGGTGAACCTCGAGCCCGCCCTCCGGGCCGGGGACGCCCTCGGGGGCCACTTCCTCCTCGGGCACGTGGACGCGGTGGGGAAGATCAGCCTCCTTGAGCGCCGAGGGGTGGAGTGGCTCCTCGGGGTCGCGTTCGACCCCCGCTACGAGGCGCTCCTCGCCCACAAGGGCTCGGTGGGGGTGGACGGGATCAGCCTGACCCCGTTCGCCGTCGGGGAAGGGGCGTTCCGCTGCGCGATCGTCCCCTACACCTGGGCCCACACGAACCTCTCCCGGAGGCGGGTGGGGGACCGGGTGAACCTGGAGTTCGACGTCCTGGCAAAATACGTGGTCCGATGGAGGGACAGGTGAAGCTGGCGACCGTGGAAGAGGCGGTGGAGGCCCTGCGGCAGGGCCGGATGATCATCGTCGTGGACGACGAGGACCGGGAGAACGAGGGGGACCTCGTGATGGCCGCGGAGAAGGTGACCCCGGAGGCGGTGAACTTCATGCTCCGCGAGGGCCGTGGGCTCCTGTGCGTTCCCCTCCCCCGGGCGTGGGCGCGACGCCTGGACCTCAAGCCGATGGTCGAGCCGCCCGAGGACAGCCACGAGACGGCGTTCACTGTGTCGGTGGACGCCCGGTGGGGGGTGACGACAGGGATCTCCGCCGCCGACCGGGCGCGGACGATCCTCGTCCTCGCCGACCCCGACGCGGGCCCCGAGGACCTTGCCCGCCCCGGGCACGTCTTTCCCCTCATCGCCCGGGAGGGGGGCGTCCTCCGGCGGGCCGGCCACACCGAGGCCGCCGTGGACCTCTGCACCCTCGCCGGCCTCCAGCCCGTGGGCGTGATCTGCGAGATCATGAACGAGGACGGGACGATGGCCCGACTGCCCGAGCTCGCCCGCTTCGCCCACCAGCACGGCCTCCCCATCCTCACCATCGCCGACCTCATCGCCTACCGGAAGAAGCGGGAGAAGCTCGTGGAGCGGGTGTGCACGGCCGAGCTCCCCACCAAGTCGGGCCAGTTCACGATCATCACGTTTCGGGACGTCATCAGGGAACAGGAGCACCTCGCCCTCGTCAAGGGCGAGGTGGCCGGAGACGACCCCGTCCTCGTCCGGGTCCACTCGGAGTGCCTCACGGGGGACGCGCTGGGGTCGCTCCGTTGCGACTGCGGGGACCAGCTCCGGGCGGCCCTGGAGCGGATCGAGCGGGAGGGGAAGGGGGTCCTCCTCTACATGCGCCAGGAGGGCCGCGGAATCGGACTTCTGGGGAAACTGTGCGCCTACCACCTCCAGGACCAGGGCCTGGACACGGTGGAGGCGAACCTCCAGCTCGGGTACCCGGCCGACCTCCGGGAGTACGGGATCGGGGCCCAGATGCTCGTGGACCTCGGGGTGAAGAAGATTCGGCTCCTCACAAACAACCCGCGGAAGGTGGCCGGGCTCTCCGGCTACGGCCTCGCGATCGTGGAGACGGTCCCAATCGAGGTTGAACCGAACCCGTACAACGTCCGGTACCTCAAGGCGAAGAAGGAGAAGCTCGGGCACCGGCTGGACAAAGTCTAGGGAGGAGGGATGACGACCTACGAAGGAAGGCTCGACGGCAAGGGGCTCAAGATCGGGATCGCCGTGTCCCGGTTCAACGAGCTTGTGACAAAGGAGCTCCTGGAGGGGGCGCTCGACCGGCTGCGGAGGCTCGGGGTCGCAGAGAAGGACATCGCGGTGGCCTGGGTCCCGGGGGCGTTCGAGCTTCCCCGGGCGGCCCAGGCCCTCGGGAAGACGGGAAAGTTCCACGGGGTCCTCGCCCTGGCCGCGGTCGTCCGGGGGGCGACGCCCCACTTCGAGTACGTGGCCGCGGAGGCCACCAAGGGGATCGCCAAGCTCAACCTCGACCTCCCCGTCCCGGTCGCGTTTGGGGTCCTCACCGCGGACACGATGGACCAGGCCCTCGAACGAGCCGGGGGGAAGGTGGGGAACAAGGGGGCCCAAGCCGCCGAAGCCCTCGTCGAGATGATCAACCTGGAGAAGGCGCTCGGATGAGGGTCGAGGGCGTCCGGGGAATGCGGGACATCCTCCCCGACGAGACTCCGCTCTGGCAGAGGCTCGAAGAGGAGATCCGGGAGTTGTTTTCCCTCTACGGGTACCGGGAGATCCGGGTTCCGATCGTCGAGCGGGCCGAGCTCTTCTCCCGGGGGGTGGGGGAGGAGACCGAGGTCGTGGAGAAGCAGATGTACGTCTTCCCCGACCGGAAGGGGCTGATGCTCGCCCTCCGACCCGAGGCGACGGCGTCCGTGGTCCGGGCCTATGTCGAGCACGGGCTGTACGCCAAGGGGGATCTCGCCAAGTTCTACTACCTCGGGCCCATGTTCCGCTACGAGAAGCCCCAGCTCGGCCGCCAGCGGCAGTTCCACCAGTACGGGGTCGAGGCGATCGGCTCCCCCGACCCCGCCCTCGACGCCGAGGTGATGGACCTCGCCTGGAACCTGATGGAGCGGCTGAAGCTCCGGAGCGAGGGGCTGTTCCTGCGGGTGAACTCGATCGGCTGCCGGGGGGACCGGCCCGCCTACCGGGAGGCCCTGCGGGGGTATCTCACCGCCCACGAGGGGGAGCTCTGCCCCGAGTGCCGGCGGAGGCTTGAGACAAATCCCCTGCGGATCCTCGACTGCAAGGAGGAGGGCTGCCGGGCCCTGGCCCGGGAAGCCCCGCGGTCGGTGGACAGCCTCTGCCCCGAGTGCCGGGCCCACTTCGACGCCGTCCAGGCCCACCTCCGGGAGCTGGGGCTCGCCCACGAGCTCGATCCGACCCTCGTCCGGGGCCTGGACTACTACACCCGGACCGTGTTTGAGCTCTGCTCGCGCGATCTCGGGGCCCAGGACGCCCTCCTCGGGGGCGGCCGGTACGACGGCCTGGTCGAGCTCCTTGGGGGACCTCCGACCCCCGCGGTGGGGTTTGCAGGGGGGATGGAGCGCCTGGCAATCGTGGTCTCCGCCCAGGGTGGGGGAGCCCCAAGCTCCGAGCCCGAGCTCGACGTCTACCTTGTCCCGATCGGGGATGAGGCAAGGCAGGAGGGGATGAAGCTCCTGGCCGCCCTGCGGCGGCGGGGGATCGCCGCCGACACCGACTACATGGGGCGGTCGCTCCGGAAGGCGATGGGGGTGGCCGGCCGCAGCGCCCGCCGGGCGGCGATCCTGGGCGGGGACGAACTTTCCCGTCGGGAGATCAAGCTCAAGGACCTCGCCTCGGGCGAGGAGAGGACGATCCCCCTCGCCCAGTTCCGGACGGACCCTATCCCCTTCCTGCGCTAGCCCCGTCCGCCCCCACCCGCTTCGCCATCGGATGAAGGCCCTGGTGCACCATAAGGAGATGGCCCTCGGACATCGGGAACACCCCAATCCACCGGACGTCGTCGCCGCTTTCGTCCAGGGCGACGCGGCTTACCCGGTCCGGCAGAAGCGACGCCCGAACACACTCTACTCCCTCTTTCGGCGTTTTCCAACCGTTCAAGAGGCAGGTGAAACAGCGCACAAAGAACTCCACCGCCCTTGGGGTGGAATGCCACAGCCAGAGATAGGCAAAAGCCGTGCTGTCTTATGCATAGGATCCAAATTTGGGCCCGCTACCCAGGCATATTGAACAGCGCCGTTCTGTCCACTTCCTGGAATGCGGGTGCCTGAACCACCCTCAGGACCACTGCCCGCGGAGGACTACCCAGCAACATCCGAGGGATCAAGAACTCGATCATCATCCGAGACTCATCGGCTTGTACATTGAGCTGACCGACGTGGACGTTGTCGGGAGAGGGTGTGGACACTGCTGCCCACAATGTTCCGAGTGCCTAGTTGACTAGCACCAGTCGATCTGGCACTCCCGCGTCGCCCGAACGGACCGCAACGATCAGCCGGCCGGACGGAGAGAATGGTCTTGAGCTGAACACAACTAGGTAGAAGTAGCTGTTATCGGATGTCCCATGGCCGGCCACAATGTCGAAGCTTCCCAGGCGGCTATCATTAGCGGGGGCTTTCTGCAGTAGTGTTTCTCTCCCCCATTCGTCAAAGGCTCCGTCAATGGTAGCCGGTCTGAGGACCTCGTGCCCAAGATATTTTTGTTCGATTACTGCCGGCGGTGGCTTGTGACGTGGCGAGTCCCTCAGGTCTCCGGCACCCCCATGCGCTGGGCCGAACGACCACGCAACCCCTCCGAAACCAAACAAGAAGCCAAACCGCTCCTCAGCAGCGAAATGGCCTTCGTACCATGCTGCTTGTTCCTGACCATCATAGACTGCTCCAGGCGGTGCCATACCGGAACAATCGAAGCCCGAGATCGCTCCACGGTAGCTACCCATGCCTCCCTCGTTCATGACCATGGGCCTTCCTGGCTCAGTATGGAGATAGCGTATCTCTCCAACATCTGAGCCAGCCACTCTCCAACTTGAGCTCCGGTTGGATCTGCCCCCCCAGGGAACCCAGCGAAGTTGGAGTTTCCGCCGACTACATCGACGGGGCGCAGAGCCGGAAGGAAGCTCCTAAAGCCACCCTGGTACTCACCAAAGGGTGGAAGTGCAGACGGCATGTAGTCGACAACACCTGGGTAGACAGGCCGGATGATGTCTGTGACTATAAAGATCGCGTTGTCGTTCCAGTCCGCCCCTGAGATCTCTCCCCATCTGACTGACGCTTCAGGGAAAGGGTCGTTCTCAGCCGTGTATCCCTCTACCCCAACCTCAAGAGCGATCTCCGAGTAACGGCGATGGAGCCCATGCATGGCCGCCATGAACTGCGTCCAGGAAGGCGGGCTGAAGCCGAGGCGATGACAGCCGAGGGGCTCGCATACGTTGACGGTGAGGACAACCTTGATCCCTCGGTAATGAGCCTCATTGACAACATACCTCAGATGAAGATCGGACATGGTCGAACCGCCAGGCAGGACCCTGTCGTAGACAGCGACCGGCTCTGGGGAGGAGCGGGAGAGCATGAAGTAGTTCTGCCAGGGGTTGACCGCCGTCGCGGCCAGAGCAGCGTACTCCAATAGCGTTAGGTCTATGTTCTTCAGCACCGAGTTCCTGTCATAGGACGTGTTCGATCGCTCGTCCCACCAGAAGGTGAGAATGCCGCCAGCCATGTACTCCATGGGTCTCCACCTGGAGAACCGGAGCGTTCGGTCGAGGAGCCCAAGGTCGGGCTTGTTGTACTTCCGCATATGCTCCTCGGTGGACAGGATCCGGTTGATGTCGAGGATCACCCCCCACGGGACGAAGTAGTCCTTCTTCCCTTGGGGGTTCACGAGGGTCCGGTCGTTGCAGAAGACGGCCACCGAGATCTCCACACAACCCTCTCGGCCGTCAGGGGAAGCGACGTGCAGGCGAACTTCGCCGTACCCCTTCGGGGTTGTTCCCCCGATGTAGAGGGTATCGTCCTCGATCGCGGCTCCACCCCCCTCGGGGTGGCTCCCCGCGAAGGTCCAGGTGAGAGCATTGAGAGGGACGTCGGCAGCTCCGGGGTAAAACCCAAGCTCGGGGACGCCCCGGAGCGGAAGGGCGAAGATCTTGTCCCGGTCCGAGTCACGTAGGCAGGGTGGGCAAAGGACGCCGGGTTGAGGAGGTCGCCGTGGACCTCGGGTTTGGCCTTGGGATTTGTGAACCTGAGGTTAAGCCGAGAGGCAGATGGCTGAGAGGCAGACGGAGGCCTAGCGAGCCACTCGACCTTCACGACCCGAGCGGTGTCCGGCCGCCAAGAGAAGGTGATCCAGCCACCGGCGGGGACGCCGCCCCCACTCAAACCGATCACCGTCGAGGGACCTTGAGGATTGCGCTCGGGAAAGCTGCGGTCGGTCGAGGTGATCTCCGCAGGCTTGGAGAACTCGATCCTCACCGCCCGTGCGACCGCTCCCGAGTCGTTCCGGTACATCGCCCCAGCAAAACACGGCGACGACACACCCACGATCAAGACCCCGATCAGCAGAACCCGCCAGCCCCCTCGCCTCATCGTCCCTCCCTCGACCAGTCTGAGGGGAGGTTAGTGCGGCCCGTGCCCTGTGACCAACACGAAGCGGGGCGCAGTCGCCCGGGGCCTTCGCCCGCGGATGGGGCTGGAACCCGCCGCACTCGGTCGGGAGGCGGAGCCCGGGGCCCATTCAGGAGGGGGCGGCGGCTGGACTCACTGCTGCTTAGCGCCGACCAGAGATTGCTGGACTAGGGCCGCCGCAGGAAGGCGAGGATCCCGGCGAGGATCCCAGCGGCGACCTTGTCCTGGTAGACGGGGTCCTGGAGCTTGGCCCGCTCGGCGGGGCAGGAGAGGTAGCCCACCTCCACGAGGGCGGTGGGGAGCTTCGTGTGGCGGAGGTAGAGGGTCTGGCGGTGGACGCCCCGATCCGCGGCGCCGGTTGCCCGGACCACGCTCTCCTGAAGCGCCCGGGCCAGCCGCAGGCTCTCCGGGCTCGCCCCCGTGTCCAACCACGTCTCGACCCCGCAGACCTTGGGATCGCGGAAGTAGTTGGCGTGGATCGAGACGTAGGCCCGGGCCCCAAGGGCCTCGGCGAGCTCCAGCCGCTCAAGGAGGGTGGGGTAGACGTCCTCGGTCCGGGTGAGGACCACCCGCAACCCGGGCACCCCTTCGGCCTGCTTCTGGACCCGGAGGGCGATGGCGAGGTTCACGTCCTTCTCCTGAACGCCCGCCCCCACTGCCCCCGGGTCGCGGCCCCCGTGGCCGGCGTCCAAAACGACCACGGCGAACTCCACGGGTGGGGGGGGCTGAACAGCCAGGAGGGCCACGAGGAGCACCGTGAGGCCGAAGAGAAGGAGGACGACCGCCGCCTTGGGCATGGGGTGAGGATACGGGACGGCGGGAGCGGAGACGACCTAGGGTCCTCCAGGGAGTTGGCTGGACGGCGAAGGCGCGGGGGGGTACACTTCAATTTTGATAATGAGTTTCGATCTTCTTCGCCCGCTCACCGACCTCCCCCCCGGAACGGAGGGGGTCCTCGTCGGGGTCCACGGCGGCCCCGGGGCCTCCCTGCGCCTGCGGCGGCTCGGCCTCCGCCCCGGCGCCCGGGTCCGAACCCTCGCCCTCGGCCCGTGGGGCGGGCCGGTCCTCGTCGAGGTGGACGGCTGCCGGGTCGCCCTCGGCCGGGGCCTCGCCCGGCGGGTCCTCGTCCGCCCAAACGGCGCAGATGCCGGAACCTGAACCCCCCTTCCCCCGCCGGGTGGCCCTCGTGGGCCAGCCCAACTCGGGGAAGTCCACCCTGTTCAACGGGGTCGTCGGCTACCGGGCCGTGGCCTCGAACTTCCCCGGGACCACGGTCGAGGCCCTCCGGGGCCAGATCCGGCTCGGCCCCCACCGGGTCGAGGTCGTCGACCTCCCCGGGACCTACTCCCTCCTCGGGGGGGACCCCGCGGAGCGGGTGGCCAGGGAGTTCCTCCTCGCAGGGGCGGTTGACGCCGTCGTCCACGTGGCGGATGCCTCCCGCTTGGAGCGGTCCCTCGAGCTCACCCTGGAGCTCGCGGAGCTCGGCCTCCCGGCGGTCCTGTGCCTCAACATGGCCGACGAGGCGGAGCACCGGGGGATCCGGATCAACCGGGAGAAGCTCTCCGCGATTCTCCGGGTCCCCGTCGTGGCCACCGTGGCCAGCCGGGGCCAGGGGCTGGAGGAGCTCCTCGCCTCCCTTCCCCAGGCTCGGCCTATCCACCGCCCGCCCTATCCATCGGACGTGGAGCGGGCCCTGGCGGCGGTCGGCCAGGCCCTCCCCCGGGAGGAGCCGTTCCGCACCCACCGGGCGGCCCAGCTCCTCGCGGGGGAGGAGGAGCCCCCGCCCGAGCTCCGACCGGTTGTCAAGGAGGTCCGGGGGAAGCTCGGGGCCTGCCGGGGTGAGGACCCGGCCCTCGCCCTCGCCGACGCCCGCCACGCCGCGGCGGCGCGGGTCTTCGAGGCCGTGGCCATGGTGGGGTCGGCCCGGGTGGGCTGGCGGGAGCGAGCCGACGACCTCCTCATGCACCCCGTGGTTGGCTTCCCCCTCCTTCTCCTCGTCCTCTTCGGGCTCTTTGGCTCCGTGTACTGGGCCGGCTCAGCCCTCGAGGGCCTCCTCGCCCCGGGACTCGACGCCCTCTCCGAGGGCATCTCCCGAGCCCTGGGAGCGGGTCCCCTGGCCGCGCTTCTCCGGGGGGCGTGGGACGGCCTCGTCGCAGGGCTGGTCCTCGTCCTCCCCTACCTCGTCCCTTTCCTCCTCCTCCTCGCCTTCCTCGAGGACGTGGGGTACCTCCCCCGGGCGGGGTTCCTCCTCGACGGCCTCATGCACAAGGTCGGCCTCCACGGAAAGAGCGTGATCCCGTTCCTTCTCGGGTACGGCTGCTCCGTCCCCGCGGTCCTGACCACGCGGATCCTGGACGAGGAGCGGGACCGGATCCTCACCGCGGCCCTGGCGGTGATGGTCCCCTGTGCGGGTCGCACGATCGTGATCCTGGGCCTTGTTGTCCGGTACGTGGGGCCGTGGGCCGCGCTCCTCCTCTACCTCGGGAACCTCCTCGTCATCGCCCTGGTCGGCTGGGCGCTGACCCGGCTCCTCCCAAGCGAGAGCCCGGGGCTGATCCTCGAGATCCCGCCCTACCGCCTCCCCCGGGGCCGGAACCTCCTGGGGAAGACCTGGCTCCGGCTGAAGGGGTTCGCCCTCCTCGCCTGGCCCCTCCTCGCCGTCTCCAGCGCCTTCCTCGCCCTGCTGGAGGCCCTGGGCTGGGCCGAGGGCCTGAACGCGGGCTTCCGGTTCCTCACCTGGCCCCTCGGGCTTCCCGCCGAGGCCGGGGTCCCCCTCGTCCTCGGGGTCCTGCGGAAGGAGCTCTCCCTCGTGATGCTCGGGGAGGCCCTCCCCGGTGGGGTGGCGGCCCTCTCGGTGGGGCAGATGCTTGTGTTCACTGTGTTTGTCCTGTTCTACGTGCCATGCCTGGCCACCGTGGGGGCGCTGGGGCGGGAGCTTGGGTGGAAGCGGACGGGGCTTGTGGTCTTGGGGACGACGGCCCTCGGGCTCCTCCTCGCCCTCCTCGTCCGGGGACTCGTCCGCGGCTGAGCGCCCGGGCAAGGGAAGGCGCGGTCCCCTAATCGACGGTGAGGGTTTTGCTCAGGTTGCGGGGGAAGTCGGGGTCGTACCCGCGGGCCACGCTCAGCCGGTAGGCCAGGAGCTGGAGGGGAACGACCGCCAGGAGGGGATTGAGGAGGGGCCCCGCCTTGGGGAGGACGATCAGGTCGTGGGCGTTGGCCCGTAGACGGGGATCCTCCTCCCCGATCGCGATCGCCCGGCCGCCCCGGCAGGTGACCTCGTTCACCCCGCTCACGACCCGCGCCACGTCCTCGGGGCCGCAGACGAAGATCACCGGGTAGCCCTCGGTCACCGCGGACAGGGGCCCGTGCTTGAACTCGGTGGAGAGCATCCCCTCGCAGTGGGCGTAGGTGACCTCCTTCATCTTGAGGGCCCCCTCGAGGGCGATCGGGTAGGTCAGCCCGTAGCCAAGGCAGTACAGGTCATCGCACCCCGCGAGGCCGTCCACCAGCGGGAAGATCGCGGGGTCGGTGGCGACGATGGTCTCCTCCAGTAGCTCGGGAATCCTGTGCAGATCAGCGGTAGAGTGCCCACCCATCTTGAGCGCGAGGTACAGAAACGCCAGGGCCTGGTTCATGAACGTCTTCGTCGCCGGGACGCTGATCTCGTACCCGCAGGCCAAGGGGAGGTAGGCCCGGGTCTTGTACATCAGGGTCGAGCCGATCACGTTGAGAAGGCCCAAGGGCTCCAGGCCCCGGGCGACGCCAGCCTCGAGGGCGAGAAGCACGTCCTTCGTCTCCCCGCTTTGGCTCACGAACAGCCCCACATCGCCCGGGCCCAAGGCCGGGACGTACTGGGGGACGAACTGGGGGGCGAGGACCGGGATCGCCGGCCGGCCGGCCAGCCGCGCCAGGTACGTCGCCCCGAGGAGGCAGGCGTGGTAGCTCGTCCCGCAGCCCACGAGGTACAGGTTCCGCGCCCCCTTCATCCGCTCCACCATCGCCTCCACGTGGGGCGAGGCGTCGTAGAGGTGGAGGAGCTCCCGGGCCCGCCCGGGTTGCTCGTGGATCTCCTTGAGCATGAAGTGGGGGTAGCCCCCCCTCTGGGCGTCCTCCATCGTCTCGGAGACCACCTCGAATTCCCGCTCGACCCGCGCGCCGTCCTCGACCCGCCGGAGCTCGATTCCCCCCGGCTCCAGGACCACGATCTCCCCGTCCTCGACCCGCAGGACCCTCCGGGTGAAGGGGAGGATCGAGGGGAGGTCGGAGGAGACAAGCGCCGCCCCATCCGCAATCCCCGCCACGAGACCCGACCCCTTCTTGAAGGCGTAGAGCCGCTCCTCCCCAACCCGGCCAATCACGAACGCGTAGTCCCCTTGGAGGTCCCCGTGGGCCCGGCGGATCGCCTCGAGCATCGGGTACCCCTGGTCCACGTACCGCTCCACGGCGTGGACGCACGTCTCCCCGTCGTTCGTGGACCGGACCGTCATCCCTTCGGCGATGAACCGCTCCCGGAGCTCGACGTTGTTCACCACGTTCCCGTTGTGGGCGCCGACGAGGTCCCCGTCGGAGTCGAGGTGGGGCTGGGCGTTGGCCTGGGACGGGGCCCCGAACGTGGCCCACCGGAGCTGGACGATCCCCCGCGTCCCCCGCATCTCGCCGAAGCGGAGCCGTTCGGCCACCTCGTCGATCTTCCCGACATCCTTGCGGAGGTCGATCGTCCCGCCCGGGCTCAGGGTGGCGCAGCCCACGGAGTCGTAGCCCCGATAGGAGAGCCTCCGGCCGGCCTCAACGAGGATCGGGCCGAGGGCGGTCTCCTTGGCCGTCACGATCCCGAAGATCCCGCACACGCTAGCGTCCCTTCCTTGAAATGGGGCTCCGGTTCACCCGGGGATTGTACCTAGCCGCCTTCCTCCTTGTGCCCCCGAGATCCTCTGGTATCGTTCCCCCCTCGACACCTTGCTCGGCAGGAGGTTCCCGATGGCGCGTCAACGGTGGTGGCTCGCAGCAGTGCTCGGGATCGCCTGGGCGGGGATTGCCCTCGCCCAAGGCGTGGGCGAGGTCGTCCTCCGGGCGACCCTGGAGGGGCGACCGGCGGACGTGAAGGTCCTCGTCGGCCAGGGGGAGAAGGTCGTGGGGATCCACTACAGCCCCACCGCTTCCCCGGGCATCGTCCGGATCCCCCTCTCTCCGGGGACGTACACCCTGGTCGTCGACCGGGGCGCGGGGTTCACCCGCCCGCCCGTCCTCCGGGAGGTGACGGTCGAGGCGGGGGGGAAAGTCGAACTCGACGTGGAGCTTCCGCTTGGGTTCTCCCCAGCTCAAGCGTGGGGCTACTACGCCGGGGACCCCCACAACCACTCGGCCGCGAGCTTCGACGCCTCGACCCCCCCCGAGGAGCTCGTGGCCGTCCAGCTCGCCGCGGACCTCGACCTGGGGTTCCTCACCGACCACAACACGGGCGCCGGCCACGCCCCCTACGCCGCGGCGGCCGCCGCCCGGGGGTTCCCGATCGTCCTCGGGATCGAGATCACCGCGTTCCGCTGGCACTGGAACGCCTTCCCCGTCCAGGCCTACGTTCCCCAGATCCCACCCCTCGTGTGGATGGGGGTGGGCTCCCCCGCCCCCACGTTCGCCGAGGCCCGAGCCCAAGGCGCCCGGTTCCTTCAGGCCAACCACCCCTACTGGCCCGGCGCCCCGTACTTCGAGGCCCTGGGAAAGCCCTACTTCGACCCCGGGTTTGAACTCGTGGAAATCGCCAACGGCCCGTTTGAGGACGACGACGCCCGGACGATCGAGAAGATGTTCAAGTTCTGGAACGAGGGACGGCGCTACGTGGCCGTGGGGGCAAGCGACGCCCACGACTGGAAGGACCCGGCGGATCCTTACGGACGGCCCAGAACGTACGTCTACGTGGAGGGGGAGTTCACAGCCGAGAAGTGGCTCGACGCCCTCGGGCGGGGCCGGGCGTTCGTGACCTACGGGCCGCTCGTGAACCTGACCGCCCAAGGGTGGGCCCGGCCCGGGGACACCGTCACCCTCAAGGCCGGAGAGGAGCTCCGGCTGCGGGCCGAGCTCGTCGTCGCCCCCCGGGAGGGGGGGCGGGGGCTGGCGCTGGCCCAGATGGTCCGGAACGGCGAGGTTCTGCGGGAGTTCGCCCTCGACGGGAAGCCCGAGGCCACGATCACGTTCTCGGACAGGCCGACCGCAAGCGGGTGGTACATCGTCCGCGTCGTGGCCACCGACGGGGACCAGGCCTGGACGAACCCGATCTGGGCCCAGGTGAACTAGCTGGGCTTCGCAGGCCTTCCGGCCGCGGGGGCTCCCCCCAGGGAGCCCCCGCGGTTGCCGCCACGCGGTCGGCGCGGTAGGATGGAGCCTCGGCCATGGGTGCCGAGCGAGCTCTTCAGGGTCGTTCGCTGGTCAACGCCTCCGATCTGGGTCTTGAGGAGTACGAGTCCCTGTTTGCTCTGGCCGAGTCGATCGGCCGTGACCCCCCGGCCTACGCCGAGGCCTGCCGGGGGAAGATCCTCGCCACCTTGTTCTACGAGCCCAGTACCCGCACCCGCCTCTCCTTCGAGGCGGCCATGCTCCGCCTGGGCGGCCAGGTCCTCTCCGTGGCCGACCCCGGGACGAGCTCCGTCGCCAAGGGCGAGAGTCTGGCGGATTCGATCCGCACCGTGGCCGGCTACGCCGACCTCATCGTCCTCCGCCACCCGAAAGAGGGCGCGGCCCAGCTCGCCGCCCACTACTCCCCCGTCCCGGTCATCAACGCCGGCGACGGGGCCCGGGAACACCCCACCCAGACCCTCACCGACCTCTACACGATCCGCACGTTCAAGGGACGGCTGCGGGACCTCACGGTGGCCGTGTGCGGGGACCTCCGCTACGGCCGCACCGTGCACTCCCTCCTCCGCGGCCTCCGCCGCTACCCCGGGATCCGCTTCTTCCTCATCTCACCCGAGGAGCTCCGCATCCCCGAGCCGCTGCGCGACGAGCTCGCAGCCGACGGAATCCCGCTCACGGAGATGCCGGAGATGGAGGCGGCCCTCCCCCAGGCCGACGTCCTGTACATGACGAGGGTCCAGAAGGAGCGGTTCTTCAACGAGGAGGACTACCTCCGCCTGCGGGACTTCTACATCCTCACCCCGGAGCGGCTCGGGCTCCTCAAGGAGGACGGGATCGTGCTGCACCCCCTCCCCCGGGTCACGGAGATCGCCTACGCTGTCGACGCCGACCCCCGGGCGGTGTACTTCCAGCAGGCGCGCCTGGGGATGTACGTGCGGATGGCCCTCATCGCGGCCGTTCTGGGGGTGATCTAGGTGCTCCGGGTCGATCCGATCCAAGAAGGGATCGTCCTCGACCACATCCGGGCGGGGCTTGGAATGCGCGTCTTCCAGGAGCTGGGCCTTGGCGAGAAGGGCCTCACCGTGGCCCTCCTCATGAACGTCCCGAGCACGAAGCTTTCCCGCAAGGACATGATCAAGATCACGGGCGTCCCCGACCTGGACCTCACCAAACTCGGCCTCCTCGATCCAGGGATCACCGTGAACTACATCCAGGGCGGGGCCGTGGCCCGGAAAGTGAAGCCCGGCCTTCCCGAGCGCGTGGCCGGCCTCATCCGCTGCCGCAACCCCCGCTGCATCACCTCCACCGAAGGTTACGTGGCACCCGAGTTCACCCTGGTAAACCCCGCGGCCAAGGAGTACCGCTGCTCCTTCTGCGGGGAGCGGGTCCGGGTGTGAGCGTCCTCCTCCTCCGCGACGTCCGGGTGGTGGATCCCCTCGGGGAGTGGCGCGGCGACGTAGCCATCGAGGACGGGGCCTTCGCCGCCCTGGGACAGGGCTTTTCCCTGCCCGGCGCCCAGGTGCTCGAGGGGGAAGGGCGCACCCTCCTCCCAGGCTTCGTCGACCTCCACGCCCACTTCCGCGACCCGGGCTTCCCCGAGAAGGAGGACCTCCAGACCGGCTCGTGGGCCGCGGCCCACGGCGGGTTCACCGCGGTGTCCCTCATGGCCAACACGGATCCTCCCTGCGACTCCCCGGAGGTGGTCCGGTACATCCGGGAGAAGGCGCAGGCCCTGAATCTCGTCGAGATCTACCCCGTGGGGGCGGTCACGAAGGGGCTCCGGGGGGAGGAGCTTGCGGACCTTGAGGCCCTGGCGCCCTACGTGTGGGCCTATTCCGACGACGGGAAGGGGGTGGCGCGGGCGGACGTCATGGCCGAGGCCCTGCGGCGGGCACGCGCCCTGGGGAAGCCGATCCTCTCCCATCCCGAGTTCCCGGGAGTGGGGCACCCGCTGGGGGAGGAGCTGATGGTGGCCCGGGACCTGCGCCTGGCCCAGGAAACTGGCGCCCGCCTCCACCTTCAGCACCTGAGCTCCCCGGGGTCCGCCCGGCTCCTCCAGGAGGCCCGCTCCGCGGGCGCCCCCGTCACCGCCGAGGTCACCCCCCACCACCTCGGCCTTTCCCAAGAGCGGTTCGGGGACTACCGGGTGAACCCGCCCCTTCCGCCCACGGAAGGGGTGCGGGGGGAGCTCGTGGCCGCCCTGCGGGCCGGGGCGTTCGCCGCCGTCGCCACGGACCACGCCCCCCACACCCCCGAGGACAAGGCCCGCGGCGCCCCGGGGATCTCCGGGATCGAGACGGCCTTCCCCCTTCTCTACACCACCTTCGTGCGGGAGGGGCTCCTTTCGCTCCCCGAGCTTTCCCGGTACCTCGCCTTCGGGCCGGCGCGGATCCTGGGCCTGCGGAAGGGCCTCGTGCGCCCGGGCTACGACGGCGACGCCGTCCTCGTCGAGGAGGACGAGGGCTTCGTCGTGGACGAGGGGTCCTTCTTCTCCAAAAGCCGGAACACCCCGGTCCTGGGAATGCGCCTTTGGGGAAAGATTTGGGCCACGATCCACCGGGGCGAGATCGTCTACATCAAGGGACGCCTGCGGGGGAGGGATTTCGATGATCATCGACAGGTTGTGGGCGCGGGTTAAGGAGCGGGGCCCGATCTGCGTGGGGTTGGACCCCTCGGAGGACGTCTATCCCCCGGGCTTTGGGGCGGAGTTCCCGTCCCCGGCGGAGGCGGCCCTGCGGTTCTGTCAGGAGATCGCCGCCGCCACCGGGGACCTTGTGGCCTGCTTCAAGGTCCAAATCGCCCACTTCGAGGCCCTGGGCGTGGACGGCCTCCGCGCCTACCGCGACCTCCTCCGGCAGCTCAGGGGGGAGGGGCACCTCGTGATCGGGGACGCCAAGCGGGGGGACATCGCCTCCACCGCCGCCCACTACGCCCGCGCCCACCTCGGTGGGGAGTTCGCCGCGGACTTCCTCACCGTGAACGCCTACTTCGGGTTCGACGCCGTGGCCCCGTTCCTCCCCTACTTGGAGAGCGGGGAGCACGGGCTGTTTGTCCTCGTGCGCACCTCCAACCCCTCGGCCGGGGAGTTTCAAGACGTCCCCGTGGCGGGGAGGCCCCTCTACGTCCACGTGGCGGAGCGGGTGGCCCTCTGGGGTGAACCCTACCGCCGGAGCTCGGGCTACAGCCTCCTGGGGGCGGTGGTAGGGGCGGGCCGGGAGGTTCTCGCCTACCTGCGGCCCCGCTTTCCCTCGCTCTTTTTCCTTGTCCCCGGCTACGGGGCCCAGGGGGGCCGGGCGGAGGACGTGGCCCCGGCGTTCCGGGAGGGGAACGGGGCGGTGGTGGTGGCGGCCCGCTCGGTCCTCGCCGCCCACCGGGGGAAGCCCGCCCCGCTCGAGGGGTTCCCCCGCTACGCCCGGGAGGCGGTCCAGGCCATGGCCGAGGACCTCGCGCCGTGGCTTCGGTAGCGTTCCGGGAGGCCCCGGTCCTTGCCCAGCGGGAGGTGGCCCCCGGGGTGTTCCTCCTCCGGGTGGGGGGGGAGTTCGCCGCCGAGCCGGGCCAGTTCTTCCTCCTCCGGGCGTGGACCCTCCACCCCCTCCTCGGCCGGCCGATGAGCGCCTTCGACCTTGAGCCCGGTTCCCTGAGCTTCGTCTACGCCGTGCGGGGGGAGGGGACGCGGCTCCTCTCGCGTCTCCGACCGGGCGACCCCCTGACCGTCTTCGGACCGTTGGGCCGGGGCTGGGAACGCGTCCCCGGCAAGGTGGCGCTGGTGGGCGGGGGCCTCGGCCTCGCCCCCCTCCTCCTCACGGCCAAAACCTTCGGCCCGCCCCTGGCCATCTTCCTCGGGTTCAAGGACGCCCCGTTCCTGGTGGAGGCGTTCGCGGGCCTGGGCGAGGTGCGGGTGGCGAGCGAGCGTCCGGGGGGCGCCCCCGGCGCCGTCTCCGGCCTGGTCACCGAGATCTTCGATCCCCGGGGGTACGCCGCCGCCTACGCCTGCGGCCCCCGGCCCATGCTCGAGGCCCTGTACGAAAGGTGCCGGGCCGCGGGGGTACCCCTCTTCGTCTCCCTGGAGGAGCGCCTGGCCTGCGGGATCGGGGCGTGCCTGGGCTGCACGGTCTTCACGAAGGCGGGGCCGGCGCGGCTGTGCAAAGAGGGCCCGGTCTTCCCGGCCCCCGAGGTGCTCGATGGCTGACCTCTCCGTCGCCTTTCGCAAGCTGCGGCTTGCGAATCCCGTCATGCCCGCGGCCGGGACGTTTGGGTTCGGCGCGGAGTACGGCGAGCTTTTCGATCTTTCGCTCCTCGGGGCCCTGGTCACGAAGACCCTCACCCTCCGGCCCCGCCCCGGCAACCCCCAGCCCCGCCTCTGGGAGACCCCCTGCGGCCTCCTCAACTCCATCGGGCTCGAGAACCCGGGGCTGGAGGCGTTCGTTGCGGAGATCCTTCCCGGGCTCCTCGCCTCAGGGGTGCCGGTGGTGGTGAGCCTGTACGGGGAGACGCCGGACGAGGTCGGGACCATAGCCCGGCGGCTCCCGCCCGGGGTCGCCGCCTTGGAGGTCAACCTCTCCTGCCCAAACGTGCCGGGAAAGCTCTCCGTCCTATCCCCTGCGGAGGTCGCGGCCCGGGTGGGGGCGGCCCGGGAGGCCTTTCCCGGCGAGATGTGGGCCAAGATCGCCCCGGAGGGCGATTTCCTCGCCTCCGGCCTCGCGGCCCAAGCGGCTGGCGCGGACGCCGTGGTGGCCGCGAACACGTTCCGGGGGATGGCGATCGACGTGGAAGGGCGCCGGCCCGTTTTCGCCAACGTCGCGGCCGGCCTGTCCGGGCCGGCAATCAAGCCCCTCGTCCTGCGGATCGTCTACGAGCTGTGCGGGGCCCTCGCGATCCCCGTGATCGCCTGCGGGGGGATCGCGAGCGGCCGCGACGCCCTGGAGTTCATCCTCGCCGGGGCCCACGCCGTCCAGGTGGGCACGGCCAACTTCTTCGACCCCTTGGCCGTTCCCCGGGTTCTCCGGGAGATAGGCGAAGTTCTTTCGAGCCAAGGGGTGGAGGTTCTCGAGGAGGTGCGGGGATGCGTGCGGAAGAGGTGATGGAGCGGTTGTGGGCCACGGAGGCGCTCCTGGATGGGCACTTCGTCCTCACCTCCGGGCTCCACTCGGGGAGGTACATCCAATGTGCCCGGCTTCTCCAGTACCCCGAGCATGCCGAGGCCGTGGGCCGGGCCCTCGCCGAGCGCGTGCGTGACCTCCAGCCGGCGGCCGTGGTGGGCCCAGCCCTAGGGGGGATCCTCGTGGCCCACGAGCTCGCGCGGGCCCTGGGGGTGCGGGCTCTCTTCGCCGAGCGGGAGGGAGAGAAGCTCGCCCTCCGCCGGGGGTTCTCCCTCACCCCCGGGGAGCGGGTCGTGATCGCCGAGGACGTGGTGACCACGGGCGGCTCGACCCTGGAGACGGCGGAGGTGGTGACGGCGCAGGGAGGCGTAGTTGTGGCGGGTGCCTCCATCGTGGACCGCCGCGGCCCTCAAGCAAAGGATCTCCCGTTCCCCCTCTTCCCCCTCCTGCGCCTGGAGGTCCCCACGTACCCTCCCGAGGCCTGCCCCTGGTGCCGGGACGGGATCCCCCTCACGAAGCCCGGGAGCCGGCCCCGGGTCTAGCTCACTCCCACTCGATCGTGGCTGGGGGTTTCCCGGTGATGTCGTAGACGACCCGGGTCACCTCAGGGACGCGGCGGGTGATCCGGGAGGCCACCCGGTCGAGGAACTCGGGGGGCAGGCGGGCCCAGTCGGCGGTCATCCCGTCGAGGCTTGTCACCGCCCGGAGGGCGACGACGTGGCCGTAGCGCCGGCCGTCACCCGTCACCCCCACCGTCCGGACGGGGAGGAGGACGGCCAGGGCCTGCCACACCTTCCCGTACAGCCCTTCCTCCCGGAGGGCGGAGACGAACTCACGGTCGACCCTCCGGAGGAGGGCCAGGGCCTCCGGGGTCACCTCCCCCAGGACTCGGACGGCGAGCCCCGGGCCGGGGAACGGGTGCCGGAGCCGGATCCCCTCGGGGAGCCCGAGCACCCGCCCCACCTCCCGGACCTCGTCCTTGAACAGGAGCCGGAGCGGCTCCAGGAGCTCGAACCCCAGGTCCGCGGGAAGCCCGCCCACGTTGTGGTGGCTCTTGATCGTCGCGGACCCGGCCACCCCCCCAGACTCGATCACGTCGGGGTACAGGGTCCCCTGGGCGAGGAACCGGAACGGGCCAAGGGCGACCGCCCTTTCCCGGAACACCTCGATGAACGTGGCCCCGATCGCCCGCCGCTTCTCCTCGGGGTCCCGGATCCCCCGGAGGGCCCGGAGGAACCGGTCCGCGGCCTCGACCACGTGGAGGGAGACCCCCAGGGCCCGGAGCGCCCCCTCCACCTCCTCCCGCTCCCCCTCCCGGAGGAGGCCGCTATCCACGAACAGGGCGGCGTGGTCCACCCCGGCCCGGACGAGGAGGAGGGCGAGGACCGAGGAGTCCACGCCCCCCGACGCGGCAAGAAGCACCCGGCTCCCCAACGCCCGGCTCCGGACCTCGTCCACGAGCCCCTCTGCGACGTTCTCCGGGGTCCAGGTCCGGCTCACCCCGGCCCGATCGAGGAACGCGGCCAGGACCTCGCTCCCCCGGGGGGTGTGGGTCACCTCGGGGTGGAACTGGAGGCCCACCGTCCGCCCATCGGGGGAGGCCAGGGCCGCGATCGGGCACTCCGGGGTCGAGCCGAGGACCTCCCACCCCGGCGGGGCGTCCGCCACCGCGTCCCCGTGGCTCATCCACACCTCGAGGGGTTGCGGGAGGCCCGCCAACACCCCGTCCCCCCGGTGGCTCAGGAACGCACGGCCGTACTCGTGGGACCGCCCAGGAACCACCTCCCCCCCGTGGGCCAAGGCCAAAACGTGCATTCCGTAGCAGATCCCGAGGAGGGGGAGGCCGCTTGTAAGGACCCGGGGGTCCGGGCGGGGGGCGTCAGGGGAGGTCGCCGAGAAGGGGGACCCTGAGAGGACGATCGCCTGGGGCCGGTGGGCCGCAATCTCCTCCCAGGGGGCCGTCCCGGGGAGGAGGAGGGAGAACGCCCGGAGCTCCCGGAGCCGCCGGGCAATGAGCTGGGTGTACTGGGAGCCGAAGTCGAGGACGACGACGCTCATCCGGGGGCAAAGACGATCTCCCCGGTGGCGGGGTCCATCCGGTCGACCACCGCCAGGGACACGATGGGGACGCCGAAGGGCTCGAGGGCCTTCCGGCCCCCGCTCGGGCGCTTCTCGATCACGAACCCAAACCCCACGAGCCTTGCCCCGGCCTCCCCCACCATCGCCCCGAGGGCCGCGCTCGTCGTCCCCTGGTGGAGGAAGTCGTCCACCACGAGGACCCGCTCCCCGGGGCGGAGGTAGTCGGCGCTCGCGCAGAGGTCCTGTTCAACGCCTTTGGTGGGGGAGCGGATGCGGCAGGTGAGGGCGCGGGCCATCGTCCGGGCCGCCCCCTTCTTCGCGTACAGGGCAGCGGCCCCCAGCTGGCGGGCCGTCTCGTAGGCGATCACGTTGCCGGCGGCCTCGGCGGTGAACACGCACGTCACCTCCGACCCCCGGAACGCCCGGGCCAAGGCCGCCCCAGCCAGGGCCACAAACGCGGGGTCCACCCGGTGGTTGAGGAACCCGTCCACCCGAAGGAAGTCCCCCGGGAGAACCGCCGCTTCCCGGAGGATCCAGTCCCGAATTTGCGCCGTCTCGGTCAGGCCTGTCGCCATAGGGGATGATACCCCAGGGCCCCCGGGGAAGGGAAGCCTAGAGCTCGACGATCGTGACCCCGTCCCCCCCCTCCGAGGGCGGGGCGAGGTGGAACCCCTTGACGTACGGGGCCCGGCGGAGGTAGGCGTGGAGGGCCTCCCGGAGGGCCCCGGTCCCCTTGCCGTGGACGATCCGCCCCGTGGAGATCCCGGCCCGGAGGAGGCGGTCGAGCCAGGAGGCCACCTCCCGCTCCGCCTCGGCGGCGGTCATCCCCCGGACGGAGATCTCCAGGCTCACCTGGCCCACCGCGCCCATTGGGAGGAGGGGGGCCCGGGGCGGGGGGAGCTCCTCCGCCGGCTCGAGCTCCTCCGGGGAGAGCTCGACCCTCCTTCCCCGGACCTCGACGAGGACCCTCTCGCCCTCGATCTCCAGGACCCGACCGGGGGTCCCCGAGGACCGGACCCGGACGGGCATCCCCGCCTCGATCTTGGCCGGCCGCCGAGGGGGTTCAGGCGGGGCGGGAAGGGACGTCGCGATCTCCTCGACCCTCCGCAGGACCTCCCGCCGGGCCTGAGCCCCCTCCGCCTCCCGGGCCTGGGAGATGAGGGCCGAGAGCTCCTTCCGCGCCGCCCGGATCTCCTCCTCGAGGCGGGATAGCTCCCTCCCCAACGCCTCGGCCTTCTTCTCCTTGAGGGCGGAAAGGCGCTTCTCGTACTCCGCCCGGAGCCGGGCCACGGTCTCCCGCTCGAGCTCTAGGTTCGCCCGCAGCCTCCGCGCCGCCCCCCGCTCCCGCTCGAGCTCCGCGATCACCTCCTCGGCCCGGATCTCCCCCGAGGAGAGGGACCCCCGGGCCCGGGCGAGGATCTCCTCCGGAAGCCCCAGGCGCTCGGCGATCTCCAGGGCGCAGGACCGCCCCGGGACCCCCTCCAGAACCCGGTACGTGGGGGACAGGGTCTCGGGGTCGAACTCCATCGAGCAGGAGAGGACCCCGGGGTGGGAGACGGAGAAGTGCTTGAGGGGGGTGAGGTGGGTCGCCACCGCCGCGGTGCACCCCAGCTCCAGGATCCGCTCGAGGATCGCGAGCCCCAGGGCCGCCCCTTCTTGAGGGTCCGTCCCCGCCCCGAGCTCATCGAGGAGCACCAGCGTCCGCTCGTCGGCCTCCCGGAGGATCGCGACGATGTTCGTCATGTGGGAGGAGAACGTGGATAGGTTCTGCTCGATCGACTGTTCCTCCCCGATGTCCGAGCGGACCTTGGGGAAGACGGACAGGACCGTCCGCGACGAGGCGGGGACGGGGATCCCGCACTGGGCAAGGAGGGTGAGGAGGCCGATCGTCTTGAGGAGGACGGTCTTGCCGCCCGTGTTGGGGCCGGTGACCACGGCGACCCGCGTCCGACCCCCAAGGTGGATCGAGACGGGGACGGCCCGGTCCCCGAGGAGGGGGTGGCGGGCCTCGAGGAGCTCGATCCGCCCGTCGTCGGAAAGCCCGGGGATCACCCCCCCCACGGCGCGGGCCCACCGGGCCCGGGCGTAGAGGGAGTCCAGGCGGGCGAGGACCGAGAGGTCCCGCCGGAGGTCCCTCTCCGCCCCGAGGAGCTTCCCCGTGAGCTCGACGAGGATCCGGTGAACCTCCCGCCGAATCTCCTCTTCGCACTCCCGGAGCCGGTTGTTGAGCTCGACGGCGGAGGCGGGCTCGGCGAACAGGGTCTGGCCGCTCCCCGAGGTCTCGTGGACCACGATCGACGGCCCCCGGGCCCCGGCCTTGAGGGGGACCACGTACCGGCCCCCCCGCTGGGTGATCACGGGGTCCTGGACGAGGTCTCGGTGCTGTTCGAGGTACCGGCGGAGGAGGTCTTGGATCCGCTCCGTGAGCTCCCGCTTCTCCCGGCCCAGGGCGGAGAGGCGGGGGCTCGCGTCGGGCCGGACCTCCCCCCGCTCGTCCAACGCCCGCCAGATCGCCCGGAGAAGGTCGCCTTGGTCGGAGAGCCTCTCGCCCAGGGCCCTGAGGCCGGGGAGGCGGGAGTCGGAAAGGGCCTGGCGCACCTCGGCCGCCGCGGCGAGGGTCTCCCCCACGGTGAGGAAGTCCCCGGGGGCGAGGACCCCGTGCTCCCGGGCCGCCGCAAGAAGTGGGGAGAGGTCGTGGATCCCCCCCAAGGTGAACCCCTCCCCCACCGCCTCCCCCATCTCCCGGACGAGGTCGAACTCCCGCTCGACGGCCTCCCGGTCGGCCCGGGGAGCGAGGGACCGGACCGCCTCCGACCCGAGGGTCGAGGCAGCGAAGCCCGCCACCGCGGCGAGGACCTTGTCGAGCTCGAGGTCCCGCCGGGTGCGGGGGGTGGCCACCTCGGGGGCATCGTCTTTGGCGTTCATCCCGTCGGGTACTATATCCCGTCCCTTTGGGCCGCGGTGTGAACGCCCATCGCGGCGTCACTACAATCGGACGAGATGCCGGCCAACTTGACGCCCGCCTTCCTCGCCGCCCGGGACCGCTTCAACCGGGCCAAGACGGACGAGGAGCGCCTGGACGCCCTCCAGGAGATGCTGGCCACGATCCCCAAGCACAAGGGGACGGAGAAGCTCCAGGCGGACATCAAGCGGAGGATCGCCAAGCTCAAAGAGAAGGCCGAGCAGCAGCGGCGCTCGGGGAAAGGGGGCGGGGCCGTCTACCACGTCCCCCGGGAGGGGGCGGCCCAGGTGACCCTCGTCGGCCCCCCGAACGCCGGGAAGTCGTCCCTCCTCGCCGCCCTCACCCGGGCCACCCCGGAGATCGCCCCCTACCCCTTCACCACCCTCCGGCCCCTCCCGGGGATGATGACGTACGAGGACGTCCAGATTCAGCTCGTGGACCTCCCCCCGGTTGCCCGGGACTACACCGAGGGGTGGGTGTATGGCCTGGTCCGCCTGGCCGACACCGTGGCCCTGTGCGCGAACCTCGAGAGCGAGGGGTGGAGGGAGGAGGTCGAGGAGGTGATCCGGCTCCTTGCCGAGCACCACACCCTCCTCACCGGGGGCCCGAGCCGCCAGCTCGACTGGCGGACGATGGAGAAGCGGACCGTGGCCCTCGGGCTCAAGGCCGACCTCGGCCGGGAGCGGGTCGGGGCGTTCCGGGCCTGGGCCGAAGGGAAGTTCCCCGCGGCGGCCGCGTCCGCGGCCACGGGCGAGGGGCTGGACGAGGTGAAGAAGCTCATCTTCCGGGGGTCGGGGGTGGTGCGGGTGTACACGAAAAAGCCGGGCCACCCCCCCGACCTCTCGCAACCCTACACGATTCGGGAAGGAGCGACCGTGCTCAACGTGGTGGAGCAGATTCACAAGGACTTCGTGAGCCGCCTCCGGTACGTGCGGCTATGGGGCTCGGGCCGGTTCGACGGCCAACACGCCCCCCTGGACCACGTGGTCCAGGACAAGGACATCGTGGAGATCCACCTCTCATGACCGATCCGATCCGTCTTGCACAGGAACTGGTGCGGATTCCAAGCCCCTCGGGGGCGGAAGGGGACCTGGCGGACCACCTCCTCCGGGTCCTGGGAACGTTCGCCGACGCGGAGCGGGGCCCCTTGGGGGCGGTGGTGGCCAAGGTGTCCCGGGGAGACGGGCCCACGGTGATGATCGAGGGCCACCTCGATACGGTCCCCGGGGGGGACGAGGACGCCTGGACGCGGGGCCTCTACACCGGGGAGATCGCCGAGGGGCGGCTGTGGGGCCGCGGGGCGGCCGACATGAAGGGGGCGATCGCCGCCCAGGTCGCCGCCGCGGCCGTCTCCGCCCGGGACATCCGGGGCACCCTCTTCCTCGTCTACGTCCCCTACGAGGAGCTCGTGGAGGGGGCCGTCCTCTCCCGGGTCCTCGACCAGGTGGGCAAGCCCGACCTCGTGGTCCTGGGGGAGCCCACGGACCTCCGGTTGGGGATCGGCCACCGGGGCCGGGCCGTGGTCCGGCTCACCGCCCGGGGGAAGCCGGCCCACGCCGCGATGCCCCACCTCGGAGAGAACGCGATCGCCAAGATGGTCGAGGTCCTCCCCCTCACGTTCGACCTCCTCCTCCCCGAGGACCCCCTCCTGGGGGAGGAGACGGCGACCCCGGTCGCGATCGGCACCTCCGACGGCGGGCCGGTGGTCCCCGAGGAGTGCTGGGTCCTCATCGACCGGAGGATCTCCCGGGGCGAGACCCCGGAGTCGGTCCTCGCCCCCTACGAGAGCCTGGAGGTCGAGGCGAGGATCGAGCGGGTCGAGCTCACGGCGTACACGGGGGAAAAGTTCGGGGCGGAGTGCTTCTTCCCCGCGTGGTGGATGAACCCGGACCACCCCTGGGTTGTCCGGGCCCGGGAGGCCCTGGGCGCGCCCCCGATGCGGGTGTGGCGGTTCTCCACCGACGGGGTGGAGTCCTGCGCCCGGCGGGGGATCCCCACCGTGGGCTACGGCCCCGGGGACGAGACCCTCGCCCACCAGGCCGACGAGAACGTCCTCCTCGCGGACATCGAGAAGGCGGCCGCCGCGTACCGAAAGCTCCTGCGCACGGTCCTCGTCCCCGGGGAGCGGCCGGCCCCTCCCGCGGAGCGGCGGGTTCGCCGCCGGCGCCGGTAGGGCCCCGTGCCCGAAGAGGAGCTCCCCCTTCCCGAGGAGGCCATCCCCGAAGCCCCTCGGCCCCGGAGGCTATGGGTCCCTGCCCTGGTCCTCCTCGTGGCGGGGTCTCTCCTCGCCCTCCTCATCCCCGGCCTCCTCCCCCGGGAAGGGACGGGCTCCGGAACGGGGTTCATCGTGGGGGAAGGCTACGTCCTGACCGCCGCCCACGTCGCGGACGGGGCGGTTTCGATCACGGTCTACCGGGACGGCCGCCCCTACCGGGCGACCGTGGTCGAGGCCAACCTCCTCGACGACCTGGCCCTCCTCTCGGTCGAACGGCTCCCAGGCCTTTCACCCCTCCCGTGGGCTCCTAGACTCGAGGGAGTGGGAGATCCCGTGGTTGCGGTGGGCCACCCCCACGGGACGGCCCACCCCGTGGCCCGGTGGACGGCCGTGGCGGGGTTGGGCGGGTCGGGCCCCCTCCACCTCGTCCTCTACACCGCCGACCCGTTCGCCAAGGGCTACAGCGGGGCACCCCTCGTCGACCGGGCCGGGCAGGTGGTGGGGGTCGTCACGGGAAACGTCTCCGCGAACGGGGTCGAGTTCGGGATGGCCACCCCCGCCTCCCGGGCCGCCTCCTGGCTCGCGGGCCTGGGGGTTTCCCTCCCCCTCGCCTTCGGGGGCGATTCGCTCCCCCAAAGCGAGGTCGAAGCCCGGGTCCAGGGGTCCGTGGTCCGGATCGAAGCCCGCTTCCCTCCCGGGGCCCGGTAGGCCCAAAGGGCCGAGCCCGGTCCTGGGACCCCTCCCCGCTAGGCCAGGGCGCTGATGAGGGCCCGGAGAAACGCGGGGAGATCACCCGGGACCCGGGCGGTGATGAGGTTCCCGTCTACGACCACCTCTTGATCCACCCAGGTTGCCCCAGCGTTTTCCAGGTCGTCCCGGATCGCCGCGACGCTCGTCACCTTCCTACCCTTCACCACCCGGGCCGAGCAGAGCATCCACCCCCCGTGGCAGATCGCGGCCACAGGCTTCCCCGCCTGGGCCATCTCCCGGACAAAGGCGACGAGGGCCGGGCTCCGCCGGAGGTAGTCCGGGGCGTAGCCCCCGGGGATGACCACCGCGTCAAAGCCCGAGGCGTGGACCTCGGAGGCGCCCCGGTCCGCCTGGGCCGGGTACCCCAGCCGGCTCCTGTACTCCCGCTTCTCCGGCCCCACCGCCACGACCTCCGCCCCCTCCTCCTGGAGCCGGAGGTAGGGGTACCAGAACTCGAGCTCCTGGTAGAGGTCGGCGACCAGGATCGCCACGCGCTTTCCCGTGAGCTTCATCCGTTCCTCCTTTCCTAGCGGGTCCACACGACGCGGTCTCCTAGGACGGACGCCCGTCCGGCGGCCGCCCGGCGGAGCCGGTCCATGATCGCAATTCCCAGGCCCTCCTCCGGGACGGGCTCCGCCACGATCGCCGCGAGGTTCGCCCCCTCCAGGCGGTGGAGGGCGGCGAAGAAGTGGGAGGCGGCCTCCACGAGGTCCCCCTTGGGGGAGAGGACCTCGGCCCGGCCGAACCCCGCCCACGGCTCCCGGAACGCCAGGATCCCGCACTGGATCCGGTCCAGGGTCCTTCCCCCCTCGACGGGCCCCCCTTCGAGGAGGTAGAGGGGCGTCGCCGGGACGTAGTGGCGGGGGAGGGTTCCGGGGGAGGCCGAGGGGCCGGACGGGGGGGCAAGCCGGAGGTCGGGGACCACCTCCCGCAGGGCCTCGACGGGGGTTCCCCCCGGGCGGAGAACCGTGGGGGGCTCCTCCACGAGGGACACCACCGTCGACTCGATCCCGACCGGGGTGGGGCCCCCGGCGATCACGGCATCGACCCGGCCCCCGAGCTGCTCCAGGACGTCCTCGTGGTGGGTGGGGGAGAGGCGGCCGAACCGGTTGGCGCTCGGGGCGGCGATCGGCCGGCCGGCCGCGCGGAGGAGGGCCAGGGCCACGGGGTGGGCGGGCATCCGCACCGCCACGGTCGGAAGCCCGGCCGTCACGATCGGGGGAACCCGCCGCCTCCGGGGGAGGACGAGGGTCAGGGGCCCGGGCCAGAACCGGTCCATGAGGCTCTGGGCGAGGAGGGGAACCTCGGTCCAGAGGAGCTCGACGTCGGAGGGGTCCGCGACGTGAACGATGACCGGGTCGAACCGGGGCCGTTCTTTGGCCGCGAACACCTTGGCCACGGCCCGGGCCGAGAGGGCGTCCGCCCCGAGGCCGTAGACGGTCTCGGTGGGGAACGCCACCGTCCCCCGCCGGCGGACCACCTCCGCCGCCGCCGCGATCCCCTCGTCATCCGGGGGCAGGACCCGCGTCTCCATCGCCCTCGATCCTACCGCGTCCGGGGGGCGGGGGAAGCCCGCGCGCCCCCTCCCCGGCCGTTGGGCATAATGCCGGCGATGGCCGCGGACCTGATCCTCCACGGGGGGCCGATCTTCGGGGCCGAGGGCGCGGACGCCCTCGCCGTTCGCTGCGGAAAGATCGCGGCCGTGGGCCCGGCCGCCGAGGTCCTCCCCCTCCGGGGCCCGGAGACGGCCGTCGTCCCCCTGCGTGGCCGGATGGTGCTTCCCGGGTTCTTCGACGCCCACGTCCACTTCCTCCGGGTGGGCCTGGAGAGGACGTTCTACATCGACCTGAGCGGGACCCGGTCCCTCTCCCAGGCCCTGGAGATGCTCGCCGAAGGGGCCCGGTCCCGCCCCGGAGAGTGGGTCGTCGGCCGGGCGTGGGACGAGTCCCGCTGGCCGGAGCGGCGGTACCTGGAGCGAGCCGACCTCGACCGGGCCGTCCCCAAGCAGCCCTGCTACGCAATGCGGGTGGACGGACACCTGCTCGTGGCCAACACCCTCGCCCTGGCCCGCTGCACCCGGCCCGAGGGGGAGCTTGTGGACCGGGACCTCGGGCACCTCCGGGAGGAGGCGGCGTGGGAGCTCGTCCGGGCGGCCCGGCCGGACCGGGAGACGCTCCTTGCGGCCCTCGCCGCGGCCTCCCGCCACGCCGCGTCCCTGGGGATCACCGCGGTGGCGGACATCGCCGGCTCCGACCACCTCCCCCTCTACCAGGCCGCCCTCCGCCGGGGGGCCCTCCGGACCCGGACCTTCCTCTACCTCCCCATCGAGCACCTCCCCGCCCTGCGGGCCCTCGGGATCGAGAGGGGGTTCGGATCCCCGCTTCTTTCGATCCAGGGGGTTAAGGTCTTCGCCGACGGCTCGATCGGGGCGCGGACCGCGGCCCTCTCCTCCCCCTACCAGGACGGGTCAGGTACAGGCCAGCTCCTCATCGACCGGGAGGCCCTCGCCCGGCGGTGGGGGGAGGCCGAGGAGGCGGGGCTTCAGCTCGCCGTCCACGCGATCGGCGACCGGGCGATCGAGGAAGTCCTCGCCGCGGCCGAGCTCGCCCGGGTGAGCCCCCACGCTCGGCACCGGATCGAGCACCTCGAGCTCGCAACCCCCTCCCAGCTCGACCGGGTGGCCGCCTTGGGCCTCGTGGCCTCGATGCAGCCGAACTTCCTCCAGTGGTCGGGGCGAGGGGGGATGTACGAGGAGCGGCTGGGGCCCGAGCGGGACGGCCGGATCGACCCCCATCGGGAAGTCCTCGCCCGGGGGATACCCCTCGCCTTCGGCTCGGACGGGATGCCGATCGGCCCCCTCTACGGGATCGGCCTCGCCCTCGACGCCCCCCATCCCGTCCAGCGGCTCTCGTGGGCCGAGGCGGTCCGGGCCTACACCGAGGGGGCGGCCTACGCGGCCGGGGCGGAGCGGGAGCTCGGGGCCCTTGCCCGGGGCCGCAGGGCCGACCTCGTCGTCCTCTCCGGCAACCCCGCCCGGACCCCGTGGGGCGAGTTCAGGGTCGACCTCACCATCCTCGGGGGCGAGCGGATCTACAACCGGGAGGGCGCCGCGTAGGCCGTGCCGGAGCTCCCCGAGGTGGAGACGATCGTCCGGGGTCTCCGCCCCCACGTGGAGGGGCACCTCCTCCAGACCGTCGAGGTCCACGACCCCAAGCTCCGGGGACTGGAGGGGGCGCTCCCGCTTCCCTCCCGGGTCGAGGCCCTCTTCCGGCGGGGGAAGTACGTCCTGTTCAGGTTCCGGGACCGGACCCTCGTCCTCCACCTCCGGATGAGCGGCCAGCTCCTGTGGGCCGAGCGCAAGCCCGCAGGCCGAGTTCGACTGGTCCTCCGTTTCCCCGACGGCGGGGTCTACTTCGTAGACCCCCGGCGGCTCGGGACCGCCGAGGTGGTGAAGGAGTTCCGCGCCGACCTCGGGCCCGAGCCCTTGGGGAACCTCGCCTGGCTTCCGGGGGAGCTCCAAAAGAGCCGTACCCCGGTGAAGCTCTGGCTTCTCGACCAGCGGAAGATCGCCGGGATCGGGAACATCTACGCTGCGGAGATCCTCTTCCGGTCCGGGATCGCCCCGGACCGGAGAGCGAGCTCCCTCACCCGGAGCGAAGTCCGGCGGCTCAAGCGGGCCATTCCGGAGGTTCTGGAGGAGGCAATCCTCTGCGCGGGGACCACCCTGTCCGACGGCGGGTACCGGGGGCCGCGGGGGGAGCTCGGGGCGTTCGCCTGCGAGCTCTTTGTCTACGGCCGGGAGGGGGAGCCCTGCCGGCGGTGCGGGACGTCGATTGAGCGGACCGTCCTCGGGGGGCGGGGCACCTTCTTCTGCCCCCGCTGCCAGGGCTAGACCCGTCCAGCTTCCCTCCTGGTCCCAGGTGGCTCCCTCGTCGTCCAAGGGGCCTGGGGACCGGCGCGCCTCGTCGGGGCCCGGCGGGAGGTTGTGAAGGAGCTCAAGGCGCACCCGCTGAGCCCCCGACCTTCCCCCCGCGCCCTCCTCGACCGCCTCTTCCCCTTCGGCTACAACTCCGGGGGCCGCCGCCCGGCCGGGGTGACCCCGGAACGATGCTGTACGCCATTGCCGCCGCGTTCCTGTTTGGGCTGAGCACGCCACTCTCCAAGCTCCTCCTCGGCGGGGTGGACCCGATTGTGCTCGCCGGCCTTCTCTACCTCGGGGCCGGAGTAAGCCAGGGGCTCGCCCTGCTCCCCTCCATGGCCAGGAGGGAGGGCGAGGCGCGGCTTGAGCCCGCGGACATCCCCTGGCTGGGGGCAGCGATCCTCGCGGGAGGGGTTGCAGGACCGATCCTGCTCCTGTTTGGGCTACGGCAGACGCCCGCTGCGACCGCTTCGCTCCTCTTGAACTTCGAGGTCGTGGCCACGGGGCTCGTGGCGGCGGCTTTGTTCCGCGAAGACGTGGGTCGGCGAACCTGGCTGGCGATTGCCCTCGTGACCGTGGGTGGGGCCCTCCTCACCCTCGATACGGCCCAGGGGTGGGGCATCTCCGTCGGCGGTGTCCTCATCCTGGCCGCGTGCGTGGCCTGGGGACTGGACAACAACGTCACGGGCCGAATCTCGCTCAAGGACCCCCGACGGATCGTGTTCTACAAAGGGACGGCGGCGGGAGCGATCTCGGTCCTCCTCGGCCTAGCGTTGGGGCGGCCGCTACCGGGGTGGGGAGCGGCGGCGTTGACCTTGGGGCTCGGCGCGGTGAGCTATGGGCTGAGCATTGTCCTGTTCGTCCGCTCGCTGCGCGCCGTCGGCGCCGCCCGTACCAGCGCGGTGTTTGCCACGGCCCCCCTGGTCGGCACCGCCTCGTCGCTCCTCATCTTTCGCGAGGCCCCCTCGGCCCCGTTCTACGCCGCCTTGACGCTCATGGTCGCCGCCGTGGCGGTGCTGGGAAGCGAGAGCCACACCCACGAACACACCCACGAGCGCCTCTCCCACACCCACCGTCACCGGCACGACGATGGCCACCACGCCCATGAGCATCCGGGCGAGGACAACCCCGAGCCCGTCCACGCCCACCCCCACGAACACCTGCCCCTAACCCACCGCCATCCCCATCGACCCGATCCCCACCATCGGCACGCCCACCGCTCGGCTATTCGAGGGGCTGGCTTCCAAGGCCCGCGTCCGGCCTCCCGGGCTGGGCCCGGGAACCCCCCGGGTCCTGAGCTCGCCCCGGGTGCCTCCCATCGGGCGACCCAACGGAGAACCCAGGCCCGTTAGGGCGAAACGGGTCGCGCCCCAGCAGGACGAGCACCGCCTCGAGGTTGGCGGAGGCCTCCCAGTCCCCGACCTCCCCGTGCCGGGCGAGAGCCGAAAGAAGCGCCTCCAGCCGGGCCCGGGCCTCCGGGGGGCCTTCTCGCTCTGGGCCGCGAGGCGGAAGGCGCACTCCCTCGCCCGGAGCTGGGCCACGGCCTCGGCGGTGGGACTGGGCGGCGGCCCGGAGAGAAGCTCCCAGAACCGGTCCACGTCGTCCTCGGTGGAAAAAACCTGGAAGAGGCCATCAAGCCCTGGGAACAGGGGCGCCACGAACGAGACGGCAAGGTCCACGCCATCGATAAGCACCCGGATGTAGAGGAAAAGCTGCGGCTGGACCTCCCCGCGGAGCCACTCCTTCCACTCCCCCTCCCACCGGGCCAAGTGCCCTGGCCAGTCCTAGGCGTAGCTCTTGCAAACCAAGAAGTGGACGAGGCTTGTCCCCACCTCGTAGTTGAGGGGCTCGGGAACGTCGGTGAGGCCTCCCCGGGTGGCCAACGCCGCGGCGGCCGGATGCATCAAGGAGCGAAACCCCAGGCCGTTCTGCTCCGCCCAGACGTAGGTGAGCCAGTGGGCCACCTCGTGGACGAACGACCACTGGAAGCGCTCCGAAGAGGACGGAACGACGATCACGGGCCCAGAGATCTCCCGCACCGCCACCGGGAGGGGGTGGTCAACTCGGGCCATGGAAATGGTCTTCGAGGGATCCGGGGTGAAGAGGGCCGAAAAGCCAAACGCGCAGAACCCGGCCTGGAGGTCTGCGACCCCCGGAACGAGAACGAGGGCAAGGGGCTTGGTCGCCACCTCCCCCGGGACGACCACCCCCGCCTCGGGGAAGTCGGGCCCGAGGAGCTCCCGGGCCTTTGCGGCGCTTCCCTCCCCCACGACCTGGGGCGTCCGCCAGTCTCCGGGCGGCTTGGGCACGCCGAGCCCCCAGAGTCGGCACACGCTCTCCAAAGCGTTCGTGGCCGGGTTCATGCGCGCCTCCGGGTACTCGGGAACCGCACCCGCCCAGTAGACCGCCCCGTACCGCCAGGGGGTGGGGACGAGGACCGGAGCCACAACTCCAGCGACCCCGAGGGCAAGGAGGAAAGCTGGGACCGTTGCCGCATGGTCCCTCCTTTGCCGGAGTATGGCTAGGCCAGCCGCTCCCCGGCCCGGGGGCCCGGGGTCTTGTCCCAGACGCCCGCGACCCAGATCCGGTAGACGGCCGGGAACTCCCGTCGCCCGCCCCGGGGCGGATGGAACAGGTCGTGGAGGGCGACCACGTACCGGTACACCGGATCCCCCGGTGGGTGGATCTCCACGACCCCGTCCACGGCGTAGCTCGTCCCCCGGTACGAGGAGAACAGGACCGTGCACCGCGGATCCCGGAGGACGTTCCGCCACGTCCCCTTCCCGTAGAGCTCGATCGTGGTCAGGACCCGGCGGTCGAGGGGAACCTCCGTGTAGAGCCGGAGGAGGTACCGCAGCCGCTCCTCCCGGTTCTCCTTCTCCCCCTGGGCGAGGGCCCGCGCAACGAGGGCCTCGATCTCCTCGGTGAGGGGACGGAGGTCCCCTTCGGGAAGGAGCCCGATCCCCTTCGCCGCGGCGCTCAAGGGGAAAGCGTCCGGGGCGCCGAGGGTCGCCATGTACCCCGTGTGGACGGCGAAGTCGTGCTCCCCACCCCCGGTGAGGAAGAAGTTCAGGTTCCCGATCCGCGTTCGGACCTGCCAGTCCCAGAGGGGGTCCGGGAGGGGGACGAGGGGGACCTCCACCACCGTCCCCGCCGACCACCGGATCCGGGCCTTCCCAGCCGGGACGAGCTCCAGCGTGTAGGCGCGTTCCATCCCGCCTCCTCTTACGGCCCGAGGACCCGGGTCGGGGTCGAAGCGTACAGCCGCAGTCCCCCCACCTCGAAGGCGAGCTCGGCGAAGAACGCCCGGTAGCCGGCCAAGGGGGGCGCAAGCCTTGCCTCCCACGTTCCCCCACCGCCGGGGAGTTCCCCCGGGGCCCACCGGGCCCCCCGGAAGTCCCGGGTCGGGCTCTCGGAAACCCACAGCCACGCCTCGACCGCCTCACGGTCCGCGCGGACCGTGAGGACCGCCCCGTCGGTCCGGAACCGGAGCTCGGAATCCACAACCGGGAGGGGATTCCCCTGGGCCACGGCCCGCGCGAACGCGGCCACGGATCCCACCACCCGGGGGAGGTCGAGGACCCCATGCCCGGCGTTCGGGACCACTAAAAGAAGCTTGGGATCAGGGAGACCTGGCCAGTAGAGGCCCGTCGCGTCGACGGTCCAGTAGGGGTCGTTCGAGCCCACGACCACAAGCTTGGGCATGGTCAGGGCGTAGCGGTAGGAGTAGGGGTCCACGATCCACGCCAGCCGCGACGAGGCCGGCGAGGACCCGAACACCCCCGTCAGCCCCCGCTCGGTGTAGTCGTGGAGCATCGGGGAAGGGCCCCCCAGGGCCTCGCCCTGCGCCGCCAGCTGGGCCGGGAAGTCCAGGAAGTCGAACACGATCGGTGCGATCCCGAGGACCCGCTCCGGGGCGGTGGCCGCGGTGAGGTAGGCCGTCCAGCCCCGCTTGGAGGCTCCCGTGACGACGAACCCGCGGAGCTCCGTCCCCCAAAGCTCGGGGGCGAGGGCCGCCAGGGCCTCCATCGCCCCGTGGGCGCTCCGCGTCATCGGCAGCACAAGAGGCCAGTCCGGATCGCCTTGTTCGAGGTACCGCTGGAACGTGTAGGCGATGAGGGCGTCCTCGCGGAGCCCGAACAGGGGCTGGTTCGGGACGCCCCCCAACACGGCCACCCGCAGGCCGGAAAGCGAGGCCACCGTGAGCCCCAGCAGGGCCTCACCCCAGCTCTGCCCGCCCGTGATGTACAGGATGACCACGTCTTGGGCGAGGACCTTTCCCGGATCGCAGAGGAACAGACTGTGGTCCCACGGGATTCCCCGCCAGACCTGGGACCGGACGCGGACCTCGGTGATCCGCCCCGCTCCAACCGCCTGCGTCCCCACCACCTCCCAGACCGCTGTTCCTTTCGCCGCGTCGAGGTAGTCGAACAGCTCCGCCGGGGGGCGTCCAACGCCCAGGGTTCCAATCCCCAGGACCGCGATCACCACTAACCCGTGCCGCAACGTGCCTCCTTCGTCACACCGGGAGTTTATCCGCTGATCGGACATCGGTGCCGATCTCGGGCCGATCAACTCCCTTCTCGGACAACCCACCCGGGAATGGATCATCCCGCCGGCTCCGAGGTTGTACAAAGCGTTCGCCGGGCGGGATCTGGGCGATGGGGATGGGAGGTGAACGGTGGTGGAGGAGGACCGGCGCAGGCTCGCTGCGTTGATGCTCACCGACCTGGTGGGCTACACCTCCCTCTGCCAACGCGACGAGGGTCTCGCCCTCGAAGTCCTCCGAGAACACGCCGAGATCGTCCGCGCGGAGGTCTCCCGTCACGCCGGTCGAGAGGTCAAGTCCACGGGCGACGGATACCTGGTCGAGTTCCCGAGCGCCCTGGCCTCCCTGGAGTGTGCGGTGGCGATCCAACGAGCGGTGGCCCGCCGCAATGAGGCTGTGCCAGACGAGAAGGCGTTCCACCTCCGAATCGGGCTTCACGTGGGCGACGTGGTGGACCGAGGCGGTGACCTATTCGGGGATGGGGTGAACCTCGTCGCTCGCATCGAGCCCCTCGCCCCACCTGGGGGGATCTGCACCTCCCAGCAGGTCTACGATCAGGTGTGGAACAAGACCGAAGAACGCTTGGTCTACGCGGGAACCGAGTCGCCCAAGGGCCTATCGCACCCCCCGAAGATCTACCGCGTCACCCGCACCCGCGATCCCTCCCCCCGCGCGGCCGACCGAGGAGCCAACCGGCAGCGGATCGCCGGGCTCCCCTTGGTGAACATCAGTCCCGATCCCGCTGATGCCTACTTCACGGACGGGATGACCGACGAGCTCATCTGCACGCTGGCCCAACATCCCGAACTGAAGGTGATTGCACACACATCCGTTCTCCGTTACAAGGGTGCCACGAAATCCGTCGCCGAGATCCGGGACGAGCTTGGGGTGGGGACGGTCGTCGAAGGCAGCGTGCGCCAGGTGGGGGACCGAATCCGGATCTCGCTCCAACTCGTCGACTCCCAAACCGAGGAACACCTCTGGGCACACGCCTACGATGGGGTTCTCGGCGACGTGTTCGCGTTCCAGGCCGACGTCGCCTCCCAGGTCGCCCACGCCCTAGAGCTCCTACTTGGGGACGAAGGACCGCGGCCGGTGCGGCGCGAGCCAACGCAGGACATCGAGGCCTACACGCTCTACCTGAAAGGGCGTTACCTCTGGAACCGGCGCACCGAGGCCGACCTGCGGGCGGCGATCGGTTGCTTCGCGAGGGCAGCCGAGCTTGACCCGCACTTGGCCCTCGCCCACGTGGGACTTGCCGATGCCCACAACCTCCTCCCCGAGTACGGAACCCTGTCGCCGCGCGACGCCCACCCCGAGCCCGGGCGGCCGCCCTGCGGGCGCTCGAACGGGACGAGTCCCTCGCCGAGGCCCACGCCTCCCTGGCGATGGTCTGCGCCCACCCGTCGTTCGACTTCGAGGCGGCCCAGCGTGAGCTGCGGCGTGCGATCGAGCTCAACCCCAACTACGCGACCGCCCACCACTGGTACGCGCTCGGGCTCATGTACCTCCACCGGTTGGACGAGGCGCTGCAGGCAATCGGGCGGGCGCTGAAGCTCGACCCCCTGTCCCTCGTGGTGAACCGGATCCTCGGCTGGATCCTTCTCGCCTCCCGGCGGACGGATGAGGCGATCGCAGCGTTCGAGAGGGTGTTGGCCATCGATTCGTCGTTTCCCATGACCCGCATCAACCTCGCCCTGGCCTACGGGCAGAAGGGCGACCTGCGCCAGGCGCTGGACGCGGTGGCGGGGGAGCGCTCCGCAAGCAGGGGTTCCCCGTGGCCAGCGGTGATCGAAGGCTGCCTCCGCGAGATGGCTGGCGAGCAAGGGACCGTGGCCGCAACGTTGGCGGAGCTTGGCAGGGAGGCCGAACGACGCCACGTGCCGCCGACGTGCTTCGCCGCCTGCTACCTGGCCACCGGGGACACAGACAACGCGCTGGCCTGGCTTGAGCGGGCGTACGATGAGCGCGATGAGTGGCTTCTCACCGCCCTGACATCCTCGTTTGTCGATCCCGTGCGTTCTGATCCAAGGTTTCGCCAGCTGGTGGCCAAGGTCGTTGGCGGCTGAGACGCGCTTGACCCCCGCGATGTACCAGAACGAGCCGCACCCAGAAGGCAGCCTAGCCGTTCGAGGAAAGGACTGGGCTCACCGTCGCTCCGCCAGCAGGCCAGAAACTGCCGCCCGCATCGCTGTCACGAACGCGGCGAACTCGCCTTCCCTGTACACGGGTGGGGTCACCTGACGGAAGTCGATCGGTGCCCCGGGGAACGCGTCGTCCCGGTGACGGGGGAAGAGGTGCATGTGCAGGTGGGGAACGGTGTTCCCGTGGATCTCGTAGTTGATCTTCACCGCCCCGGTGACGCCCTTAAGGGCCCGGGCGCAGATCTGGGCCTCCCTCATGAACGTGAGCAGGTCAGGGTCGGCCAGGTCGTAGAGCTCGACCGCGTGGGGCTTGAGGAGGAGGCAGCACGTCCCGCGGAGACAAACCCGGGGATGGGCGATGAGCCACGACGTGGGGAACTCCTGAATCGTCACGTGGTCCTCGGGCTCAGGCCAGTTTTGGCACACCGGGCAGCTCTCCCGCCGGCAGAACCTCTCCCACTCCTCGAAGTCCTGGTGGAAGCTCACAGCACCTCCCCTCAAGCATACCCGGTCTCGGGCGGGACGCTGGGGTCGCCCGGCTGACCGACCCGGAGGTCCAGCTCGCTGCCTGCGGAGGCCTCGTGTTCCCGCTCGCCCGGGGCATCGAAGCCCCGGTCATCGTGCTTCTCGCCACGTCCACGGCCCACAGCCGCAACCTGACACCCCATCGCCGGCTGCGGCGCTCCACCCACGTCCTTGGGGGCGCTCACCGCGCTCCAGGTGCTCGTCGCGCTCACGCCCCTCTACTACCTGATTACCCAAGGCCTGATCGGCGTGCCGGGGTCCATCGCCGCCCCTGTCCGGCTGGGATTGATGATCCTCCTCCCCTGGCCGTGGGCAATCGGCCACCGTCGTTTCCACCAGGGACTCCTCATCCGCCTTGGCCGGTCCCCCTCTGTCCGGATCGGGACCGTGGCCCGGCTCGCGGGCACCTTCGCCGCCCGCGCCGTGGGGCACCCTCTGAGGCTGCCGGGAGTTGTTGTCGCCGCCTTGTCCACCGCCGCGGGCGTCCTGTGCGAGGCCGCGTTCGTGGGCCTGCGCGTGCAACCTCAGGTGAAGCGGGATCTGCCCCCAGCCGCTCCAGGCGAAGCCGTCAACCTGAGCCCGTTGCTGGCGGTTTTACATCCCCCTCTCCCTTACCTCCGCTGATCTTCCTCCTATCCCGAGGAGATGGCCTACAGCGAGGTTGTGGTGGCATTTCTCGACTGCCCCCAGGCGTACCCGGCGCGCGTTCGCAGGAGGGGCGGGGATCACCACGGTGATCCTGTTCGCGGTCGCCGCACCGCCCCTCGAGCAGCTGGGGTTGGAGCGGGGGTCGGGGTTGTCCCCCTCGACCTTGGCCGCCGCGGCCTGTGGCTGACCCTTCCCCTCCCCGCGCTCACGGTCGTGCAGAACTGGCTTCAGGGGAGTGTCCTCCACACCCGGCGCACGCAGGCGATCACGGAGGCCGGGGGGATCATCTTGCTTGTCACCGGGGCGTTCCTCGCTGGCGGTGTGATCGGGGGAGACCTCACCGCGCCCTATGTGGCCCTGGCGGCGATGACTGCCGGGGGAACTGGCGCGCACAGCGGGGCTCGCCCTCCGCAGCCGCGGTGGCCGGGCATGAACATCGGGTTGATCGTCTATTCGCAGACAGGAAACACGCTCTCGGTAGCCGAGCGGCTCAGGGAGGCGCTCGCCCGGGCAGGCCACACCGTGACCGTGGAGCGGGTGGAGGCCGAAGGGGAGGCCAAGCCGGGGCAAAGAGTGAACCTCAAGACCGCCCCGGACCCGAGGAAGTACGACGCGGTCCTGTTCGGCTCCCCGGTCCACGCGTTCTCCCTTGCCCCGGCCATGCGGGCGGACCTGGCCCAGGTCCCGGCACTCGGGGGCAAGCGGGTGGCGGGGTTCGTCACCCAGGGCCTTCCGTTCACCTGGATGGGGGGAAACCGGGCCCTCCGGCAGCTCCGGCGGGCCTGCGAGGCCAAGGGGGCCACGGTCCGCGGGTCCAGGGTCGTCAACTGGTCCCGGAAAGACCGGGAGGGCCAGATCGCCGGACTCGTGGACCGGCTCAGCCGCTGCCTCCAGCCCTAGCCGCCCGCGCCAACCCCGCCGTTGAAACCGGCCGTCCCCGCCGAGGGGGCCCCGCGCTGAGGGGCTCACCCGCCGGGTCGGGGGGGGTCCCTGACCCAGGCGAGCGGGTAAGCTTGGGGGGACGAGACCACCCAAGGAGGCGCGATGGACTCCATCGAGATCGGCCGCCGGCTTCTCAAGGCCACGTCCTGGGCGCGGGCCCACGAGATCGAGACGGACCAGAAGCGGGGGGTGCCCCACCCGCCGCTCCAGAAACCGGCCCCGGAGGGGGCGCCCCGGGTTCCCCTTCCCGACCCGAAGACCATCGTCGTTCCCCCGGTGGCGGTGGCGGAGGCGATCGCCGCCCGGCGGAGCCATCGCCGCTTTAAGCCCGATCCCCTCTCCCTGGAGGAGCTCGCGTTCCTCCTCTGGGCAACCCAAGGGGTGCAGCGGGTCGTCCGCGATGGGGTGGCCACCTTGCGCACCGTCCCCTCCGCCGGGGCTCGGCACCCGTTCGAGACCTACCTTGTCGTAAACCGGGTCACAGGGCTTGAGGCCGGGCTCTACCGGTACCTACCCCTCGACCACGCCCTCGTCTTCCTCCGCTCCGACCCCGCGTTTCCGGCCAAGGTCGTCGAGGGGTGCCTGGGCCAGGAGTTCGTGGGCCAGGGGGCAGTGGTGTTCGCCTGGACGGTGATCCCCTACCGGACGGAGTGGCGCTACAGCACGTTCTCCCACAAGGTGATCGCCATGGACGCCGGGCACCTCTGCCAGAACCTGTACCTCGCCTGCGAGGCGATCGGGGCGGGGACGTGCGCGATCGGCGCCTACCACCAGGAGAAGATGGACGCTCTCCTCGGGGTGGACGGGGTGGACGAGTTCACGATCTACCTCGCCCCGGTGGGCAAGGTGAGGTAGGGCCACCGATTTCCCGGCACGACCTGCCCTCTAAACTGCTGTCGGGCAGTGGAAACCGGGGCTAACGCAGAGAACGCCGAGCACGGTTGACGGGATGGTCGCCCGTACCTACCCGCGTCTTACTCGTAAGACAGAGGTGGCAAGGGTGGTAGCAACACCACGGATCTCCGGCCGAGGCCCGGCAGTCATTCCAAAGCACCTGCGCGAAGAGCTCGGCCTCAAACCGGGGGACCCCATGGCGGTGCAGTGGAAGGAAACGCGTTGGTATTGTGCAAGATCGCACTCTGCGAACCCGCGGACGCCTCGTTGTGCCGGCACAAGACGGGCAACTCCCGCTCCCACGCCGAGGTGTTTGTCAACCCTTCGTAGATTCCACCTGTGACTGCACAGGACCTATGGGAGCTGCCCTACAACCCAAGGGTCCGAAAGCAGCTCAAGCGTGTTCCTACCAGGACTGTCCTCCGGCGAATCGAACAGGCGGCCCAGCGGCTGCACAAGAGGCCTCTCTCCGGGAAGGCTCTCCGTACCTACCCGGGCGTTTGCAGCATGCCGGTCACCCCCCCGGGGAGGATCGCGTTGGGAATGTCCCCGTCGCGGACGATTGGGTGGTGCCCGTGGCTCCGCGGGAAGCGTATCTGACCCGCAGAGACTAGGCTCGCGAGGCAATCCAGACCTGCTCCCCTCCGGATCGGAACGGGCCCCGGGCGAAGTCGCCGTACAGGGTCTTGACCGCAAACCCCGCCAGTTCGAGCAGGTGCTGCATCTCGTAGCGGAAGAGGTAGCGGAGGACGAGGGGATTGAACCGTTTAGCGACGACGTTCCCGGCCTCATCGAGCTCCTCGAACACGAAGTACTGGCGAAGGGTCTGGTCCTCGGTCGCGTACTCCCGCGTGTCCCACACAAGCACCCGCCGCCCGGTCTCGGGGTGGACGAACTCGCTGTCCACCTTCAGGGCCGAACCAAGGGAGCCGCGGTGAGCGACGATCGTCTCCAGGCTGGGGTCGAAGACGTTCAGGACAAGCCTTCCCCCTGCGACGAGGTGGTCGCGGACCCTGCGCAACGTCCGCTTTGGGTCCTCGACGGTGAGGAGGTGGAGGAACGCCCGGTAAGGGATCATGACGAGGGTGAACTGCCGGCCGAGGTCGAAGTCCCGCATGTCGCCCTCGACGAGCTGGATCCTCTTCTGAACGTCCGGAGGAAGCCTGGCGACCTTCTCCCACGCCACGGCGAGCATGGACGGGGCCCGATCGAGCCCCACGATCTCCACCCCTGCCTCGGCAACGGGGATGAGGATCCGCCCCGTGCCGGATCCGATCTCAAGCACGGGCGACCCCGCGCGGCGGGCCTCCTCCACGTAGAACTCCACGTCGCCGGGCACGCCGGTCGAGTAGTAGTCGTAGTAGAGCGCGTCCTGCCGGTCGTGCTCCTCCATCGGAAAGCCTCCTCTACCTGTCGCTCGGGGAGCGTACCCGACGGGGAGGTCAGCGGACGAGGAGGGCTCCCCGGCGGGGGGAGACGGCCAGGGCGAGGAGGAACAGCCCCACCCCGACCAGCACGACCGCTGGACCGGCAGCGATCCGCGCGTAGTAGGAGAGGTACAGCCCGAAGACGCCGGAGAGGGCCCCCGCCAGGACCGAGACGACCATCATCCCCGCCACCCGGCGGGCCAGGAGGTACCCCGTGCTCGGCGGCAACACGAGCATCGCCAAGGTGAGGGCGATCCCCACGGACTGCAGACACACCACAACCGTGGCCGCGAGGAGGAGGAGGAGCAGGTTGTGGAGGAACCGCACCGGGAGCCGCAGGGTGTGGGCGAGCCCGGGGTCGAACGAGATCAGGAGAAACCCGCGCTGGAGGACGAGCACGGTCAGCCCGACGAACCCGCCGAGCGCGGCCACGAGCTGGAGCTGGAGCGGGGACACGCCGAGAACGTTCCCAAACAGGAAGTGGGCGAGGTCGACCGCGTAGCCGCGGGCGGTCGAGATGAGGGCGATCCCGAGGGCGAACATGGATACGAACACGATCCCGATCGCCGTGTCCTCCTTGAGCTTCGCCCGCCGGGCCAGGGCCCCCATCGCGAGCGAGGCGGCCGCCGCCGAACCCAGTGCCCACCCGAACACGACCGTCCGCGACCCCCGCCCGACGAGGTACCCCACCGCCACCCCGGGAAGGACGCTGTGGGCCAGCGCGTCCCCGAAGAACGCCATCCCGCGGAGGACGACGTAGACCCCGACGAGGCCACACACCACGCCGGTGAGGGTGGCCGCCCCGAGGGCGCGGAGCATGAACGGAAAGGCAAACGGCTCGGTGAAGAACGCGATCATCGCCCCCCCTCCGGATCCGGCCCGCAGCAGCTGTCCGTGACAACGACGGTCCCCTGGGGGGTCTCCACGAGCTCCACCGACTCCCCGTAGGCCTCGCGCAACCGGTCTGGGGTAAACACGTCGGCGGGAGATCCCAACCCCACGACCTTCTGCCGCAAGAGGAGGATTCGGGGAAAGTGGTCGCGGGCGATCACCAGCTCGTGGAGGGCAACGACAACCGTCGGGTTCCCCGGGAGGCCCTTGATGAGGGCAAGGAGGTCCCGCTGGGCCGGGACGTCGAGGCCAGCCAGGGGCTCGTCCATCAGGACGAGCTCCGCCTCCTGGGCGAGGGCCCGGGCGATGAACATCCGCTGCGCCTGGCCGCCAGAGAGCTCCCCGATCGGCCGGCGGGCGAGGTCGGCGAGACCGACCTGGTCCAGGGCATCGCGGACTCGGGCCCGGTCCGCGGCTCCCAGGCGGCGGAGCCAGGATCCCCGCCCCAGCCGGCCCATGGCCACCACGTCGGCCACGGTGAGGGGGTAGGTCCAGTCCACCCCGCTCCGCTGGGGGAGGTAGGCGATGCACGTGTGACCCTCCGGCCCCTGCCCGTACACCCGGACCTCCCCCGCGGTGGGGACGAGAACGCCGGCGATCACCTTGAGGAGCGTGCTCTTCCCTGCCCCGTTCGGCCCCAGCACGGCGAGCCGCTCGCCCGGGGCCAGGCTCAAGCTCACCGCGTCGAGGGCCGGGACCCCGCGGTAGCACACCGTGAGCTCACGGACCTCCAGGGCCGGCGCCCCCGGGACGTGGCGGAGGTGCTCGACCCTCCCCCGGCGCGGGGCGCGGGCGCAGACGGGTTGAGCGCCGTTCATGCTACTCGCCCAGGGCTCCCACGATCGCCGTCACGTTGTACCGCATCAGGTCGAGGTACGTGGCCGCCGGTCCCCCGGGGTCGCTGAGCGAGTGGGTGTAGAGGTAGACGATCCGGGTCCCGGTGTCGCGGGCCACCTGCTGGGCGATCTGGGGGTTCACGGTCGTGGCGACGAAGATCGCCCGCACCCCGAGGTCGCGGACCGTGTCCACGAGCTCCCCGAGCTCCCGCGCCGTGGGCTCGGCGAGGGTGGACAGGCCGGGGACCACCGCCCCGGCCACCCGGAACCCGTAGCGGTGGGCGAAGTAGCCCAACACGCGGTGGTCGGAGACGAGCACGCGGTGCTCCTCGGGGACCCGGCGGACCTGGTCGGCGATCCACCGATCGAGCTCGGCGAGTGCCTCCCGGTAGGCGGAGGCGCGGGCGGCGAAAGCGTCGGCGTGCTGGGGAGCAAGCCCGGTCAGGACGTCCCTGATCACGTCGGTCCACCGGGCGACCAGCGTGGGGTCGAGCCAGACGTGGGGATCGTGTTCCCCATGGTGTTCGTCGTCGTGGTCCTCGTCTTCGTGATCCCCATCGGGCCCGTCCCAGGCGAGGAGGGGGACGAACTCCGCCAGGCGGACCACCCGGACGGGGACCGTGGCCAGCAGCGGCTCCAGTCCCTCCTCCAGCCCCGCCCCCACCGCGAACACGACCGCCGCCCGGGCGAGGAGCACCCCGTCGGCGGGGGTGGGCTCGAAGCTGTGGGGGTCTGCCCCCAGGGGGAAGAGCACCCGGAGCTCGATTTCGTCCCCCCCGATCTGGCGGACGACGTCCCCCACAAAGCTGGCGGTGGCAACGACCAACGGGCGTCCCACCGCCCCCAGGCCGAGGGCCAGGAGGGCCCCCAAGGCACCCACAACGAACCCCGCGCTAATCCTCTGGTGTGACATCGCGTTCCTCCTTGTGTTGGCAGTCCCTGCACCGGCCGAACACCTCGAGGAGGTGTCCGGCCACGGCGAACCCCTCCGCCTCGGCCGCCGGGGCCCAGGCCGCGCACAGCGCGCAGCCGTCGAAGTCCTGGACCACACCGCAGCTCTGGCAGACGAGGTGGTGGTGCCCGTCCGTGACCCGCACGTAGAGCCGCCCCTGGGGGGACGGCAGGGCCCGCAGGACCCCGGCGGCCTCGAGGGCCGCCAGCGTCCGGTAGACCGAGGCCCGACTCACGGTTTTGCAGGTCTTCCGTGCCCGGGCGAGGACCTCCGCCGCGCTCACGTGGGCCGGTCCGCACTCCAGGGCGCGGAGGACCGCCCGCCGGGGCTGCGTGACCCGGAGGCCGTTCCTTTTCAGGTCTTTCTCCAGTCGCATTGTCCCCCCACCTTTCTGAGACGCTCTCTCACTAATTCTAGCAACCCTCGTCCGAACGTCAATCGTTGGGGTCATCGTTGGTCGTTGGGGTCAGACCTTCATTTTTAGGGTATGACCCGTCGCATCTCGTTGGCCCCGCTGAAACCGAATCGGTTGCCAGAGCGCGGCACCTCGAGTGACCGGCTGGTCTACCGCCGCTGATCTATAGCCAAGCGGCGGAGCTCCGGTCGGTGTCAGAGGAGGAAGGCCGGGCTTTCGGAAAGCGCGTCCACGCCGATCGTCAGGTTCAGAGCATCCCTCCTAGGTTCCCAACCTGGCCACCCCGGGTCCCCGAGACCCTAAAAAGGAAGGTCTGACCCCGGGGTGCGGGGTGGCCCTCAAGGGGACTCCCGCCCCGGCCACGGCCACCCGAACCCACTCCCCCACCCGGAAGGGGCTCTCCGGCCCTTCCTGAACTACCACGTCCTCGGCCACGGAGGGAAGGCACACCCGGTAGGTGAGGTCGTGCCCTTTGAACTCGCGGGCCACCACCTGTCCCAACGGGCCCCCTTCCCCCTGGGGTGGGCGAAGGCGCAGGGCCTCCGGCCTCAGCGCCACCACGACCGGCCCCTGGACGGGCTCGGTCACGGGGACGCGGCCCAAGACGGTCTCCGCATACCGGCCACAGCCCTCGCCGGAGAGAAGGTTGGCCCGCCCGAGAAACCGGGCCACAAAGGGGGTCTTGGGCCGCAGGTACACCTCCTCCGGGGGGCCCACCTGCTCGATCCGCCCCTCACGCATCACCCCGAGCTTGTCGGCAAAGGACAGGGCCTCCTCTTGGTCGTGGGTCACCAGAAGGGCGGTGGTTCTTGTCTCCTTGAGGATCTGGCGCACCTCCGCCCGGGTGCTGGCCCGCAACTCCGCATCCAGGCTGGAGAAGGGCTCGTCCAGCAGGAGGAGCGGGGGCTCCGGAGCCAGGGCCCGGGCCAGCGCCACCCGCTGCTGCTCCCCCCCCGAGAGCTCCCCCGGCCTCCGCTGGAGAAACCCGCCCATCCCCACCCGCTCCAGGGCCCGCCGCGCCCGCTCCCAACGGTCCCGGCCCCGCAGGCCGAACGCCACGTTGCCCCACACGGTGAGGTGAGGGAAAAGGGCGTAATCCTGGAACACGAAACCGATGCCCCGCTTCTCAGGAGGCCAGGCACTGATGTCCGTCCCGTCCAGGGATACCCGCCCCTCCTCCGGGGTCTCCAGCCCGGCCACGACCCGCAACAGGGTGGTCTTCCCGCAGCCTGAAGGCCCCAGGATGGCCACGATCTCTTGGGGGAAGACGACGAGGTCCACCCCCTCCAGCACCTGGGTGCGGCCAAAGCCCTTGGAAATCCCCTCCAGCACTAGACGAGGTGTTCGCTCCATAGGAGCACCCCCACGAACGCCGCGGAAAGGACGACGATGAGCAGGGCAAAGGGCGCGGCCTCGGCGAACATCGCCTCCCGGGTGTAGCTGAACACCCGGACCGACAGGGGCCGGTAGCCCATGGGCGCCAGAAGGAGGGAGAGGGGGAGCTCCTTGGAGGCCCCGACGAACACCACCGCCCCCCCCGCCGCCGCCCCCCGCCAGAGGAGGGGAAAGGTCACCCGGAAGAAGGCCTGGACAGGGCCCTTCCCCAGGGTCCGGGCGACCTCCTCCAGGCGCCGGGGAACTTGGTGGAGCGCCCCCCGCACCGGCGCCACCGCCTCCGCCACAAAGTGCAGGGCCAGGACCAACACCCAAAGGGCAAAGGTTCCGTACAGGAAGGGAAGCCCCCGGAGGGTGAAAAAGATCCAGGCCAGGCCCAAGGCCAGGGGGGGAACGGCGTAGCCCAGGTAGGCCAACCGTTCCAACCCCCGGAGGAGCGGGGAACGGGACCGCACCGCGAGGTAGGCCAGGGGAAGGGCCATCCCCAGGGCCAACAGGGCGGTGGGCCCGGCAGCCAGGGCGGAGTGGGCCAAAGCCTCCCCGAGGCCGTGCAGGTGGTCCCCCGGAAACCGGCGGGCCAAGTGGATGAGGGCAACCAGGGGCACGACCAGGGCCAGAAGGAGGGGAAGAAGGAGGTAGAGATAGGCCCAGGGGGTCGCCCGGCCCAACCGAACGTCGGGAGCCTTTTTAGCGCTCCCCTTGCTCACCCGGGCCACAGCGATCCTGCGCCGGAGGCCCCCCTCGATGAGCAACAGTCCGCCGGTAAGGAACAATAAGAGGAGGGCCAACCACGCCGCGTACACCCGGTCGAAGGCCGCGTCGTACTGCACGTAGATCGCGTAGGAGAACGTTTCGTAGCGCAGAAGACTCACGGTGCCGAAGTCCCCCAACACGTGCAGGCCGATCACCAAGTACCCGGACAGGAGGGCGGGCAGGATCTGAGGAAGGGTCACCCGGAAAAACGCCCGCAGCGGGCCCACTCCCAGGGTCCGGGCGGCCTCCTCGGTGCCCGGGTCCACCCCCGACAGGGCGGCCCGCAACCCAAGAAAGAGGTACGGGTAGAGGACGAACGACAAAACCACCGTGGCCCCCCCAAAGCCCTCCAGCCGGGGGAGGGGGAGGATGCCCCCGGGCCCGGTAGTTGCCAGGAGAACATAGGCCCCCACGTAACCGGGCACGGCCAAGGGCAGGGTGAGGAGGGTGGCCCAAAGCCGTTTCCCCCGGAGCGCAGTGCGGGTGGTCAGGAAGGCCAACGGCACCGCGATGACGGTGGAAAGGGCCAGCACCCCGGCGAGGAGGGCCAGGGTGTTGGCCACCAGCGCCAGGTTTTTCGGGCGGAGAACGATGGTCCCCAGGGCCGCGGGGTCCGCCTCCAGGGCCCGCAGGATGAGGTACAGGAGGGGCACGAGGAGCGCGCCCCCCGTGAGGAGGGCGGGCACCCCCAGGACCCAATGCCCCCCGCCGCGCCGGCTCCCCAACGAGCCCCTCATCGGATGGGCCCGGGGCGTCGCCCGGGACACCCTGCCCCCCGCGGAGGGCGGGTCACCACCGGTTTCGGCCACGCCGCGCTGCTCCACCCGCACGGCCTCACAAGATGCCCATTTCCCGCAGGAGCCGCAGAGCCTGATCCAAGGGCAACCCCTCGAAGTCCAAGACCGGGCTCTTCCCCCGGGCCTCCTCCAGGGGGAGAAGGTGGGCGTCGGTCACCACCCCCTCCGCCAGCGGGTACTCCCCCACCACCCCGACGAAGAACTGCTGAGCCTTGACCGAGAGGAGGTAGGCCAGGAACTGGCGAGCCGCCTCCCCGTTTCGGGCGGTGGTCAGGATGCCCGCCCCGGTAACCAACGCCAGGTTCCCCACGTCCCCGTCCGCAAAGTAATGGAGACCCAACCGGTACCCGGCCCGGCGGAACCGCACCACGTAGTAGTGGTTGGTGGGGGCGAGGTCGATTTCCCCCGCCCGGAGGGCGTCCAACATGGCCGTATTCGAGGCGTAGGCCTTGGGGTTCAGGGCCCGCATGGCGGCCAGCCAGTCCCGGGCCCGGTCCTCCCCGTGGACGGCGATCATCCCCGCCACCATGTCGTGGAAGCTGGAGTAGGTGGGGGTCCAGCCCACCCGGCCCTCGAGGCCCCGCTCCGCGGCGAAGCGGGGGAGATCCAGGACAGTGGCGGGAAGCTCTTCGGGCGAGAGGGTGGTGGGGTTGTAGGCCAGGACCCGCAGCCGCAGGGTCAGGGGCACCCAGGCCCCCGAGGCGGGGACAAACGCCACGGGAAGCCCGAGAAGGTCCCCCTCCAGGGGCCGCAGGAGCCCCCGGGCCACGGCCTGGCCCAACGCCCCGCTGGTGTTGGCCCACAGGACGTCCGCGGGGGACCGGGGGCCTTCCTCCTGGAGCGTGGCCAGGATCTGGGCATCGGTACCGTAGCGGACGAGGACCCGGATCCCGGTTTCCTGCTGAAACTGGCGGACCAGGGGCCCGACCAAGGCCTCGGACCGCCCGGTGTAGAGGGTGAGCACGGGCTGTTGGGCCGAGCCAGGCCCAGCCAGGCCCGCCAGGAGCGCCACGACAGCAACCAGGGTCTTGCGCATGGTGTTGCCTCCTTGTCTAAGGTGTGGGGGCCGCCCGGCCCCCGGGTCGTCGGGGGTGGTAGCCCCGCCCGGGCCAAATATAAACTGAGACTCAGTATAAATCAAGGACGGAACCCCCAGACCCGTTTTCCTAGGCGCTCTCCCCCCTTCGCGCCCCCATCGAGGGACCAAAGGCCCCGAGCGGCACCTTGCTCCACCGGGACTGGGCCCGAAGGTAGTCCACCGCCCCCCCGGACGTCGCGGTGATCGTGGAAGCTCAGGGCGATCCGGTCCCCTTCGCTCTCCCCGTGGGCCCGCACCTCGAGGAGGAGCGAGGCGTACCCCCTCTCGGCGAGCATCCGGGCGTGGCCCAAGAAGGCGGTCACCGACGGCTCCTGGAGGCCGGAGAGGAAGAGGACCACCGCCTCGTCTTCGGTGGTGAGGGTGAGCCCCAAGGCCGAAGTCGGCCGGGGCATAGGTCTGGGCCAAGCTCACATGGCCGGGGTCGATCCCCGCCCGGCGGAGCCGGGCCCTCCCGGAACCCCAAACCCGGCCCGGGACGGCCCGAACCGATCCCGGTCCGCCGGCGGCCCACCCTGCACCGCACCCCCCCGGGTGCGGACAATAGGGCCGAAGATGGTCTCCCCGACGGACCTCGCTCTGCGGGCGCGGGACCTCCCCAAGTCCCCCGGGGTCTACCTCTTCCGGGGAGCGGACGGGGCGGTCCTCTACGTGGGCAAGGCCTCCTCCCTCCGCGACCGGGTCCGCTCCTACTTCGCCCCCCGCCCCTCCCCCAAGGTCCGCCTCCTCCTCCGGGAGGCCGCGGACCTCGAGACGATCCTCACCCCCACCGAGGAGGACGCCCTCGTCCTCGAGGACGCCCTGGTCAAGAAGCACCGCCCCCGGTTCAACGTCCGCCTCCGGGACGACAAGCGCTACCCCTACCTCAAGATCACCGCCGAGACGTTCCCCCGGATCCTCGTCGTCCGCCGCCTGGCCGACGACGGGGCCCGCTACTTTGGGCCCTACACCTCCAGCCGCGCGATGCGCCGGGCCCTCAAGCTCGCCCACAAGCTCTTCCCCGTCCGCACCTGCAACCTCCCCCTGGAGGACAGGCGCTACGACCGGCCCTGCCTCCTCTACCACCTGGGCCGCTGCCTGGGACCCTGCGCCGGGCTCGTCACCCCCAAGGAGTACGGGAAGGCCGTGGACGCCGCGGCCCGGTTCTTCGAGGGGCGGGTGGAGGAGGTGGTGGAGGCCCTGTCCGGGGAGATGGCCCGGGCAGCCGAGGAAGAGCGGTTTGAACACGCGGCGCGGCTCCGGGACACGATCCGGGCCCTGGAGCGGATCCGGGAGCGGCAGACCGTGGCCCTCCCCGAGCCGGTGGACCTCGACGTCGTCGCGGTGGCAGTGGGGGAGGACCGGGGTCAGGGGGCGGTCCTCCTCGTCCGGGGGGGACGGCTCATCGGCCGGGAGGGGTTCGCCCTCGCCCTCCCCCCGGGGGCGAGCCCCGAGGAGGCCCTGGAGGAGTTCCTCGACGCCTACTACACCCGGGCCACGGCGATCCCCCCCGAGGTCCTCGTCCCCTCCTCTGTCCCCGGCCTCCCCGCCCTGGAGGGGTACCTCGCCCGCCGGCGGGGGGGGAGGGTCCGGGTCGGGGTCCCCCGCTCGCCGGAACGGAGGGCGCTCCTCGGGATGGCCGAGCGGAACGCGTCCCTCGCCCTCAGGCGGGCCGAGGAGGAGGTCCTGCCCCTGGAGGAGGAGGCCCTGGACGAGCTCGCCGAGGCCCTCGGGCTCTCCGTTCGGCCGTGGCGGATCGAGGCGTTCGACGTCTCCAACCTCCAGGGGGAGGAGGCCACGGGGTCGATGGTCGCCTTCGTCGGCGGCCGGCCCCGCCGGGACGCCTACCGCCGGTTCCGGGTCCGGATCTCGGGCAAACCCGACGACTACGCGATGATGGAGGAGGTCCTCCGCCGCCGGCTCCGCCACGGCCTGGCAGAACTGGGGGATCCCGCGATCGCCCGGGGCCGGTTCTCCGACCTCCCCGACCTCGTCCTCGTGGACGGGGGGAAGGGCCAGCTTTCGGTCGCCGAGCGCGTGCTTTCGGAGCTGGAGCTCGGCGGGATCGAGGTCGCGGCCCTCGCCAAGCGGGAGGAGCTCATCTTCGTCCCCGGCTCGGACAAGCCGATCCGGCTTCCCCGCGGATCCCCCGCCCTCAAGCTCCTCCAGCAGGTTCGGGACGAGGCCCACCGGTTCGCGATCGACTACCACCGGACGCTGCGGGAGAAGCGGACCCTGGGGAGCCTCCTCGACGGGGTCCCGGGGATTGGCCCGAAGCGGAAGGCCGCCCTCCTCACCCGGTTTGGGTCGGTGGACGGGCTCCGGCGGGCAAGCCTCGAGGAGCTCCTCTCCGTCCCCGGCCTCCCCCGCACGACGGCCGAGCTCCTCTACAAGGCCCTGCACGCGTAACCGGTATAATCCCGCGCCTTGGCCAAAGGAGAGCACGTGAACCTGGAACAAAAACTGCAGAGGCTTTCGGACGCCTTCGGCGTGGCGGGGTTTGAGGACGAGGTGCGGGGGGTTCTTCAGGAGATGGCTGCCCCGTACGCCGACGCCTGCGAAACCGATCCCCTTGGGAACCTGATCTGCTCCCGGGGAAGCGGGGACCCGGTCATGCTCGACGCCCACATGGACGAGGTGGGGTTCATGGTCCGCTGGATCGAGAAGGACGGGTTCCTTCGCCTCACCGCCCTCGGGGGGTGGGACAACCGGATCCTCATGGCCCACCGGGTCACGATCCTCACCCGCTCCGGGGAGAAGGTCCACGGGGTCATCGGAAGCACCCCGCCCCACATCCTGTCCCCCGCCGAGCAGGAGAAGGTCGTCCCCCTGGAGGACCTATTTGTGGACATCGGGGCCCGGAGCCGGGACGAAGCCGAGGCGTTCGGGGTCCACATCGGGGACCCGGCGACGATCCACTACCCGTTCCTTCGCCTCCGGGAGGGCTATGTCACCGGGAAGGCGTTCGACAACCGGGCGGGGTGCCTCGTGGCCGCCGAGGCCCTGCGCCTCCTCGCCCAGGAGAGGCTCCCCTACAAGCTCGTCGTCTGCTTCTCCGTCCACGAGGAGGGGGGGCTGCGGGGGGCAAAGGTCGCCGCGTACCGGATCGCCCCCAAGCTCGCCCTGGCCCTGGAGGGGACGATCGGGGCCGACATGCCCGGCGTTCCGGAGGCCAAACAGCCCGTCCGCCTGGGCAAGGGCCCGGCGATCACCCTCGCCGACCGCTCGATCACGGTGAGGCCCCGCCTCGCCCGGTTCCTGGAGAGGATCGCCGACGAGAACGGGATCCCCTACCAGTACAAGCTCCCCGCCTACGGGTCCACCGATGCCGGGGCGATCCACCTCGAGCGGGGCGGGATCCTCGCCGGGGTCGTCTCTGTCCCGTGCCGGTACATCCACTCCCCGGTCTCGACCCTGTACCTCGCCGACCTCGAGGCGACGATCAAGCTCGTGGTCGCCTTCCTGCGCCGAGCCGGAGAGTTCCTCTGAGGGGCGGCGGGGGACGGATCCCCCCTTCGCGGGTAGGATGAGCGGGCCATGCCCCGCCGCGCGTTCATCCTCAACGGAAGCACCACCCCGGGGGATCCACCCGACCGCATCAGCGTGGGCCTCGACCGCTCGCTCCGGGACCTCGAATGGCATGTGGACCGGATGGACGTCCACTGGGCCAGGATCGGCCCCTGCCGCGTCTGCAACGCCTGCGCATTCCGGACGCCGGGGGAGTGCACCCTCTCCGACGACGGCCGCGAGATCCCCCGGCTCATGGCCCAGGCGGACCTGTTGGCGCTGGTCTCCCGGATCCGGTTCGGGGGCTACCCCGCCACGGCCAAGCGGGCACTGGAGCGCACCCTCCCCAACGTCCACCCCCTGTTCATGATCTACCGCGGGGAGATGCACCACCGGCTCCGGTACCCTCGCCGGCCGTTCCTCCTGTTCGTGGGCTGGCAGCCGGCGGCGGACCCCGAGGCGCGCCACCTCTACATTCGGCTCACGGAGCGGAACGCGATCAACTTCCAGGCCGAGCACCGAACGGCCGTCCTGGAAGGGGACCTCCCCCCGGCGGAGCTCCACCGCGCCCTGGCGGGCCTCCTGAGGGAGCTGGGAGAACGATGAGAGGGGCCGTCCTCGTTGTCGCCGCCAGCCACCGCCGCCGCAGCAACTCCGCGGCCATCGGGCGGTACCTGGCCGCCGAGCTCTCCCGGGCTGGGGCCTCCGTCCGCTTCCTCGACCTCGCGGAGGGAGGACCCGAGGGCGACCTCCGGCAGGCGGTGGAAGAGGCCGCGGGGTGCCGCCAGGTGGTCCTCGTGGCCTCGCTCTACCACGACGCGATCAACGCCCGGGCCACGGCGGCCCTCGAGGCGTGGGCCGACGCGCCGAAGCCCGACGATCCCCCTGCATGTGCAGCGATCGTCCACTCCGGGTACCCGGAGCCTGTCCACACCGCGGTGGCCCTGGCCATCTGCCGCCGGTTCGCCGACGAAGTCGGCTGGCCGTGGCGGGGCGGGCTCACCGCCGGGGCCACCTCCCCCCTCGGGGGCCGGGACCTCCGGGAGGCGGGCCCGGTAGCCCGAAACCTCCGCCGGGCGCTGTCCCGCATGGCCCAGGCCCTCGCCCGGGGGGAAGAGGTTCCGGAAGAGGCCGTCCGGCTCGCCGCCCGACCGGCCCTCCCCCGGGTCCTGTACCTCCACCTCGGGAACTGGATGATGCGCCGGGAGGCCCGCCGCCTGGGCACCCCCGACCTCGACCGACAGCCCTACGCGCGGGAAGACGCGTCGTAGCGCGGACCCCCGCCCGGAGGGCTGGGCTCCCAGTGACCTTCGGCGGCCGCGCGCTGCTCCTCCGTCGCAGGCGGCGCGTGGATCTCGGCCACCGCCTCGGGACGGACCTCACCCCCGCGCCGGAACACGGGGGCCGCGCCCTCGCCGCGTGGAGCCCACCGCGGACCCCGGCCCGTTGGCACCGTGCGTTCTCCCGGGCACACTCTCCCCACCTGGCATCGGGAGAGGAGGGGCAATGGCGTGGTGGAGTCCAGCGGTGGCTGTGGCCGTGGTCGGTGGGGTCGCGATCTGCTTTCAGTCCTTGTTCTCGGGGGTCATCGGGTCCAAGGTCGGGGTGATGGAGAGCGTGTTCATCGTCCACGCCGGGGGGCTCCTCCTCTCCGGGGCGATCCTCGCCTTCCTTCGGGGGGGAAACCTCGCGGCGTGGGCCTCTCCGCCCTGGTACACCCTGGGCGCGGGGTTCCTGGGGGTGGTCATCGTGGGCTCGGTCAGCTACGCCGTCCCGCGGATCGGCCTCGCCTCAACCCTCACCCTGGCCGTCGTGGCCCAGCTGGCGATTGGCGCCGCCCTCGATCACTTCGGTTGGCTCGGGGCCGCGCTCCGGCCCTTCGACCTCCCCCGGATCGCCGGGCTTCTGGCCCTCGGGCTCGGGACGTGGCTCGTGGTCCGCTGAGTTCCCCCGGCGGGCCTACCGGCGGACCCAGTACCGGGGGGCTCCCCCGAGCCGGATCGCAAACCCCGCGGGAATAGGGGCGTTCGCCCCATCCACCACCTGGAGGGCCCCGGGGTCGTACCGGAGCTCCTGGGCGAGGACACCCCCAACCCCGGGGTCCGGACGAAGAAGAACCCCCCGAGGAACAGGACCGCGCCCGCCGCCACCGCCACCCGCCTCATCCGCACCCTCCCAGGATGAGCTGACACAGGAGCGCCACGTCCTCCATGTCCACCACCCCGTTCCCGTCCAGGTCCGCCCGATCGAGCTCCTCGGGGGAGAGGACGAGGAGCCCCAGGGCCGCCGGGTGGGCGAGCCGGAGGTCCACGAGGTCGATCCGGCCGTCGCCGTTCACGTCCCCCTTGGCCGGGAAGATCCGGACCGTGACCCCAGCCGTGGCCTGGAGGTCAGGGGGATCCCCACGACCCCGACGTAGGGCCCGCCCGCGCTCACCGAAAGGGGAGGGCACGCCCGTCCCCGTAAGGGACACTGTCACCACGGGGTTCCCAGGGGCATTCGAGGGGATCTGGAGAGTCGCAGCCTTCGCCCCCGGCGAGGTCGGCTTGAACACGCCCTGGAGCGTGTGGGGGCTTGTGGGCGGAATCGTGGCCTCCGAGACCCCGTCGTTTCGGAGCTCGAACTCCCCGGGGTCGGCCCCGGTCAGGGACACCGTTCCCACGGCGAGGCTCGCGCAGCCGGTGTTCCCCACCGTCACCGTGAGGGGAGCGCTTTCCCCTCCCACGAGCACGCTCCCGAAATCGTGGGCCGAGGGGGCCACGGAGACCACAGGCCGGGGGAGGAGGGAGCTCCGCCAGGTCGTGTTCGCCCCGCCGTTGGGCGCTCGAGGCTCCTCCACTTTCGCTTCCCGTCGCCCAGCAGGCGGAGTCGTTGATGAGGGCCGTGGAACCGCCCGTGAACCAGGCCGCAGCGTTGGCGCCCACCGTCCCCGGCTGCACGTCGGGGGAGGTGGCCTCACCCGTGCGATTCCCGTAGTCGCCCGCGTTCCCGAACCCACCCCAGGCCACGTTCTCGAAGAAGTCCGTGTTCGTGTGGGGGATGGATACCCAGTGGTCGGAAAAATCCAGCTCGTCGAAGGGAACGTTCGGGGGGAAGTCCCCGGCCTCGGCCGGCGCCCCGTTGTCGATCACGATGCGGGTCCCCGCCGGAACGGCCGCCCAGGCCGGGACGCTCCGGACCACGACTCTAGTGGGACTCGAACGGTTGAGGTATCCCTCCCGATCCAGCAGGCGGTAGCCCCGGAGGTCCACGGTGGAGCAGGGGCCGGTTCCCACAACCAGGAGTTCCACCCACTCCCCGTTCCCGGCCGTGCCCTGGCCGAACTCGTTGATCGAAGGGTTTCGCCTGCACCGGCCAGAGCCCCCAACCCGAGCATCGCGATGACCGGGTGGAATGCGCTTAGGGTTGAGGGGAAACCCTCAGGGACTCGATCCAGCGGGCGTTCTCCTCGGAGTTGGGGGCACCCGGCGTGGAGCTCCCGGGGGCGTCCGCGCCGATCCTCCAGTTCCGGGGGTCCCTCACCCCCTCCAGCCCGGCCCCCACGTACCCCGCCGCCCGGCCCCGGTCCACCACCCCAAGCTTCAGGGGCTCGCAGGCCTTGTCCCCGTAGCAGAGCTCGAACACCACGTTCCCTGGAGGATCCGCAAGGACCACGTGGTCCCCGGTGTTCCCCAGCCCGCCCCACTGGACGAGGGCGAAGGAGTCCCCGCTCTGCCCGGGGAGGACGAGGAGGAAGTCCGCGGGGTCGAGGTCGTCCCGGGGGAAGTGGGCGGGGAGGTTTGGTCGGTCGTCGGCGTTGTAGATCACGATCAGGGTCCCCGCCCGGACGGCTGCCCAGAGCTCGTGCTCGGTGAACCGAAGCCACGTCCCCCCGCGCCCCTGGCCCTGGAGGTCCCGGAGGACCCACCCCCGGAGGTCCACCGCCGTCCCCGGCCCGGTCCCCACCACGAGGAGCTCCACCCATTCCCCGTTTCCCGCCCGGCCCTGCCCGAACTCGTGGACGATCACGGGGGCACCTCGGGCCAAGCTGGCAACCGAAACCGCCACCAGAAGGGCAAGAAGCGTCCGCATGATCGCCTCCTTATCAGGAGTATAACTCCAGCCCGCCCACCCGGGCGCTATACTCCCCGCCCCAAGGAGGAAGCGGATGGACCGGTACGACGTCGTGGTGGTTGGGCTCGGGCCGGCGGGGATGGCCGTGTCGGCCATGGCCGCCCACATGGGCCTGAAGGTCGTGGGGATCGAGAGGCGCGCCCTGGGGGGCGAGTGCATGAACACGGGCTGCATCCCGAGCAAGGCCCTCCTCCGGATCGCCCACGTCCGGCACCTCCTCGCCCGGGCCTCGGACTACGCCCTCCAAGGGGAGGCCGACCTCGTCCCCCGCGAACCCTTCCGGGCGATCGCGGAAAGCCTCACCTACATCCGCGACAAGAAGACGACGGCGATGCTCGACCGGGTCGAGCTCGTCGTCGGTCGGGGGAGCGCCGCGTTCGTCGATCCCCACACCCTCGAGGTGGATGGAGAGCGTTTCAGGGCCAAGAGGATCTTCCTCTGCACGGGGAGCCTGCCCGCGGTCCCCCCGATCCCGGGGATCGACACGGTCCCCTACCTCACGAACGAGAACCTGTTTCAGCTGGAGAAGATCCCCGAGCGGATGGTGGTCCTCGGGGGCGGGGCGATCGGGTGCGAGATGGCCCAGGCGTTCCGCAGGCTCGGGTCGGAGGTGGCGGTGGTCCACATGGACCCCCACCTCCTCCCCCACGGGGACCCCGACGCCGGAGCGCTCCTCGAGGCCCGGTTCCGGGCCGAGGGGATCCGGGTCCTCAACGGCCGGAGGATCCGGGCGGCCGAGAAGACGGGGGGCGGGATCGCCCTCACCACCGAGGCCGGGGAGAAGCTCGAGGGGGACGCCCTCCTCGTCGCCGCCGGAAGGCGGTGGGACTTCTCGGCCCTCGGCCTCGATCGGGCCGGGGTCGCCCACGGGCCAAAAGGAATCCCCGTCAACCGCTACCTCCAGACGAGCCAGCGCCACATCTTCGCGCCCGGGGACGCCAACGGCCTCTTCCTCTTCTCCCACGCCGCGATGCAGCAGGGGATGCTCGCGTTCATGAACAGCTTGATCCCAGGGCCGGTGAAGCTGGGCTTCCGGAAGTACGTCGTCCCGTGGACCGTGTTCACCGACCCGCCGGTGGCCCACGTGGGGCTCCTCGAGCGGGATCTCCAGAGGCAGGGGATCCCCTACGAGGTCCTCGAGTCCCGCTACGAAGACTACGGGGCAGCGATCGCGGAAGGGGTGGCCGTGGGCTCGGTCAAGGCCTACGTGAGCCGGACCGGCCGCGTGTACGGGGTGCGGATCGTGGGCGAGGGGGCCGGGGAGATGATCGGGGAGTGGGGGCTTCTCATCCAGAAGCGGCTCCGCATCCACAACCTCGCGTTCCTCCAGCACGCCTTCCCCACGATGAGCTTCCTCACGAAGCGGGTCGGGGAGGGGTGGCTCATGAACCGGACCCGGGGAGCCGGGATGCGCCGGCTCGCCCGCTGGCTGTGCCGCTGAAGGACGGGCGGCGGGGATGAGCCCCGCCGCCCCTTGTCCCATCGAGACAGATACCGGATAGAATCAGCTACACCGCCCCGCTCTCCTCCTTCACGCCACCCCCTGAAGGGCACCGCTCAGGGCGGCCTCGTAGGCCGCCATGTCGAAGTGCCCGTGGCCGGAGAACCCGATGAGGATTACCTTCTCCTCACCATCGGCTGCGCAGCGGCGGGCGAGCTCAACCGCGGCGTGGACGGCGTGGGCCGTCTCCGGGGCGGGGACGATCCCCTCGGTTCGGGCAAAGAGCAGGGCGCTTGAGAACACGTCCGCCTGGTCGTAGGCCACGGCCTCCACGGCACCGTCGGCCACGAGCCGGCTCACGATCGGGGCCATCCCGTGGTAGCGGAGGCCCCCGGCGTGAAGCGGAGGGGGGACAAAATCCGCCCCGAGCGTGTGCATCTTGAGAAGGGGGGTCGTCCTCGCCGTGTCCCCGAAGTCGTAGCGGTACTCCCCCCGGGTCAGGCTCGGGCAGGCCGTGGGCTCCACGGCCAGGAGCCGGGGGAGGGGTCGCCTCCCAGCCCGCGCCTCCCCGAAGAAGGGGAACGCAAGCCCCGCAAAGTTCGAGCCCCCGCCCACGCAGCCCACCACGACGTCCGGCCAGTCCCCAGCGAGCTCAAGCTCGCGGATCGCCTCAAGGCCGATCACGGTCTGGTGGAGGAGGACGTGGTTGAGGACGCTCCCGAGGGCGTACTTCGTCCCGTCCCCCCGCAGGGCCTCCTCCACCGCCTCGGAGATCGCGATCCCCAGCGAACCCGGCGAGCCCGGATCCCGCTCAAGGACGGCCCGCCCCGCCGCGGTGCGGTCGGAGGGGGAGGGAAAGATCTCCGCCCCGAAGAGCCGGATGAGGGCCCGCCGGTAGGGCTTCCCCTCGTAGGAGGTGCGGACCATGTACACCGTGCACCGCAGGCCAAAGGTCGCGCAGGCAAACGCCAGGGCGCTTCCCCACTGCCCGGCCCCGGTCTCGGTCGCCAGGCGCCGCGTCCCCTCGACCCTGTTGTAGTAGGCCTGGGCGAGGGCGGTGTTCGCCTTGTGGGATCCCGTAGGGCTTCCCCCCTCGTACTTGAAGTAGATCCGGGCTGGGGTCCCAAGGGCCCGCTCCAGGGCCACCGCCCGCCGGAGGGGCGTGGGCCGCCAGCGGCGGTAGGCTTCCTGCACTGGTTCGGGAATCGGGATGAACCGATCGGTGGCCACCTCCTGCTCGAGGCACGCCCGGGGGAAGAGGGCGGCCAAGGCCTCGGGGGCGATTGGCTCCCCGGTCCGCGGGTCAAGGGGCGGATCCAACGGCCGGTCGAGGTCGGAAAGGGCGTTGTACCAAGCGCGCGGAAGCTCCTCCTGGTGGAGCGTAACACACGTCTTCATGAAAAACCTCCTTTCGAACTGATCTTGGTTCCTAGTGCTAAAGCCGACTCAGTTCGAGGGGCGCCACCAGGACTCGATGGGGGGAATGGAGAGAAGGGAAGGGGAGAAACCGACTGCGCTAGCTAGAGCGCGAGCCGAGCCAAAGGCACCTCCGGGTTTCGCTCATCGTCTCCTCCTTCGGAGCGGGGCAACGGTACACCGGGGACCGGGGGGCGTCCACCGCCGCCCCGGAAGCCCCTCGGGTGTGGTTCCCGACGGGGCGGCCCCCGGCCGTGGCCTCAGCTCCGGACCACCATCGCCAGGATGCGGATCCCCACGAGGGCCAGGGCCACGGCCAGGGTCCGCAGGAGCCACTCCCCGCGGATCCGCCGGGATAGCCGGGCGCCACCCTGGGCACCGAAGACGGTGCCCATCCCCAGCGCCAGCACCCTGGCCGCGGCGTCGGGGGAGAAGTTGCCCCGGGCGACGTGCACGAACGTGGCCACGAGGGCCATGATCGCCAGGATGAACTGCGACGTCGCCGTGGCGATGGGGACCGGGAAGTGGAGCAGGCGCACCAGGGCGGGGACGTGGATGATCCCGCCCCCGATCCCCAGCAAGCTCGACACGTACCCCACCGCGGCGCTCAGCCCCACGCCCCAGCGAGGGTTGTAGGCGTAGGTGTACGTCGCCCCGTCCTTCTCGACCACCGTCCGCACGGTCAGGGGCGCCCGCGCCGACCCCCGCAAATGGGTCCGCTCTCTGGGCTGAATCAGGAGGTACCCGGCCACGGCCATCATCAGGACCCCGAAGATCGCGTTGAACGCAAGCCGGGGAACGTAGTCCACGGTGAGCGCCCCGGCGACCGCCCCGGGAACCGTGGCTGCGGCGAACAGGAGGCCCGACCGGTAGTCTACGCGCCCCATCTTGGCGTAGGCCCAGGTGCCCGACGCGGCGTTGAGGAGGACGACGGCTAGGGAGACGCTGCTGATCGCAAGCGCGCTCTCGTCGGGGTAGAGGAGGAGGAGAAGGGGGACGAGGACGAACCCACCCCCAGCCCCGATGAGCGTCCCCACCGCCCCGGCCCCACACCCCACCACGGCGAGCAGTAGGTAGTGCACAACCCTGTCTACTCCGTCCCACCTGGTGCCGCAAGTCGGTTGGGTGTTGCCGCCCGTTCAGGCCCCAGATTCTCCGGCGCGGGTTGGCGCGAGTCCCGGGGTCAGGGGCGTCGGCGGGCCAGCTGACCGGCGAGGATCACGAGGCCGACCACGATCAGAGCCGCCGGCCCGACGAACCGGCCAGGGTTCCCGACGCCGGCAAGAACGAGCACCCCCAACGCCGCCAGCCCGGCGGAGGGAACCCACGCCCACCCAGGACGCCCGCGCGGCGTCGGCGCCAGGGCCACGACCGCGAACGTGGCCGCGAGCCCCAGGAACAGCGTCCCACCGCGCCCCCGCTGAGGGAGAGCGGACAAAGTCCCCACGGTGAGAAGGGCCCCGGCGGGGAGGAGCGCCCACCACTGCTCCCGGTCCGCGAGGTAGACGCGGGCAAACCCGACCCCGATCGCGCCGAGAAACGCAAGACCACTCCACGCGTCGGCCCCGGAACCGAGCAAGGCCGCTAGGGAAAGCCCCAGGAGCGTGCACCCCGGAATCGCCGCCCACCACCGGCGCCGGTCGCGGGCGAACACCACGAGGAAGGCCGCCCCGCCCCCCGGTCGCCGAATACGCCAAGGTTGTAGAGGAGGAGGAGAACCCCAGCCGCGACCAACCCCAGCGCAATCCACATCCCAATCCGGTTCCCCTTCATGTCCCCCCGAGTATGCGTCACAGCCCCGCCAACGACGATGGAAGGCGTTCGCCCCCGCCTGAGAACAACCGCGCTACGCGTGGAGCTCGGCGAACACCTCGTGGATCTTCCCCTCCGGGTCGGAGAAGAGGGCCGCGCGCTGACGCCACGGCCGTGCCGCCCCGCATCCCACAGTCGGGCAACGCCAGGCGCAGGACCTGCTCACCCCCTTCCCCCACCCAGCGCGCGAGATCCCCCGTCTTTGTGCTTGAACTGGCCGGTGTCGTCGTCGATCCCGAGGAGGAGGGCCTGGGCGTCCCCGGGCCGGAAGACGTCGGAGCTATCTACCGCAACCACCGTTTCAAAGTGGAACTCCTTCAGGCCCTCAGCCCTGTGGACGAGATTTTCCCCCCAGGGGTCGGTGAAACGTTGGTGTCCCATTGGCGATGAAACCCGACGTCACGAACCCTGTACAATGGACCGCAACGCCGCAGCCCCGGCGCTCGACCTGCGCCCGATGACACCCCGCACCAGGGGAGCGGTCGGGCAGCGCCACCGGAAGGAGGAGAAGACGGCCCCGAGTCTCGATGCAGCCTTCGTTCAGCACACCGTGCGCCGCATGGTCGACGGGAAGAACGTGTTGGGCACCGTGCTCCGCGTGGAAAGCGGAGATGGCTCCCTCGCCTACGCCGCCGCGGCCGGGGAGATGGGCGTCGACGACCGCTACTTCCTGGCCAGCGTCACCAAGCTCTACGTCACCGCTGTTGTGCTGCGGCTCGTCGCCGAGGAGAGACTCCGCCTCGAGGACCGGATCGTCGACTTCTTCCCCGACGGGACGCTTGCCGGGCTGCACGTCCTCAAGGGGGTTGATCACACGGGTGAGATCACCGTGGCCCACCTCATGTCCAACACCTCGGGGCTCCCGGACTACTTCTTCGGGAAGACCCTCTCGGGGAGGTCGGCCGCAGAGGGACTGCTGGCCGGAAAGGACGAGCCCTGGCCGCTGGAGCGCATCCTGGCCACCGCGCGGGCCCTCGGGCCCCGCTTCCGCCCGGGACAAGCGGGCCGCGCCCTCTACTCGGACACGAACTACGAGCTCCTGGGGGCCACCGTCGAGCGGGCCACGGGCAAGCCCATCGCCCAAGTCTTCAAGGAGTTCATCTTCGACGAACTGGAGCTGCGGGACACCTACGTCTTCCAGGACGAAAGCGACGCCACCCCGGCCCAGCTCTACTACACGTCTCAACCCGTGCGTCTTCCCCGGTACCTGGCCTCGGTCACCGCGGAAGGGGGCATCGTGTCCACCGCCGCGGAGTGCATGCGGTTCCTGAAGGCGTTCTTCTCCTGGAGGTTCTTCCCGAGAGAGGAGATCGAGAACCTCAAACGGTGGAACCTCCTCCTCCGTCCGGGAACCTTCCTGTACGGGCTGGGTTTGGAGAAGATCTACATCCCGAGGACCCTGGCGCCGTTGTTCCCGTTCGGGGAGATCCTCGGGTACTGGGGCCAGACCCCGGCGTTCGCCTGGTACAACCCGCGGCGCGATCTCTACTTCACCGGTACCGCAAACCAGCTCGCCGGCCCCGGGCACCGCGCCGCGCTCCGGTCCATCTTCCGGATCCTCAGGGCGAGGGCGCGACGGGGGTAGCGCTCGTCCGACGTCCCGCACGGTGCGGGGCCCGGGGACTCCCACGGCGCCTGGCCCCGGGCAGGACCGATCGCTTCACCCGCCCCTCGGGGTAGAACGTCCCGTCGTCGCTCCGGTGAATGTGCGGCGTCGCCAGGGGCAGCAGGCGATCCATGAAGTTCTTGAGGAGCCCGGTCACGTACACCCGTACACGGGTGACGCCAGCCCCACATAGCTGGATGCCAGATACAGGTCGAGGAGTCCGGCCATGTCGTCGTCCAGCACGCACCGCCCGGGGGTAACGCCCCAGCAGCGGAAGCAACCCCGGCAATGCTGGACGTTGTGTTCGATCAAGAACACCTCCTCGACCTCGGCCCCTGCCGAGCGGGCCCCGTCGAGGAGCGGTGCGACGATCCGGTGGGTGTTGCTGGCTCGTCCCCGTGGGCTCCCGTTGAACACCGCCACCTTCATCGCTCTCCTTGGCCGGCTTGGCAGCCCCCCGGGGATAGCCCATGCCGGGCTCCCCCTCCGCACTGCCCCGACCGAGTCCACTAGGAACGGCCCGTGTCTGCCTTACTGCGACCCGATCTGGCTTGGCGATCGCCTCACGTACAGGTGGCGCTTGATGTCCTGTTTGGTCGACTTCTCGAACGGCTGGTCCACAATCGTGATGCAGTCCTTGTCCCGCAGCCGCTTGAACTGGGCCAGGTTCCGCTGGGCCTCGCGGATCCTCTCCCAGATGAGCGTCCGCGCCTTCTCCTTGTCCTCGATCCCTTCCTTCTTCAGGACCTGCCAGTTCGGGTAGACCATGGCCGCCACCATGGGCTCGCCCCGGCTCCGGTCCTCGTACACCAGGACCTCCTCGACCTCCGGGATCCGGGAGAACTCCCACTCGAGCTCCTCGGGGTGGACCTTCTTCCCGGACTCGAGGACGACGAGGTTCTTCTTCCGGCCGGCGAGGAACAGCCGCCCCTCGACGTCCATCTTCCCGATGTCCCCGGTTCGGAACCAGCCGTCGGGGGTGAGGACCTCGGCGGTGCGCTCGGGGTTCTTGTAGTAGCCGAGCATGACGTTGGGGCCCCAGGCGATGACCTCCCCGTAGCCCTCGATGTCGGGCTTGTCGATCTTCACCTTCACCCCGGGGAGCGGCCGGCCCACGTTCCCCGGAACCGGGGTGAAGGGGTCGCTCACCGTGAGGACGGGCGCGGTCTCGGTGAGGCCGTAGCCCTCGATCATCCCCAGCCCCAGGCGCCGGAGCCCGGCCCCCACCTCGGCCGCCAGCGGCGCCCCGCCGGAGACGAAGAACCGGAACTGGGGCCCGAGGAGCTTGTTCTTCAGGAACTTCCCCAGGGTCCGCGGGAAGTAGCGGTAGAGGAGCCGCCGCAGGGCGTCCCCCTCCACGTTCTCCAGGATCCGCCGCCACAGGGCGTGGTAGAGCTTGGGAACCCCCACCATCACCGTCACCCCCACCCGCCGGGCAAACGCCACGAGGTTCCGGTAGTCATCGGTGTAGGTCACCGTCCCCCCCACCCACAGGGGGGCAAGCAGGGTGCACGTGAGCCCGTAGATGTGGTACCAGGGGACAATCGTCACCACGTTGTCCCCGGGGGTGAACTCGATCACCTTGAGGAACGCCTCGATGTTGGCGGTGAGGTTGCGGTGGCAGAGCATGACCCCCTTGGAGTCGTCCGTCGTCCCGGAGGTGTACATGAGCACAGCGAGGTCCTCGGAGTCGAGCTGGACCTCGGGGACGGGGACCTCCCGCTGGGGGAGAACGTCCCACAGGGACACCGCCCCCAGGGCGGCGTCCACGGAGAGGACCTCCCGAAGGGACGGGACCTCCCGGGTGAGGGGGGTGAACTCGTGGTACCGGTGGGGGACGCAGAAGAGGAGCTTGGCCTCGCACTCCCGGAGGATCCGGGACACCTCAGCCGGCTGAAGTCCGGCGTCCAGGGGCACCGCCACCGCCCCGAGGCGCTCGATGGCGAAGAACGCCACCGCCCACCCCACGGACGGCTTGGAGAGGATCGCGACCCGATCTCCCTTCCCGATCCCCTCCCCGGCGAGCCAGGCGGCGAGCTTCCCCGAGTACTCCCCAAGCTCCCGGTAGGTCGCGTCCTGAAACTGAAGGATCCCCGCTCGGGACACGGGGATCCGCACCGCCACCCGCCGGCCGTGCTGCTCCACCGAACGGGCGAAGAACTCCGGTATGGTCATGTGACGCTTGAACCGCGTCGCCATCAGCTTCCTCCTCCAAGAAACAGAGGGTTCAAAACGCGCGATTATACCCCTCGGCGGAGAGGGCGGCCAAAGCCCCTTCGGAAGCGGCCACCACTGCCTGGGCCCGGCGCGTCGCGGGCTCCCGGACGTCCCCGGCAGCGAACAGGCCCGGGGCCTCGGTCCGCATGAGGGGGTCCGTCCGGACGTAGCCGGCGTCGGTCAGGGGGACGGCCCCCTTGAGCCAGTCCGTGTTCGGCTTCCACCCGATCTTCACGAACACCCCGTCCACGGGGAGCGGGCGCTCGGCCCCACTCGTCACGTCCCGCAGGAGGACGGACTCGACCCCCTGCTCCCCCCGGACCTCGGCCACCTCGACCCCCCACAGGACCTCGATCCTGGGGTCGGAGAAGACCTTCTCCTGGAGCGCGGCCTTGGCCCGGACGGCCTGCGGGTCCCCCCGGGGCCGGTGGACCGCGAGGTACACCCTCCGGGCGAGGTGGGAGAGGTGGAGGGCCTCGGTGAACGCCCCATCCCCCCCGCCCACAACGAGGACGGCCTTGTCCCGGAAGAAAAATCCGTCGCAGACCGCGCAGTAGGAGACCCCACGGCCGACGTGCTCCTGCGCCCCCAGGGCGGGAAGCTCCCGGGGACGTGCCCCGGTCGCGGCGATCACCGCCCGGGCCCGGAAGACGTCGCCCCCCGCCCGGACCTCCCAGACGCCGTCGGCCCGGACCAGGGCCGTGGCCTCGGCGGTGCGGAACTCGGCACCAAGCCGCTCGGCCTGGGACCGCATCTTGTCCGCAAGCTCAAAGCCGGAGATCGGCTCGACGAACCCCGGGTAGTTCTCGATCGCCGGGGTCTCGAGGAGCTGCCCGCCCGGGAGGGCCCGCTCGAGGACGAGGGTCCGCATCCCGGCCCGGGGCGCGTAGATCGCGGCGGAGAGCCCCGCCGGCCCGCCCCCGACGATGACCACGTCCCAGGTCTCCATCGGGGGAGATGATAGACGCCCCTCGGCCCCCTTGCCTCCCCCCCCGGCCTGGGCTAGGGTGAAGCGTGATGGGCGAACCCCCCGAGCGGAAGGTGTCCCTCGGCCCGGACGGCCGGCTCCGGATCTCCTTCCCCTACGACGGGCGGCTCGTGGAGCTCGTCAAGGGCCTCCCGGGCCGGGCCTGGCATAACGGGGAGAAGGTCTGGTCCGTCCCCGGAGAGCACGTCGCCCTCGTGGTCGAGCTCCTCCAGGCCGAGGGGTTCGCGTTCGCCCCCGAGGTTGCGGCGCTCTACGAGGCTCGGCGGGGGCCAGCCGACCACCTCACGGTCTCCCAGCTCAACCTCCGGGCGCGGACCGCGCTCCTTGCGGCGTTCCCCTCGCCCCTGTGGCTCGTGGGGGAGGTGAGCGGGTTCAACCGGGGCGCCCACAAGGCCTGGGCCTCGTTCCAGCTCGTGGAGCGGGATGCCTCGGGGAAGGCCGTGGCCCAGGTCGAGGCCGTCCTTGCCCCGGAGGACCGGCGGAACGTCGAGGCCCAGCTCCACGCGGCGGGGAACCCGTTCAAGCTCGAGGACGAGATCACCGTGCGGGTCCTCGTCCGGGTGGACCTCTTCCCGGAGTGGGGCCAGTACCGGGTCCTCGTCCAGGGGATCGACCCCCTGTACACCCTGGGGGAGGTGGCCCGGCGGCGGGAGGAGATCGTCCGAAAGCTCGCTCGAGAGGGGATCCTCGACCGGAACCGGTCCCTCCCGTTCCCCAAGCTCCCTCTGCGGGTCGGGCTTGTCGCGAGCCTGGGGTCCGACGCCTACCACGACGTCCTGCGGACGCTCCGCGAGTCGGGGTACGCATTCGACGTGACGGTCCACGGGGCGCGGGTCCAGGGCCCGGCCACGGAGGCCTCCGTCCTCAACGCCCTGGACTACTTCCGGGAGCGGGCTGGGGAGTTCGACCTCGTCCTCATCTGCCGGGGGGGAGGGTCCCGGACGGACCTCGCCTGGTTTGACTCCGAGGCCCTGGGGCGGGCGGTGGCCCTGTTCCCCCTCCCGGTCGTCGTGGGGATCGGCCACGAGGAGGACCGGTGCGTCCTGGATGAGGTGGGGTGGAGGGAGAAGACCCCCACCGCCGCCGCCCAGCGCGTGGTCGCCCGGGTCCGGGAAGCCCTGGAGGGGGTCGAGGGGGCACTTCGGGAAGTCGTCGCCGAGGGGGCGGCCCGGATCCAGCGGGAAGGGGAGGCCCACCGCCGGCGATCCGAGCGGCTCGCCCGGGCGGTCCGGGTGCGGATCGAGGGGGAGGGAAGGGAGCTCCTCCACCGAGCCGCCCGGCTCCGAGGCGGGGTCCGGGGAAGTCTCGCCCGGGCCCGGGAGGGCGTGGGTCGGCTCGCAGGGGGCCTCCACCCCGCGGCCGAACGGTACCTTGGGCGGGAGGGGGAGCACCTGGCCCTCCTCGCCGGAGCTCTTCCCCGCCAGGCCCGGCTCCACCTCGGCCGGGCCCGGAAGGAGCTCGAGGAGCGGGGGCGGCGGCTTCACGCCCTGGACCCCCAGCGGGTCGTGGAGCGGGGGTACGCGATCCTCCGGATCGAGGGGGGAGGCGTCGTGACCGACGCGGGCCAGGCCCCGGCCGGAACCCGCCTCCGGGCCCTCCTCCGCCGGGGTATCCTCCTCCTTCGCTCGGAAGGGGAACAAGGAGGGTAAAGGGATGCCCGAGGAGAAGGAACCAAGCTACAGCGCGGCTGTGCAGCGGCTGGAGGAGATCCTCCAGGCGATCGAGGAGGGGGAGGTGGACGTCGACGAGCTCTCCGGACTCGTGGCCGAGGCCGCCGAGCTCGTCGCCCTGTGCCGGCGGAAGATCACCGCCGCCGAGGTCCAGGTCCGGGAGATCGCCGAGAGGCTCGAGCGGGAGGCCGCCCCCGAGGAGACGCCCCCGCCGGAGGAACCCCCGTTCTAGGGGACGGTGAGGACCCGGAGGAGGTTCGTCCTCCCCGCCTCGCCGAACGGGAGCCCGGCGGTGAACACGGCCCGGTCCCCCCGGGCGAGGGCCCCCGCCTCCCGCGCCGCCCCGAGGGACGCCTCCATCAGCGCGTCCACGTCCCCCACCGGGGGGATGACCCGGGGGAGGACGCCCCAGACGAGCCCCAGCCGCCGGGCCACCTCGGGGCCGGGCGTGGTGGCCACGATCGGGATCCGCGGCCGGTGGGCGGCCACGAGCCGGGCGGTCGAGCCGGAGACCGTGGCGCAGACGATCGCCCTCGCCCCGACCTCGGAGGCGATCCGGCAGGCAGCGGAGGCCACGGCCGCCGACACCTCCCCCACGAGGTCCGGCGCGAGCCCTGGGACGCGGATCGGGACCTCGCCCCGCTCGGCGGCCCCCGCGGCCTGGGCCATCGCCCGCACCGCCTCCACGGGGTAGCGCCCGATCGCCGTCTCCTCGGAGAGCATGAGGGCATCGGCCCCGTCCCACACGGCGTTGGCCACGTCGGCAACCTCGGCCCGGGTGGGCACCGGTGCCTCGACCATCGAGCGGAGCATTTGGGTTGCCACCACCACGGGCTTGGCCCGGGAGTTCGCGAGGTCCACGAGCCGCTTCTGGACCAGGGGAACTTGGTACAGGTCCACCTCCACCCCGAGGTCGCCCCGGGCGACCATCGCCCCGTCGGCCAGGGCGACGAGCTCCTCCATCCGCCGCACGGCCTCGGCCCGCTCGACCTTGGCCACGATCCCGACCCCGGAACCGAGGATCCGCCGGGCCTCGGCCACGTCCTCCGGCCGCTGGACAAAGGACAGGGCGACGAAGTCGAACCCCATCTCCCGGGCGCGGGCCAGGGACTCCCGGTCAAACGGGGTGAGGGCGGAGAGGGAGAGCGCCGCCCCGGGGACGTTGACCCCCTTCCCCGCGACGAGGGTCCCTCCCCGGACGACCCGGCAGCGGAGGCCCCCCCGGTCCTCCCCGAGGACGACGACCTCGAGGGCTCCATCGGCAAGAAGGATCCGCGTTCCGGGAGGTAGCCCGGCGAGGGCCTCGGGGGGGACGACGGGGATCCCCCCCTCCCCGAAGACGACCTCCTCGCCAGCCTGGAGGGGGACGGGCTCGGGGAGGGGCCCCACCCGGACCTTGGGGCCGCGGGTATCGAGGAGAAGGGCGACCTCCTGCCCCACATCCCGGGCTGCCCGGCGGGCGAGGGAAGCGAGCTCGGCGTGGTCCTCGTGGTCCCCGTAGGAGCTGTTGACCCGGACGGCGTCGGCCCCGGCGGCGATCATCGGGGCGAGGACCTCCTCCCGGCCCGAGCTCGGGCCCACGGTGGCCACAATCTTCGTCCGCTTCATGACCGCCGGGAGCTTAGCCCGGTCGCTCCCTTCCGACCAGTTGAGCGGGGGCCGGAAAGCGGGTATCGTTGGTCTGGACATGGGGTGCACCTTCGGGCGGGAGCACCGCCTCCGCCGGCGGCGGGAGATAGCCCAGGTGTTTCGCCACGGTCAGCGTCTGGAATCACCGCTCTTCACGTTTCGGATCCTGCGGAAGGACGACCCGACCCCGCGGCTGCTCGTGGTCGCCGGGCGCCGCCTGGGGGGAGCGGTCGTCCGGAACCGGGTCAAGCGGGGAGTGAGGGAGGGGTTCCGCCGGCACAAGGAGGAGTTTCTCCACCTCGACACCGTGGTCGTTCCCCATCCCCCCGCGGCCGCCCTGCGCCCCGGGGAGCTCGGCGAGCTTTTTGTGAAGGAATTTCGGGAGGTGAGCCATGCCCAAGGAAACCCTCCTCACCAAAGAGGGCTACAAGAAGAAGAAGGCTGAGCTGGAGCAGCTCGAGTACCGACTGTACCAGGAGATCCCCGAGCGCCTCAAGGAGGCCAAGGACCACGGGGGAGGAGACGTCCGGGAAAACCGGGAGTACCTCTACCTCAAACAGGAACAGGACATGATCGAGGCCGAGGTCCGGGCCCTCCGGGAGCTCCTCGAGTCGGCCCGGGTGATGACCGAGGACGACTTCCGGGCCGACGAGGTGGGGATCGGGTCCCGGGCGATCCTGGAGGACGTGGAGACGGGGGAGGTGGGGACCTACACCCTCGTCCCCCCGGCCGAGGTCGACCTCCTGGAGAACAAGATCGGCGTGGATTCCCCTGTGGGCCAGGCCCTCCAGGCCTACAGCAAGGGGAAGACGATCACCGTCCAAGCCCCGGAGGGGAAGAAGATCCGGTACAAGATCCTCGGGATCGAACGCCGTTAGCCGTGACCCCGCGCGTGGCCTGGCGAAACCGGGGAGGGGCGGGTGGCTGAGGCCGAACTCGTCGCCTCCCGGAGGGAGAAGCTCGCCCGCCTGCGGGCGCGGGGGATCTGCCCGTACCCCTACAGCTACCCCCGCACCCACACCACGGCCGACGTCCGGGCCGCCCACGGGGCCCTGCCCCCCCACGGCCGAACCGGAACGGTCGTCCGGTTGGCCGGCCGGATCACCGCCCTCCGGCGGATGGGGAAGGCCGCGTTCGCCGACCTCCGGGATCGCGCGGGCCGCCTCCAGCTCTACGCCTCCGCCGACGGCTTGGGAGCGGAGGCGTTCGAGCTCTTTGTGGACCTGGACCTCGGGGACATCGTCGGCGCCTCCGGGGAGGTGTTTACGACGAAAACGGGGGAGCTCTCGGTGGACGTCCGGGAGTTCACGATCCTTGCGAAGTCGCTCCGCCCGCTTCCGGAGAAGTGGCACGGGCTCAGGGACGTGGAGACCCGGTACCGGAACCGGGCTCTGGATTTCATCTCCAACGAGGCGGCCCGGCGGGCGGTCGAGGTCCGGGCCCTCGTCCTCCGCGCCTGCCGCAGCTACCTCGACGCCCAGGGGTTCCTCGAGGTGGAGACCCCGATCCTCCAGCCCGTCTACGGGGGGGCCACCGCCCGGCCGTTCGTGACCCACCACAACGAGCTCGGGCGGGACCTCTACCTCCGCGTCGCCCCCGAGCTCTACCTCAAGCGGCTCCTCGTCGGGGGCTTCGAGAAGGTGTACGAGATCGGCCGCAACTTCCGGAACGAGGGGATCTCCGCAATGCACAACCCGGAGTTCACGGCCCTCGAGGCCTACGAGGCCTACGGGGACTACGAACGGGCGATGGAGCTCGCTGAAGAACTCGTCACCGCCTGCGTCGGGGCCGTGGCCGGATCCCTCACGATCACCTACCAGGGCCGGGAGCTCGACTTCTCCCGCCCCTGGAGGCGGGCCCCCCTGCTCGAGCTCGTGGCCGCGCGGAGCGGGGTCGACGTGGAAAGGCCCCTCCCAGAGCTCGTCGCGGAAATCGAGCGGAAGGGGATACCCCTCCCCGCCCCCCTCCGCCAGGGTCCGAAAGGGAAGGTGATCGAGCACCTCCTCGAGACCTGCGTTCAGGATTCTCTCTGGAACCCCACGTTCGTGCTCGACTTCCCCTTGGACACCTCGCCCCTGGCCAAGCGGAAGCGGGGGCGGGAGGACCTCGTGGAGCGGTTTGAGCTCTACATCGCCGGCCGGGAAGTGGCCAACGCCTTTTCCGAGCTCAACGACCCCGACGACCAGCGGGAGCGGTTCCTCCGCCAGGAGGCCCTCCGGGCCGCGGGAGACGCCGAGGCCCAGCCCCTGGACGAGGCGTTCCTCCGGGACCTCGAGCTGGGGATGCCGCCCGCGGCCGGGATCGGCTTTGGGCTCGATCGGCTGATCATGATCCTCGCCGACGCCCCCTCGATCCGGGAGGTGCTGGCGTTCCCGCCCCTGCGATGACCCTTGCCCTGGGACTCCGCCTCCGCCGCCTGGGCCAGCTCCTCGACCGGCTTGCGGACCGGGTGTGGGCGTGGGACGAGGAGGGGATGGAGGCGGTGAGCTCGTCGCGGGTGCTCGCCCGGCTCGACGCCGTCTTCCGGGCCGCGACCTTCCTCGGGTACGGCTACCTCTGGATGGCCCTGGCGCTGGCCCTCATCCTGTTCGGCAACCGGGCCGACCAGCAGGCGGTCCTGGTCGGGCTTGGGGTGATCATCGTCGCCGTGTTCCTGTCCCAGGGGCTCAAGGCCCTGACGGGACGGCCCCGGCCGGCCTTCCACCGACGGGGGTTCCACCACCAGTTCCTGACGAGTACCTCGTTTCCGTCCAACCACAGCGCGGCGGCGTTTGCCATGGCCTACGTGGTCCTTCGGCTCTACCCGTGGTGGCCCAACGTCCTCGTCCTGTACACCGTGGCCGGGGTGATTGGGCTTTCGCGGGTGTACCTGCGGGAGCACTTCCCGCTCGACGTCGTGGGGGGGGCGATCCTGGGGACGGCGGTGGCCCACGGACTTGTGCCCCTGTTGGTGCGGCTGGTGCAGTAGAAGGGGGGAGCGGATGAACCCGCACTTTGCGGAGCGGACGAAGTCGGCGCGGCGGTCGGTGATCCGGGAGCTCCTCAAGCTCACGGAGCAGCCGAACATCATCTCGTTCGCGGGCGGACTCCCGGACCCGGCGACCTTCCCCCGGGAGTTCCTGGCCCGGGTGGCCGCGGACGAGATCCTCAACAACCCGGGGAAGACCCTCCAGTACACGACCACCGAGGGGAAGCTCCCCCTGCGGGAGCCCCTCTCCCGGTGGTTCGCCGAGGACGGGATGAAATTCCCGCCAGACCAGATCGTGATCACAAGCGCCTCCCAGCAAGGGCTCGACCTCGTCGCCAAGGTGTTCCTCGACCCAGGCGACGTGGTGTTCGTGGGGCTCCCCACCTACATCGGGGCGATCCAGGCCTTCCAGGCGATGCAGGCCCGGCTCGTGGGGGTGCCCCTCGAGGAGGACGGGATGGACCTCGGCAAGCTCGCGGAGGCGATCCGGGCGACCCGCCGAGCTGGGCTCACCCCGAAGTTCATCTACGAGGTGCCCGACTTCCAGAACCCCTCGGGGATCACCTGGTCGGAGGAGAAGCGGCGGGGGCTCCTGGAGATCGCCCGGCGGGAGGACCTCGTGGTGGTCGAGGACATGCCCTACCGGAAGCTCCGCTACGTGGGCAAGCCCGTCCCGCCCCTGGCGGCCCTGGACGAGGACGGCCGGGTGGTGGTCCTGTTCACGTTCTCCAAGACCCTCGCCGCCGGGCTACGGCTGGGGGCCCTGGCCGGCCCAAAAGAGATCGTGGAGAAGGTGGTCACCCTCAAGCAGGCCACCGACCTCTGCACCTCGTCCCTCACCCAGCGGCTCGCGGTCCGCTTTTTCCAGGAGTACGACGTCGAAGGGCACATGGAGAAGATCTGCGCCCACTACCGGGTGAAGCGGGACGCGATGCTCGCCGCCCTGGAGCGGTACATGCCCAAGGGGGAGGGGATCCGCTGGACGAAGCCCGAGGGGGGGCTGTTCCTGTGGGTCGCGCTCCCCGAGGAGATCGACACGGAGCGGATGCTCCTCAAGGCGATCGAGCACAAGGTGGCCTACGTGATCGGGGCCCCGTTCTTCGTGGACGGGGGAGGCCACAACACGATGCGCCTCTCCTTCTCCAGCGCCACCTTGGAGCAGATTGAGGAGGGGATCCGGAGGCTGGGGCAGGTGGTGGCCGAGGAGCTCGCGGCCGTTCGCTCCCCCCAGCAGGCGTAGCCCCTCCAGAGCTCTTCGAATCTCCGCCCGAGGGCCGAACCGGGCCTGGGGGTCCCCCAGGATCTGGGCCCGGAACCGCCGCTCGTACTCGCTCTTCTCCCACGCGTAGTGGACGGGGCTGGGGTAGCCGGAGTCCGGGGTGAAGCGCTTCTTGGCCTCGGTGAAGTCGCGGAAGAGCTCCACGCTTGGGGCGAGCTCGTCGTTCCCCCTCCCCCGCAGGACGAGGACGACTTCGGCGTCCGGGGGAAGGTCCTTCACCCTGCTTGAGGTGGGTCTGCCGGAGGGCCACGGCCTCGCCCCGCGGGGGCGGTCTACACCACGGCCTGCTCGGTCTCCCGGTCGAAGATGTGGAGCCGCTCGGTCATCGCGATCAGGGTCAGGTCCTGCCCGGGCTGGATCGAGAGGTGGGGGTCGAGCTTGGCCACGATCTCGTCCCCGGCGCAGTCGGCGTAGACGATGAGCTCGTCCCCGAGGGGCTCCCGGACCCGGACCCGAGCGGCAAACGCCCGCCCGGCCGTCTCCGCCCGCACCATCTCCGGGGTCCGGATGTCCTCGGGCCGGATCCCAAACACGACCTCTTTGCCCACGTACGCCCGCACCGCCGGGGTCGCCCGGGCCTCGGGGACGAGGAGCTTGAACCCCTTCCCCTGGAGGTAGAGCCGGCCGTCCTCGCTCGTGATCCGGGCGTCGAGGAAGTTCATCGGCGGGGAGCCGATGAACCCGGCCACGAACATGTTCGCCGGCCGGTCGTAGATCGTCTGGGGGTCGTCGTACTGCATGACGACCCCGTCCTTCATCACCGCCACCCGGTGCCCGAGGGTCATTGCCTCCACCTGGTCGTGGGTCACGTAGATCGTGGTCGTCTTCAGGCGCAGGTGGAGCTCCGCCAGTTCCGCCCGCATCCGCACCCGGAGCTTGGCGTCGAGGTTGGAGAGGGGTTCGTCGAACAGGAACACCTTGGGATCGCGGACAATCGCCCGCCCGAGGGCCACCCGCTGCCGCTGCCCGCCCGACAGCTCCCGGGGCTTGGCCCGGAGCTTCTCCGCGATTCCCAGGAGCTCGGCCGCGGCCCGGACCCGGCGGTCGATCTCCTTCTTGGGCACTTTCCGAAGCTTGAGGCCAAACGCCATGTTGTTGTAGACGTCCATGTGGGGGTAGAGGGCGTAGTTCTGGAAGACCATGGCGATGTCCCGGTCTTTGGGGGGAACGTCGTTCACCCGGCGGTCGCCGATGAAGATGTCCCCGCTTGTGGCCTCCTCGAGGCCCGCCACCATCCGCAGGCTCGTCGTCTTCCCGCACCCCGAGGGGCCGACCAGGACCACGAACTCCCCGTCGCGGACCTCGAGGGTGACCCGGTCCACGGCCGTGAAGTTCCCGAACTTCTTTGTGACCTCCTTCAGCCGAACTTCCGCCATCCTCGCCCTCCTGTGGTGCCAGCTTAGCCCTCTCCCGATCCCCCCGCAACGGGTCACCCCCCGCTCAGGGGGGAGAAGAACGTGAGGACGTCCCCGGGGGCGAGGGGGGTCGCCAGGCCCTGGAGGTGGGCCACGTTCCGGCCGTTCACAAAGACATGAAGGTGATCCCGGAGCTCCCCCCGGGAGAAGAGGAGGGGATCCAGGGCCGGGTGCAGGCTAGCGAGGGCCCGGAGGGCCTCGCCCGCCGTCGCCCCCGCGGGGAGGTCGAGGGGGACCTCGTCCCTCCCCAGGGCCGCCCGGAACTCGCCAAACAGCCTCACCGTTACCCGCACGCCCCGAAGTATAGACGGATCTAGGCCTTCTTCCCCCGGATGAGGGCCCGCAGGGCCTGGAGCCTCCGGAGGATCCGCCCCTCCCAGCCGACGTCCTTGGGGCGGTAGTACTCCCGGTCCCGGAGGCCCTCGGGGAGGCTCGGCATCGGGGCCACCCCCCCGGGCTCGTCGTGGGCGTAGCGGTAGCCCTTCCCGTACCCCACGTCCTTCATGAGGTCCGTGACGGGGTTCCGGAGGTGGAGGGGCACCGGCTCGTCGATCGTCTCCTCCACGTCCCGCTGGGCCTCAAGGTGGGCGAGGTAGAGGGCGTTGGACTTCGGGGCGAGGGCGAGGTAGGCCGCGGCCTCGAGGAGGGCGAGGGCGCACTCGGGCAGCCCCACGAGCTCCACGGCCTGGGCCGCGGAGACGGCGAGGGGCAGGGCCTGGGGGTCGGCGAGTCCGATGTCCTCGCTCGCCATCCGCACGAGCCTCCGGGCGAGGTACCGCGGATCCTCCCCCGACTCGAGCATCCGGACGAGCCAGTAGATCGCCCCGTCCACGTCGGAGTTCCGGACCGCCTTGTGGAGGGCGGAGACCAGGTTGTAGTGCTCCTCCCCCGCCCGGTCGTAGCGGGGGGCCTTCTTCCCGACCGCCTGGGCCACCGCGTCCCGGGAGAGCTCCCCGAACCCCAGGGCGGCCACGGCCGTCTCGAGGGCCGTCAGCAGCCGCCGGGCATCCCCGTCGGCGTACCCGATCAGGAACTCCTCAGCCGCGGGCTCCAGGGTCACCCTCCCCCCGTACCCCCGCTCGTCCGCAAGGGCCCGCCGGAGGAGGGCCCGCAGGTCGTCGGGGGCGAGGGGATCGAAGACGAACAGCTGGGCCCGGGAGAGGAGGGCGGAGCGGAGGGCAAAGGAGGGGTTCTCCGTCGTCGCCCCGATGAAGAGGACCGACCCCTCCTCGAGGAAAGGGAGGAGGACGTCCTGCTGGGCCCGGTTCCAGCGGTGGACCTCGTCAAGGAAGAGGAGGTCCCGGGACCCTGTCCGGCGCCACTTGTCCCGCGAGGCCTCGAGGGCCGCCCGGACCTCGGCCACCGTGGCCAGGGCCGCCGAGCGGGGGACGAACGCCGCCCCCCACCGGGCGGCGAGGATCCGCCCCACCGTGGTCTTCCCCGTCCCCGGGGGGCCCCAGAAGACGAGGGGGATCCCCACGCCCCCTTCGACGAGGGCCCGGAGGGGCCCCTTCTCCCCGAGGAGGTGCCGCTGCCCGACGACCTCCGAGAGATCCCGGGGCCGGAGCCGCTCGGCGAGGGGCGCCGCGCCCTGCCAAAGGCCGTCCATTCGCTTCCATTGTAGCACCTTGACGGGGCGGCCCCACCGCCCGTACCATACCGCGGGCGGTCGCCCCCTCACGGGTCGTTAGCTCAGCTGGTAGAGCAGCGGACTCTTAATCCGCGGGCCGGGGGTTCGAATCCTCCACGACCCACCACCGCGCGGGGGGTCGTTAGCTCAGTCGGTAGAGCACCGGCCTTTTAAGCCGGGAGTCGCAGGTTCGATTCCTGCACGACCCACAGGGTCTGTCCCCGTCGTCCAGCGGTCTAGGATACCGGGCTTTCAATCCGGAAACGGGGGTTCGAATCCCCCCGGGGACACTTGCCGACCTCCGCCGATGGGAGGTACACTCCCGGGCGAGTAGCTCAGTGGGAGAGCATCCGGCTTACATCCGGAAGGCCAGAGGTTCGATCCCTCTCTCGCCCACACAAGAAACGGGGACGTGGTCTAGGCTGGACTAGGACACCGGATTGTCACTCCGGAGACCGCGGGTTCAAATCCCGTCGTCCCCGCCAGGCCCGGCGAGGTAGCTCAGGTGGTAGAGCACACGGCTGAAAACCGTGGTGTCCCCAGTTCGACTCTGGGCCTCGCCACCAGGGAGTCGTAGCCCGCATCGGGCGAGGTTGGGCGGAGGCACGGATGGCGGAACGCGCGGGGGACATCTGGGGAAAAGCGAAAGCCATCCTCGCCAAGGAAATACCCCCCGCCAACTTCGCCGCCTGGTTTTCCGACGCCGAGGCCCGGGTCCTGGACGGGGACACCCTCGTCCTCGAGGTCCCTTCGGTCCTCGCCAAGAGCGGGATCGAGCGCCGATACCGGGCGCTCGTGGAGCGGGTGGTGGAGGAGGTGGCGGGCCGACCCCTGGAGCTCCGGGTCCTCGTCGTCGACCGCACGCCCTCTTCCACCCCGGAAATCCCCTACAACCGCCGCTACCAGGGCTCCCTCCCCCTGAACCCCGAGTACACGTTCGAGACCTTCGTCCAGGGGAAGAACTCGCAGCTGGCGTTCGCGGCGGCCCAGGCGGTGGCCGAGGCCCCGGCCCGGGCCTACAACCCCCTGTTCATCTACGGGAGCGTGGGCCTGGGGAAGACCCACCTCCTCCACGCCATCGCCGCCCGCACCCTGTCCCTCCCCGCGGACACCACCGTCGTCTACACAACCTCGGAGCGGTTCGCGATCGAGCTCATCCAGTCCATCGGCTCCAACACCACAGAGCAGTTCCGGGCCAAGTACCGGACCGTGGACGTCCTCCTCATCGACGACGTCCACTTCCTCAAGAACAAGGAGGGGACCCAAGAGGAGCTCTTCCACACCTTCAACGAACTGTATGGGAACGGAAAGCAGATCGTCCTCTCCTCGGACCGGCCCCCGGACGAGCTCCAGGGGCTCCAGGAGAGGCTCGTGTCCCGGTTCCGGTGGGGGCTGGTGGCCGACATCCAGGCCCCGGACTTCGAGACGCGGGCCGCGATCCTCCGGGAGAAGGCCCGTCGGCGGGGCTTGGAGGTCCCCGACGAGGTGGTGGAGCTCATTGCCACGAGGATCACCACGAACGTCCGCGACCTCGAGGGGGCCCTGATCCGGGCCCTGGCCCACGCGGAGCTCTGCCAAGGGCCCGTCACGGCGGCGATGTTCGAGGAGATCCTCCCGAAGGAGGACCTGTCCCGGAAGCTGACCGTGGACGCGATCAAGCGGGAGGTGGCGGCGACCTACCGGATCCCTGTGGCGGAGATCGAGAGCCCGTCCCGCAAGAAGGAGATCGTCCACGCCCGCCAAATCGCGATCTACCTCGCGAGGGAGCTCACCGAGACCTCTTTCCCCGCGCTGGGGCGCGCCTTTGGCGGCCGGGACCACACCACGATCATGCACTCCTACCAGAAAATGCAGGAGCTCCTTCGGCAAATCCCCCTCCTCCAAAGCGAGATCGACGCCCTCCGCGCCGCGATCCAGAAAAAGTACGGGCCATGACGTTTTCCACAGGCGCGCGGGGAAGACCTTGGGGAAAAGCCCCCCGCCTCCTGTGGACAACCGTCCCGGAAGCGGGGAAAACGGATGGGGGTAACCCCAGAAGAACCTTTTCCCCAAGCGCAGTTCCGACCCCAACGCCCCCGTCCCCAGGTTTTCCCCAGGCCTATCCCCAGCGGGGGAGACGGACCCCGACGCCCGGAAGCCCCTTTTCCCCAAACGGGGGGATGGGCCTACTACAAGGTCAAGGGGTATGAAGACAAGAGACCCGTGGCTGTGGCTGGAGGACCTCGCCCAGAGTTGGGGAGCCCCTCAGGCGCTTACAGAGCAAGAGGCCGTTCTACGCTGGGGGGAAACGGGACTGAGTACCCTCGCCCGGGCGCTGTACGTGGAGCGAGGGGTCCTCCACCTCTCCGTCCCGAGCCCCGTCGTAGCCGCCGAGCTCCGGGCCCTGGAGAGCCGGATCGTCTCCGAGCTGCGGCGTCGGGCCCCGCAAAGCGGGGTGACGGGCTTGCGGTTCCACATCGAGGCGTGGTCCCATCGAAGGGAACCTCTGGAGGTCCGGCCTCCCTCCCGGGAGGAGGTCCGCCGGGCGGGGCGGAGGCTCCCGAGGGCGATTCCGCCCCCCGTGCGGCGGGCGGTGGCGGAGGCGTGGGCGTGGGCCGAGGCCCGGGACCGGGCGATCCTCGCCGCCGGCGGCTGGAGCTGCCCCCGGTGCGAGCTCGCCCTCCTTTCCGAGGTCGAGCGGTGCCCAAGCTGCGGTATGGAGCGTGCCCAGGCGCGGGGCTAGACTCCAGGGATGACGATCGTGGCGAGCACGGTGTTGGCGCTTCACTCCCCCGAGGGGCGGATCGCGGTCATGGCCTGCGACGGTCAGGCGACGATGGAAAGCCGGGTGGTGAAGCGGTCGGCCCGGAAGATCCACCGCCTCCACGGGGGGAAGGTCCTCGCCGGCTTCTCCGGGGGCACCGCGGACGGAACGGCGCTCCTCGAGCGCCTCGAGGCCAAGCTCGCTGCGGGCGGGTCCCTCCGCCAGGCGGGGGTCGAGCTCGCCCGGGAGTGGCGGACGGATCGGGCCCTGCGGCGGGTGGAGGTGGCCCTCGTGGCCCTGTCCCCCGAAGGCCTGTTCCTCGTCACGGGGGAGGGGGACGTGATCGAGCCCGATGACGGCCTTGTGGGAATCGGGTCCGGGGGAGGGTACGCGGTGAGCGCGGCGAAGGCCCTCCTCCGGCACGCCCGGCTCCCCCTCCCTGAGGTGGCCAGGGAGGCCCTCCGCATCGCGGCCGAGATCGATGTCTACACGAACGACTGCGTGTCCCTGGAGTCCCTCACCTGGTAGGAGAGGGCGGACGCCACCGGGCCACGCTGGGAAAACCCGCGGGGCGATCCCGCTGACGGCAGGGCGGTGGTGTGGATCCCCGCCGAGAGAGGCCAGGGCACCCCAACCGAGCCTCGCTTGCCGGAGGGACTTGGACAGACTCGTCATCGGGGAGGGGATCGGGGTGGTTCCGGGCGGTGGGGTTCATTGCCGCCAGCGCTCGGGAGCCCGGATCAGGGACCGCCCGGAAGGGAGACCCGGGGGAGAGCCCTTCGGCGTGGGGAGGGGCCGCCCCTCGGCTGGGCCAAGGGCGGTGCCCGCGGTCCGTGGGCCCGTTGTCCCCCGTCGCGGGACAGGGTAAGGTTCGAGACAACCTGAGCGCACGGAGGTGCGGGATGGTCCACGTGGTGCTGCCGAGCGGCCAGGGGGTCGACCTCGACCGGGGCGACCTCCTCTCGGTCCTTCGGGAACGGGGGGAGACGGGCGCCGCCCTCCTCGTGGACGGCGAGCTCCGGGACCTCCGGGATCCCCTTCCGCCCTCAGGGGAGGTCCAGGTCGTCCCCCTCGACCACCCGGCGGCCCTCGAGGTCCTCCGGCACACGGCGTCCCACGTCCTCGCCCACGCCGTGACCCGCCTCTTCCCCGGGGTCCAGCTCGCCATCGGCCCGGCGATCGAGGACGGCTTCTACTACGACTTCCGCTTCCCCGAGCCCCTGACCCGGGACGACCTCCCCCGGATCCAAGAAGAGATGGAGAAGATCGTCCGGGAGGACCACCCGATCGAGCGGGTCTGGCTCCCCCGGGCGGAGGCGGAGGCCCTCCTGCGGGGGAGGGGCGAGGACTACAAGCTGGAGCTCCTCCGGGAGATCCCCGACGAGAGGATCTCGTTTTACCGCCAGGGGGAGTTCATCGACCTCTGCCGGGGGCCCCACCTCCCCTCCACCGGCCTCGTCCGCCACTTCGCCCTCCTCGACCTTGCTGGGGCCTACTGGCGGGGCGACGCCGCCCGCGACATGCTCACCCGAGTCTACGGGACCGCCTTCCCGACCGGGGAGGCCCTCGCCGAGCACCTCCGCTGGCGGGAGGAGGCGCGGAAGCGGGACCACCGGACGTTGGGCCCCGAGCTCGACCTCTTCTCGATCCAGAACGAGACCGTGGGGGCGGGGCTCGTCCTGTGGCACCCCAAGGGGGCCGCCCTCCGCCACCAGATCGAGACGTTCTGGAAGGAGGAGCACTACAAGGCCGGCTACCAGCTCGTCTACACCCCCCACATCGGGCGGGCCCGCCTGTGGGAGACCTCCGGGCACCTCGACTTCTACCGGGAGGGGATGTACAGCCCGATGGCGGTGGAGGGCCAGGAGTTCTACCTCAAGCCGATGAACTGCCCGTTCCACATCGCGATCTACAAAACCCGTACCCGGTCCTACCGCGACCTCCCGATCCGGTACGCGGAGCTTGGGACCGTGTACCGGTTCGAGCGATCCGGGGTCCTCCACGGCCTCCTCCGGGTCCGGGGGTTCACCCAGGACGACGCCCACATCATCTGCCGCCCCGACCAGATCGAGGACGAGGTCGCGGCGTGCCTCGACCTCACCCTCCACATCCTCGGGGCGTTTGGGTTCCGCGACTTCAAGGTCGCCCTCTCGGTCCGGGATCCAGCGGGGAAGGAGCACTACATCGGAAGCGACGGGATGTGGGACGAGGCGGAGCGGTCCCTCGTCCGGGCTCTGGAGGGGAAGGGCCTCTCCTACACCCGGATGGAGGGGGAGGCCGTGTTCTACGGGCCCAAGATCGACATCCACGTCCTCGACTCCCTCAAGCGGTCCTGGCAGCTCACGACGATCCAGTTCGACTTCAACGAGCCGGAGCGGTTCGACATGGCCTACATTGGGGACGACGGGGCGGCCCACCGGCCGTACATGGTCCACCGGGCGCTTCTGGGGTCCTTGGAGCGGTTCTTCGGGATCCTGATTGAGCACTACGGGGGGGCGTTCCCCCCCTGGCTCGCCCCGGTCCAGGCCGCGGTCCTCCCCGTGACCGAGGGGGAGATCCCCTACGCCGAGGGGGTGGCGGCCGAGCTCCGGCGGGCAGGGATCCGGGCCGAGGCGTGGACGAAGGAGCGGAAGACCCTCCGCTGGCTTATCCGCGAGGCGCAGCTCCAGAAGGTCCCGTACATGCTCGTCTGCGGGGCCCGGGAGGCAGCCGCGGGGGTGGTGGCGCTGCGGCTGCGGACCGGGGAGGACCTGGGAGCCCACCCCGTGGCGGCGGTGGCCGACCGGATCCGCCACCGGGTGGCGGAGCGAAGCCTCGAGCTTTGAGAGGGGGTAGGGATGATCACGATCAGCGCGATCAAGGCCGACGTGGGGAGCATCGGGGGGCACACCTGCCCCTCGGCGGGGATGGTTGGGGCGGCGCGGGCGGTCCTCGGGGAGGCCGTCGGGAAGGGGCTCCTCACCGACTTCGCCGTCACCTTCACCGGGGACGACCTGTGCCTCCTCATGGTCCACCGGAATGGGAGCGCCTGTCCGGACGTCCACAACCTGGCTTGGGAGGCGTTCCGGGGGGCGACCGAGGTGGCCCGGGCGGAAGGGCTCTACGCCGCTGGCCAGGACCTCCTCAAGGACGCCCCGAGCGGGAACGTCCGCGGGGCCGGGCCAGGCGCGGCGGAGATCACGTTCGACGAGGCGGCCCCCGAGCGGAGGGCCGAGGCGTTCCTCGTCTTCACCGCCGACAAGTGCGGCCCGGGGGCGTTCAACTTCCCCCTGTGGGCCGTGTTCACAAGCCCGCTCTACAACGCCGGGCTCATGCTCCCGGTGATGAAGAAGGGGTTCACGTTCCGGGTGATCGACATGGAGCACCCCCACGGGGACCGGGTCCTCGACCTCGTCTCCCCCGAGGAGCACGTGGAGCTGGCGATCCTCCTCCGGGACGAGAACCGGTTTGGAATCCAGGCGATCCACTCCCGGCTCCACCCGTCCCAGCAGGTGGTGGCGGTGTCCACCGACCGGCTCCACACGATCGCTGGGGAGTACAAGGGCAAGGACGACCCGGTGGCGATCGTCCGGACCCAGGGGATCTTCCCGGCCCCCGAGGAGGTGGTGAGCCCGTACGGGGTGGCCCCGTACGTGGCCGGCGGGGCCCGGGGGAGCCACACCATGCCCCTCATGCCCGTCCCGATCAACACCCCGGTCACCGGGCCGTACTGCCTTCCGCTGGTGGCCTGCGTCGCCTACTCGGTGAACCGGGAGGGGAAGCTCTCGGCGGGGGTGGACGTGTTTGGGAACCCGGTGTGGGACGCCGTGCGGCTGAAGGCCCAGGAGAAGGGGCTCGCCCTCCGGGAGCAGGGGTTCGTGGGGGCGGCGATGCTCCCGATGACCGAGCTCGAGTACAGCGCGTTTCGGAAGTCGCTTGCCGAGCTCGAGGACCGGTTCCGCACCCTGTAAGCCCATGGGGAGCTGCGGGCGTTGGGTTCTCCCTCTCTTGGCCCTTCTCCTTCCCGTCTCGGGCCTGGCCAGGCCGGCCGAGGTGCGGGTCGGGGTCTACATCCTCAACCTCGGGAGGTTCGACCTCGCCAGCGGTTCCTACACCGTGGACTTCTACCTCTCCCTCCGCTCCGACCGCCCGGTGCCGATGGACGAATTTGAGTTCATGAACGGCCGGGCGGCGACCGTGGACCGGCTCATCGACACCCCGACGGAGAAGTTCTTCCGGATCCAGGCGAACCTGTCCCAGAACCTCGACCTCCGGCGGTACCCGTTCGACGAGCACCTCCTCACGGTCGAGATCGAGGACAAGCGCCGGACGGTGGAGGACCTCGTGTACGTGCTGGACAAGGACCTGAGCGGGGTCGACCCGAGCGTGATCGTGGTGGGGTGGAAGCTCGTGGGGTGGGAGGCGGCGGTTCGGGCCCACGAGTACGGCGTCTACGGGGAGAGCTTCTCCCGGTACGTGTTCGGCCTCCGGATCCAGCGGGTGTTCCTCAACGCGGTGATCAAGTCGTTTCTCCCGGTGGCGTGCATGGTCCTGGTGGGGTTTCTTTCGCTCCTCCTTGCCCCGGACAAGGTGACGACCCGGCTGTCGCTCAACATCTCGACCCTTCTTGGGGCGGTGATGTTCCACGTGAACCTGACGAACTCGATTCCGCCCGTGGGGTACCTGACCCTGGCCGACCGGGTGATGATCGCGACCTACATCGTGCTCGTGCTGATCCTCCTGAGCGGGGTGGCGATCCTGCGCTGGGCGGAGCGGGAGGACCGGAGGGCCCAGGCCGTGCGCCTGTACCACCAGGCGTTGGGGGTTCTCCCCCCGTTGGCGCTGGGGCTCTACGTCCTTGTGTTCATCCTGCCCCTGTAGGCTCTCGCCGGTCCCCCGCCGCTACCGGGCTGAAGGAATAACCCCGAACTTCCGAACCTCCTGCGCTGTCCCGTGTCCGGGGAGCGGTTGCGGACGGAGGGCCAACGGCCCGTGAGCCCCCGCGGGATGGGCTACTCCGTGGTCGACGGGATCCCTTGGCTCCTGGACGAGGCGACCTTGTCCGCGCTCGACCGCGCCTTCCAGCGCCAGTACACGGAGAAGGACGCCCGCTCCTACGCCCGGTTGGTGCGCCTCCTCAGTCTGCTCCTGGGGTGCTGGGAGCCGCGGGAGCGGCGGAAGATCGTGGACCTGCTCGACCTCTAGCCTGGGATGCGCGTCCTCGAGGTCTCGGTCGGCACGGGGGCCAACCTCCCGTTCCTCGCCCGCCGGGTGGGTGCGGAGGGCCAGCGGTATGGGCTCGATCTGTCGGCGGCCATGCTCGGCGTGGCGCGGAAGCGAGCGGCCGCCGTGGGCTGTCCGGTGCACCTCGTGCGGGGGGGCGCGGTGAGCCTGCCGTTCGTGGACGAGGCGTTCGACGCCGTGCTCCACTTTGGCGGGGTGAACCTGTTCGGGGACCGGGCCCGGGCGCTGGCGGAGATGGTGCGGGTGGCCAAGCCCGGCGCGACCCTCGTGGTCGGGGACGAGGGGATGTTGGGGAGGAGACGGGCGAGCAGCTACGGGCGCGGCTTGAGGACCGCACAGCGGCGACCCAGCCGGGGTGACTCACTGGGCAGTCTGCGTTCCCCGTGGGCTCCACGAGCTCAGGGGAAGTTGGGTGTCTAGGGTCCGGCTGCTCCCACGGCGTCGGCGACGTCGGGGAGGTCGAGGGACGCCAGGCGCCCCTTGAGGGGGATCCCGTCTCGGCTCCACCCCCGGGCCTCGTAGTAGTCGTCGAGAAGGGCCTGGAGCTCCTCCAGGGTCACCCGGTCCCCGGCGGAGGGCCCCTCGGGGATCGGGAGCTCCATCACCCGCGGCGGGAGGTGGTCGTCCTTGCGGGAGAACCCGTCCCGGACGTTGAACGCCCGGGCGAGGTTGTACGCCCGCTCCCCGATCGACAGGAGCTCCGCCGCCGTGAGCTCCAGCCCCGTCTGGGCGGCCACCATCTCCGGGAACGCCTCGAGGAAGTAGATGTGGCGGGTGAACTTGCACACGCCCAGGGTGTCGTAGAGGGCCATCAGGTCCTCGAGGAGCTTCACCTCGAACCCTTTCCCGTGGAGGGAGTGGCGGTCGGCGGTGAGCTTCCACCACGACCCGCCGTACTCCAGCCCGTACACCCCGCCCGTGAGGTGGTCCCCGCCGCGGTAGGCCACCGCGAACGCCAGCGCCACCCCCTTCGAGCCGCGGATGTCGTAGGCGGGGAGCTCCATCCCCTTGATGTGGATCGCAAACGAAGCTCCCTTGCCCAGCCGCTCGCAGGCGGCCCTCGTCCCGTCGGCAAGGAGGGCCCCGGTCTTCCCCTCGCGCCTCCCCATCTTCTCCAACACGGCGATCATCGCGTCCCCGTCCCCGAACTTGAGGTCGATCCCGTCGAGGTCCTTCTTCGAAAGAAGCCCCCGCTCCACGGCCTCCATCGCCCAGGCCACGGTCACCCCGGCCGAGATCGTGTCCAGGCCCAGGACGTCGCAGAGCTCGTTGGCCTTGGCCACGGCCTCGATCGAGGCCACCTCCGGGCACCCCCCGAGGGAGTACAGGGTCTCGTACTCCGGCCCATCCACCTCCGTCCCGGCGTACTTCCCCTCCTTGATCTGGAACAGCTGCCCACAGGGCTTGGTGCACCCCGGGCAGGCCACGTTCCGCGCAACGTACTTCGGGGCCCAGTAGTAGGGGTCGAGTTCGATCTTCCCGTCCTTGGCCTGGGCGTAGGCGCTCTTGAAGTAGCCCCATTGCCAGTTCTTCGACGGGAACGTCCCCGGCTGGCGGTTCATCCAGTCGAGGAACTCCCCGCTTCCGTACTTCATGTCGTCCCTGGTGACGGGGTGGTCGCGGATGATCGGGGCCCAGCGGGCGATGATCTCCTTCAGCCTCTCGGGGTGGGCGGCGGGGATCGGGCCGGTGCCCTTGACCAGGATCGCCTTGAGGTTCTTGGCCCCGAACACGGCCCCTCCCCCGCCCCGGCCGGCCTGGCGGCCGTCGCACTCCAGGGTGGAAATCAGGGACCGGGCCTCCCCTGCCGGGCCGATCACCACTGTCCGGTACCCCTCCCCATACCGCTCCCGGAGGGAAGCCCGTGTGGCTCGGGTGTCCAGGCCCCACAGGTCCGAGGCGTCCTCGAGCCGGGCCGCCCCGTCCTCAATCACGAGGACCACGGGCTTCTTGCTCGCCCCCGCTACAACGAGGGCATCCCAGCCCGCCTTGCGCAGGGCCACCCCCGCCCACGCCCCGGCCACCGAGCGGTTGATCGTCCCCGTGAGGGGGGAGCGGAAGGTGAACGTGGTCTTCGACGCCGTGGAAATCCCACTTCCCAGGAGAAGCCCCGGGACCATGGACACCACGTTCCCCTCCCCTAGGGGATCGGTCCCTTTGGGAATCCGCTCCCAAGCGAGGTACGCCCCGAGGCCAAATCCACCGAGAAACAGGCGGTACGCCCGATCGGGAAGCCTCTCCTGCCCGATCGTCCCCCGCGAAAGGTCCACCGTCAGGATCTTTCCCGCGACACCGTTCATCGTATCCCCCTTTGGCGCCGAGTATAGCGTCTAGCCACGGATGAGCCGCTCGAGATACGCCCGGATCTCCCCGAGCCCGTAGATCGTCCGTCGGGCCTCCAGGTCATCGAGCCATGCCTCGGCCACCGTCTCGTCCCGAATCACGTCCACGTCCTCCACGTCCAGGGCCGCGAGAAGACGGCGGGCCTCGGCCTCCACCTCCTCGTCGTGTGCCCGCAGGATGAACCTCCGCATCGTCCACCTCCGAAGCAGAGTGTAGCTCATACTCCAAGCGAGGAGAATCCGAACCCCCTCGGGGCCCCGGTGGATACAATCGCCCCCTGTGGCGACGAGATGAGACAGGGATCGTTTTGCTACGTGAAGGGGGCTCCCGTGCTCGAGGGCCGGGCCCTCACCAAGTTCTACACCCTGGGGAAGGAGCGGGTGCGGGCCCTCGATCGGGTGGACTTCACCGCCGTTCAGGGCGACTTCACCGTGGTCAACGGCCCGTCGGGAAGCGGGAAGTCCACCCTCCTGAACCTCCTGGCCCTCATCGACCGGCCGAGCGAAGGGGAGGTCCTCTTCGATGGGCAGCCCACGGGCTCCCTCCCCGAGCGGGCCCTGGCCGCCCTCCGGCGGGAGAAGATCGGGCTTGTGTTCCAGACGTTCAACCTGATCCCGGTCCTCTCCGCAGCGGAGAACGTGGAGTACCCGCTTCTGCTCACGAGGACCCCCCGGGCGGAGCGGCGGGAGCGGGTGCGGGAGGTCCTTGCGGAGGTGGGCTTGGCCGACCTCGCCCGGCGGCGGCCGGACGAGCTGTCGGGGGGACAGCGGCAACGGGTGGCCGTGGCCCGGGCCCTCGTCACCCAGCCCCGGATCGTCCTCGCCGACGAGCCCACGGCCAACCTCGACTCGGCCACCGGAACGCAGATCATGGAGCTCCTGCGGGGCCTCAACGGGGAGCACTGCGTGACCTTCGTCGTCGTGACCCACGACCCGGCGGTGATCCCCTACGCCGAGCGGGTCCTTACGATCCGGGACGGGAGGATCGTCGGGGAGGAGCGGCGTGGCGAGCCTCGCCCTGCGTAACCTGTCCCGGAACCGGCGCCGGACCCTCCTCTCGGCGGGGATCGTGGCCCTCGGCTGCGCCCTGTCCCTCGTCGTGTTGGGGTTTGTGGAGCGCTCGCGGGCCCTCATCCAGGAGTCCACGGTTCAGCAGTTTGGGAACCTCCAGATCGCCGATCCGAATCTCCTCGACGGGAGAGCCGAGGGGTTTGCGTACCTCATCGACCCCGTCCGCCGGGTCCAGGTGGAGGAGCTCGTCCGGGCCGAGCGGGGAGTGGTGGGGACCACGGCCCAGCTCTCCCTGTCGGGGCTCCTCGCCGTGCGGCGGACGACGGCGGTGGTCCGGGCGGTGGGGGTGGTCCCCGAGAACGGGGTCTTGGACTACAACGACCTCGTGGTTGAGGGTCGGGGCCTTCGGCCGGGCGACGTGGGGGCGGTCCTCGTGGGGAGGACCCTCGCCGAGGAGCTCGGGCTCAGGCCGGGGGACTTCCTGAACCTCACCGCGACCACCGTGGCGGGGGCGTTCAACGTGAGCCCCCTGGAGGTTGTGGGGATCTTCCGGTTCTCCTCGGCGGAGGTGGAGCGGGCCCAGGTGTTCGTCCCCCTCGCCTTCGCCCAGCTGCTCCTTGCCACAGACGGGGTGGACCGGGTCGTGGTGCGGCTCGACCGCCTGGGCCGGACCTGGGCGGCGGCGCGGGCGATCGGGGCACGACTCCGCGCGGCAGGCCTCGCCCTCGAGGTGCGGACGTGGGACGTCCTCTCCCCGTTCTACCGGGGGCTCTCGGCGTTCTTCGACCTCCTGTTTGGGTTCCTCGTGGCGGCGGTGTTCGTCCTCGTGTTCTTCGTGGTCCTCCAGATCCTCACCCTGTCGTTTTTGGAGCGGACGCGGGAGGTGGGGACGATCCGGGCGCTGGGCACGCGGCGGGACGAGGTGTTCCGCCTGTTCGTGGCCGAGGGGCTGTGGCTCGGCCTCTTGGGCGGGGGCGTGGGGGTCCTCGCCGGCCTAGGGCTTTCGCTCCTCTTCAACGGCGTGGGGATCCCGTGGCAGCCCCCGGGGACGGTGGAGGCGGTGGCCCTGGGCGTGGACCTCACCCCCGCCGTCGTCGGGATCCCCTGGACGGTGAGCGTCCTCTCCACCGCCCTGTCGGCGGTCCTCCCCGCCTACCAGGCGACGAGGGTCTCGGTGGCCGACGCCCTGCGGGCGGTGTAGGGGGAGAGGATGACCCTGACGGTCGCCGTCCGGAACGTGTTCCGCAATCGCCGCCGGGCCCTGATCAGCTTGCTCGTCATCGCGGTGGGTCTCACGATCCTCTCCTTCGTCCTGGGGTTCGTGGGGGAGGCGATCCAGGCCACCCGGCGGTCGCTCGCCATGGAGCTCGGGGCCCTTCAGGTGGGGGACCCGCGGGTCCTGGACGGCCGGGCATCGGGGCTGGAGGGGCTTATCTCCCCCGGGGACCTCTCTCGGGCCCTGGACCTCGTGGGGGGAATCCCGGGGGTTGTCCGCGCCACCCCCCAGGTTCGCTTTGCGGGCCTGATCGGCGACGCGGAGGGGAGCACCTTTCTCCTCGCCCAGGGCGTTGTTCCCGCCGACCGGGGGGACGACTTTGCCCGGGTCCTCGCCTCGGGCCGGTTCCTCGGCGACCCCGCGGCCCGGGAGATCGTCCTGGGGGCCCGCCTCGCCGAGCGGCTGGGGGTAGGCCCAGGGGACCGGGTCAACGTGGCCACGGGCACGGTCTCCGGGACCTTCAACGCGGCCACGGTGACCGTGGTCGGGACGGTGCGGCTCGCCGACGGGCAGATCGAGGAGAGGATCGGGCTCGTACCCCTGGGATTCGCCCAGCGCCTGCTGCGCACGGACGGGGTGGAGCGGATCCTGATCTGGCTCGACGACCTCGATCGGGCCCCTGCCGCGGCCGACGCCCTCGCCGGGGAGCTCGCCGCCGCGGGCCTGCCGCTGGCTGTCCGGCGATGGGACGAACTCACCCCCTTTTACTCCTCCCTCGAGACCTTCTGGGGGGCGTTCTCGGGGTTCACCACCCTCGCTGTCTTTGTCCTCGTCTTCTTCAGCGTGCTGGAGGTCCTCACGATCGCGTTCTTGGAGCGGACGCGGGAGGTGGGGACGATCCGGGCCCTGGGGGCCTCCCCGGGCCGGGTGTTCAGGGGGTTCGTGACCGAGGGCGTGGTGATCGGGGCCCTCGGGGGCCTCGGGGGCGTGGCCTCCGGGGTGGCGCTCTCCCTCGTCTTCAACGCCCTGGGCCTGTCGTTTGTCCCCCCAGGGGGGAACATGCCCCAGCCGATCCGGGTCTCCGTGGGGCCGTCCACCGTCCTCCTCCCGTTTCTCGTGGCCCTGGGGGCGACGTTCCTCTCGAGCCTCTACCCGGCGGCGAAGACGGCGCGCCTCCCCGTGGTGGAGGCGCTCCGAACGACCTAAAGGAGGCATGCCATGCGCAAAGCGATCGTGATCTTGGGGACCGCGGTCTTTGGGCTTGTGGCCCTCGGGGCCGAGGAGGGAGGGCTCCTCCTCGCCCTCGACCGGGCGCGGTTCCTCGACCTTCCGGTGGGCCAGCTCACGGTCCTTGTCCGGTCGGAAGAGGACGGGAAGGTGGAGGAGGCGGAGCTCCTCCTCGCGTTCCGGGAGATCGGGGGAGCAGACTACGTGCGGATCGAGTTCCTCCGGCCCGCCGACCTCGCGGGCCAGGTGTTTCTCGTGACCCCGGACGGGACCTTCTTCTGGGGGCCGGAGCTCTTCGCCCCCCTTCGGACGAGCGGGGCCCAGGTGGGGTTCGGGGACGCCCCCGTGGGCCAGCTCTCCGGGATCCGGTTCGCGGACGACTACCGGATCGTCTCCCAGCGGGAGGAGGGCGGGGCCACGGTTCTCGAACTTCAGGCTCTGTCGCCTGCGGTTCCCTTCCAAGCTGTGGTCGTGGTGGTGGACCCGGCCACGGAACTTCCCCGGGAGCTCCGGCTCCTCGCCCCCACGGGGATCCTCCTCTACCGGGTGCTCCTCACCGAGTACGCCCGGTTTGACGGGGACCTGTACGTCCGGGAGCAGGTGGTGGAAAACGCCCTGGTTGAGGGAAGTCGGACGACCCTGACCATTGTCGGGATCCGCGTGGCGCCCCTCCCCGAGGAGGCATTCGACCCCGGTCGCCTGGGCCGCTAGAGGCGGCAGCCCTTGATGATGTAGCCCCCGGACTTCTCGTCCCGCTCGAGGGTGAGGATCCCCCGGGCCTCGGCCTCCTCGAGAAGCTGGCCAAACGAGCTGAACCCGTGGTAGGACTCGTCAAACCCTGGGTTCCGCCGCTTGATCGTCTGCTTGATCATCGAGCCCCAGATGTTCCCCCCCTCTCCTCGCTCTTTGAGGAGGGCCTTGTAGGTCTCCACCACGAGGTTCCAGGCCTCCTGCTTCTTGGGGTCGACCGGGGGAAGCTGCGGCGCGTCCTTCTTCGCCGCCGGCCTCTTCTTGGGAGAGGCCTTGGGCTGGGGCTTGGCCTCCTGGCGCGCCGAGCGCACGAGGTCGTCGTAGAAGATGAACTCGTCGCAGTTGGCGATGAGGAGGTCCGAGGTCGACTTCTTGACCCCAACCCCGATCACGGTCCGGTTGTTCTCCCGGAGCTTGCTCACCAGGGGGGAGAAGTCGGAGTCGCCGCTCACGATGACGAACGTGTCCACGTGGGGCTTCGTGTAGCAGAGGTCGAGGGCGTCCACGACCATCCGGATGTCGGCGGAGTTCTTCCCCGACTGGCTCACGTGGGGGATTTCGATGAGCTCAAACGCCGCCTCGTGCATCCGGGCCTTGAACTCCTTGTAGCGGGCCCAGTCGCAGTACGCCTTCTTCACCACGATGCTCCCCTTGAGGAGAAGCCGTTCCAAGACAAGCCCGATGTCGAACGCGGGGTAGCTCGCCTCTTTCACCCCGAGGGCGATGTTTTCAAAGTCCAGAAACACCGCCATGTTGACGGTGTCCGCCGTCTGTGGCGCCTTCATGATTTCCACCGACCACCTGCGCGGATCCGGGAAGGACCCCGCGCAGGGGGATTGTACCCCTGGGGGCGGGGTCAGGGAGCGGCCCGGGTCCGCCCTCGTCCCCGGACGAGGTCGGAGAGGCGGAACGCGCTCCGGTAGTCCTCGGTGAGCGTCTCGGCAAGCTCCCGGGGGAGGCCCAGCCCCCGCAGCCTGCGGCGGAAGAGGGCAGCCGCTCGACGTCGGACCCAGGCGGACCCGATGGCGAACCCGATCAGGACGGCGAGGAGTCGGAACACCGCCCCCGCCGCCCCGATCCAGCGCTGGACGCGCCTCAGTCGTCCCCCTTCCCTGAGGCGTTGATCTTCTCCCCGACGTTGATCCCCTTGAACACCTCGCGGAGGTTGATCATGTACCCCCGCGCCATCTCGAGCGCATCCTCCTTGGGGATCCCCGCCTCAACGAGCTTCTTGTAGAACGTGCCCACCGCGTCGGCCATGTTCTCCGCCGCGTCCTTGGAGTACAGCACGTCCCGCAGACCCTTGAGGAGCCCCGGAACCTGCTGCGTCAGCACGCTCAAGACCTCGCGCAGCTCCTCGACGTCCCCTCTGTCCTTCTTCTCTTCCTCGCTCATCATCTACCTCCTGTCTAGATCCGCAGCACCGGCACTTCCCGCCCGAGGATGGACAAGCTTCCCCGGATCGGAACCCCGGTCTTCGTCGTTCCCACGGCAAGGTTCAACCCCGCTACCTCTGAACCCAGTTCGACCCGCAGGAGAGTGGTCCCCAGCGTCCGCGCAACGACGGAAATCCACGTCCCCTTCGGCAGAGAGGGAAGCTGGGCGAACGCCGCTCGCAGCTCGTGGGCGAGGCGAACCGTCTCCACGAGCTCCCCCTGGCAGGCCTCGCAGCCCACCACGTGCGCGATGAGGTCCCCGCGGTCCAGATCAGAAAGGGACCGCCCGGCGTAGAGAGGGATGAGCTCTCGGGCTCGGTCGCAGGTCATGGCCGGAGCACCTCGGCGAGCTTCCGCTTGGCGTGGAACATCCTCGACTTCACCGTTCCCTCTGGCACAGCCTGCACCTGGGCGATCTCGGCGTAGGAGAGCCCCGCGTAGAAGGCGAGGAACACCACCTCCCGCTGGTCCGGGGGCAGCTCGTCGAGGGCCCGCCGGACCCGGACCTCCAGCTCCGCCCCCGCCGTGGGGTCGGGTTCCTCCCGCTCCTCCGGCTCCCGGGCCGACTTCCCCTCCCCGCGAAGCAGGTGGAAGGCCTGGTGGCGGGCGATCCCGAAGATCCACGTCGAGACCTGGGACCTCCCCTCGTACCTCCCGGCTCCCCTCCACACGGCAACCATCGTCTCCTGGGCCACCTCCTCGGCGAGGTGGCGGTTCCGGAGGACGGTGAGGGCGTAGTGGAAGACGCGGTCCGCGTACCGGGCGTACAGCTCCCGAAACGCCTCGCCGTCCCCCCTGGCCACCCGCGCCACGAGTTCCCGATCGTCCACCGAATGACTGTCCCTCCTCTTTGCCCCGGACCTCCCCGGGAGCAGGGGTTCACCCGTGTGTGCCACACCTGGGGCTCGGGGTTCAACCCCGGCCCAGCACCCCGGGGTGAGAAGGACTATGATCGGCTATCTATGGTGCGCGGAGGGGATGGGCCTGAACCGACCCAGCGTGCTTCTGCTGTGGATTACTGGACTTCTCGCCCTCGCGCTCGTCGCGGGCGGGCAGGTGGCGGAGCTCACCCGGTGGCCGCTGCCCTCTGGGAACGCTCTCCCGTATGGGATCGGCGGGGGGACGGATGGGTTGGTGTACTTCGCGGAGTTCAGCCTCGACCGGATTGGCCAGCTGGATCCTGTTTCCAATGAGGTTCGTGAGCGAAACGTTGGGGACGGGCCGTTTGGGCTGGTGATGGGGGATGGGAGCTCGCTCCACTTCACCCTGAGCCGGGAGAACGCCCTCGAGCTCCTCGTGTTCGTGGGTGGGGGAGCGAAGTGGGCCCTTCCCACGCCCGGGGCGTGGCCTGAGGCCCTCGTGGCCGCCCCCGCCGGCCCGGGGAGGGTCAACCTGTGGTTCAACGAGCGGAACGCGAAGAAGGTTGTCCGGTTCTCCCCCGCTACGGTGGCGGTGACCCTGCCCCTCATCGTCTCCCCGCCCCAGCCCGTGACCCCCCTGACCACGCAGGTCACCCCGGTGGTGACCGCGGTCGTCCCGGAGGACTTCCCGGGGAACCCGATGCTCCCCCCTCCGATTGCCCTCCTCGTCCCGAAGACAAGCGGGCCGTTCACGGAGTGGGCGTCCATGATCACCGATCGGTACCTGGAGCGGGTGGCCGTGGCCCCCGCTGGCCGGGTGTGGTTCACCCACGGGGTGGCCCCCCTCTCGGTCCTCGATCCGGAGACGAACACCGTTCTCCTCTCCCGACCGGTACCTCGGCCCTGGCGGTGGCCGTGGGTGGGGATGGTCGGGTCTGGTTCACCGACCCCCACCGACCCGCGATCGGTGTTCTTGACCCGGCAACGGCCGACGTCCGCCTGTCGCCCTTATCCTCGATGAGGCGGGGGGCGTCTGGTTCACGGACCGGGAGGCCGACGCCCTGGGCCGTCTCTCTCCAGCGACGAACGAACTCGTCCTCTACGCCCTCCCAGCCGACTCCCGCCCGGTGTTCCTGGCCCTGGACGGGGAGGGAAGGGTCTGGTTCACCGCCGAGGGGGGGAACTTCGTGGGCAAGCTCGCGATCCTCCCAGCCCTCGGGGAGCCGCCGTCGCTCCCAAGCGGGGCGTTCCGGTTTCTGGGGTACGGGTTGAGCCAGCTGGGGAGTCGGGCCTCGGGGAGCGTGACCTACTTCTACGACGGGAGCGCCGGCCTTCCACTGTGGATCTGGGTGGAGGTCCTCCGCGGCGGGGCTGTGCTCCCGGGGTTCGTCTCTCCTCCCGTGCGTCTGGATAGCGCGGGAGCGGGGACGGTGGCCCTCGCTGTGGAGTACCGGGGGGCCGCCCCGGTCACCTCCGACGAGGTCCGGTTCGTGGTCTCCCTGGCCCCGGGCGGGGCCCGGCTGGCCGCGCAGACGATCGGGTTCTCGACCACCTGGACCCCGTAGTCGGGGAGCTGGGGGGCCGGCCTGGGCGGCCTAGCGGCGGCCAGGCCGCACCACGTACCGGCCGAGCACCGGCAGCAGGCCGACCCCGAGGAGGAGGAACCCGGCGGTGACGAGGGCAAACTGCCCTGGCGCAAGATCGGCTACGCCGGTCACGTAGCGCATCCCCTCCACCATGTACGTGAGGGGAAACGCCCGGCCCAGGGTGCGCAGGAAGGAAGGCATGATCTCGAGCGGAAAGTAGACCCCGGACAAGAAGAGCATGACCTGGGCCACGATGCTTGCCACGGTGCTTGCGCTCCCCGGGCGGCGCACCACGAGGGCGATCAGGGTTCCCAGCCCCATCGCCCCCACCGTGGCCGCCACGACGAAGAGGAGGTAGAGGGGCCAGTTCACCTGGAACCGCACCCGGAACAGGACCACGGAGATTCCGAGCGTGATCACGGTGGAGACGACCCCCACCACGAGCCGTACCCCGGCGATCGCCCCAAGGAGCGCTGGGGGGGACATCGGGGTCACGAGGAGGCGATCGAGGAGCCCCCGCTCCTTCATCTGGGTGATCCGCCCCGACACGGCCAGGAGGCCGGAGATCAGGATGGAGAAGGCCATGATCCCCGGGACGACCAGGGCGAACCAGCCGCCCGAGCCCCGCCCCACGTTCACCCGTTGGGCCAGGATGACCGGAGCCAGGCCCTGGCGGCGGAGATCGGCCGCCGATGCAATCCCCCGGGCCACCTCAGAGAGGGCGTACGCCTCCTGGACCCGGGTCGGGTCCTGGAGAAAGCGGAGGACCTGCCCGTCCCACACCAACCCCAGGCTCACCCGACGCCGGAGGAGGGCCTGCTCCAGCTCCGCCCGGGCCTCGTAGCGGCGCAGCTCTAACCCCTTCTGCTGAGCGAGAACCGAGCTCAGCAGACCCCCGTCGTCGCCGGTCTGGACGAGGCCGAGGGTCACCTTGCCCGGGCCCTCCGTCCCACCCCACACGAACCCGAAGATGAGGATGAACACCACGGGGAAGAGCAGGGTAAAGAAGAGGGCGACTTTGTCCCTCAGGAAGACGAGGGCCTGGGAGCGCAGAAGAGCTGCAAAGGTCCTCATCGGGCCACGTCCCACTTGAGCCGTCGCGCCGCCACCCCCACGGACAGGGCCACCCACCCAAGGGGCACGGCGGCGGTGAGTGCGGGGTGCACCGTGAGCTGGCCTGTCCCCACGGCAAACCGGAGCCCCTCCCCGAGGTAGGAGAGCGGGTTCACGAAAAGGATCGCCCTCAGAAAGAGGGGTAGACCGGCCACGGGGAAAAACAGGCTGCTGAGGAAGAGGGTCGGCATGTTGAGGATGTTGGCGAGGGCCATCCCTCCCTGGGCGGTCCTGGCCAGCGCGGCGACGAGGAACCCCAGGGCGAGGAACGTGACGGCGGACAGGAGGAGGTACAGGATGGCCAGGGGCCGGGCGAACGTCACCGTGGCCCCGAACCCCAGGCGCCCCACCAGGACGAGGAGGGCGAACTGGAGGACGCACATCGTCCCGTAGCCCAGGGAGAACCCGGCGAGGTACTGCGGGACCCCAAGCGGGGTCACCCAGTACCGGCGGAGGATCTTCATGTCCCGCGCGAAGAGGATCGTCCCCGGGACGCTGAACAGCCCCCCCACGAAGAACGCCATGAGGACGATCCCGGGAAGGAGGAAGTCCACGTAGGCGACCGGTGCGCCCGAGTCCCCCACCCACTCCGTCTTGACCGCGAGGGAGTCCTGGGGCCGGTAGGCCCCGGACAGGACGAGGATCTCCCGGTTGAGCCGGGCGAGGACCTGGTCCACCACGTCGGCGGCCATTCCCGAGGCGGCGTTGGACTCGTTCACGTAGACCTCAAGGGGGCTTGGGGGTTCTCTTCTCAAGAGGGCCGTGGTCGTTGCGGAGGTGAACCCTGGGGGGATGACGATGAGGAGAGCGAGCCTCCCCAGCCGGACCTCCTCCCCCTTTCTGGCGATGAACGCTTCGGGGTCCTCCCCGGTCGAGGGCCGATCAAGGGTGAACAGGGGCTCCTTTCCCGGGGAGCCAGGGTTGGAGAGGGAGGCAAGGACCTCCTCCACGGCGAGCGCAAACTCCCCCTGGTCGGCGTTGACTAGGGCCACGTTGAAGTTCATCGTTCCCTCTTGCCCAAGCTCGCCGAACACGAGGGTAAGGATCGACAGGAGGAGGAGCGGGAACACGATGAACCAAAACAGGACTTCCTTCTCCCGCAACGCGGCCAGAAACGAAAGCCCCGCCAGCCGAAGGACCTGCCTCACTCCCGGAGCCTCCGCCCGGTGAGGGCGAGGAAGACGTCCTCGAGGTTGGGCTGGCGGACGACCATGTTCCGAAGCTCAATCCCTCGGTTGCGGGACCAGGAGAGGAGGCCCTCCAGGGAGGCGACCAGGTTTGCGGTCTTGAGGGTGAGCAGGGTCCCATCCCGGTGCACCTCCCCGGGGAGGTCCCCCAGGGCGGCGGGAAGCTCAGGTGCCTCAAACTCGATGAACGTGTCCTGGCCAAGCCCCGCGGTGAGGTCCCGCGGGCTGCCGTGGGCGATCACCCGCCCGTGGTCCATGATGCACACCTCATCGGACAGGGCTTCCGCCTCCTCCATGTAGTGGGTGGTGAGGACGATCGTCTTCCCCTCCCCCTTCAGCCGTTCCACCACGTCCCACACGTTGCGTCGGGCCTGGGGATCCAAGCCCGTCGTGGGCTCGTCGAGGAAGAGGAGCTCGGGGTCGTTGATCAGGGCCACCCCGAGCGCCAGGCGTTGCCGCTGTCCTCCCGACAGGTTCTTTACGAGCGCCCGGGCCTTGTCCTCGAGGGCCACCTCGGCCAGGACCTCCTTCACCGGGCGGGGCCGCTGGAAGAACGCAGCGAAGAGGCTGAGGACCTCCCGGACCCGGAGGTAGGGCTCGAACCCCCCTTCCTGGAGGAGGACGCCCATTCGGTTCTTCATCTCCGGGGTCACCCGGCGCACCGTCTGCCCGAAGAGTTCGATCTCCCCGGAGTCCGCCTCCCGGAGCCCCTCCAGGATCTCCAAGGTCGTCGTTTTCCCCGCCCCGTTGGGGCCAAGCAAGGTGAAGACCGTGCCCTTGGCGACGGAAAACGACACCCCAGCGACGGCGCACACCGGGCCGTAGTTCTTTCTCAACTCCCGCACCGCAAGAACCGGGGTACCCTTCACCCGTCCCTCCTCCTCACCACGTGAGCCCGATTGTAGCGTCCTCTGCAGCAGGTTGGCGTGGCTCTTGCAACCTCGGCCGTATAATGGACTGCGAGGGGCACGGGAGCTGTGGAGGAGGAACGTCGTCTCAGCGCGATTCTCATCACCGACATCGTCGGGTACACCCTGCTTGGGCAGAGGGACGAAGACCTGGCCCTCCAGCTCCTTCAGGAGCATGACCAGCTCCTCCAGCCGCTGTTTGGCAACCACGGGGGGAGGGTGGTCAAGGGGCTGGGCGATGGGTTCCTCGTAGAGTTCCCCAGCGCCCTTCAGGCCACGCGGTGTGCCATGGCAATCCAGGAGGCCCTCCACCGCCGGAACGGGGCCCAGCCCCCGGAGCGGCAGATCCTGGTCCGGATCGGGGTCCACGTGGGGGACGTGGTTCACCGCCAAGGGGATCTCTTCGGGGATGGGGTGAACCTCGCCGCCCGGATCGCCCCGCTGGCGGAGCCGGGGGGGGTGTGCTTGTCTGCCCAGGCGTACGATCAGGTGTGGAACAAGGTGGAGCTGCCCCTGGTCAGCATGGGGAAGCGGACCTTGAAGAACGTGCGGGTTCCGGTGGAGGTGTTCCGGGCCGTGTTCCCGTGGTCCCAGCCCCACCCCGAGGGGCCAAGGCCACCGGAGCGCACCCGGATCGCGGTCCTCCCCCTCACGAACATCAGCCCCGATCCCCAGGACTCGTTCTTCGCCGACGGGATGACCGAGGAGCTCATCTACACCCTGTCCAAGATCCACGGGCTGAGGGTCATCGCCCAGACCTCGGTCATGAAGTACAAGGGGACCCAAAAATCGATCGCTGAGATCGGGCAGGAGCTGCGGGTGGCGACGGTCCTGGAGGGAAGCGTCCGGAAGGTGGGGAGCCGCGTTCGGATCAACCTCCAGCTCGTGGACACCGCGACCGAGGAACACCTCTGGTCCGAAGCCTACGATCGCGACCTTGAAGATGTGCTTGCGATTCAGACCGAGATCGCCCGTCGGGTGGCGGAGGCACTGGAGGTCAAGCTCGTCGCCGTGGAGGAGCGCCAGCTCCAGGCTCAGGCTTCCCGCGACGTGGGCGTCTACATGCGCTACCTCAAAGGCCGCCACTTCTGGAACCAGCGCTCCGAGGCGGCCGTGCGGCACGCGCTGGAGATCTTCCAGGACGTGATCACCCTCGACCCCGGCTACGCCCTGGCCTACGCCGGGATTGCTGACTGTTACAGTGTATTGGCTAGCCAGGGCCACGTTCCCCTCCACGAGGCCATTCCCAAGGCCAAGGAGGCCGCGCAGAAAGCCCTGGAGATCGACGACGACCTCGCCGAGGCCCACACCTCGCTGGCCTTGGTGGAGTGGTTGTTTGAGCACGACGCCGAGGGGGCGCGGGCGCGGTTCAAGCGGGCGATCAGCCTCAACCCAAACTACGCCACGGCCCGGCAGTGGTACGCCAACCTCCTGGCCGACCTCGGCCAAACCGCGGAGGCCCTGGTGGAGATGAAGCGGGCGTTGGCCCTCGATCCCCTGTCTCCGGTGATCAACATGGCCCTGTCCGCGGTCCTCTGGCAGTCCGGGCGGTTTGGCGAGGCCCTGGAGCAGCACCGCCGGGCCCAGGCCCTGGCCGCGGACTTCGTCCAGGGCCACCTCTCCCTGGCCGAGGTCCTCCAGACGGCCGGGAACTGGGAGGAGGCGGAGGCGGAGCTGGTGAAGGCCCTGGACCTCGATCCCACGAGCAGCGCGGTGCGCCGGGCGTTCGCCCTCCACCTCGCCTACCTCGGCCGGTTCGACGAGGCCCTGGAGGCCCTCCAGAAGGTGCTGGTGATGGAGCCGGATTCGCCGATCGCCAACTACACCTACGGCCGGGCCCTGGTGCTCGCCCGCCAGTACGAGGAGGCCGTGGCCCAACTCCGCCACACCCTCCGCCTCGACCCGGAGGGGGTGGGCCCTCTTATCGCGTTGGGCGAGGTCCACACCTTGCTTGGGGAGTACGACCGGGCGTTGGAGGCCCTCCGCCAGGCCGAGGCGCGGCTTCTCCCCAACGACCGCGCCCGGGTGGAGATCCAGGCCCTGCGGGTCCTCGCCTACGCGGGGATGGGGGAGACGACGACCGCCGAGGAGAACCTGCGGGCCCTGGAAGGGGGCGACTCCGGGCTGGGGCACGCCTTCTCCGTGGCCACGGTTCACCTCGCCCTGGGGCACCTTCCCGAGGGGATGGCGTGGCTCGAGCGCTCGTACCAGGCCCGGGACCCTGGGCTACGCCTGCTCCACGTGAGCCCGTGGTTCGACCGCGTTCGCGACGATCCTTGGTTCCGCGGGTTGCTGGCCCGGATGCGCTTCCCCGGGGCTGCAGAGCCCCAAGGCGCGCCCCCCCCGGGCGAGGGACCCTAGGGAACCGTTGTGGGGAGGGACCCCCGCCGGTAAGATGGTGGCGAACTTGTAGGACGAGGAGGAAAAGCAATGTCCAAGGCTGTGACGGAAATGCTCAGAGAGGTCCCGCTGTTTTCGTCCCTGAGCGAGAAGCACCTGGTGGCGGTGGCCAAGACCGCCAAGGAGACGAACTTCCCCGCTGGCTCTCCCATCGTGCGGGAGGGGGATCGGAGCAAGGTGGGTTTCTTCCTCGTCCTCGATGGGCAGGTGGAGGTACGGAAGGGGGAGAAGGTCCTGTCGCGTTTGGGGGCGGGGCAGTTCTTCGGGGAGATGGCCGTGCTGGATGGCCAGCCGCGGTCGGCGGACGTGGTCGCCGCCACTCCCACCCGGTGCCTTGTCCTTGCCAGTTGGGATATCAAGGCGCTCATCAAGACCCACCCCGAGCTGGCCCACGAGATCATCGCCGAGCTCGCCCGGCGGCTGCGCCAGACGAGCATGGCCCTCTCCGAGTAGCGGGGGCGGTAGGCCTTCGCGTCGGGACCGATGAGCCGGGCCCGGGTGTGGGCGGGGAGGGCCGGGGACTACCGCGACCCCGGGCTTCGGGACGCGGTGGCCACGGCCCTGGAGGCGGTCGGGGGCCGGGACCTGTTCCGCGGTGGAGCGCGGGTGTTCGTCAAGGTGAACCACCTCTCCCCCCCCTCCCCCCCCGAGCGGGCCATCGTCACCCACCCCACCTTCGCTGCCGCGGTTCTGGCCGTGCTCAAGGACCTCACCCCCCACCTCACGGTGGGGGATGACCTCCACCCCTCGGCTGACGACCCCTATGCCCTCTCCGGGTACCGGGAGGTATGCGCGGGCCTGGGGGTGAGGCTGGTGAACCTCCGGGAGACGGGGTTCGTCCGCGTCTCCGTGGGCGGGGTTGTGCTGAAGGAGACCTACCTTGCCCGGGAGGCCGTCGAGGCCGACCTCGTGGTGAACCTTCCCAAGCTCAAGACCCACTCCTTGACCCTGTTCACCGGGGCGGTGAAGAACCTGTACGGCCTCCTCCCCGGGGGCCTGCGGGTTGCCTACCACGGGGAGTACAAGGACCCCGAGGCGTTCGGCCAGCTTCTCGTCGACGTGTACGCCGCAGTTGGGCCAGCCCTCACGGTGATGGACGGGGTCGTGGCCATGGAGGGGCCCGGTCCGGCCAACGGGAGGCCGCGGCCCCTTGGGATCATCCTCGCGGGGCGGGACGGGGTGGCTGTGGACGCCGTGGCGTGCCGCCTGATCGGCCTTGATCCCCTTGCGGTGCGGACGACCCGCTACGCCCACGACCGGGGGGTCGGAATCGGGGATCTGACCGGGATTGACGTGGTGGGGGAACGCCTCGAATCCCTGGTCGCAGGGGACTTCGAGCTCCCTCCGTTCCCGGCCGGGGAGCTCGTGGGCCGGGCCCCGCGGTTTCTCACCCGGTGGGCCACGTCCCAGCTTGCGGTCCGCCCGGCCGTGGTCCGGCGGGCGTGCGTGGGCTGCGGGGCGTGCGCCCGGGTCTGCCCCACCGGGGCGGCCACCGTGGTGGGGGGAAAGGCGAGGATCCACCGTCGGACGTGCATCCGCTGCATGTGCTGCCACGAGGCGTGCCGGTACGGGGCGATCGCCCTCCGCCGCTCCGCCCTCGGGCAGATCCTCCGTCCCGTCCTCCGTCGGCCTCGCCGGGCGGGGCCGTGAGGGGCGAGCTCCCGGAGTACTCCCTGGGGGAGGAGATTGCGAACGCCCTCACCCACGGAGTGGCGACCGCCCTGAGCCTGGCCGGACTCCTTGCCCTGGCGGTCCTGGCAGGCCTCCGTGGCGTTACGGCCGGGCAGCTGGCAAGCCTCGTCGTCTACGGGACAACCCTCGTCCTGGCCCACCTCGCCTCGACCCTCTACCACGCCCTCACCCACCGGAGGGCCAAGGCCACCTTCCGGGTCCTCGACCACGCCTCGATCTACCTCCTCATCGCCGGGACCTACACCCCGTTCCTCGTGATTCGGCTCCCAACCCCGTTGGGGTGGACCCTCCTCGGTGTCGTCTGGGGGATGGCCATCGCCGGTGTCCTGTTCAAGTCGCTCTTCCTCGGCCGGCTGCGCAAGGCGTCCGTGGCCACCTACGTCGCGATGGGCTGGCTGATCGTGGTGGCGGCGCGTCAGGTGGTGGAGCACGTCCCGGTGGGTGCCCTTGTCCTCCTGTTCGCCGGCGGGGTCATCTACACCCTGGGGATCGTGTTCTACGCGTGGAAGCGTCTTCCCTTCAACCACGCGATCTGGCACCTCATGGTGCTCGCGGCGGGGATGTGCCACTATTTTGCGATCTTCCTCTACCTCCCCCCGGGGGGAGGGTGAGGGCCGGGGGCCGCCCCTCCCCAGCCTAGAACGACAGCTTCCAGCCGATGTTCCAGTACTCCAAGGGGGAGGCCTGGGAGAGGTCGATCATCCCCCGGGTGAACAGGGTGAGGCCGGGGGCCGCGGGGAACTCCAGGGCAAGCCGCGTCCGGCGGAGGCCGAAAAGGTAGGCACCATCCCCGAACCAGAAGTCGGCGTTGAACCACAGGTCCCCCCCGCAGCAGCCGGACCCCCTGTAGGCGAGGCCCACGTACTCCCACTCCCCGCTCCGAAAGCTCAGGGGGCTCACGCTGTTCATCTTCGCCCGATCGAGGGCGGTTCCCGCCTCGAGGAGGACGTCCCCGATCCAGCAGTAGATCCGCCACCCGTAGATTGCGATTCCGGTCCAGGCGTTGTCCGCCCATCCCGCGTCGCCGTACACGGTGAGGCAACCCGAGATCCGCGGCCACCGGGGTTCGAAGCTCACCGACTTCCGGTCGGGGGCAAACGAGACGGACAGGTCGGCTGTGAGCCCGCAGCAGACGAGGGGGAGGCCCTTCAGGGTGAAGGCGAGGGAGCCCAAGCCCGCCTTGGTGAACGATAGGGCGAGGTCGTAGGTGAGCCCGCAGCACAGGGGGAGGGCGCTTGCCGCCACCAGGAGCTGGCGGAAGGCGAACCCGGTGCAGCAGTCCCCGAAGTCGACGGTGACCGTCCACGGGGGGAGGGTGTAGCGGAACCGCCAGTTGAGGAACGTCGTGAGGTAGGTGACCTCCTCTCCGCTGCAGCAGGGGCTCCCCGAGGTGGAGATGAGATCCGGGGGCAGGATCACGGCGACCCCTCCAATGACCGAAATCGTCCCGTAGACGCACACCTCGTTAAAGTAGGAAGTGCCCGCGGTGGACCACCCGGGGTTGTAGGGCATGATGACCTCCACCCGGTTTCCCACGGTAGCACCGCCACCGATCCGCACCCGGTAGTGGTTCGCGTACCCGTAGTAGGTGGCCGGTCCCGTGATGCTCGCCACCGGGCCCTGGACGTACACGGTCTGCCCACCGTAGTTTGTGGCGTAGAACCACTTGACCGTCGTCCCGGGGCAGTTCGGGGAGACCATGATCCCGGGGCAGGTTCCGAGGGAGAGGTTCGCGGGCGAACTGAGGGAGATCTCGGCCACCGAGTACCCCCCGCCCCCGGGCCCGCCCGAGGTGTAGCGGTACCCCTTGATCGTGCCCTTGACGCAGAGGGTGGGCTTGGTCGCGTTCCACGTGTTCCAGAAGCCCGTTCCAAACACGGCCTCGAACGCCGGGACGTCGGCGGCGGGGATGTAGATCTGGAAGCGATCAGGGTCCGGGAAGGCGAGGCCGACGTTGATGTAGACAGGGCCTGTTCCTGAACGGCTCGCGCTTGCCACCGGCCCGGTGACCTGCACCTCGCGGGTCATGAACTTCCAGGCGTCCTCCCAGGAGACCCCCAGGACCGGGGGTACGCACGGCCAAGGGCCGAACATGGCCCGGTCCGAGGAGCTGTAGTCGGCCGAGGTCGCCCAGTGGTTGAACGAGGAGCGGAAGGCCCCACCCCCCACGGGGATCTCGGCGTTGAGCCAGACCTTCTGGTACCGGAGCTCCTGGGCGTGGAAGTAGATCTTCCCCCACACGCCAAACTCCCCGAAGCTCCCGCTCACGTAGAAGTTCTGGTAGCGGAGGACCATGTCGGAGTACATCTTCGACTCGCTCTCCACCCGCCAGCCGGGGGCAAACCCCACGTTCAGGGTGATGTCCGAGCTGTAGATCCGGGTGTTGGGCAGAAGCTCGAAGGTGAGGTTCCACTTCCCGGTGAGGGATATCCCCTGGGCCAGGCCGCCCACTGCCACCGCGACGGCTAGCACCAAAGCGCGCTTCACGGTTCCCCCCTTCCCCTCTCGTGTCGGTCGTTCCAAGGGGAACGCGGCCCCCCGCCGGCGCCCCCCTGGACCCCGATCCTAGCGTCCGACTCCCCGGGAGTTCAAGGGGAGGCCGAAAGGGTCCTCAGGAAGCGGTCTTCTCCGTTGGAGCGTTGGCCACGGTGAACCGGACCTCCCCCGCCGCGGGGTCGTAGGCGACCCGGACCCGGTCCCCCTCCCGGATCTCCCCCTTGAGGAGGGCCGCGGCGAGGGGGTTTTCCACCTCGGACCGGATCTTCCGCTTGAGCTCCCGGGCCCCGAACTCCGGCCGGTAGCCGACCTCGGCCAGGTGGTCCACGAGGGACCCCTCGAACTCGAGCTCCACCCCCTGCCCCCGGGCCACCCGCCGCACCCGCTCGAGCTGGAGCAGGACGATATCGCGGATGTGGTCCTTCGTGAGGGCGTGGAACACGATCACCTCGTCGATCCGGTTCAGGAACTCCGGCCGGAAGTGGGCCCGCAGGACGTCCATCAGCCGCTCCTTGAGGGCCTTGTAGTCCAGGCGCCGCCCCTCCGGAGCCGTGAGGTTCGCCTGGATCAACTCGCTCCCCACGTTGCTCGTGGCGATGAGGATCGTGTTCGAGAAGTCCACGACGCGACCCTTGCCGTCGGTGAGGCGGCCGTCGTCGAACACCTGGAGAAGGAGGTTGTGGACCTCGGGGTGGGCCTTCTCGATCTCGTCGAGGAGGACCACCGAGTACGGCCGGCGGCGGACCCGCTCCGTGAGCTGGCCCCCCTCCTCGTAGCCCACGTACCCCGGCGGGGCGCCCACGAGCCGGGAGGCGGTGTGCCGCTCCGTGTACTCGCTCATGTCGATCCGGACGACGGCGTCCTCGTCCCCGAACACGGCCCAGGCGAGGGTCTTGGCGAGCTCGGTCTTCCCGACCCCGGTTGGCCCGAGGAAGAGGAACGTGGCGATCGGGCGGTGGCCCTCCTTGAGCCCGGCCCGGGAGAGGCGGACCGCCGCGGCCACCGCGGCCACCGCCTCCTCCTGGCCCACCACCCGCTCGTGGAGCTTCTCCTCGAGCTTGAGGAGCCGTTCCCGCTCCTCGGCGGTGAGGTCGGCCACCGGGATCCCGGTGAGGGAGGAGACGATCTCCGCCACGTGCTCGGCCCGGACCTCGGGCGTCCCCGAGGCCAACCCCTTCCTCCACTCCTCGGTGGCCTGGTCGAGGGCCCTCTCCTTCTCGGCGATCGAGGCCTCGATCTCCTTGGCCCGGTCGAACTGCTTGCGGGATGTGGCGTAGTCCTGTTCACGCTTAAGGGCCGCGATCTCCGCCTCGAGTTCCTGGACGGTGGCCGGGCGGGAGGTGGTGGCGATCCGGACCCGCGCCGCGGCCTGGTCGAGGAGGTCGATCGCCTTGTCCGGGAGGTACCGGCCGGAGATGTACCGATCCGAGAGCTCGGCCGCGGCGACGATCGCCTCGTCGGTGATCCGGACCTTGTGGTGGGCCTCGAACCGGTCCCGCAGGCCCCGGAGGATGGCCACCGTCCCCTCGACGGTCGGCTCGGCGATGAACACCGGCTGGAACCGCCGCTCAAGGGCCGCGTCCTTCTCGATGTGCTTCTGGTACTCGTTCAGGGTTGTGGCGCCGATGAGGTGGAGCTCGCCCCGGGCCAGGGCCGGCTTCAAGGTGTTCGCGATGTCCAGGCCCCCCTCGGCCTGCCCGGCCCCGACGATCGTGTGGAGCTCATCGATGAACAGGACGAGCTCGTCCTGGTGGGCAAGGATCTCGTCGAGGAGCTCCTTCACCCGCTCCTCGAACTCCCCCCGGTACTTCGTCCCGGCAACGAGGGAGTTCACGTTGAGCTCCACCAGGCGCTTCCCCCGGAGGACCTCCGGGACCTCGTCCCGGGCGATGCGTTGGGCGAGGCCCTCCACGATCGCCGTCTTCCCGACCCCCGGTTCCCCGATGAGGACCGGGTTGTTCTTCTTCCGCCGGGCGAGGACCTCGATCACGGTCTCGATCTCCTTGGCCCGACCGATCACGGGGTCGAGCTTCCCCTCCCGGGCAAGAGCGGTCAGATCCCGCGAGTGCTTGTCCAGGATCGGGGTCGCGGACTTGGCCCCGCGGGCTGGCTCCCGGCCCGCGGTCCTCCGCAGCTGCCCTTGGAGGGCGTCCGGGGTCAGGCCAAACCGGCGGAGCACCTCCCCCCCGAGGCCGTCGGGCTCCTCCAGGAGCCCCAGGAGGAGGTGCTCGGGGCCCACGTAGGAGTGGCCGAGGTCCCGCGAGCGGTGGAACGCCCGCTCGAGGACCGCCTTCACCCGGGGGCTCATCCCCACCCGCACCGTCTCCCCCCGCTCGGCCCCCAGCACTCCGCGGGGCGCGTTGTGGTCGATGTACCCCCGGATGTCCTGGGGGTCGAGCTGCGCCTTGCGCAGGAACTCGCGTGCGGCTTCGCTCTCGGTAAGGGCGTAGAGGAGGTGCTCGGTGTCCATCTCCCGCTTTCCGAAGTCCACGGCAACCCGCGCCGCCCGCTGGAGGAGCTCCCGGCCCTCGTCGGACAGGTACGACCCGAGGTCCGGCGCCTCGCGGTCCGGTCGCCGCCGGGGAGGGAAGAAGTCCCCGAGGAGGGATTCCCATGGGGAGAACCACTCCTCCTCCCGGAGCCGGGCGTAGTCGAGCTCGCACAGGTGGAGGATCCGCCGCTCCCCGTCTTGGATCACCTCGGCCGTCACCGTGGCCGGGCGGACCCGACACACATCGCACAGGGGCATCATCCACCTCCTCGCGCCGGGGTCCGCCCAGGCGCGTAGGGGACGGGGATGAACTCCACCCCGGGCCGGCGCTGCCTCGCCTGGGGGTAGAGGTCCATGAGCTCGTATACCTCCCGCGGCATGTCCTCCTTCACCGGGAGCCCCATCCCCCGCAGCTCCTCGGCCGTGATCGGGTAGTCGTGGGTCCACCGCCCCTCGGAGAGGTTCCGGGCCACCTCCCGCGCCTTCTCCTCGGGGAGCTTGTCCCGGAGGAGGGCGTACACCGTCTCGTGGACCTGCCCGATCGCCTTGCGGGCCACGTCCCCCAGGATCAGGGTTTGGTCGTCGCGGTTGGGGTTCGGCTCCTCGAGGGCCTTGAGGACCGAGGCCGCTGGGACGTACCCCTGGGCCGTCCCCAGCTGGGGGTCCACCGGACCCAAGACGGCGTTGGGGTCCATCACGATCTCGTCCGCGGCCAGCGCGATCAGGGTCCCCCCGCTCATCGCGTAGTGGGGGACGAACACCGTGACCTTGCCCGGGTGGCGCTTGAGGGCGCAGGCGATCTGCTCCGCGGCCAGGGTCAGGCCACCCGGGGTGTGGAGGACGAGGTCGATGGGCATCTCAGGCGGGGTCATCCGGATCGCCCGCAAGACCTGCTCTGAATCCTCGATGTCGATGTACCGGGCCAGGGGCACCCCGAGGAAGCTCACCGCCTCCTGGCGGTGGATAAGGGTCACCACTCGGCTCCCCCGCCTCCGCTCCAGGGTCTGGATCGCGATCGAGCGCCGGAAGTCGAGGATCCGGCGGCCCACAAACGGGATCAGGGCCTGGAGGAGAAACAGGAAGAACAAGAGGTTCAGGATATCGCCCATCGTCCCTCCTCATCGGGATGGTGTGGGGGGAGGGTACACCCCCTCCCCCCCCCCAGGCTACTCCACCTTCACCTCGAACGTCCCCTCGGTCTCGGGGGCCCGCTTGAGCGGAACCTCGACGATCAAGACCCCGTTCTCAAACCGGGCCTTGATCCCCTTGCGGTCCTCGACGTCCTCGGGAAGCGGGAACACCCGCCGGAACGCGCCGTAGCGGCGTCCCATCCGGATGTAGTTCTCGTCCCGGATCTCCTCGGACCGCCGGATCTCCCCGCTGATCACCAGGCGGTCCCCCTCGACCTTGACCTGGACGTCGTCCCTCGTGGCCCCGGGGAGCTCGGTCTCGATGACGAGCTTCTTGTCCTTCACGTAGACGTCGGACCGGCCGAAGGTCGGGAAGACCTCGAGGTCGGCCCACGTCCCGAAGTCCCGGAACAGCTCGTCCATCATCCGCTCCATCCGGGAGGCGAGGGAGAACGGTTCTCGCCACAGGGTCGGAAGTCGCACCATCGAGCTCACCTCCTTTTAGCAGTCGAAAGTGTCGACTGCCAGGATTGTAGGGAGGGGGGGAAGGGTTGTCAAGTCCCCCCGGCGGGTACCATTGGCCCGATGCCCCTGGTGGACCTCTACGAGCTCACGATGGCCCAGTCCTACCTCCGGGAGGGCCTGACCGGGGAGGCGACGTTCGCCTACTTCGTCCGGTCTCCCGTCCCCCACCGCCGGTTCCTCGTCTTCGCCGGGCTTGATCCGCTCCTGGGGGCCCTGGAGGCGTTCCGGTTCGGGGGCGAGGACCTGGGCCACCTCGAGACCGTGGGGCTCTTCGATCGGGAGTTCTTGGGGTACCTGGAGGGGGTTCGGTTCACGGGGGAGGTGTGGGCGGTGGAGGAGGGGGAGGTCGTCTTTCCCGGGGAGCCCCTCCTCCTCGTCACCGCCCCCCGGATCGAGGCCCAGCTCGTGGAGACCCTCCTCCTCAACCTCCTCAACTACGCGACCCTCGTCGCCTCCAAGGCGGCCCGGATCGTCCTCGCGGCGGGGGAGGAGGCGGTGCTCGTGGACTTCAGCGCCCGGCGGGACCACGGGGCCGCGGCCGCCCTCCACGCCGCCCGGTCCAGCTTCCTCGCCGGGTTCCACGCCACCTCCAACGTTGAGGCCGGAAAGAGGTACGGGATCCCCCTCGCTGGGACGATGGCCCACGCCTACGTGATGAGCTTCCCCGACGAGCTCTCCGCGTTCCGGGCCTTCGCCCGGGCCCACCCCCAGCCCGTCCTCCTCGTGGACACCTACGACCCCCTCCAGGGGACCCGGAACGCGGTCCAGGTGGCCCGGGAGCTCCGGGAGGAGGGGCGGGAGCTGTTCGGGGTCCGCCTGGACTCCGGCGACCTGGCGTCGCTGTCCCGGGAGGCCCGGGCGCTCCTGGACGGGGCGGGGTTCCCCGGGGTCCGGATCTTCGTCTCCGGGGATCTGGACGAGGACAGGATCCGGGAGTTCCGGGCCCGGGGCGGGGCCGCCTGGGGGTACGGGGTCGGGACCCGGCTCGGGGTGTCGTGGGACCTCCCCGCCCTCGGGGGGGTGTACAAGCTCGTCGAGGACGAGAAGGGGCCGCGGATGAAGACGAGCCCGGGGAAGGTGAGCCTCCCCGGGCGGCCCCAGGTGTGGCGGGAGGGGTACCGGGACTACGTGGCCCCCCTGGGCGAGCCCGGGCCGGGGCGCCCCCTTCTCCGGAGGGTGATGGCCGGGGGGGAGCGGCTCCGGCCCCCTCTCGACCTCCCCCGGCGGCGGGAGGAGGTGCGGGAGGCGTTGTTTGGGCTTCCCCTTGAGCTCGCCGACCTCACCCCGGACCCCGCGCCCCCCTACCCGGTGGCCTACTCCCCGGCGATCATCCCCCCAGGAGGTGGCTGATGGAGATCCCCGAGATCCCGTGGACCGCCGGGGTGGAGCTCCCCGCCTCGAGAGCGGCGGTCCTGGTGGTGGACATGCAGAACGACTTCGTCCACGAGCGGGGGGCCCTGCGGGTCCCCGACGCGGCGGGGACGGTGGAGGCGATCGCCCGGCTTCTGGGGCGGGCCCGGGCGGCGGGGGTGCCCGTCGTCTACACCCAAGACTGGCACGAACCCGACGACCCGGAGTTTCGGATCTGGCCCCCCCACGGCGTGGCCGGGACCTGGGGGGCGGAGGTGGTGGCCGAGCTCGCCCCCCACCCCGGCGACCGCCGGATCCGCAAAACGACCTACGACCCCTTCTTCGGAACCGAGCTTGCCCGGGTCCTGGGGGGCTGGGGGACGGAGAGCCTCGTCCTGGTGGGGACCGTGGCCAACATCTGCGTCCTCCACGGGGCGGCGGGGGCGGCGCTCCGGGGGATCCGGCCCGTGGTCCCCGGGGACGGGGTGAGCGCCCTCACCCCGTTTGGGTACAGCCTCGCGTTCCACCAGCTGACGGCCCTGTACCGGGGAGTCGCCGTCCGCTCCGCGGACGGGATCCGGTTCACCCCCGTTCCTCCTTCGGGGGGCGGGCCATGAGCTCGTCCAGTTTCCCCCGGGGCGAGGCGCCCTCGTAGAGGATCGCGCACACGGCCTCGGTGATCGGGACCTCCACCCCGTGGGCGCGGGCGAGGGCCCGGACCAGGGGGGCGGCGTGCACCCCCTCGGCCACCATCTCCATCCCGGCGAGGATCTCCTCGATCTTCTCCCCCCGGCCGATCCTCTCCCCCACCGCCCGGTTCCGGCTGTGGCGGGAGGTGCAGGTGGCCACGAGGTCCCCCAGGCCGGAAAGCCCGTACAGGGTCTCCGGCCGGCACCCGAGCCTCACCGCGAGCCGGACCGTCTCCGCCAGGCCCCGGGTGACGAGGGCGGCCTTGGCGTTGTCCCCGAACCCCAGCCCGTCGGAGATCCCCGCGGCCAGGGCGATCACGTTCTTGATCGCCGCCCCGTACTCCACCCCCCCCACGTCGTCGGTGAGGTAGACCCGGAACCGGTCCGTCATCAACGCCCGCTGGAGCTCGGCCCCAAGGTCGAGGTCCTTCCCGGCCAAGGCCACCGCGGTGGGCTCGTCCCGGCCCACCTCCTCGGCGTGGGAGGGCCCGGAGAGGGCGAAGGTGGAGACCCCCGGGAGCTCCTCCCCGAGGACCCCGGTCATCGGGCGGAGGGTGTCCCGCTCCAGGCCCTTGGCGAGGCTGACCGCGGCCAGGGGGGGGCGGCCGGCGAGGGCTCCCCTCACCTCCCGGGCCACCTCCCGCAGGGCGAAGCTCGGGACGGCGAACAGGAGGACCTGGGCCCCCGCCACGGCCTCCCGGAGGTCGGAGGTGATCGGGAGGTCCGGCGGGAGCGGGACGCCGGGGAGGTAGCGGCGGTTTTCCCGGTCCCGAACGATCTCCGCGGCCCGCTCCGGGCGGCGGACCCACAGGGCGGTCGGCACCCCCTTGCGGTGGAGGAGGCGGGCGATCGCCGTCCCCCAACCCCCACCCCCAAGGACTGCGGCCTTCACAGGGCGAGCCTCGCCCAGCGGGGCGCTTCCCGCAAGGGGGCTCAGCCGGCCCAGCCCTTGGCCCGCTCCAGGGCCCGGCGCCACCCGTCCCACCAGCGGTCCCGCTCCCCGGGGGAAGCCCGAGGGGCGAACTCCGTCCCGTCCCGCCCGATCCGGTCGAGCACCGCCTCGGCCGACCACAGGCCGGAGCCGAGCCCGGCGGCGAGGGCGGCCCCCCGGGAGGTCGTCTCGAGGTCCCCCGGCCGGAAGACCGGGATCCCGAGGAGGTCGGCCTGGAACTGGCACAGGAAGTCGCTCCGCGCCACCCCCCCGTCGGCCCGGAGGGCGGAGAACGCCCGCCCCGTGTCCCCCTCCATCGCCCGGACGAGGTCCGCCGTCTGGTAGGCGACCGCCTCGAGGGAGGCCCGGGCGAGGTGGGCCCGGGTCGTCCCCCGGGTGAGGCCGACGATCGTCCCCCGGGCGTGGGGGTCCCAGTGGGGGGCCCCGAGGCCGGCCAGGGCGGGGACGAAGTACACCCCCTCGTTGTCGGGAACGGACCGGGCCAGGGGGTCGGCCTCCCCCGCCTCCCGGAGGACCCCGACCTCCCGCAGCCACTGGATCGCCGCTCCGGCGACAAACGCCGCCCCCTCGAGGGCGTAGTGAACCTCCCCCTCCCCCGTCCAGGCCACCGTGGCGAGAAGCCCGTGCCGGCTGGGGATGGGGGACGGGCCGACCTGGACGAGGAGGAACGCCCCCGTCCCCCAGGTGACCTTCGCCGTCCCGGGGACAAGCCCCCCCTGCCCGAACAGGGCCGCCTGCTGGTCCCCGAGGACCGCCGTCACCGGCACCCCGTCCCAGGAGCCGAACTCCCCCACGCTCGGCCGGACCGCCGGGACCGAGGCGGGCGGGATCCCGAACAGTCGAAGGAGATCCGGGTCCCAGTCCCGGGTCCGGAGGTCGAGGAGGAGGGTCCGGGAGGCGTTGGTGGCGTCGGTGGCGTGGACCCCGGCCAGGCGGAACAGGAGCCAGGAGTCCACCGTTCCCCACACCGCCTCCCCCCGCTCCGACCTCGCCCGGAGCCCTGGGACGTGCCCAAGAAGCCAGGCCAGCTTCGTCGCCGAGAAGTAGGGGTCCAAGGGGAGCCCGGTCCTGGTCCGGACGAAGGCCTCGTGCCCCTCCGCCCGGAGCCGCTCGCAGAGGGGGGCCGTCCGCCGGTCCTGCCACACGATCGCCGGGGTGAGGGGCTCCCCGGTCCGCCGGTCCCAGAAGAGGACCGTCTCCCGCTGGTTCGTGATCCCCACCGCCCAGAGCTCGGACCAGCGGAGGCCGGCCCCGGCCACCGCCTCCCCGGCCACCGCCCGGGCCCCCGCGACCATCCCCTCCGGGTCCCCCTCCACCCAGCCCGGCCGGGGGTGGCGGAGGGGGAGCTCCCGGTAGGCGCTGGCGAGGACCCGCCCCTCGGGGCCGTAGACCGCGCAGCGGACCCCGGTGGTCCCGAGATCGAGGGCGGCGACGGCCATGGCCCTAGAACGGGACGGGGAGGCCCAGCTCCGCCCCGATCTGACGGAGCTCCCTCTGGAGGGAGGGAGGGAGCGGGACCCCCTCCCGGCGGATCCGCTCTTCGCGGGCGTGCCCCTTCTCCCCCGCGGTGTAGATCCGCTCGGCCCCGGGAGCCTTGGCCGCCCCGCGGAGCTCGCGGAGGATCCCGCCCACCGTCCCCTTGAACTCGTCCAACGGGACGAAGGCCTCGACCCCGACGGCGAGGAAGAAGTGGGCCAGCCGGTGCGGCCGCGGGGTCCCGTCCCGCTCCATCCCGGACAGGGCCCACAGGAACGCCCCCGAGGACAGCCCGGCGCACAGGATCTCCACCATCGTCGCCAGGCCGTACCCCTTGTGCCCGCCCATCTCCTCCCCCGCCCCCCCCAGGGGGAGGAGGGCGTAGAGCTCCCGGGGAATCCCCTGGAGAATCGCCGCGGTGTCGGTGGCGAGCCTCCCCGAACGGTCCACGACCCACCCCGCCGGGGTCGGCTTCCCCTCCCGCGCCAGGACCTCGATCTTCCCCCGCTGGGTGATCGAGGTGGCGGCGTCGAACAGGAACGGGAAAGGCTCGTCGGTGGGGCAGGCAAAGGCGATGGGGTTCGTCCCGAGCATGGGCTCGACCCCGAACGTGGGGGCCACCGAGGGCCGGGCGTTCGTGAACGCAAGCCCGATCATCCCCACCTCGGCCGCCATCCGGGCGTAGTACCCGGCGATCCCGTAGTGGGACGAGTTCCGCACCGCCACCGCTCCCACCCCGTACGCCCGGGCCTTGGCGATCGCCAGCTCCATCGCCCGGTGGGCAACCGGGTGCCCGAGGCTCGTGTGGGCGTCCACCACTGCCGTCGTCGGGCCCTCCCGGACGACCTCGAACCGAACGCGGGGGGAGATGATCCCCTTCTTGATCCAGTCGTAGTACATCTTGAGCCGCCCCACCCCGTGGGACTCGATCCCCCGGAGGTCCGAGGCGAGGAGGACCTCGGCGGCGATCGCCGCGTCCGGGGGGGCCACGCCGACCCCCTCAAACGCCGCCTGGGCAAACGCCCGAAGCCTCTCCACCGGAACCCGCACCGCGTCTTCCGTCATCGTCTTCCTCCTTCGTTCAGCTCCCGGTCGAGGTCGGGGAGCTCGGCCAGGCTTCCGATCACGTGGTCGGGGCGGGGGGAACCCTCCCGCGCCCCCTCGGGGGAGGTGACGCCGGTCAGGGTGAGGATCCCGACCAGGCCGCTCTCCCGGGCCATCCGGATGTCCGTCTCCAACCGATCCCCCACCAGCGCACACTCCCCGGGGGGCAGGCCCAAGACGGCGAGGGCCGCCGCCACCATGCGGGGCGAGGGCTTGCCGAACACCTCCTCCACCCGACGGCCGGTCGTGGCTTCCAGAAACGCGATCCCCCCCGCTGCGTCGGGAATCTCACCGCCATCGACAGGGCACGTTCGGTCAGGATTTGTGGCGTAGAACCGGGCCCCCCTTCGCAGCGCCTGGAACGCGGTGTTGAGCTTGGCGTAGGTGAGGGTGCGATCGAAGGCGACGACGACGCACTGGATCTCCGACGGATCCTCGGTCAACTGGAGCCCAGCTTGGGCCAACTCCGCCAGGAGCGGCGGCTCACCGAGGGCAAACACCCGCGCCCCGGGCGCCTGCCCGGCGAGGTGCCGGGCGAGGACGTACGAGGAGTGGATCACGTCCCCCTCGCTCGCCGGGATCCCCAGACGGGTGAGCTTGTCGGCGTAGGTGCGGCGCGAGCCGAGGGGCTTGTTGGATAGGAACAGGACCTTCCGCCCGCGGGCGCGAAGGGTGGCGATCGCCCGATCGGCGCCGGGGACAAGCCGCTCCCCCCGGTACACCGTGCCATCGAGGTCGAGGAGGTAGCCGCGGATCATCGGCGGAGGGCCAGCAGCCGCTGGGGCCAGTCGGTGATGATCCCCGTGACGGATGGGTCGGCGGCGAGCCGGTCCAGCGCCCCGGGGTCGTTGACGGTCCACACGTAGACCCCTAGGCCCGCCCCGTGGAGCCGGCGGCCCCAGTCCGGGGTGTAGGCCTCGAGGCTTGGGTTGACGGCGTCGGCCCGCATCCCCCGGGCGTACTCCACCGCCTGGGGGGGGAGGAACGTCGTGAGAAGCGCGCCCGGCACCTCCGGGGCCACCGCCTTGAGGTAGCGGATCATCTCGTGGTCGAAGGAGGAGACAAGGGTCACCTCAGCCATCCCGAGCTCCCGAATCAGGGTGGCCACCTCCTCCACCGTGGCCTGGCGTTCCGGGGCAAGCGGGGCCAGCGGAACGCCCTTGAGCTCGATGTTGACCCACAACCCTAGCTCCCGGGAGAGGAGGAGGGCCTCGCGCAGGGTCGGCACCTGTTCTCCGGGGAACCGTTGGGCCGCCTCCGCCGACACCTCGCCGGAGCGGATCGTCCCGAACGGGTCCTCGCGCACAAACCAGGATCCCGCATCGAGCTGGCGAACCTCGTCGAGGGTGAAGTCGGCCACCCGCCACGGGGCCCGCTCCGGGAAGGCGTCCCGGGCGTCCGTCGTCCGGACGAGGGTCTCGTCGTGGAGGAGGACGAGCTGGCCGTCCCGGGTCCGGCGGACGTCGAACTCCCACCCGTCGGCCCCGAGCTCGGCGGCGGCCCGGGCCGCGGCGAGGGTGTTCTCCGGGGCCACCGACCGGGCCCCACGGTGGGCCAGGACCCGCACCCTAGGCATGGGTTCCCATCCCGAGGCGAGGGCAGCGGTTCCTACCACCGCCAGGGCCAGGGCGGCCTTCACCTTCCCCGCCACCGGCTCCCCCCTTCCTCACTTCTCGGTCTCCACAAGGCCCTTCACCAGCCACCGCTGGAGGAGGAGGACCACCGCCACGGGCACCCCCAGGGCCATCACCGTGGTCGCCATGACCAGGTTCCAGTCCATCATCGCCTCCGAGGTCCCGAGCATCTTGACGATCCCGATCACGATCGTGTTCATCTTGGGATCGGTGGTGATGAGGAGCGGCCACAGGTACTGGTTCCACCCGTACACGAACAGGATCACGAACAGGGCGGCGAGGCTGGGGCGGCTCAACGGGACGATGACCGAGACCAGGATCCGCAACGGACCCGCTCCATCGATCTTCGCCGCGTCCAGGAGCTCCCGGGGGACGGTGAGGAACACCTGGCGGAACAGCAGCGTCCCCGTGGCCGAGACGAGCAGGGGGAGGATGAGCCCGGCGAACGAGTCAAGGAGCCCGAGGTCCGAGGCCACCTTGTAGCTGGGGATGATCCGCACCTCCAGGGGGAGCATGAGGGTGAGGAAGATGAGCCAGAAGAAGAAGGTCCGCCCCGGGAACCGGAAGAAGACCACCGCGTAGGCGGCGAGGACCGAGACGACGATCTTCCCCACGGCGATGGCGAGGGCCATGGCCAGGGAGTTGGCCATCATGATCCGCACCGGGGTCCCCGCGACCCGCTCCCCTGTTCCGTAGTTCCAAGCCTGGAGGTAGTTCTCGACCATGTGGGATCCCGGGGTAAGGGGGAGCCGGCCCCGGCCGATCGTCGCCGCGTCGTGGGTTGAGCCGATGAACGCCATGTACAGCGGGAACAGGAGGATCCCGATCCCCACGAGGAGGACGAGGTGCGCGAACCCGTTCTGGCGGAGCTCACGCATAGTGGACCCTCCGCTCGATGAACCGGAACTGGACCGCGGTGAGGAGGATGACGAGGGCCATCAGGACCACGGACTGGGCGGCGGAGCTGTTGATCTGGAAGTTCTTGTACCCGTCCACGAACAGCTTGTAGACCATGGTCTCCGTGGCCTTCCCCGGTCCCCCCTTCGTCAACGCATCGATGACCCCGAACGTATCGATGAACGCGTACACCGTGTTCATGACGAGGAGGAAGAACGTGGTGGGGGTGAGCAGGGGGAACACGACGGACCAGAAGACGCGCCGGGACGAGGCCCCGTCGACCCGGGCTGCCTCGAGGAGGGACTTGGGGATCGCCTGGAGCCCCGCCAGGAAGAAGATGAAGTTGTAGCTGACGAGCTTCCACACCGAGGCCAGGACCACGAGGAAGAACGCCTGCCCGCCGTCCAAGGTGTAGTTCCAGGCGATCCCCACCCCCTGGAGGGCCCGGGCCACGATCCCGATCGAGGGCTGAAACAAAAACAGCCACAGGACGGCCGCCATCGCCGGGGCCAGGGCGTAGGGCCAGATGAGGAGCGTCTTGTAGACCCGTGCCCCCCGCAACGGGCGGTGGGCCATCACCGCCAGAAGGAGCGCCACCGACAGCGCAACCAACGTCACCGCCGCGGCGAACAGGAACGAGAGCCGGATCGCCCCGAGGTAGTAGGGGTCCGAAAACAGGACCTTGAAGTTCTCCAGGCCGACGAACCGCGTTCGGAGCCCGAACGGGTCGGAGCGCAACACCGCCTGCTGGATGGCCTGGGCGGCCGGCCAGACGAAGAACACCCCCGTGACCGCGATCTGGGGGGCCACGAGGAGGTAGGGAAGGAGCTTGTTCTTGAACACCGGCGACCCGGTCACCGAACCACCTCCCGAAACAGGGACGGGGCCTGCGCCCCTGGGGCGCAGGCCCCGCTCCGCGCTACTTGTAGGTCGCCTCGAACTCGCGGAGGATGGCGTTCCCCCGCCGGACGATGTTGGTGATGGCCGCCTGGGCGGTCTGCCCCCCCTGGAGGGCCTTCTCCACCTCCTCGTAGATCACGACCCGGATGGCGGGGAGGTTCCCCAACCGCAGGCCCCGGGTGTTGGGGGTGGGGTTGGGGCGGGCCAGCTGGAGGATCGGGATGTCCAGACCAGGGTTCTGGTCGTAGAACCCGACCGCCTTGGCCGCCTCGTACCCCCCGAAGGTGAGGGGAACGTAGCCCGTGGTCATGTGCCACTGGGCATCGGTGGCCGCCTGGCTCAGGTAGGCGAAGAACGCCGCCACCCCCCGGTACTGCTCGGCGGTGGCGTCGGGCTTGCGCATCACCCACAGGGACGCTCCCCCGATGATCGAGTTCTTGGGCTCGGGGATGAAGTCGTCGTAGTAGGGGAGGTAGGTGAGGCCCCACTTGAACTGGGCCTCCCGCCGGACCCGAGCCAGCAGCGCCGAGGAGGCAATGAGCATCGCCGCCTCCCCGGAGCCGAACAGGGCGTCGGGGGTGGAGTCCCGGCCGGAGTAGGTGAACGACCCCTCCCGCTGCATGTCCACCAGGGTCTGGACGTGGCGGACGAACAGGGGGTGGTCGAGGGTGAGCACCGCGTCCATCCCCTCAAACCCGTTCGTGCGGGTGGCAAACGGCAGGTCGTGGAGGGCGGCAAACTGCTCAAACTGGGTCCAGGTGAGCCACGAACAGGACAGGCCGATCTTGGCGGCCCCGGCGTCGACGATCGCCTTCGCCGCCGCCCGGACCTCGGCCCAGGTCTGGGGCGGGCGGTCCGGGTCGAGCCCCGCGGCCCGGAACGCGTCCTTGTTGTACCACAGGACCGCGGTGGAGGTGTTGAACGGCATGGAGACCATCCGGCCCGCGGCGTCGCTGTAGTAGCCCTTCACGGGGGCGATGTAGATCTCCGGGTCGAACGGGGTCCCCGTGTCGGCCATGAGCTGGTAGACGGGGTAGATCGCCCCGGTGGCGGCCATCATCGTTGCCGTTCCCACCTCGAAGATCATCACCACGTGGGGGGGCTTGCCGGCGCGGAACGCCGCGATCGCCGCCGACATCGTCTCCGTGTAGGTCCCCTTGTGGACCAAGTTGACCACGTACTGGTCCTGGGCGGCGTGGAACCCGTTGACGACCTCGGTCAGGGCCGCAGCCAGGGCCCCGGTGGCCGCGTGCCAGAATTCGATCTCCACCTTCTGGGCCAACCCTGGAAGGACGAGGCCCAAAGCAACCACCGCGACTCCGATCACCTTCTTCAAGTTCATCTTCGTTCCTCCTTAGGATTTCGGATGCTTTCGGACTTCGGCGGCTCCTTGGCCCTGGTTCTTTCGGCTCGATCACCTCCCGAAGCTCCCTGTCCCCCGAGGCGGATCCCCGCGGGGGGCGGTGCGGAGTGTACCCCGGCCGATGGGGGTTGTCTGCAGGCAGGTCGGGCCCTGGGTTTGACCAGGCCCCGGGTGGGGACTTACCCTCCGGGGGTGCTCGGGGCTTCTCGTCGTGCGTCCGCGAACCGCGGGGTCCGTGGCCAGTCCGTCCTGGTGGGGATGCCCGTCCGATGAACCTTCTGGACGAAGTGGTGGGGGCAAATCCCGTCTGGGTCTGGCTCCTGGCCCTGGGGGTCGGGGGGGCGACGTTGGGCCTGCTCCTGCTCCTCCGGTGGCTCGCCCTGCGCCAACTTCAGCGCAGGATCGACCGTGCCCCAAGCGAGCTCGTCCAACTCCTGAGGGACCTCGTCCGGCGCACGCAGGCCTTCTTCTTCCTCGCCGTGGCCCTGCTTGCGGGGTCCCTCGCCCTGCGACTCCCTCCTCAGGCGACCCGGGGGATCGAGATCCTCGCCATCGTCTCCTTCCTCCTCCAGGTCGCAATCTGGGGTAACCGCCTTGTCACCCACTGGGTCAACCGAGAGATCCGGGATCACCTGGGGCGTGAGGGGGACGCTGCGGCCGCCACCACGCTCAACGTGGTGGGGGTCATCGTCAAGATCGCCCTCTGGACCGTCGTCCTCCTTCTGGCCCTCGACAACCTCGGGGTGAACATCACCGCCCTGGTCACGGGGCTGGGGATCGCGGGGATCGCCGTGGCCCTTGCCCTTCAGAGCATCCTCGGGGACCTCTTCGCCTCGATGGCCATCGTGGTCGACAAGCCGTTCCTCGTGGGGGACTTCATCGTGGTGGGGGACTACATGGGAACCGTGGAGCGGATTGGGCTCAAGACGACCCGACTGCGCAGCCTGTCGGGGGAGCAGCTTGTGTACTCCAACTCCGAGCTCCTGCGTGCAGTGATTCAGAACTACCGCCCGATGACGGAGCGGCGGGCAGCGTTCACGTTCCGAGTTCCGTTCTCCACGCCCTTGGAGAAGCTTGCCCGGATCCCCGAGGTCGCTCGCGAGGCTGTGGAAGCCCAGGCCCTGACCCGGTTCGCCTGGGCGGCCGTCCGGGAGTTTGGGGACCACGGCGTCGTCTACGAGGTCGTCTACTACTACCTGAGCCCGGACTACTCCGCCTGGCGGGCGGTCCACGGGGCGATTCACCTCGCGCTGGTGGCAAAGCTACGGGAGCTTGGGGTTGAGCTCGCCTACCCGACGTGGGTGGTGCACACTTCCCCCGCCAGGGAGGACCGCGATGGACATTGACCGTGCCCTGGAGCGGCTCCTCGGCCGCGCCCTGGTGAACCCCTCCCGCCGGGACCTGATCGCGGAGGTGGTGGCACGCCGGGAAGCCGTGGTGAGCGCCTCAGGGGCCCTCGCCACCTGGACCCCGCCGGAGTCGACAGGGCGTCGGCCCGAGGACACCTACATCGTGGACCGCCCGGAGGTCCACGGGGACGTGGACTGGACCTCCCCCTACTGCCACCCGATGACCGAGGAGACGTTCGCGCTTCTTTGGGAGGACGCCCTGGCCGCGCTGGCCAAGAAAGGCCGCCTCTACGTGACCGAGCGGGCCCTGGGGGCCGATCCGGCTTGGGCCCTCCGCGTTCGGACCGTCACCGACCGGGCCCTCACCGCCCTGTTCACCGACAACATGTTCCGCCCCCTCCCGGAGGGGATCGAGGGCTCGGTGTTCGGGAGCGAACCGTTTACCCTCCTGGTGCTCCCCTACGACGCGCTGGATCGGGGGAAGTACGCGGGGAGGCTCCGGCCGGACCCCAAGACGGGTACCCCCTCGGGGATCGCGGTGGCGATGGACTTCGCCCGCCGGCGGGGGGTGGTCCACGGGTCGGCGTACCTGGGCTCGGTGAAGAAGCTCATGTTCACGGTGATGAACTTCCTTCTGCCCCCCCTGGGGATCCTCCCCCTCCACGGGGCGGCGAGCGTGGGCCCGGAGGGCGACGTGGCCCTGTACCTTGGGCTTTCCGGGACGGGGAAGACCTCCCTCTCCTCGGATCCGGAGCGGACGCTCCTTGGGGACGACGAGCACGGCTGGAGCCCCCACGGGATCTTCAACTTCGAGTGGGGCTGCTACGCGAAGATGATCGACCTCCACCCGGACAAGGAGCCCGACATCTACGGGGCGGTGATGCACGAGGCCCCCCCCTTGGACCACGGGGCGATCGTGGAGAACGCGATGATCTACCCCGATGGGCGGTTTGACTTTTCCGACCGGCGGCTGACCGAGAACTCCCGGGCGAGCTACCCCCTCTCGTTCATCCGCAACGCCGACCCCCGGGGCCGGGCCGGCCACCCCCGGGCCCTCCTCCTCCTCACGGCGGACGCCAACGGGGTCCTCCCCCCCATGGCCCGCCTGGAGCCCGATCAGGCCAAGTTCTGGTTCCTCATGGGGTACACGAGCAAGCTCGCGGGGACGGAGACCGGGGTCGTCGAGCCCCGGTCCACGTTCTCCCGGTTCTTTGGGGCCCCGTTCATGCCGCGCCGGCCCCAGGACTACGTCGACCTCCTCGGGGAGTACCTCGGGCGGCACAGGACCGAGGCGTGGCTTGTGAACACGGGCTGGTCCGGTGGGCCGTATGGGGAGGGGAGGCGGATCGACATCCGCCTCACCCGGCGGATGGTCCGCGCCGCCTTAGGCGGGGAGCTCTCCCGCGTGGACTTCGTCCTCGATCCTCGGTTCCGGGTCTGGGTCCCCCTAAGCTGCCCAGGGGTTCCCCCCGAGGTCCTCCAGCCCCAGCGGACGTGGCGGGACCCAGGGGCCTACGAGCGGCGGGCCGACGCCCTCGCCGAGGAGTTCGCCCGGGAGTTCGGACGGGCGTTTGGGGGGCTGGAGATCAGCCCGAGCGTAGCCGCCCAGTGCCCGGGCCGACGGTAGCCAGGGCCTCCCGGAGCCGGCGGAACGCGCGGCGACCCGCGCGAACGGCCCTCCAGGTGACCCCCACCGCCGTCAGGGCGAGGATCCACTCGAAGAGAGCCCCCGTGGCCCCGAGGGCCAGGGCGCACAGCGCAACGAGGAGCCCGGCTCCAAGGACGAGAAGGGCCGTGAGGAGGCCCAACCCCAGGGCCGGGATCAGGAGAAGGGCGGCGAGGACGGCCAGGGCGTAGGGCATCAGATCCTCCGGACGAGCTCCCCGAGGGGCCGCCGGTCCCGTGGCGCGGGGTTCTCCGCCGGGTAGCCGATCGGGATGAGCATCATGAGCTCCTCCCCCTCCTTGGCCCCCAGGAGCGCCTCGACCTCCCGGTCCCGCGCCCGGCCGATCCAGCACGCCCCCAGGCCCAGGGCGTGGGCGGCGAGGAGGACGTTTTGGGCGCAGGCCCCGATCCCTTGGGCGTCCTTGAGCTCGTCGTAGCCCGCCTTCCGGTCGAGGAGGATCGCCAGGGTGAGGGGGGCGTGGGCGATCATGTCCCGCTGGGGGACGAGCCGGGCGAGCTCCGCCCGCTTGGCCGGGGACTCCACGACGACGAACCGCCAGGGCTGGGTGTTCCGGCCCGAGGGGGCCCACCGGGCGGCCTCGAGGATCGCCTCGACCTTCTCCCGCTCCACCGGGTCGGGCCGAAACGCCCG
>CALKES010000002.1 GCA_938084715.1 Candidatus Bipolaricaulota bacterium | reverse complement strand
GGGGAGGGACCGTGGCCAGGAGCTCCCCAAGGAGCTCGCGGGCCTCCTTCGGTTCCCGGAGGACGAGGTGGACCTGGGCGAGCTGGAGGTAGAGGGTCTCCGGCCGGTAGCGGTCGAGGGCTGCCCGGAGGGTCCGCCGGGCCGCCTCGTACTCCCCCGCCTGGGCCTGGACGACGCCAAGCCAGTACAGGCTCACCCGGGGGGAGAAGTCAAGCTCCACCGCCCGAGCGAACTGGGCCTTCGCCCGGGGGAGGTCCCCGTAGCCCATGGAGACCTGGCCGGCGAGGAGATAGGCATCGGCCACGATGTCCCGCACGGCGATCACGGAGACGACCACCGCAAACAGGGAAAGCCCAAGCGCGACTCCCTTCAGCCACCCGCCCTGGAGGCGGAGGGCGAGGTCCCCCACGGGCCCGTACCGGGGGGAGAGGGCGAGGGCGAGGAGGACGACGAAGGCGAGGCTCGAGGCGGGGAGGTGGAACGGGAACGTGGGGACGGCGTGAACGAGGATGGCGATCAGCCCCCCGCCGAGGAGGAGGAGCTCAAGCCGCTTCCTTGGGTCTTTCTGGGTCCCCAGGCGCCGGAGACCGAGGTAGGCGAGACCGCCCAGTCCACCGATCACCACCAAGGCCCCGACCAAGCCCATTTCCGCCGCGACCTGGACGTACTCGTTGTGGGCCTGGTCCGCCCGGGGGAAGGGGAACCGGTACCCCTCCCCCCGCGGCGAGGCGAGGAACGCGGGCTTGGAGGGGACGAAGTGGATCTTGTACCCACCCAGGCCCACGCCGAACAGGGGGCGGTCCCGCCACATCTCGTAGCCGACCCAGAGGTCCCAGGCCCGCACCGCCCCCGACTGCCGCTCCCAAAGGTGGCGGACGGGGCGGAGGGGGGTCGTCACGGGAAGGAGGAGGAGAAAAGCAGCTACGGCAAGGGCCCCGACGGGGATCCAGAGGAGGGGAAGGCGCCGGAGGAGGTGGCCCAACCCGAGGAGCGCCCCCGCCGCCCCCACGATGACCCCCGCGCTCAGGAGGCCGATGGGTCCGAGGATTCCCCCCAACGCCGCCGTCCCAACCGCCGCGGCAGCGGCCCACTTCGACCAGCCCCCGACCCGGACGCCCCAGTAGCCCACCCCGAAGGCGATGAACGCCAGGCCGACGGCCAACCCCAGCCGGACCCCGATCTGGCCCGTGAGGAGCATGATCGCCAGGACAAACCCGGCCACGAGGAGAGCGGGAATCCACAGCCACGGCCGCCGGAGCCGAAGGGGGAGGATCCCCGAGGGGAGGACGAGGTAGGAGAGGTAGCCGGCGAGGAACTGGCGGTTCCCCATCGTGGCGATGAGGGGGTCGGCGGGCGAGCCCTGGACAAGCCCCACGTGCTGGAGAAGGGCAAGCAGGGCGCTTCCAAACCCGGCGAGGAGGAGGGCCCCGAGGATCAGGACGACCTCCCGGTCCCCAAGGTCCACGTTGAGGACGAGGAGGAAGATGAACCCAAAGTAGAGGACGAGGGCCGCCGACTGGAGAACGACCGTGGCCGGGGTCTTCCCCGCCAGGGAGAGGAGGGCCGCGAGAAGGAGGCCGGGGAGGACAGGGATGAGCCACGAGACCTGAACCCGCACCTCCTTCCTGGGCAGTGCCTCCGCAGCCCACAGGAGGAGGAGGAGCGAGACGAAGACAAGGGTGTAGATCGACTTCGTGTACCCGTACTCCGTGTTCCAGGGGGTGAAGAAAAGGGGCATCGTGGCGAAGAAAACGAGGAGGGCCCAGAACCGGACCTTGGCAAGCGGGGAAGGCTGGGAAAGCGGAGGGCGATCCTTCCGCTCGGGCTTCCGCTGGGGCATGGGCGCAGTCTACCGAAAGCCGTCGTCCCCCGGCAAGTATGGTCCCGAGGAGAAAAGCGCCCGCAGGGTCCCCACAGTCCGGAGGAGGGGAAGGACCGCCCCCCACGCCCCGGGGCGGCGGAGGAGGGCGCGGGCCAGGCGGGAGGGGGCGTCCACGTCCCCCTCTTCGGCCACCAGGGGCTGGAGCTCAGGGTGGGCCAGGGCCGCCACGACGCGGGAGAGCTCCTCATCGCCCAGGCCGAGGAAGGCCTGCCGGGCGCGGAGGCCGAAGGCGATCTCCCGTCCGAGGGCCCGCCGCCACTCCGCCTCGTAGTCCCGCAGGGCCTCCAGGCCGCGGGCGGCGCGCTCCCCCGCAACCCGGGCGGCGATGGTTCCGAAGAGGAGGCCCCCACCCGTGAGGGGCTTCGTCTGGGCGGCCGCGTCCCCCACGAGGAGCACCCGTCCCCCGACCGTTCGCGGTGGAGGTCCCACGGGGACGAGGCCCGCCTCCCGCCGGCGGATCCCCGCCCCGGGAAACCTCCGGCCGAGGTACCGTCCGAGGAGGGACCCCGCCTCCCGCCCGGCGGAGGTGAGGAGCCCCACCCGAGTCAATCCCTCCTCCGCCGGGACGGCCCACGCGAACCCGGCGGGAGCGAGCGACCGGCCGACCCAGACCTCCACCCCGTCCCCGAGGTCCGGCCCGGCGACCTCGGCCTGGGCCCCGACGAGGAGCTCCCCTGGGGCGGGGAGGCCCGCCCACCGCCGGACAGCGCTCCCCGGGCCGTCAGCCCCCACGAGAACCTCGAACCGAACCGGCCCGACTGTGGTCCGGAGGACACCCCCCTCGAGTCCCTGGGCCGCGGCCGGGGCCCAAAGCCCCGCACCCGCCTCCTGGGCCCGCGCGAGAAGCAGGCGGTCCAAACCCAGGCGATCGAGGACGAATCCCCGCGGAGCGGGGGCCTCCACCTCCACCGTGACTCCCCCCGGCCCGCAGATTCGGAGGGCCCTGACCTCCCGGAGGACCAAATGTCGCGGGAGGCCGAGGAGGTCGAGGAGTGCGGGTCCGACGAGACCCGTGCACCGGGGCGGACGCCGGGGGGCGCGTTCGAGGAGGAGCACCTTCGCCCCGGCCCGGGCTGCGGCGCGGGCCGCCACCGCCCCGGCCGGGCCTCCCCCCACCACCACGACGTCGTAGCGGACCATCCCGTCAGCCCCCGAGGGAGGGAAGGGCGTCCGGGAGGGCGGCCAGGGTAGAGATCGTCCGGTCCGGGACGTGGAGCGGGGAGATCGGCTCCTGGCCGGCGTAGGGGCCGACGAGAACGCGGACTGTCGTCATCCCCAGGAGCTTCGCCGGGAGGACGTCGTGGTCGAGCCGGTCCCCCACCATCACCGCCTCACCTGGAGCGACGCCGAGCCCGTCGAGGACCATCCGGAAGAAGAGAGGCGCGGGTTTGGCGACCCCCATCTCCTCCGAGACGTGGGGCCAGCGGAAGTGGCGGAGGATGTCGGCCTCCGCAAGGAGTCGGACGGCCGCCACCGGCTGGTTCGCGGCGATTCCCAAGACGTAGCGCCCGGCTAGGATGGGGACCACTTCCCGGGCCTCGGGCCGGACGATCGTCCCCCGGAGGTCCTCCCAGAACCCCTGGGCGTGGGCCCGGAACGCCTCCCGAATACGCCGAAAGCGCTCGAGGTCCGGCCGCACCGCCGCCCATACCGCCGACAAGTACGGGTTCGAATCGCATCGGGCGATGGCCCGCTCCACCCTCCGGGCAAACTCCTCCGACGCGACCGCAATCCCTTCGGCTTCAAGCGCCCCGAGGAGGAACTCCGTCCAGCTCCGGTACTCCGCCTGTTCGTCAAACACCGGGCCCCCGAGGTCGAGGAGGATTGCCCGGATCACAGCTTGTAGCCGAACCGGCGGAGGAGGGCCTTCCGCTCCGCGACCTCGGCCTCGCCCTCCACCCCCTTGGTCTTGACCCCGTCCACCACCCCGAGGACCCCCCGGCCCTGGGCGGTCTCGGCGACGATCACCTCCACCGGGTTGGCCGTGGCGCAGAAGATCCGGCACACCTCCGGGACGAGCTTGACCGCGTTGAGGACGTTGATCGGGTAGAGGCCGCGGAGAAAGATGAGGAACACGTGCCCACAAGCGAGGGCGAGGGCGTTTCGTTTCGCCAGCTCCACGAGCTCGGGGTCCGTGCCCGACCACCGGACCAGGGCCGGGCCCGACGCCTCGCAGAACGCGAGCCCGAACTTCGCCCCCGGGACGGCGCCCACCAGCGCCTCGTGGAGGTCCTCCACGGTCTTGATGAAGTGGGCCTGGCCCACGATTACGTTCACGTCCTCAGGTTTTTCGATTCTCAACGACTGGAGTTCCATGTCCCCTCCTTTTCCAACCCTGGATTATCCCCACCGCCCGTCCCCGTCGCGCCCAGCAGGCAATGCGCGCCCCCAGGACAAGGATCAGTGCGCCCGCCACCGCCCCGGCGAGGTTGAGGCCCAGGTCAGCCCACGCCGCGGTCCGGCCCGGGACAAGGAGCTGTAGGGCCTCGAGAGCCGCACCGTACGCGAACGCAAGGCCGGCCCCGGCGGGGAGGCGCTGACGCCGGCCGCCGAGGGCCCGCGCGAGCGCCCCGGCGAGGACCCCGTACCCCCCGAAGTGGAGGAGCGCCGTCCCGGTGACCCTTAGCGCCCCCTCGATCGGGGGTGGGTAGTCGCGTCCCAAGCTCAGGTACGCGAGGAGCCCCATCCACGCCAGGGCCAGGGCCCAGCGGAGCGCCCTCATCGCTGCGCCGCGGGCCCGCACCCAGGGGGCTTGCCCCCGACGGCCGAACCCCTGCCGCCCCAGGGTCTGCGGTCCGCCATCCCAGCGACCCTAAAAACGAAGATCTGACCCCTCCGACTCCGAGGGTGGGTGATAGGTGGGAACGAGGCGCTGGAGGGCAGTGCGGATCGCAGCTCCGTCTCCGGCGGCCGCGGAGGCGAGGAGCGCCGCAAGCTTCTCTTCGAATTCCCCATCCGACGGAGGGGAGTTGCGGGCGACGAAGATCTTCTCGTGGCGCGAAGCCACGGTCCCCTCCTCCGCAGTGAGGATCTCCTCAAACAGCTTCTCCCCCGGCCGCACGCCCGTGAACACGATCGGGATATCTACCCCCGGTTCCAGCCCCGATAAGCGGATCAGGTCCTCCGCCAGGTCCAGGATCCGCACCGGCTCCCCCATGTCGAGGACGTACACCGCGCCGTTCTCCCCCAGCCCACCCGCCTGAAGGACGAGCTGGGCCGCCTCGGGGATGGTCATGAAGTACCGCTTCATCTCGGGGTGGGTCACGGTCACCGGCTCCCGCCGCCGGATCTGGTCTCGGAACGTGGGCACCACGCTCCCCCGGCTCCCCAGGACGTTCCCGAATCGGACCGATACAAACGCCTGTCCCGGGGCCGCCTGCCTGGCTGCCCGCTGGACGAGGTACTCCGCAACGCGCTTCGTGGCCCCCATGACCGACGTGGGGTTGACCGCCTTGTCCGTGGAGACGTTCACGAACCGCTCAACACCGTGCTCGAGGGCTAGCTCGACCACGTTCGCCGTCCCCACCACGTTGTTCCAGACCGCGGCCGCTGGGTTCTCTTCCATCAGGGGAACGTGCTTGTGGGCCGCGGCGTGGAACACGACCTGGGGCACCCGCTCGCGGAACACGACCTCCAGGTCCTCTCGGAAGCGCACGTCGGCGACCACAGCCCGGGAGGGCGGCCGGGGCTGGCGGCGATCGAGCTCCTGGGAGAGAGCGAACAGGCTGTTCTCCCCGTGTCCAAGGAGGATCACCTCGCGCGGGCTGAACCGGAGCACCTGCCGGACGAGCTCGCTTCCGATTGAACCTCCCGCACCGGTGACGAGCACCACCTTCCCCTCCAGATAGCCTGCGATCTCATCGAGGTTCAGCCGCACCGGCTCCCGGCGGAGGAGGTCCTCCAGGTCTACCTCCCGCAGCTCACCGATCGAGACCCGACCGGAGAGGATCTCGTGGAGGGCGGGCATGATACGATAGCCCACGCCGGCTGCGCGGGCCGCGTCCACCACCCGCCGCACCACCTCCCCCGGAGCCGAGGGAATGGCGATCAGAACTTCGTCAGCCCGGAGGTGGCGCGCCACCCGGGGGAGGTCATCCAGGCCTCCCCACACCCGAAGCCCGGCCAGCTGCAGGCGCTGCTTGGCGAGGGCGTCATCGAGGTACCCGACGGGAACCAGCCCTGCTTCGGGATGGCGGAGCATCTCCCGGGCGATCATCGTCCCCGCCTCGCCCGCGCCGGCGATGAGCACCCGCCGGCCCTTCCCCGCACCCCGCCGCCCTCCCGCTTCCCGCAGGAAGCGCGCCGTGAACCGAGCCCCCCCCAGGATGAGGAGGGCCAGCGTTCCCGAAATCGCCGGGACGCTGCGGGGAACGAACGCCCATCCCGTAAGGCCCAGGGCAACGAAGAACAGGACCACCGTACCCAGTCCCACCGCCGCTGCCAGGCGGACGAGGTCCCTTGCTCCGACCATGGACCACGCCTGCCGGTGGAGCCCAAATCCCCAAATCATCGCTGCCCGGATGGGGAGCCCCACCGCCAGGTAGATGAGGACGCTCTGGAGGTGCCGCGCGGCGATCGTCTCCAGCCGGAGGAGGTACGCCAGCGGCACCGCCGCCGACCAGAGCAAGAGGTCCAGGGCGAACTTGGCGGTCGCCCGCCCCAGCAGGTTGGGCCGCCTCACCCGCACGATCATGCTGCCTCCCCGCAAGCCCACCGAGTTCGACCGTCGTGCCCTACGCCCCACAGGCCCTCGCCAGCGCCGCCACCACCGTGTCCACCTGGTCCTCGGTCATGTTCCCGTGGAACGGGAGGGCCACGGTGCGACGGACGGCCTCCTCCGTGACGGGGAGCATCCCCTCCCGTGTGCCGAGCTGGGCGCGGATGTAGGGTTGGAGGTGGACCGGGGAGAAGTAGCCGCGGGACGGAATCCCCTGCTCGGCGAGGCCCGCCATGACCCAGTCCCGGTGGAGTCCCGGGGCCAGGGTGACGACGTAAACGAACCAGCTCATCCGCACGTGGGGGCGGACCGCCGGCGGGCGGATGAAGTCCAGGCCCGCGAGCCGCTCCGTGTACATCCGGGCTACCCGATCTCTCTTGGCGAGGAGGGCCTCGATCCGCCCCAGTTGCGAGATCCCCAGCGCCGCCGACATCTCCGTCATGCGGTAGTTGTACCCCAACCGCTCGTGCTCAAGCCACGAACCCATCTCTCCCCGGCCCTGGTTGCGCAGGCTTCGGCATAAGGACGCAAGCTCCGGGGAGTCGGTGACAATCACCCCACCCTCGCCCGTGGTCATCTGCTTGTTGGGGTAGAAGGCGAAGGTCGCCGCGTCCCCAAACTGGCCAAGCTTTTTCCCCCTGTACTCCCCCCCGAGGGCCTCGCAGGCGTCGTCGATCACCCGAAGGCCGTGCTTCTCCGCAACCTTCAGGATCGCGTCCCACTCAGCAGCATGGCCGAACACATCTACGGCGATGATCGCTTTCGTGCGGGGCGTGATCTTGCGCTCCACATCGTCCGGGTCGAGGTTGTACGTATCAGGCTCTATATCTACGAACACCGGTGCCGCCCGTTCGTAGAGGACCACATTCACGCTTGCGGCAAACGTGAACGAGGGAACAACGACCTCGTCCCCGGGGCCGATCCCAAGGGCCCGGACCAGGAGGTGGAGCGCGGTCGTGCCCGAGCTCACGGCAACGGCGTGTCTGCCGCCCACGTAGTCAGCGATCCGGCGCTCGAACTCCTCCGTCTTCGGGCCGAGGGCCAGACGTCCGGAGCGGACCACGTCCGCCACTGCCCGGACGTCCTCTTCGGTGATGTCCGGGGCCGACAT
>CALKES010000001.1 GCA_938084715.1 Candidatus Bipolaricaulota bacterium | reverse complement strand
CGATGGCCTTCCCCGTGCTCGGCTCCTCCAGGAGCACCACCTCGTCGACCCACGCCCCCTTCCGCTGGGCCAGGCCGACGAGCCCCACCACTGCCACCAACGCAAGCGCCACTAGCTTCTTCATCCGTCTTCCTCCTTGGGCCTGCGACTAGCTCCGCGCCCTCTCCTGGGACCTCTTGGGGTTGGGAATTTCGCGCAGGCCCACCCGTCCCTCGCCCACCCAGGGGAGAACGCCCCGGTCTCCTCGCTTCTCGGCTTCCTCGACCGACTCGCGGGGCCTCCCTGGCCCCAACTATCACCTCCCGGATCGTTGGGGGGCATGGGGGACTAGGACGAGGGCGAACGGAACGGGTAAGGCCCCTGGGTTCTCCCGCCATGCACCCTTGATATAGTCTGTATACAGCGGCCCCCAGCCCCGCTCAACCCTCCCCGGGCCGCAGCCGAGGCTGATCAGGTCTTGCCTTGTGGGGAAAGGGGTCGTTCCGTACAATGGGGTCCCGCAACTTCCCATGCCAGAACGGATCGAGACCGCGTTCATCGAAGACGAGATGGAGCAGTCGTACATCGACTACGCCGTCTCCGTGATCCGCTCCCGGGCCGTCCCCGACGTCCGCGATGGCCTGAAGCCCGTTCAGCGAAGGATCCTCTATGGGTTCCGGGAGCTCGGGCTCCTTCCGGGCCGCCCTCCCAAGAAGTCGGCCCGCATCGTGGGGGAGGTGATGGGGAAGTTCCACCCCCACGGGGACATGGCCGTGTACGAGGCGATGGTGACCCTGGCCCAGCCCTTCTCCACCCGCTACCCCTTGGTGGACGGGCAGGGGAACTTCGGCTCGGTGGACGGGGACGAGCCGGCGGCGATGCGGTACACGGAAGCCCGCCTGGCCCCGATTGCCCGGGAGTTCCTCGACGAGCTCGATGAGAACACGGTGGACTTCGTCCCGAACTTCGACGGGTCCCTCCTGGAGCCGGAGGTCCTGCCCGTTCGGTTCCCCCACCTCCTCGCCAATGGGGCGTGGGGGATTTCGGTGGGGATGACGACCCAGATCCCCCCCCACAACCTCGGGGAGCTCGTCGCGGCCACGCTCCACGTCCTGGATCATCCCGAGGCGACGGTGGGCGAGCTCCTGCCCCTCCTCCCCGGGCCCGACTTCCCCACGGGAGGGATCGTGGTGGGCCGGGACGGGATCCGCGCGGCCTATGAGACCGGGGAAGGGAAGCTCACCCTCCGCGGCCGGGCGTTTGTGGAGGACGACCGGATTGTGATCACCGAGATCCCCTACCAGGTTCGGAAGTCCGCGCTTCTCGAGACGATCGCGGAGAAGGCTAAAGACGGGGCAATCGAGGGGATCGCCGATCTCCGGGACGAGTCGGACCGGGAGGGGTTGCGGGTGGTGGTCGAGCTCAAGCGGGGGGCCGATGGGCACCGCGTCTTGGCCCGGCTGTTTCGGCTGACGCCGCTTGAGCGTACGTTTGCCTGCCACTTCCTCGTGATCCAGGATGGAAACCCCCGCACGCTCTCGCTCCCTGAGCTCCTTCGGGCGTTCCTCGCCTTCCGTCGAGCGACCGTCCGCCGGCGGACCGAGCACCGCCTGAAGGAGGCCCGGGAGCGGGCCCACCTCCTCGAGGGGTTCCGGCTCGCCCTCGCCCACCTCGACCAGGTGATCGAGATCATCCGGGGGGCGGCCGAGCCCGAGGAGGCCGAGGCCCTCCTCGTGGCGGAGGTGGGGCTGTCCCCCAAGCAAGCCGACGCCGTCCTCAAGATGCGCCTGGGGCAGCTCACCAAGCTCGAGCGGCGGAAAGTGGACGAGGAGCTCCAGGAGCTGACGGCCAAAATCAAAGAGTACGAGGCGGTCCTGGCTGACCCCCGGCGCCTGGACGGGCTCATTCGGGAGGAGCTCCAGGGGATCGCCCGTCAGTACGGGGATGGGCGGCGCACCGCGATCGTGGACGCCGTGGACGAGGGAGACCTTGGGGCGGAGATGGCCCCCCGCCGGGACGTGATCCTCTGTGTCACGAGCAAGGGGTACGTGAACCCCACGGAGTGCGAGGCGTACCGGGCCCAGGGCCGCGGGGGCAAGGGCGTGATCGGGATCCGCCCGAAAGAGGGCGACTACCTCCGGACGATGGTCGCCGCCCACACCCACCAGGACCTCCTCGTCTTCACCGACCGCGGGCGGGTGTTCAAGCTCCCCCTCGGGCGCCTCGAGCTTGGGGACCGGGACTCGGTGGGGAAGAACCTCCGCCAGTTCCTGGAGATGGACCTCGACGAGGAGATCCGGGCCGTGCTCCCAGTGGAGGGGTACGAAGCAGGCTACGCCCTCCTCGCCACCCGGCAGGGGATCGTGAACCGCAACGCCCTCTCCGACTACGCCAACGCCCACACGAAAGGGATCCTCGCCCACTCGATCCCCGAGGAGGACCGGCTCGTGGACGTGGCGATCACCGGGGGCGGGGGGGACGTGATCCTCGCCACCGCGGGGGGCCATGTCATCCGCTTCCCCGAGGAGGAGGTCCGGCTCACTCGCCGGCCCTCCAAGGGCGTGATCGGGATCCGGCTCGTTCCGGAGGACCGGGTGGTGGGCCTCGTCTGGCTCCCCCCCGGTGTGGAGGGGAGGCGGCTTCTCTTTGTGACCGAAGGGGGGCAGGGGAAGCGCGTCGAGCTCCCCGACCTTCCCCGCCAGGGCCGCGGGGGGCGGGGGGTGATTGGGATCAAGCTCGACGACCAGGCCCGGTCCCTGGTCACGGCGATCCTCGTGGCGGAGGACGACGAGGTGGCCCTGTCCACGGCGGGGGGGAAGGTGATCCGCTTCCCGGCCGCTCAGGTGAGCACGTTCTCCCGCTACGCCCGCGGGGTCCGGCTGATTCAAGTGGAGCCGGGGGATCGGGTGGTGTCGGCCGTCGTTGTCTAGGGGTGGATGAAGAGCATGGATACAAGACAGGAAGCGGAGCGCCAAGTCGCGCTCATCGAGAAGAACGTGGAAACCCTCCTTCCCCGGGAGGAGCTCCTCCGACGGATCGAGCGGTCGCTGCGATCGGGGAGGCCCCTTCGGGTGAAGCTGGGGATCGACCCCTCGGCGTCTCAGCTCACCCTCGGGCACGCCGTGGTCCTGCGGAAGCTTCGGGTGTTCCAAGACCTCGGGCACACAGCCGTGCTCGTGGTGGGGGACTTCACCCGGAGGATCGGGGATCCCTCGGGGAAATCGAAGACCCGGGAGCCGATGTCCCCCGAGGAGATCGAGCGGAACATGCGCACCTACCGCGAGCAGGCGTTCCGGATCCTCGATCCCCGGAGGGCCGAGGTCCGCTACAACTCGGAGTGGCTGGAGAAGCTGACCCTGGCCCAGGTGGTCGGGCTCACCGCCCGGTACACCGTGGCCCGGATGCTCGAGCGGGACGACTTCCAGCGGCGGTTTCGGGAGGGGTCCCCGATCACGATCATGGAGTTCCTTTACCCCCTCGCCCAGGCCTACGACTCGGTCGCGATCCGGGCCGACGTGGAGTTGGGGGGCTCGGACCAGCGGTTCAACCTCCTCATCGGGCGGGACATCCAAGAAGCGTACGGCCAGGAGCCCCAGGTCATCCTCACGATGCCCCTCCTCATAGGGACCGACGGGACGTTCGCCATGTCCCAGTCGCGGGGGAACTACATCGGGGTGGCCGAGGAGCCTGAGGAACAGTTTGGGAAGATCATGGCCCTCCCGGACGAGCTCATGCCCCAGTACTACACGCTCCTCACGGACACCCCGTGGGAGGAGGTGGCCTCCCTCCATCCCAAGGAGGCCAAGAAGCGCCTGGCGTGGACGATCGTCGCCTGGCTCCACGGGGAGGAGGGGGCGGAGCGGGGGAAGGAGCATTTCGAGCGCGTGTTCGAGGCTGAACAGCCCCCGGAGGACATGCCCACGGTTCTCGTGGGGGCCCTCCTCGACGCCGAGCGGACGGCGAACATCGTGGATCTCCTTATGGAAGCGGGGTTCGCCTCCTCCCGGTCCGAGGCCCGGCGGCTCGTGGAGGGCGGGGCGGTGGAGATCGACGGGGAGCGGGTGAAGTCGGCCCGGGAGCGGGTCCCGGTCCGGGCGGGGGCGGTCCTGCGGGCGGGGAAGCTCCGCTTCGCCCGGCTCGTGATCTAGCGCTGCCAGTCCAGTTCGCCACCGGCGGTGGCAAGGAACGCAAGCTCCGCAGGGCAGGTGTCGCCGGCGCGGTTCCCTGCGAAGCTGTTCTCCCCTCCGCTCACCCGGCCGCGGAACGTCGCCCCCGTTCCCAAGCACAGCCGGTGGTAGAGGGCAACGCCGATCCCGTCGTTGCGGAGGAACGTGTTTCCCTCGATGCGGGCCTGGGCCCGATCCCTGAGGACGAGCGCTCCGTCGCCGGCGGTCTGGGTGATGAGCGTCCTCCCGAGTTCGAGCTGGGCGGCGTCTCCGACCGCGATCCCGAACACACCGTTGGCGGTGAAGGTGCAGTCGAGGACCTGCCCCCGGGACTCGCCCCACAGCCCCATCCCCCCCTGGCTGTTCCGGGACAGGCGGCAGCGGAGGAGGACCACCTCGGCTCGGTCTGAGGCGTGGACGCCCCGGCGGTGGTCGGAGACGACGCAGTCCGCGAGCTCCGCCCGGGCGTCGGCCCCAAGGATCAGGCCCTCGGAGCCGAACCCGAGGGAGATCCCCACCAGCACGAGGTCAGCTCCCCCCACGAGGGAGGCCACGGGGACCTCCCCCGCCGAGCGGGCGGTGAGGAGGACCGTTCCCTCCCCCTCGATCCGGACGGGCTTCCCCACGGTGATCCCCCCGACGAAGGTCCCCTCGGCGACCACCACCGTTCCCCCGGGGCGCAGGGCGTCGATCGCCTCCTGGAGCGTGGAGTAGCCGGGGGAAGGGAAGCGCAACGTATCCGCAAGGGGCTCGCGGAGGGGGGCCCGCAGCGCCCCCGAGAGGTTGCCCACGAGGTCGATCCCGTTGCCCGCCATCCGGTTCCCCGCACCGATCGGCTGGGCCCCGGACAAGGCCAGGACCCCTTGGGCCTGCCAGCCCTCGATCCGGTTATCTCGCAGTTCGACCTGGGCCAGCCCCTCGATCCGGATCCCGCTCCCCCGTCCGTTGCGGAGGGTGGAGCCCACGAGGGCGACCTGAGTCCGGCCCGAGGCCTTGACCCCGTCCCAGCGGACGTCGGCGACCGTGGTCCGCTCCAGGCGGGCCGACGCGCTCCCCCGGACCTCAACCCCGTTCCAGATCCCCACCACGGTGGAATCGGTGAGGAGGAGCTGGCCTTGTCCCTCGGCCCACGCCCCGGCGTCCCTCGCCCGGGCAATCGTGCATCCGGTGAGCTCGGCCGTCGCCCCGTCGCGAACCCACACCCCGTGCCCCCCGCAGTCGGCGAACGTGGACTGGGAGGCGACCAAGGAGCTGCGGTCCCTCACCCAAGCTCCCGGACCCTCGCCTCCCCGCACCGCTGAAGCGGTGAGGGAGAGCCGGGCGTCGCCCGCAAGCCAAACCCCGCCGCTCCGGCACCCGGCCACGGTGATCGAGGTAGCCACCACTTCGGCCTCCCCCTGGGCGAAGATCCCGTATCCCACGTTGTCTCGGAGCGTGCAGTTGAGGAGGGTGACCCGCGCCTTACCCTCGGCGGCGACCCCGGATCCCCCGTTCCCGGAAAACGCGCAGCCCTCAGCCCGGACGGCGGCCGGTCCGGTCACGAGGAGGCCGTGGGCGCATCCCCCGGGGGCGGCGCAGGTCCCCGCGGCGTCAGCGAAGGTGATCCCACGAAGGACGACTTCCCCCGCGGGTTCCAGAGGCCCCACGGTGAGGACGGGGCGGGATAGGTCCCGGCCCCGGACCGTGGTCCGGGTCGCCCCCGCCCCCTGGAGGGTCAGGGGCTTTCGGATCACCACCGTCTCGGTCCACGTTCCGCGGGGAAGACAGAGGACGGCACCCGGCGGTGCTTCGTCCACGGCCCGCTGGATCGAGTCCCCGGGTCGAAGGGTCACGGTGCAGGGGAGGGCGTCCCCTTCGGGGCGGGGGGCACAGGAGAGGAGGCACGCCAGGAGGAGCACCCCCCCTGCGCCAAGGAGGCGCGACCCCTGGAACCTTGCTCTGGCGCCCGCCCTCGTCACCCGCGGGTTACTTCTTCCCCGTCCGGGCGAGGACCTCGTCGATCGTCCCCGCCATGTAGAACGCCTGTTCCGGGACGTCATCCAGCTCCCCGTCGCAGATCATCCGGAACCCCCGGACCGTGTCCTCGATCCGGACGTAGGCCCCGGGACGGCCGGTGAAGTGCTCGGCCACGTGGAACGGCTGGGCCATAAAGCGCTGGATCTTCCGGGCCCGCATCACCGTGGTCCGGTCCTCCTCGGAGAGCTCCTCCATCCCCATGATCGCGATGATGTCCTGGAGGTCTTGGTTCCGCTGGAGGATGGCCCGGGTCCGCTGGGCCACCGCGTAGTGCTCCCGGGAGAGGACCCGGGGGTCCATGAGCCGGGAGTCGGACTGCAAGGGGTCCACCGCCGGGTAGATCCCCTTCTCGGCGAGCTCCCGGGTGAGGGTGATCGTGGCATCGAGGTGGGCGAACACCGTGGCGGGCGCGGGATCCGTGAGGTCGTCGGCGGGGACGAACACCGCCTGGACGGCGGTGATCGATCCCCGGCGGGTGGAGGTGATCCGCTCCTGGAGCTCGGCCATCTCCGTGGCGAGGGTTGGCTGGTAGCCGACCTCCGACGGCATCCGCCCCAGGAGCGCCGAGACCTCGCTTCCAGCTTGGGCGAACCGGAAGATGTTGTCGATGAACAGGAGGACGTCTTTCCCCTCCTCGTCGCGGAAGTACTCGGCCATCGTGACCCCCGAGAGCCCAACCCGGAACCGGGCCCCCGGCGGCTCGTTCATCTGGCCGTAGACGAGGACGGTGTTTGGGAGGACCCCGGACTCCTTCATCGCCAGGTACAGCTCGTTACCCTCCCGCGACCGCTCCCCCACTCCGGCGAACACCGAGTACCCCTGGTGCTCGTAGGCGATGGCCCGGATGAGCTCCATGATGAGGACGGTCTTCCCCACCCCGGCGCCCCCAAACAGCCCCACCTTCCCCCCCTTGGGGATCGGGGCGATGAGGTCGATGACCTTGATTCCCGTCTCCAGGACCTCGTCCTCGACGGAGAGGTCCGCCAGCGGCGGGGGCTCACGGTGGATGGGGTACCGCTTCTTGGCCGGGGGAGGGGGGAGCTCGTCGATGGGGTGTCCCGTGAGGTCGAACATCCGCCCCAGGGTCTCCGGGCCCACGGGGACCGTGATCGGCCCGCCGGTGTCCAGAACCTCGTCCCCCCGGCGGAGGCCGTCGGTGGAGTCCATGGCCACCGCCCGGACCGTGGAGTCCCCCAGGTGCTGGGCCACCTCGAGGACGAGGTCCCCCCCCTCCCGGGGGACCCGGAGGGCCTGGCGGAGGGGCGGGAGCCGGCCTGGGGGGAACCGGACATCCACCACCGGCCCGCGAATGACAAGGATCTTGCCCGTGGAAACTTCTCGATGCTCGGTCATCCTTCCTCCCGCAGGGCCTCGGCCCCGCCCATGATGTCGGCGAGCTCCGCCGTGATCCGGTGCTGGCGGGCCTTATTGTAGGCCAGGGTGAGCTTCTCCAGGAGCTCATCGGCGTTGTCGGTGGCCGCCTTCATCGCCTGGCGGCGGAGGGCGTGTTCGGAGGCCTTCGCCTCAAGGAGGATCCGCAGGACCTTCCCCGTGAGATAGAGCCGTCCCAGGGCGTCCAGAAGCCGCGGGAGGTCGGGCTCGACGAGGAGGTCGCGCCCTTCTCCAGGGAGGAGGTCGAAGGGGAGGAGCCGCTCGGTCCGCACGACCTGGGCGAGCTCCCCCCGGAAGAAGGTGTAGACGGCGTAGGCCTCGCCAGCCTCAGTTCCATAGAGGGCGAGGAGGTCGTCGGTGATCCGCTGGGCGAGGGGGAGGCTCGGCCGGTCGAGGACCCGAACGTAGGCCTGGGCTAGCCTCCCCGGCCCCCGGCGGAAGTGGAGGACGGCCTTCTCCCCTCCGGCGAGGATCAGGGCCGGGTCCTTGCCTTGGGCAAGGGCGGCGGCGGCCCGGTTGACGTCGCCTACGTAGCGGCCGCACAGGCCCCGGTCGGCGTTGACCACGAGGATCGCCGTCCCCGGGCGACCGGACCCCTGGAGGAGGGGGTGGACGATCCCCTCCCGGCGGGCGGCCGCGGCGACGGAGGCGAAGACAGGCCCCAGGGTCTCAGTGAACGGTCGGGCGGCCAGGAGGGCCTTTTTGCGGCGGACGACCTGGGTCGCGGCGATCGTGTACATCGCCTTCGTGATCTGCCGCACGTGGCGGACGTTCCCGATCCGGCGGCGGATGAGGCGAACCCGGGCGCCCATCAGGCCCTAAACCCCTCCCGGAACTGGTGCAGGGCCTCCTCCAGGCTCTCCCGGACGGCGTCGGTGAGGCGCCGCTCCGCCCGCAGGGCGGCCAGGACCCCGGGGTGCTGCTCCCGGAGGAAGGAGAGGAACCCCCGCTCGAATTCCCGAACCGCGTCCACCGGGATTCCATCGAGGTGCCCCCCCACTGCGGCGTAGAGGACCGCCACCTGCTCCTCCACCGGAAGGGGGGAGAATTGGTCTTGGTTCAGGATTTCCATCACCCGCTGCCCCCGGGCAAGCTGGGCCTGGGAGGCCTCGTCGAGCTCCTGGGCGAACTCGGCGAACGCGGCGAGGTCCCGGTACTGGGCGAGCTCCAGCCGGAGCTGGCCCGCCACCTCCTTCATTGCCGGGACCTGGGCCGCCCCCCCGACCCGCGAGACCGAAAGCCCTACGTTCATCGCCGGCCGCTGCCCCTTGTTGAACAGGTCCGCCTCGAGGTAAATCTGGCCGTCGGTGATCGAGATGAGGTTCGTGGAGATGTAGGCCGTGATGTCCCCGGCCTTGGTCTCGACGATGGGCAGCGCGGTGAGGGACCCCCCGCCGTGGGCGTCGCTCATCCGGGCCGCCCGCTCCAGAAGCCGGGAGTGGGTGTAGAAGATGTCCCCCGGGTACGCCTCCCGGCCCGGGGGCCGGCGGAGGAGAAGCGAGATCTCCCGGTAGGCGACCGCGTGCTTGGAGAGGTCGTCGTAGATCACCAGGGCGTCCTCCCCCCGGTCGCGGAAGTACTCCCCCATGGCGCACCCGGCGTAGGGGGCGATGTACTGGAGGGGCGTCGGGGCCTCGGCCGGGGCGGCGACGACGGTCGTGTACTCCATCGCCCCGTGCCGCCGCAGGGCATCCACCGCCTTGGCGATCGTGGACGACTTCTGGCCGATGGCGACGTAGATGCAGTACACGCCCTGGCCCTTCTGGTGGATGATCGTGTCCAGGGCGATCGCCGTCTTCCCGGTCCGGCGGTCCCCGATGATGAGCTCCCGCTGCCCCCGGCCGATGGGGGTCAGGGCGTCGATGCACTTGATCCCCGTCTGCAGCGGCGTGTTCACCGGCTGGCGGGCGATGACCCCCGGGGCCTTCTCGTCCGTTTTCCGGTGCCCCTCGGGGATGATCGGGCCTCCGCCGTCCAGGGGTGTCCCCAAGGGGTCGACGACGCGGCCGAGGAACCCTTTCCCCACCGGGGTCGAGAGGACGCGGCCCGTCCGGCGGACCTCGTCCCCCTCTCGAATCCCCTCGTCGGGGCCGAGGATCGCCACCCCGACCGAGTCCTCGCCAAGGTCGAGGACGAGGCCCTGGACTCCCCCGGGGAACTCGAGAAGCTCGGACGCCATCGCCGAGCGGAGGCCCCAGATTCGGGCGATCCCGTCCCCAACCTCGACCACAACACCGACCTCCTCCATCTTGAGATCGAGGTCGAGCTCCTGGATCTGCTTCTTGAGGATGGCGGCGATCTCGTCGCCTCGTGGACTCATGGGCGACCTCCTAGCCGGTGGGCGAGGGCCTCTAGGCGGCCCCGGAGGGAGGCGTCGGCCCGGCGGCCGCGGACGTGGAGCTCGGCCCCCCCGAGGAGCGCGGGGTCGAGCTCTTCGTCGAGAACAACGGTTCCCCCCAGGAGGGTGGCGAGCCTCCTCCGGAGGGCCTCCCGGGCCTCCGGGGTCAGGGGCTGGGCGGTTCGAACCCCCACGTGGTACGCCCGGCCCCGCTCCTCCTCCTCACGCTCGAACGCCGCCCCCAGCTCGGGGAGAAGGGCGGCCCGCCCCCGTCGGACGAGGAGCCGGACGAGGTTCAAGGTCAGGGGGTGGACCCGGTCCGCAAGGGCCCGGGCGAGGAGGTCCTCCTTGGCCGGGGCCGGGACGAGGGGGTGGGTGAGGAAGGCGCGGACTTCCCCCTCCCATAAGGCCGCGAGGAGGGCGAGGTCCTCCCGGAGGCGTTCCACGGCCCCTTCGGCCTCTCCAACGGCGTAGAGGGCCTGGGCGTAGGGTCGGGCGAGTTCGGCGGTCGGCATAGCTACTGGAGGAGGCGGGCGTCGACCCGGGCGGCGAGTTCTTCGAGAAGCCGGACGTGGTCCTCGGGCCGGACCTCCCGGGCGAGGACCCGGGCCGCGCCTTGGAGGACGAGCTCGGCGTAGGCTGCCCGGAGGGAGGCCAAGGCTTCCTCTTGGGCCCGCGCCGCGGCCCGCTCCGCCTCGGCGAGGACCGCCTGGGCCTGGGACCGCGCCTCCGCCCGGGCCTGGCGGAGGATCGCCTGAGCCTCGGCCTCGGCTTGGGCCACGATTTCCCTTGCCCGGCGGTTCGCGGCCGCCAGGGCCTCCTCCCGCTCCCGCCGGAGCTCCTCGGCCTGGGCCTCGAGCTCCGCCGCCCGCTGCAGCCGCGCCTCCTCGGCTGCCCGGCGGGCGTCGAGCCAGGGGAGGATCCACCTCCGGAGCGCCCAGCGGACGACCAGAACGACCAGGGCGAAGTTGACGAGGTTGAAGAGGAGGGTTCCGAGCTCCAGCGCCACGCCTTCCCCCTAGACGACGAACAGGAGCACGAGGGCCACGACGAGGGAGTAGATCCCCGTCGTCTCGGCGATGGCGTCGGCGATGACCATCGTCCGGAGGAGGGTGGTGGCCATCTCCGGCTGGCGGGCCATCGCGTCCAGGGCGTGGGCACCGATGATCCCCTCGCCGACCCCGGGGCCGATCGCCCCGATCCCCATGCAGATGCCCGCCGCGAGGTACTTCGCGGCCTCGACAAGGGCCTGTGGATCCATGTGACCTCCTATTCGGCCGTGGCGCGGATGTACGCCACCGCCAACAGCGTGAACACCAGGGCCTGAATGAGCCCCATCCCCAGCCCGAACCAGAGGTTGAGGGCCGCCGGGACGACCACCGGGGCGAACAGCCTCCCCATCACCGCGGTGAGGAGGGCCCCCCCGAGGATGTTGCCAAACAGACGGAACCCGTGGGACAGGGTCCGCCCCACGTCCCCGACCACGTTGAGGGGGAGGAGGAACGGGAACGGCTCCAAGTACCCCTTGAGGTGCCCGAGGACCCCTTTGGACCGGACCCCGTAGACGTGGGTCAGCCCGTAAACCATCAGGGCCAGGCCCACGGTCACGTTGAGGTTTTGGGTGGGGGAGACGGCGTACGGAATGGGGAGGATCCCCGCCCAGTTGCAGAGGAGGACGTAGAGGAAGAGGGCGACGACGAGGGGGAGGAGGCGCCCGGCGAGGGCGGGGGCCGCCCCCCCGAGGACCTGGTCCTGGAAGAAGTCCGCGGCCCACGCCACGGCGGCGGCCCGTCGGGAGAGGGGGGCGTCGGGGTCCCGGGGAAGCCCCCGCCGAACCCACAGGAAGAGGAGGGCCAGGGCCGCGGTCACCCCAAGCCCGACCGCGACGACGACAGGGTCGAAGGCGAGCTCGATCCCCCCCACCCGAAGGCGGAGGGTGAACGGGCTACCCAGGGGTCCGCGCAAGGCGCACCGTCCAGGCCCACCGGCCGGCCGTGGGAAGGAGGAGCCCGGCGATCACTGCCCACGGAGGAAGCCCCAGCCCGATCCCCCCCAGGGCGAGGAGGGAGACGAGGAGGTGGCGGAGGGTTCCCCCAAGCCCCGCAGCCAGCCCGCCTCCTCCCTCGCGCCGAACGACCCTCACGAGCCCCCGTCGCACGAGGCGTCCGGCGACCACGCTGGCCAGGCCGACCAGCACCCCCACCGGCCACTGCCAACCGAGTAGGGCCAACCCGCCTGCCACCGGAAGAGCGAGGACCACCGCCTCCCCAAGCCCAGCGTCCAGGGCCCCACCCCAGACCCGCTCACAGGGTTCGCATCTCTTGGGCCTTCTTCTCCGCAAGCTCGTCCACCCGCTTCACGTGTTCCGCCGTGAGGTCATCGAGGGCCTTCTGGAGCCGGTGGTGGTCGTCCTCGCTCATCCGGCCGTCCTTTTTCTCCACCTCGAGCTTCTCTCGCACCTCCCGGCGGACGTTCCGAAGGGCGATTCGGGCCTCCTCGGCCTTTTTCCCGACGAGCTTCACGAGCTCCTGGCGCCGCTCCTCCGAGAGCCGGGGGACCTTGATCCGGACCACCTGGCCGTCGTTCTGGGGATTGAGGCCCAGGCCGGCGGCAAGGATGGCCTTCTCGATGGCGGGGAGTTGGGAGCGGTCAAACGGTCGGATCATGATCAAATCCGGATCTGGGGCCACGACGTGGGCGATGTGGCGGAGGGGGGTGGGGGTCCCGTAGTAGTCCACGACCACCCCCTCCACGAGGGCGGGGTTGGCCCGACCGGTGTGGATCTTGGCGAGTTCCCCGTGGAGGACGTCCAGGGTGCGGGCCATGTGGCCCCGGGCCTGCTTCAATAGTTCGTGCTCCATCACCGACCCCCTTGCGGGCGAATCCTAGCCCTGGTGCAGGTCCGCCGCAACCGGGCCATAATCTTGGGTGCGGCTTCCGATCGATCGCCTCGTCGCGGGCCACCCCTGGGCGGTGGAGATCGTCCGGCGCCTGGCTGCCGCTGGCCACACGGCGGTGTTCGTGGGCGGGGTCGTCCGCGACGCCGTGGCTGCCGAGCTCCGGGGCGAGGGGTTCACCCCCGGGGACGTGGACATCGCCACCTCCGCCCCGCCCGAGGAGGTCCGCCGCCTCTTCCCCGACCACCGGGTGCTGACGGTGGGGGAGAGCTTTGGGGTGGTGGTCGTCGTGTCTCCCGACGGGAAGCACTACGAGGTGGCCACGTTCCGCACCGAACGGGGCTATTCGGACGGGCGCCGGCCGGACGAGGTCCGGTGGGGGACCCTCGAGGAGGACCTCCGGCGGCGGGACTTCACGGTGAACGCCCTCGTGGCCACGCCCGACGGGGAGGTGATCGACTGGGTCGGGGGGATCGCCGATCTCCAGGCCGGGCTCATCCGGGCGATCGGCGACCCCCGGCGGCGGTTTGCCGAGGACCACCTCCGGATGCTCCGGGCGGTGAGACTGGCGTGCCAACTGGGGTTCCGGATTGAGGAGAAGACGACGGAGGCGATTCGGGCCTCCGCCCCGCGGATCGCCGCCGTGGCGTGGGAACGGATCCGGGACGAGCTCCTCCGGACCCTCGCCACCCCCCGGGCCGCGGGCGGGGTCGCCTTTCTGGAGGACCTCGGGCTTCTCCCCCACGTGCTTCCCGAGGTCGCGGCCCTCCGGGGCGTTCCCCAGTCCCCGGAGTACCACCCCGAGGGGGACGTCCTGGACCACACCCTGGCCACCCTCCGGGTCGCCGACGGGCTGTGGGACGACCCCCTCCTCAAGCTGGCGATCCTCCTCCACGACGTGGGCAAGCCCGCGGCCCTTTCCCGCTCCGGGGGGGAGAACATGGGGGGGCACTGCGCTCTGGGGGCGCGGATCGCCGCGGAGGCCCTGACCCGACTTCGGCTCCCCCGCCGGGACGTCGAGCGGGTGAGCTACCTCGTGGGGGAGCACATGCGGGTGGCCCGCCTTCCGGAGATGGGCCTGGGAAAGCAGGTCCAGCTCCTTGCCCACGGGGAGGACGGGGAGGCCCCGCCCGAGGATCTCCCCCGGCGGTACCCCCTGTTCGCCGACCTCCTCCGGGTGGTCGTCTGCGACGGGGAGGCGAGCGCCCACCGGAGTGCGGCCTGGCTCCCCCTCCTCCGCCGTTCGGCCGAGCTCCTCGTCCACCTCCGCCGGATCGAGGGCCTCCGCCGGGCGCGGGAACTCCTCACCGGGGACGACCTCCAGGCCCTGGGGGTTCCCCCCGGCCCCCGGCTGGGGGCGATCCTCCACCACCTCCACGAGCGGATTCTGGCCGGGGAGATCACGACCCGGGACGAGGCCCTCCGGGAGGCGCGTCGGCTCGCCCAGGGCCACGGGTAACGCCCCCGCCCTCCCTTTGTCCCCCCGACGATGCGCACCGCGCCTGGTGAGGGGCTCCCTTCCGCGGTAGGGTCCCCCGGGATGAGCGTTCTCAACTTGGGTCCGGAGCTCTCCATCCCTGTGGACGACGTGGTCGGCCAGTGCGTGGCCGTGCTGGGGATCCGCGGCTCGGGGAAATCCAACACCGCCGGCGTGATCTTTGAAGAGCTCCTGGAGGCCCGCTACCCCCTGTCCATCGTCGACATCGACGGGGAGTACTTTGGGCTCAAGGAGAAGTACGAGGTCCTCGTCCTGGGGGAAGGGGAGCACGCCGACGTCGAGCTCAACCGGGTCACGGCCGCCGAGGTCGCGGAGCTCTCCCTCCGCGAGGGGGTGCCGGTGATCCTCGACGTCTCCGATCTCGTGGGGGCGGAGCGGGAGGCGCTTCTGTTCGAGTACCTGACCCGGCTGTGGGCCCTCGCCGGCCGGCTCCGCACCCCTTACATGATCGGGATCGAGGAGTGCCACGAGTTCATCCCCCAGGGGGTCCGGACCCGGATCAAGGACGTGGTGGTCCGGATCGCCCTCCGGGGCCGGAAGCGGGGTCTGGGGACGGTGATCATCTCCCAGCGCTCAGCCAAGGTGGAGAAGGACGTCCTGACCCAGGCGGGGATGCTCTTCCTCCACCGGGTGGTCCACGAGGCGGACATGCGGGTGTACGGGGAGCTCCTCCCCTGGCGGAAGACCGAGGTCAAGGAGGGGGTGACCGAGCTTCGGGTGGGGGAGTGCATCTTCCTCGCCGGGGCCCTGGCCCGGAAGGTGGCGATCCGGGTCCGCAGCACGTTCCACGGGGGCTACACCCCGTCCTTCCGCCCGGTGGAGTCTCCCAAGCTGCGCCTGGTGCGGGAGCGCCTGCTGGATGCCCTTACCCAACGGGAGGGCCCGGCCCCTCTGTCCCCGGACGGGTTTTCGCTCGGGGCCAAGGATCTCGCGCTTCCCTCGGATCGAGGGGGGCTGGACGAGGAAGACCGGGTTCGCGAGCCGTTCCCCGAGCTCCCGGGGCCGGTGGCCCTGCGGGTCGAGCGCCTCGTGCGGCGCCTGGAGCGCCTGTCCCCGGTCGAGCAGCGGGTGGTGGCGTTCCTCGCATCCCGGGAGCCCCGGGCCTACACGGTGGGGGAGCTCGCCGCGTGGGTCGACTGCCCGGAGGCCGTCCTCCGCGCCGAACCTCCCCATGCCGCGCTCGAACTGGGGTTGATCGCGTGCGAGCGGCTGGCCCGGGGACCCACCTACCGGGGCACGGTTCGTCAGTACGTGGAGGGGGCGTTTGCCGGGTTTGCCGCGGAGCTTGGGGCCTCCGGACTCCACGCTCTCGCCGCCCACCTTCGCCGCCGGATCGCCCAGTTATCCCCAACCGAGAGTGATCTCGCGTACACCTCTTGACGGTCCCTCCTTGAGTATGGTAAGATACATTCAAAGGGAGGGCACCTTATCATGAGGCTTCACATCGAGGAGCGGTACACCTCGGGCTCCGATGCTCTGACAAAATACGTGGAGAAGAAAGTGGAGAGCCTGTCCCGCTACTTCGACAAGATCACCAAACTCCACGTCATCCTCGAGGTCGAGGGCCCGGCCCAGCGGGTCCAGATGATGGGGTACCTCGTCAACCACAAGGTGGTCAAGGCCCAAGCCGAGACAAACGATATGTACGCTTCCGTAGACCAGGCAGTGGACAAGATGCAGCGGCAGCTGGTGCGGTACAAGGAGCAGCTTCGGGTGGCGCGGAAGGCCCCTCCCGCCTCCCCCCCCGCGGGCCGCCGGGAACGGTCCGGCCCCCAGATCGAGGTCGTGGACGACTACGTCCGCGAGCCCCTGTCCCCGGAAGCCGCGGTGAGGGAGCTGGAGCGGCGGGGACGGGACTTCCTCGTCTTCTTCCACGCCGACGACGACCAGCCCGCGGTCCTGTTCCACCGGGGGGACGGCTCCTACGGGCTCGTCCTTCCCCGCCGGTGAAGGAGGACGGACGCTAGCCGTTGCCCTCTACTCCGGATCGGTGGCGAGCACGCTTGCCCTGGACCTGGCGGAGAAGGCCGGGGTACGGCTGGTCCGGGTGATCTACTTCCGGGCCCCGTTTTTCTCCCACGAGGAGCGGGTGGGCGTTCAGGTCCAGCGGTGGGGAGGCGCCGTGCGGTTCCAGTCCATCACCCTGAAGAAGACGTTCCTCGCTCTGGATCGGCACGCGGAGGAGGGTCTCTTCCCTTGCGGGTTCTGCCGCCGGCTTCTCCTGGAGCGGGCCGGGCGGATCCTCCGGCGCCTGGGGGCCGACCTCATAGTGACCGGGGAGGTGGTGGGGCGGGGGGGGCTTGGCCGGGAGGAGCTCGGGGAACTCGACCGGGACGTGGGCCTCACCGGGCGCGTTCTCCGTCCCCTCTCCGCTCAGCGGCTGCCGCCTACCCCTGCCGAGGAGGCGGGGCACGTCGACCGCTCGGTGTTGCTGGGCGTGGCGGCCGAGCCCGCAGGGGAGCGGAGGCTTGCCGAGGCGGCCCGGGCTGCGGGGCTGGAGGACCGAGGTGAGGGGCGGAGGTGCCTCCTCGCCGACCCGGGGTTCGTCGGGCGGCTGCGGGCCCTGGGCGCTCCGGTGGGCCTCACGGAGAACCACGTTCGGCTTCTGGAGTTCCCGCACTGCTACCCCCTGGGGGCCGGGGCGCTCCTCGTGGTGGCGTTGACCCCCGAGGAGCAGGTGCGCCTGCAGCCCCTGTTCCTTCCCACGGACGTCCGCCTGTACATCCAAATGAGCGGCTCCCCCCTCGCCCTCCTGCGGGCCCCCTGGGCCGCCTTGCCCCCCGGGGAGCGGGAGCGGGTGGTGAGGGCCGCCGCGGAGCGGATGGCCCAAGCCGCGGGCCTCTCCCTCGGGCCCGGGTGGGAGGTCCGGTTCCGCTGCGAATGGGAGGGGGAAACCCAGCGGATGCGGCTCCCCGTCGAGGAACCGGCCGTGCCGACCTTGATCCCCTCGTAGATCGGGCGTAGACTTTTGGGTCGCGTGCGAAGGGACGTTCCCTGTACACGGTCCTAAGGAGGGATGCGTATGCCCATTCATCGCTACCGGTGTGCGCGCTGCGGTAACGAGTTCCGGGAGCTTCGTTCACCCCGGGACCGCTCGCTTGTGCGGTGCCCGGGATGCGGTGCGGCGGAGGTGACCCGCCTGCTGCCGCGCTTTGCTGTGGTTTACAAGGGAAGCGGATTCTACACGACCGACTACCGCCGGGGCCGCTCCGGACAGGGGGGCTCCGAGGGTTCGTCGGCCTGACCTGCTCGTCCATTTGAGGTGATACGGAGTGGCCATTTCTGGGGATGACATTGCCCGCATCCGGCTCGGGCTGGCCTCGAGCGAGGAGATGCTCTCCTGGTCGAAGGGTGAGGTGACGAACTCCGAGACGATCAACTACCGGACCCACAAGCCGGAGCGGGGGGGACTGTACGCCGAGGAGATCTTTGGCCCGGAGAACGACTACGAGTGCTCCTGCGGCAAGTACCGGGGGAAGAAGTACGAGGGGATCACGTGCGACAAGTGCGGGGTCCTCGTCACGGACTCCTCGGTGCGCCGGGTGAACATGGGCCACATCCGCCTGGCGAGCCCGGTCGTCCACTTCTGGTACCTCAAGGGGGTGGCGAGCCCCCTCTCCCGGCTTCTCGGGATCAAGCGCCGGGACCTGCGGCGGATCGCGTATTACGAGACCGAGACCTCGCGGGAGGACCTGTTCGTTGTTACCCAGTCCGCCTCCCCCAAGGTTCGGCCGGGAGAAACGCTCTATGGGACCGAGGTCCGGATCCTGGCCACCGTGTTCACGTTCCAGGTCGAGCCGGCGTACCTCGTGGCCAAGGCCCCGCCCGTGGCCGCCGAGGCGGCGGGCGAGGTGACGATCGAGGGGCGGAAGCTGGCCAACGGGGAGACGTTCCGGGCCCTCGTCGTGGGGCGCCACGAGTACCCGGTGACCGCCGATGCGGAGCTGTTTGTCGAGGACGGGGACACCGTGGAGGCGGGGGAGACCCTGTGCGAGCGGCCAGCGGGCGAGCTCTGTTCCCAGACGATGTTCGAGATGCTGCGGGCCCGCTACGAGGGGGTCGAGGGGGCCCCGATCCAAGAAGTCGTGGACAACCTCGCCCACGTCGTCGTCCGGGTGGGGGAGAACGTGCCCTTGCGGGTGGGCCAGGAGCTCTCCTCCCTTGAGGTCCGGGCCTACGAGCGGTGCTTCCCCGGGGGGTTCGAGGCCGCCACCGGGGCGGAGGGGATCAAGAAGCTCCTGGAGGCGTTGGACCTCGAGGCCCTGGCCGAGGAGCTGTGGGAGGAACTGGATCGGACGGCGAACCAGGGGGAGCGACGGCGGATCCTCCATCGCCTGGAGGTGGTGGACCAGCTCCGGCGGTCGGGGAACAACCCCGGCGACCTCGTCCTCGAGGTCATCCCCGTCCTTCCGCCCGCCCTCCGGCCGATGATCCAGCTCGAGGGAGGGAAGTTCGCCACCACGGACCTCAACGACCTCTACCGGCGTATCATCAACCGCAACAACCGCCTGAAGAAGCTCCGGGAGATGGGGGCCCCCGAGATCATCCTCCGCAACGAGCGGCGGATGCTCCAGGAGGCGGTGGACGCCCTCATCCACAACGAGAAGAAGGACAACCCGATCCGGGGCCGGGACAACCGCCCCTTGAAGTCCCTCTCCGAGCGGATCCAGGGGAAGCAAGGCCGCCTCCGCCGGCACCTCCTCGGCCGCCGGGTGGACTACTCCGGACGGGCGGTGATCGTCGTCAACCCCGAGCTCAAGCTCCACCAATGCGGGATCCCCAAGAAGATGGCCCTCGAGCTCTTCAAGCCGTTCATCCTGGCCCGCCTGGAGAACCTCCCCTACGCGGACTACGACGAGATCAAGAACCGGGCCCTGGCCGGGGAGCTCCCCGAGGTGTGGGACGCCCTGGACGACCTCATCCGCCAGTACCCGGTCCTCCTCAACCGCGCCCCCACCCTCCACCGCCTCTCGATCCAGGCCTTCCAGCCCGTGCTCGTGGATGGGGACGCGATTCAGATCCATCCCCACGTCTGCCCGTCCTACAACGCCGATTTCGACGGGGACCAGATGGCCGTCCACCTCCCCTTGGGGAAGGAGGCGGTTCAGGAGGCCTGGGACCTCATGCTCTCCTCCCGGAACACCCTCTCCCCGGCCCACGGCCGGCCCCTCGCCCTCCCCACCCAGGACCAGGTGTACGGGTTCTACTACTTGACCCTCCTCGACAAGGACGCGGTGGGGAAAGGGAAGGCGTTCCGCTCCCTGGAGGAGGCCCTCAAGGCCCACGAGGGGGGGGTGCTCAGCCTCCACGCCCCGATCCGGATCCTGATCGATGGGGAGCTCGTGGAGACAACCCTCGGGCGGGCGATCCTCAACGGGGCCCTCCCCCCCGAGCTGCGGGACTACACCCTGACCTTCGACGTTCGCCAGGTGCGGCGGAAGATCGAGGAGTGCTACCTCCGATTTGGCTGGGAGCGCACGGCCCAGGTCCTCGACGAGCTCAAGTCGATTGGATTCCGCTACGCCACCCTCTCTGGCCTTACGATTGCGGTTCCGGACTGCGTCATCCCCCCCGAGAAGGAGGAACTCGTCCGGGCCGCCCAGGCGAAGGTGGACCGGATCAACCGGATGTACAGCCGGGGGCTGGCGACGGAGGAACAGCGCTACCAGGCGGTGACCCGGGTGTGGCGGGAGACGGTGGACGCGGTGGAGAAGGCGACGATGGCCAACCTCGCCCGGACGCCGTTCAACCCCGTGTACTCCATCGTCGCCTCGGGGGCCCGGGGCTCGGCGGGGCAGGTGAAGCAGCTCGCGGGGATGCGGGGGCCGATGGCCGACCCCCAGGGTCGAGTCATCGAGTGGCCTGTGATCTCCAACTTCCGGGAGGGACTGTCGATCCTCGAGTACTTCATCTCCACTCACGGCGGCCGGAAGGGGACCGCCGACACCGCGCTCCGAACCGCGAGCGCGGGCTACCTCACCCGCCGCCTCGTGGACGCCTGCGTGGACGCGGTGGTCAAGGAGCGGGACTGCGGGACCCGGCAGGGGGTGGAGATCGATCCCCTGTACTTCGCCCCCAAAGGGCAGGTGATGGAGGACATCCCGGAGCGGATCTACGGCCGGGTTACGGCGGAGCCGATCCGGGACCCGGCCACGGGGGAGACCCTGGTCGAGGCGGGGATCCTCCTCGACCGGGCGACGGCCCGCCGCGTGGGGACCCTCGAGGTGGACCTCAAGTTGTCCGACAAGAAGCTTGGCGACCGGCTGGGCCTGTGCAAGGTGGTGGGGGAGGTCTACCACCCCGAGGAGGGAACCCTCCTCGCCCGGGATGGGGAGCTCCTCACCCCAGAGCTCGTGGAGGAGCTGCGGGGAGCCGGGATCCGGGAGGTGCGGGTTCGGCCCCGGATCGTGGTCCGCTCCCCCGCCCTGTGCCAGACGCCGGGTGGGGTGTGCCAGATGTGCTACGGGCTGGACCTCGCGTTCCACCGCCTGGTGGAGCTCGGGACGGCGATCGGGGTGATCGCCGCCCAGTCGATCGGCGAGCCAGGGACCCAGCTCACGATGCGGACCTTCCACACGGGCGGCGTGGCCGGGGTGGACATCACCCAGGGGCTTCCCCGGGCCGAGGAGCTCTTTGAGGCCCGCAAGACAACGAAGGCGTCCCACGCCACCGTCTCTCCCCTCACGGGCCGGGTCACCCGGATCGAGACGACCCGGGCGGGGAAAGAGGTGGTGGAGATCACCTCCGACCCCTACACGTTGGTCCTCCCCCGAGCCCTCGTCTCCTTCGCCGAGGGGGAAGAGGTGGACGCAGCGGTCCTCCGGTCCCTCCGCAGCCCCCTGGACGGGCGGGCGTTCCTGTTCACCGAGGACGGCGAGCGGTACCTGGCGATCCTCGATGAAGGAGGTCTCGACCGGATGTACACCCTGCCCCCCGGGGTCGAGCTTCGGGTGGACCACCGGGCGACGGTGGCCGAGGGGGAGGCCCTCACCGGGGAGTACCACGTGGAGGCCCCGGTGACCCCGCTCTCCGGCCGGGTGGAGCTTCGCCAGGAGGGCGGGGTCCGCCGGGTGGTCGTCCGCTCCCGGAGCGGGGAGACGTGGGAGGCCGAGGTTCCCTACGGAGCTCAGGTCCTCGTCCACGACGGGGACGAGGTGAAAGAGGGGACGAAGCTCGCCACCCGGTCCCGGTCCCTGGTCGTCCGGGCCGAGGTGGGGGGGACGGTGCTCGTCGGGCCCCGCTCGGTGGCGGTCCTGGCCGAGGGCAGCCGGGCCGTCATCCTCCCCATCCCCGGGGAGCTCGTCCCGACGGTAGACCATGGGGCCCCCCTGCGGGAGGGGCAGGAGGTCCTCCAGGCCGACCTGCCCGGGGGAGAGGTGGTGTTCGTGGAGCGGGTCGAGGCCCATGGGGATCGGGCCACGGTCCGCGTTCGGTACCGCGTCCAGGTCGAGTGCGAGGAGGCGGCGACCGTGCGGGTGGGGGATAAGGTGGAGCGAGGGGAGCCCGTGTCCAAGGGGGTGATCCCGCCCCACTACCTCATGGAGGTCGCCGGGGTCCAGAAGACGAGGGAGTACCTCCTCACCGAGCTCCAGAAGGTCTACCGCTCCCAAGGGGTGGACATCAACGACAAGCACTTCGAGGTCGTGATCCGCCAGATCCTCAACAACGTCCGGATCGTGGACCCCGGGGAGTCGTCCTTCCTCCTCAACGACGTGGTCCCGCTGGAGATCTTCCAGCGGGAGGTGCGGCGGCTGGCCGAGGAGAACGAGGCGATCCGCCGCGGGCGGGAGGAGCTCGTGGGGGCGAAGCTCCTGGCGCCCCTTTCCCGGGGCGGGGCCACGGTGGCCGACGCCGGGGAGGTCCTCACCCGGGAGGCCCTCGAGCGGGCGGTGGCCCTGGGGATCCGCCAGGCGCGGGTCGAGGTCCACGGGGAGCCGAGGACGGTGCGGCTCCTGGAGTACCGGATTCCCCAGGGGGAGCGGGAGCTTCTGCGGATCTCCCGGGCGGCCCTCCTCCGGAAGTCGTGGCTTGCCGCGGCGTCGTTTGAGCGGACGACGAAGGTCCTCGCCGATGCCGCCCTGCGGGGCGAGGACGATTACCTGGACGGACTCAAGCCGTGCCTCATGGTGGGGAAGAGGATCCCGGTGGGGACCGGCTTCCCGGGGCGGGAGGGGACTTCCCCCAGTTGAAACCTCCCCCCGGGGTGCCTAACATTCGAAAAGGAGCCCATATGCCGACGTTCAACCAACTCGTCCGGCGCGGTCGCAAGCCGCAGCTGAAGAAAAGCAAGTCCGTGGCCCTCGCGGGGTGTCCCCAGCGGCGGGGGGTGTGCCTGCGGGTGTTCACCCGGACCCCGAAGAAGCCCAACTCCGCGCTCCGGAAAGTGGCCCGGGTGCGCCTCTCCAACGGCCGCGAGGTCACCGCCTACATCCCCGGCGAGGGGCACAACCTCCAGGAGCACTCCCTCGTCCTCGTCCGGGGTGGACGGGTCAAGGACCTCCCGGGGGTGAAGTACCACATCATCCGCGGGGCCCTCGACGCCGCCGGGGTGGAGGGCCGCCGCCAGGGCCGGTCCCGGTACGGGATGCGCCGGCCCAAGGAGGGCTAGGTGCCGACCTTCGACGTCGTCATCCCCGGTCGGGACGTGGCTCCGGACGTCCGCCACGGCTCCAAGCTCGTGGAGAAGTTCATCCACTACGTGATGTGGGATGGGAAGAAGTCCCTGGCCCGGCGCACGGTGTACGAAGCGTTCGATCTCCTCGAGCGGCGGGGGGAGGGGCCGGCCCTGGACACGTTCTTGAAGGCGGTTCAAAACTGCATGCCCAAGATCGAGGTCCGCTCCCGGCGGGTGGGGGGAGCGGCCTACCAGGTCCCGTTTGAGGTCCCGCCTCATCGGCAGACGATGCTCGCCCTGCGGTGGATCGTCGGGGCGGCCCGGGCCCGCTCCGAGCGGACGATGGCCGAGCGCCTGGCCGGGGAGCTCGCGGCGGCGGCCCGCGGGGACGGCGGGGCCTTCCAGAAAAAGCAGGAAGCCCACCGCATGGCCGAGGCCAACCGGGCGTTCGCCCACTACCGCTGGTAATCCCGCCCGCCCACGCCGATGGCGGAGGACCCCATCCGTAGGATCCGCAACATCGGCGTGATCGCCCACATCGACGCCGGGAAGACCACGCTCACTGAGCGGATCCTCTTCTATACCGGGAAGATCCACCGGATGGGGGAGGTCCACGAGGGGACGACGGAGATGGACTGGATGGACCAGGAGCGGGAGCGGGGGATCACGATCACCGCCGCCGCGACCACCGTGGCCTGGCGCGATCACGCGATCAACATCATCGACACCCCGGGCCACGTCGACTTCACCGCCGAGGTGGAGCGGAGCCTGAGGGTCCTCGACGGGGCGATCGTCCTCTTTTCGGGGATCGAGGGGGTGGAGTCCCAGTCCGAGGCGGTGTGGCGGCAAGCCGACCGGTACCGGGTTCCCCGGCTGGCGTTTGTGAACAAGCTCGACCGGGTGGGCTCCGACTTCGCCCGGGCGGTGGACGATATGGTGGAGAAGTTGGGCGCCACCGCCCTTCCCTTGGTCATCCCGTGGCGGGATGGGGAGGGCCGGCTTCTGGGAATGGTCGACCTCGTCCGGTGGCGGGCCCTCCGGTGGGACCCGGAGGACCAAGGCCGCACCGTCCACGCCCTACCGATCCCGGAGGCGCTCCTTTCCGAGGCGGAGGTGTGGCGGGAGCGGCTCCTGGAGTCCCTGGCCGAGGTCTCCGACCCGGTGGCGGAGCGGTACCTCGCGGGGGAGGTCCCCTCCCTTCCCGAGCTCCTCGCGGCGATCCGCCGGGCGACGATCGAGCGGCTGTGGGTCCCGGTGCTCGGGGGAACGGCCTTGGGGAACATTGGCATTCAGCCCGTCCTCGATGCCGTGGTGGACTTCCTGCCCTCCCCCGACGAGGCCCCCCCGGTCCACGGGTACACCCTCGACGGCCAAGAGGTCACCCGTCGTCCCACCCCCGACGACCCGTTCCTCGCCCTCGTGTTCAAGGTGGCGAGCGACCCGTACGCCGAGCGCCTCCTCTACACGAGGATCTACGCGGGCAGGGTGGCGGAGGGGGAGGTCGTCCTCAACGCCACGACGGGCCGCAAGGTGCGCCTGGTGCGCCTGTTTCGCCTCCACGCCAACCACCGGGAGCGGCTGGAGGGGGCGGAGGCGGGGGACATCGTGGGGGCGATCGCCTCCGGCCCCGTCCTCACGGGGGAGACCCTCACCTATCCTAGTCACCCCCTCGTCCTGGAGCGGATCGCCTTCCCGGAGCCCGTGGTGTTCCTGGCGGTGGAGCCCCGCTCCGAGCGGGACGAGGGTCCCCTTCGGGAGGCCCTTGCTCGGATCGCCCAGGAGGACCCCACGTTCCAGGTCCGGGACGACGAGGCGACGGGGCAGCTCCTCGTGGGGGGGATGGGGGAGCTCCAGCTCGAGGTCCAGCTCCGGCGGGTGCGGGAGGAGTTCGGGGTCCCCCACCGGGTGGGCCAGCCGATCGTCGCCTACCGGGAGACCCTTCGCCGGCCGATCGAAGTCGAGGAGGAGTGGGACCAGCCCGTGGGCGGGCGGGGCCAGTACGCCCGGGTCGTCCTCCGGTTTGAACCCCTGCCCCGGGGGGCGGGGTTCGAGTTCCAGGCGGCGGTCCCCCCGGACGTCCTCCCCTCGCCGTTCGTCGAGGCGGTCCGCCAGGGGGTGGAGGGGGGGCTTGGGGCGAGCCCGGTGGGGGGGTTCCCCGTGACCGACCTCCGGGCGATCCTCCACGGAGGCCGCTACGACCCGGCTGCCTCCTCCGAAGTGGCGTTTGAGGCCTGTGGAACCCACGCCCTGCGCCGGGCGCTCCTCGAGGGGGGGGTCTTCCTCCTGGAACCGATTGCCGAGGGCGATATAATCACGCCCACCGAGTATCTCGGTGAGGTGGTATCGGACCTCGGTCGTCGCCGAGGCCAGATCCAGTCGGTCCACAACCGAGGGGTGGTGGAGGTCATCCGCTGTGCGATCCCCCTCGGGGAGACCTTTGGGTACACCACCCAACTGAGGTCCCTAACCCAGGGACGGGCAGTGCACACCCTCCGGGTCACCCGGTACGACGTGGTGCCGGAGGACATTGCCCGCGCGGTGTTGAGGAGTCGAGGCTACGATGGCTAGGGAAAAGATACGGATCAAGGTCCAGAGCTACGACCACGAGCTCGTGGATGCCGCCGTGCGCAAGATCGTGGACACGGCGCTGGCGAGCCGGGCCAAGGTGTGCGGCCCGGTTCCCCTCCCCACCGAGCGGCGCCTGTACACTGTCCTCCGCTCCCCCCACGTGGACAAGCGGTCCATGGAGCACTTCGAGCGGAAGGTCCACCGGCGGCTCATCGACATCCGGGAGCCGACCGCGGCCACGATCAACGCGCTCATGGAAGTGGAGCTCCCCACCGGGATCGACATCGAGATCAAACTGTGAGGGGAAAGATGGCACTGGAGCTTGTGGGGCGCAAAGTGGGTATGACCCAGTGGTTCGACGGGGAGGGACGGGCGGTCCCGGTCACCGTGATCCGGGTCGAGCCGGCCGTGGTGGTCGAAGTGAAGACCCCGGAGAAGCACGGCTACGCCGCCCTCCAGCTCGGGGCCGGCGAGGTCCCGGAGCGGAAGGTTCCGAAACCCGTCCTGGGCCGGTTCCGGAAGCTGGGGATCCCCCCGCGGAAGCACCTCTACGAGGCGCGGGTTGAGGACCCGGCGGCGTTTGAGGTGGGGGCCACTTTGGGGGTGGAGAAGCTCGCGGTGGGGGAGAAGGTGGACGTGACCGGGATCACGAAGGGGAAAGGGTTCCAGGGGACGATCAAGCGGTGGAACTTCCGCTCCCGGCCCCGGTCCCACGGGCACAAGTGGTTTCGCCGGCCTGGGGCGGCCGGGCGGGGCCTGGGCAAGGTCGTCAAGGGGCGGAAGTACCCCGGCCACGACGGCGCGGCCTGGGTCACCGTCCGGAACCTGGCCGTGCTCGCGGTGGAGCCCGACAAGAACCTCCTTGTGGTGCAGGGCTCCGTCCCCGGGCCCCGGTCGGGTCTCCTCTGGATAAGGAAGCACGATGCCTAGCGTTCCTCTCCATCGGTTCAGCGATCCAGGTTCCGTGGGCACCGTGGACCTGCCCGAGGGGGTGTTCGGCCGTCCCGTCTCGGGGGACCTCCTCCACCGGGCGGTGCGGGTGGAGCTCCTCCGGGGACGGCAGGGGACGGCGGCGACGAAGACCCGGGGCGAGGTGTCCGGGGGAGGCCGGAAGCCCTGGCCCCAGAAGCACACCGGCCGGGCCCGTCACGGCTCCACCCGGTCCCCGATCTGGCGGCACGGAGGCGTGACGTTCGGGCCCCAGCCCCGGAAGTGGGACCTCGACCTTCCGGCGCGGATGCGGGCTCAGGCCCTGTCCGCCGCCCTCTCCTCCCGCTGTCAGGAGGGCAAGGTCCAGGTGGTGGACGCCCTCCCGTTCACCCGGCCGCGGACCAAGGATGGGCTGGCGTTCCTGGCCCGTCTCTCCTGCCCGCCCAAGACCCTCGTCCTCGTGGCCCCTGAGGAGTACCGCGTTCCCGTGTTTAAGTCGTTCTCCAACATCCCCGGCGTCTCCTGCGCCCGGGCCGACTTCGTGACCGTCTACGACGTCCTGGCCCACGAGGGGCTGGTCCTCACCGCGGCGGCGGTGCGCGTCCTCGAGGAGCGGCTGAGCCATGGCTGACAAAACCCCGGAAGACGTGGTCCTGCGCCCGGTCCTCTCCGAGAAGACCTGGCGGGGGATGGAGGAGGGGAAGTACACGTTCGAGGTTGCCCCCGGGGCGGGGAAGGCGGAGATCCGCGCCGCGGTGGAGGAGCTCTTTGGGGTGAAGGTCCTCCGGGTGCGGGTGATGAACCGCTCCGGGAAGCCCCGGCGGACGCGGCTGGACCGGCGGCACGGCCGGACCCGGGCCAAGCGGCGGGCGATCGTCCAGCTCGCCCCGGGCCACAAGATCGAGATCGTGGGGTGATCGGATGGGCCTCAAGAAACTCAAACCCGTCACGCCGGGGCAGCGCCACGCGGTGCTCCTCGATTACGCCGAGCTGACCCGGGATGAGCCCGAGAAGGGCCTCGTGGTCCCCCTCCACCGGGCCGTGGGCCGTAACAGCCAGGGCCGGATCACCTGCCGGCACAAGGGCGGGGGGAACAAGCGGCGCTACCGGCTCATCGATTTCGCCCGGGAGAAGGTGGGGATCCCAGCCCGGGTCGTCTCCGTGGAGTACGACCCCAACCGCTCGGCGTGGATCACCCTCCTCCACTACGCCGATGGGGAGAAGCGGTACATCCTCGCCCCCCTGGAGCTCCAGGTGGGGGACACGGTGGAGGCCGGCCCCCAGGCCGAGCCCAAGGTGGGCAACGCCCTCCCCTTGGAGAAGATCCCCGCCGGGACGTTTGTCCACAACGTGGAGCTCTACCCCGGTTCCCGGGGGAAGGTGGCCCGGGCCGCGGGCACAGCGGCCCAGCTTCTCGGGCGGGAGGAGGACCGGGCCATCCTCCGCCTCCCCTCGGGGGAGATCCGGGTGTTCGCCCTGGGGTGCATGGCCACCGTGGGGAGGGTGAGCAACCCCGACCACAAGAACGTCCGGTACGGGAAGGCGGGGCGGGTGCGGCACCTCGGCCGGCGGCCCACCGTCCGCGGGGTGGCCATGGGCGCCGACGACCACCCCCACGGCGGGGGCGAGGGCCGCACGGGAGAGGGCCGGCCGGCCAAGACCCCGTGGGGCAAGCTCGCCCGGGGCGTCCCGACCCGGAAGAAGAAGTCCAGCGACAGCAAGATCCTCAAGAGGAGGGACTAGGATGGCGCGGTCGAAGAAGAAGGGACCGTTTGTGGCACCCAAGCTCCTGGAGAAGGTCGCCCGCGCCAGGCGCGGCGAGCTTCAGGAGATCGTGACCTGGTCCCGAAGTTCGATGATCATCCCCGAGATGGTGGGGATGACGATCAAGGTCCACAACGGCCGCACCCACGTCCCGGTGCGGATCACCGAGGCGATGATCGGGCACCGGCTGGGGGAGTTCGCCCCGACGCGGGTCTTCCGGGGCCACGGCGGCGTGAAGAAGAAGACCGCGGTGCCGAAGTAGGGGTGGCGGGATGCGGGAGGCAGTGGCGCGAGCGCGGTTTGTGCGGATGAGCCCCCTCAAGGCGCGGCTCGTTATCGACGAGATCCGGGGGAAGCCCGTGGCCGAGGCCCGGCGGATCCTGGCCCTCTCCCCCCAGAAGGCGGCGCGGGTGATCCGGAAGGTGCTCGACTCGGCGGTGGCCAACGCCCAGCACAACTTCGAGATGGACGTGGACAAGCTCCAGGTGGTCCGGGCGGTGGTGGACGAGGGGCCGCGGATCAAGCGCCTCAACCCCCGGGCGTTCGGGCGGGCGGACATCATCCGGCGGGCCACGGCCCACGTCACCGTGGCCGTGGCGGAGAAGAAGGAGGAGTAGTGGGTCACAAGACGCATCCGGTCGGGTTCCGGATCGGGGTCCTGCGGAAGTGGCGTTCGAACTGGTTCGCCCCCGACCCCAAGGTCCCCGAGTACGTGGCCGAGGACCACCGCCTCCGGGCGGAGATCCACAAGGCGTACAAGGGCGCCGGGATCGCCGAGACCCTGATCGAGCGGACGACCGAGGGCCGGGTGACGGTCACGATCCGGGCCGCCCGGCCGGGGATCATCATCGGCCGGGGCGGGGCGGAGATCGGGGCGCTGCAGGAGCGCCTGTCCAAGCTCGTCGGCCGCGAGGTGCGGATCGGCGTGATGGAAGTCGAGCGGCCCGAGCTCGAGGCCCCGCTGGTGGCCCAGGACGTGGCGTTCCAGATCGAAAACCGGATCAACCCGTACCGGGCGATGAAGGAAACCCTGCGGCGGATCATCGCCGCCGGGGCCCAAGGGGCCAAGATCCGGATCTCGGGGCGGCTTGGGGGAGCGGAGATCGCCCGGTCGGTGGAGATGAAGGAGGGGCGGGTGCCCCTCCACACCCTCCGCGCGGACGTGGACTACGGCCTGGCCGAGGCGTGGACAAAGTACGGGGTGATCGGGGTCAAGGCGTGGGTGTTCCGGGGCGAGGTCTGGTCCCTTTCCGACCGAGGCGGGGTGGAGGTGAAGTAGGATGGCGGCCCTCTTTCCGAAGCGGACCAAGTACCGCAAGCAGCAGCGGGGGCGGATGAAGGGGATGGCCTCCCGGGGGGCCGAGGTGTCGTTTGGAGAGTACGGGATCCAGGCCCTCGCCCCGGCGTGGATCACGAGCCAGCAGATCGAGGCGGTGCGGACCGCCCTCGCCCGGGCCACCCACCGCGGCCGGGTCTGGGTCCGCATCTTCCCCGACAAGCCCTATACGAAGATCGCCGCCGAGTCCCGGATGGGGAAGGGCAAGGGCGAGGTGGAGAACTGGGTGGCCGTGGTCCGCCCGGGGCGGGTGATGTTCGAGTTCTCCGGGGTGAGCGAAGAGGAGGCCAAGGAGATCCACCACAAGGTCTCCTGCAAGCTCCCCATCCCCACCCGCCTCAAGGCCCGGTTCCAGTTGGGAGGAGAGCGATGAACGCCCGGGAGCTGCGGGAGCTTTCCCCGGACGAGCTTCAGGCTCGGGTCCGGGAGTGGAAGAAGAAGCTCTTCACTCTGCGGTTCCAGCTCGCCTCGGGGCGGCTCACGAACACCGCGGAGCTGGAGAAGACGAAGCGGGACATCGCCCGGGCGCTCACGGTGCTCAAGGAGAAGGACCATGCGTAGGCAGCGGGTCGGCCGCGTGGTCAGCGACGCGATGCAGAAGACCGTGGTTGTGGTCGAGGACCGGCTCGTAGCCGATCCCCTCTACGGGAAGCGGCGACGCCTCCGGACGAAGTACTACGTCCACGACGAGAAGGAACAGGCGCGGGTGGGGGACGTGGTTCGGATCGAGGAGACGCGCCCCCTCTCGAAGCTCAAGCGGTGGCGGCTGGTGGAGGTCGTCCGCCGCGCCGAGGGGTGAGAGGATGATCTACCCAACGACGCGGCTCATCGTGGCCGACAACACCGGGGTCAAAGAGGTGGAGTGCATCAACGTCCTGGGGAAGAAGAAGAGCGCCCAGATCGGCGACATCGTGGTCGCCTCGGTGAAGAAGCGGATCCCCACCTCCGAGTTCACCAAAGGGGCCATCGTCCGAGGCGTCGTGGTCCGGACGCGGGTCCCCTACCGCCGGGAGGACGGGAGCACGATCCGGTTTGACGACAACGCGGTGGTCCTCGTGGACAAGGCGCTGCAGCCCCTGGGGACCCGGGTGTTTGGGCCCGTGGCGCGGGAGCTCCGGGAGCGGGGGATGATGCGGATCCTCTCCGTCGCTCCCGAGGTGGTGTAGGAGGCGCGATGCGGAAGGTGCGCAAAGGGGACCGGGTGAAGGTCATCTCCGGCGACGACCGCGGGAAGGTGGGCAAGGTCCTCCAGGTCTTCCCGGAGAAGGGCCGGGTGCTCGTGGAGGGGGTCAACCTCGTGACGAAGCACCAGCGCCCCACCCAGGCGGTGCGGGAGCCGGGGATCATCAAGCGGGAGGCCCCGATCCACCTGTCCAAGGTCAAGGTCGTCTGCCCAGAGTGCAGCGCCCCCACCCGGATCGGATTTGCCGCGGTGGAGGGCCAGAAGCTCCGCCGGTGCAAGCAGTGCGGGGCCACGTTCTAGACGCCATGCTCTACGCACGCTACCGCAAGGAAATCGTCCCCAAGCTCATGAAGGAACTGGGGTACCGGAACGTAATGGAGGTCCCCCGGGTGGAGAAGGTCGTGATCAACATGGGGGTCGGCAAGCACGACGACCCCAAAGTCCTCGAGGGGGCGGTGAAGAACCTGGCCCAGATCGCGGGGCAGAAGCCGGTGGTGACCCGAGCCAAGCGGGCGATCTCCGACTTCAAGATCCGGGAGGGGGACGCGATCGGGTGCATGGTGACCCTGCGCGGGCCGCGGGCCTACGAGTTCCTCTACAAGCTCTTCAACGTGGCCCTCCCTGGGATCCGGGACTTCAAAGGGGTGTCGCCGGATTCCTTCGACGGCCGGGGGAACTTCACGATCGGGCTCACCGAGCAGCTCGTGTTCCCCGAGGTGTCCTACGACGACGTGGTTCGCCCCCAGGGGATGGACGTCACCGTGGTGACCACGGCCCGGACCGACCGGGAGGGTCGGGCGCTCCTGGAGGCCCTGGGCTGCGCGTTCCGGCAGGGGTAGGAGGCAAAGGATGGCGCGGAAGGCGATGATCGAGAAGGCGCGCCGGCGGCCGAAGTTCGCGGTGCGGAAGAGGAACCGGTGCCAGCTGTGCGGGCGGTCGCGGGCGTTCATCCGCGACTTCGGCCTGTGCCGGCTCTGCTTCCGGAAGCTCGCCCTGGACGGGCAGCTTCCTGGGGTGAAGAAGGCGGCGTGGTGAGGAGGGCGTGATGGATCCGATTGCCGACATGCTCACGCGGATTCGCAACGCCCTGGCCCGCTCGGCCGACGAGGTGGTCCTCCCCTCCTCCCGGATGAAGGTGGAGATCGCCCGGATCCTCGCCGAGGAGGGGTACATCGAGTCCTACCTGGTCGAGGGGGGGGAGCCCTGCCCGACGCTGCGGCTCAAGCTCAAGTACCTCCGCGAGGGGACCCGGGGCCGGAAGCCGGCGATCCGGGGCCTCAAGCGGGTGAGCACCCCCTCCCGGCGGGTCTACGTCGGGGTCTCGGAGATCCCCCACACCCGCGGCGGGTTGGGAACACCTGTCCTGTCGACCCCGCAAGGGGTCATGACCGGTCGCGAGGCCCGGCGGCGGGGGATCGGCGGCGAGCTCCTCTACGAGGTGTGGTGAGATGTCCAAAATCGGAAAGAAGCCCATACCCATTCCGGCCGGGGTAGAGGTCACGGTGGGCCCCGACTGCGTCACGGTCCGGGGACCCCACGGGACGCTCGAGTGCCCCTACGAGCCGGAGTACGTCTCGATCCATGTCGAGGACGGGGCGGTCCGGGTGGAGCGGAAGGCCGAGCGGGCGGCCCACCGGGCCCGCCACGGGCTGTACCGGGCCCTCATCGCGAACATGGTTCGCGGGGTGACGGAGAAGTGGCAGAAGGAGCTCGAGATCCAGGGGTTGGGGTACCGGGCCCGGGCCGAGGGGCGGGCCCTCGTCCTGGAGCTGGGGTTCTCCCATCCCGTGCGGTACGAGGTCCCCGAGGGGATCGAGTTCTCCGTCCCTGAACCCAACCGGATTGTGGTTCGGGGGATCGACAACCGGCTCGTGGGCCAGGTGGCGGCGGACATCCGGGCCCTGCGGCCCCCCGAGCCGTACCGGGGGACGGGGATCCGGTACCGCGGCGAGGAGATCGTCCGCAAGGCGGGCAAGACGGGGGCGAAGGCGTAGCGGTATGGGACGACTGACGCGGAGTGAGCAGCGGCTGAAGCGGAAGGCGCGCATCCGGCGGCGGGTCCACGGGACGGCGGACCGGCCCCGGCTCTGCGTGTACAAGAGCCTCCACCACATCTACGCCCAGGTGGTGGACGACGCGCGGGGCCACACCCTCGCCGCGGCGTCCACCCTGACCCCGGAGCTCCGGGCACGAGGGGTGAAGGCGACGGTGGAGGGGGCGCGGGCGGTGGGGGCCCTTGTGGCCCAGCGGGCAAGGGAACGCGGGATCCGCCGGGTGGTGTTCGATCGCGGGGGCTACCCCTACCACGGCCAGGTCCGGGCGCTGGCCGAGGCGGCCCGCGAGGGAGGGCTAGAGTTCTGATGGCACGGTACGGGGAACAACCAGCGCACGAGGTCATCGATATCCGCCGCGTGGGAAAGGTCACCAAGGGCGGCAAACGCCTCCGGTTCCGGGTTGTGGTCGTGGCCGGGGACGGGGCGGGCCGGGTCGGGGTGGGCGTCGGCAAGTCCGTGGAGATCCCCCAGGCCGTCCAGCAGGCGATCCGCGACGCGATGAAGCACCTGGTGACGGTTCCGATCGTGGATGGGACGATCCCCCACGAGGTCCACGGCCACTTCGGAGCGGCGCGGGTCCTCCTCCGGCCGGCGTACCCGGGGACCGGGGTCATCGCCGGCCGGACGGTGGGGGCGGTGTGTCGGATCGCCGGGATCCGCAACATCCTCACCAAGGCCCTCCGCTCCACGAACCCCCTCAACCTGGCCCGGGCGACCCTCGACGGGTTCGCCCAGCTGGAGGGCCCGGAGATGGTGGCTGCCCGGCGGGGGAAGACGGTGGAAGAGATCCTGGAGGTGGGCAATGCCGAGCCTCAGTGACCTCCGGCCGGCGCCGGGGAGCAAGCGGCGGTCCAAGCGGGTTGGCCGGGGCTACAGCTCCGGCCACGGCGGCCACGAGTCCGGTCGGGGGACCAAGGGCCAGAACTCCCGGTCCGGGGTCACGGTCCGCCCGGGGTTCGAGGGCGGCCAGACCCCGTTCTGGATGCGGTTCCCCAAGCGAGGTTTTCACAACGTGGGGCGCACGGAGTACGCCGTCGTGAACCTCGACCTCCTCGAGGCCCACTTCGGGCCCGGGGACGAGGTGACGTTGGACGAGCTCCTCCGGAGGGGGCTTGTGAAGGATCCCAAGGCGGGGCTGAAGGTCCTCGGCCGGGGTGAGCTCCGAAAGCCCCTTGTGGTCAAGGCGGATCGGTTCAGCAAGTCGGCGCGGCAGAAGGTCGAGGCCGCCGGCGGCCGGGCCGAGGGAGGAGGGCCCGCGGGGGAGGAGGCGTAGGTGCTCGGGCGCATTCATCAGCTCTTCGCGGTGGAGGAGCTCCGAAAGCGGATCCTCTACACCCTGGGGATGCTCCTGGTGTTCCGGATCGGGGCCCACATCCCCGTCCCGGGGGTGGACACCCGGCAGCTCGCCGAGGTCCTGTCGGGGGCGTTCGGGGCTGGCCTCTTCCAGTTCATCAACCTGTTCACCGGGGGCGCCCTCCAGCAGTTCTCCCTCTTCTCCCTGGGGGTCATCCCCTACATCAACGCCTCGATCATCCTCTCCCTCCTCATCCCGGCGTTCCCCAAGCTCAAGAAGCTCCAAGAGGAGGGCCGGGAGGGGCGCAAGAAGCTCACCCAGTACACGCGCTGGGGGACGGTGGCCCTGGCCCTCGTTCAGTCCTACGCCATGGGGACCCTGGTCGTCTCCTACGGACTGGCCCAGCCCTCGGTCGGGTTCTACTTGAGCACGATCATCTCCCTCACCGCGGGCTCGATCTTCCTCATGTGGATCGGGGAGAGGATGACGGAGAACGGGGTGGGGAACGGGATCTCGATGCTGATCATGGCCGGGATCGTGGCCCGCCTCCCCGCGGAGATCCAGCAGGCGGCGCTCGAGATCTCGGCGGGGACGGTCCACCCTGTGTGGGGGATCGGGCTCATTTTCCTCTTCGTGGCCGTCGTGGCCCTCACCGTGATCATCCAGCAGGGGCAGCGGAAGATCGTGATTCAGTACGCCAAGCGCACCTCGGGCCGCCGGGTGTACGGGGGGCACACGACCCACCTCCCGTTGCGGGTGAACCAGGGGGGCGTGATCCCGATCATCTTCGCCTCGGCGATCCTCACCCTCCCCAGTTCAATCGCGACCTGGGTTCCCCAGCTCAACTTCCTCCAGAGCTACGTTGCCCCCGGGAGCACGATCTACCTCGTGGCCTACGTCCTCCTCATCTTCTTCTTCACCTACTTCTACTCCTCGCTTGTGTTTGATCCCAACGACATCGCCAAGAACCTCCGGGAGGCGGGGGGGTTCGTTCCCGGGGTTCGGCCGGGGCAGCCCACCGCGGAGCACCTAGCCTCGGTGACGAACCGGCTCCTCCTCGTGGGCGGGGTGTTCCTGGCCGGGATCGCCATCCTTCCGTTCGTGTTCACCGCGGTGTCGGGCCTGCGGGGGTTCTCGATCGGCGGGACCTCGATCCTGATCCTCGTGGGGGTGGGGATCGACACGATCATGCAGATCGAGGCCCACCTCGTGATGCGGCAGTACGAGTCCTTGATCAAGGGTTCGGCGTTCCTGGGGAGGAAGGGCCTGTGAAGAACGTGGTCTTGCTTGGGCCGCCCGGGGCGGGGAAGGGGACGATCGCGGCGCGGGTGGCCCAGAAGGCCGGCCTCCTCCACCTCTCCACCGGGGACCTCCTCCGGGACGAGGTCGCCCGGGGGACGGAGCTGGGGAAACGGGTTCAGGGGATCATGGCCCGGGGGGAGCTTGTCCCCGACGAGCTCGTGCTGGCCCTCGTCCGGGAGCGAGCCGACGGCCGGCGGGGGGTCCTTCTCGACGGTTTCCCGCGGACCCTGGCCCAGGCCGAGGGGCTGGCCCAGTTCCTCCCCTTGGACGCCGTGGTCTACCTCGCGGTGGGCAAGGACGAGGTGGTGCGGCGGCTGGGAAGCCGGCGGGTGTGCTCCTCCTGCGGGGCGGTGTACAACCTCCTGACCCAGCCCCCCAAGGAGTCCGGGCGCTGCGACCGGTGCGGGGGGGCCCTCGTCCAGCGCCCCGACGACGCCCCGGAGGTCGTGGCCCGGCGGTACGAGGTCTACGAGCGGGACTCCCGGCCCCTCGTCGATCACTACCGGAGGCTTGGGCTTCTGCGGACGGTGGACGCGGCGCGGGACCCGGAGGCCGTGGCTGCCGACGTCCTCAAGGTGCTGGGGTCGTGATCGCCCTCAAGACGGAGGCCGAGCTGGAGGTTGTGGCCGAAAACGCCCAGCTCCTTGCCCGGATCCTGGGGGAGCTCGCCGCGGCGGTCCGGCCGGGGGTGACGACGGCGGAGCTCGACCGGCGGGCCGAGGAGCGGATCCGCGCCGCGGGTGCCGAGCCCGCGTTCAAGGGCTACCACGGCTACCCGGCCGCCCTCTGTGCCTCCGTTAACGACGAGATCGTCCACGGGATCCCCTCGGACCGCCGGCTCCGGGAAGGGGACATCGTGTCCCTGGACCTGGGGCTCAAGCGGGGGGGCTACTACGCCGATGCCGCGCTCACCGTGGGCGTGGGGCGGATCGCGCCCGAGGCCGAGCGGCTGCTCGCGGTAGCGCGGGGGGCCTTGAGGGAGGCGATCCGCGCGGCTAAAGTTGGAGGGTATTCTTCGGATCTCTCCCACGCCATTGGAACCTACGTGGAGCGGCACGGGTTCTTCGTGGTCCGGGAGTTCGTCGGCCACGGAATCGGCCGGGAGCTCCACGAGGACCCGCAGATCCCCAACTTCGGGGAGCCGGGGCAAGGGATCGTCCTCCGCGAGGGGATGGTCCTCTGCCCCGAGCCGATGGTGAAGGGCGATGATCTTCCCGTGAGGATCCGGTCCGATGGGTGGACCGCGGTCACCGGGAGCGGGTCCCTCGCCGCCCACTACGAGGAGATGGTCGTGGTGACCGCGGAGGGGCCGTGGGTGGTGACGGGTTGGATTGGGGAGGCGGTTTGTCGAAGAAAGACGTGATTCGTCTGCGGGGAGAGGTAACGGAGGTGCTCCCCGACTCGATGTACCGGGTGAAGCTGGACAACGAGCAGCTGGCGTTGTGCGTGGCCTCGGGCCGGATGCGGAAGAACTTCATCCGGGTCGTGGTTGGGGACCGGGTGGTCGTGGAGTTCTCCCCCTACGACCTCACCCGGGGGCGAATCGTGTATCGGGAGAGCTAGGAGGCGAGGATGAAGGTCCGGAGTTCGGTGAAGAAGATCTGCGAGAAGTGCCGGGTCATCCGCCGCACGGGACGGTTGTGGGTGGTGTGCCGCAACCCCAAGCACAAGCAGCGGCAGGGGTAGGACATGGCACGGATTGCAGGGATTAACCTGCCGGCGAAGAAGCGGATCGAGGTGGCCCTGACGTACATCTACGGGATCGGGCCCTCCCGGGCGCGGGAGATCCTCCGCCGCACCGGGGTCAACCCCGACACGAAGGTGATGGACCTCACCGAGCAGGAGGTCACGGCGCTCCGGCGCGAGGTGGAGGCTCTTCCCGTGGAGGGGGACCTTCGGCGCCAGGTCCGCGCCAACATCCAGCGGATGATCGACATCGGCTGCTACCGGGGTCTCCGGCACAAGGTGGGCCTTCCGGTGCGCGGCCAGAAGACGCGCACGAACGCCCGGACCTGGAAGGGGCCGCGGCCGGCCAAGGCCGGAAAGAGGAAGTAATGGCCCAGGCGCGGAAGAAGAAGCTGGTCCGGCTGGAGCGGGCGCGGGTCCACGTCCACTCCACGTTCAACAACACGATCATCACCGTCACCGACCTCAATGGGAACGCCTTGGGCTGGCAGTCGGGAGGGACGGCGGGGTTCACCGGGTCGAGGAAAGGGACTCCCTACGCCGCCCAGCTCGCCACCCAGGCCGTGGTCCGCGACCTCAAGGACTTCGGCGTCCGCTCCGTCATCGTGACCGTGGACGGGACCGGGCCGGGACGGCAGGCGGTGGTCCAGACCCTCCGCTCCCAGGGGATCCAGGTCGAAGAGGTGCGGAACGTGACCCCGGTGAGCCACAGCTAGGAGGCAGGATGGGCAGGTACGTGGGTCCGAAGTGCAGACTGTGTCGGCGGGAAGGGGTGAAGCTCTTCCTGCGGGGGGACCGGTGCTACTCCCCCCAGTGTCCGATCGCCAGGCGGCCCCAGGCCCCGGGCCAGCACGGGAGGTTCCGCCGCCGGGCCACCCCCTATGCCCTCCGCATCCGGGAGAAGCAAAAGCTCAAGCGGATCTACGGGGTCCGGGAGGCCCAGTTCCGCCGGTACGTGGAGGCGGGGAAGAAGTGGAAGGGGGTCACCGGGGAGGCGATCCTCAAGACGCTCGAGCGGCGGCTCGACAACGTGGTCTACCGGGCGGGGTTCGCCCATTCCCGGGCCCAGGCCCGGCAGCTCGTGAGCCACGGGCACCTCCTCGTGAACGGTCGGCGGGCCACGATCCCGTCCCACCTCTTGGACGAAGGGGATATCGTCGAGGTCAAGCCCCAGTCCCGGGACCGCCTCCGGCCCCTGATCAAGGAGGCCGCCGAGCGCCGCCCCGTGCCGAGCTGGATCACCCGGGATCTCGAGGGCTTGCGGATCCAGGTGGCGGCCGAGCCGGCAGTGGACGAGATCGAGCAGTCGATCAAGACCGACCTGATTGTGGAGTTCTACTCGAGGTAGCATGATACCCTTCGTCTATCCGGAGACGGCAACGTGGGTGGAGCCCGTCGAGCCCCAGTACGGGCGGCTCGTGGTGGCCCCCCTGGAGCGGGGGTACGCGACGACGCTTGGCAACGCCCTTCGGCGGGTGCTCCTCTCGGCCATCCCCGGGGCGGCGGTGGTCCGGGTCCTCTTCCCGGGCCGCTTTCACGAGTACGACACGATCCCTGGGGTTCGGGAGGACGTCCTCCACATCATCCTCAACCTGAAGGGCTTGGCCATCCGGTGCCGGGACGAGGCCCTCCACCGGCTGTACCTCAACGCCACCGGCCCCGGCGAGGTGCGGGCCGGGGACATCGAGACCCCCGCCGGGGTCGAGATCGCCAACCCCGACCACCTCATCGCCACCCTGGAGAAGAAGGGGAAACTCGAGATGGAGATGGAGGTCGAGGTGGGGCGGGGGTTCCGGCCGGCGGAGGAGAACAAGCGGGAAGACGCCCCGGTCTCCCTCATCCCGGTGGACGCGGACTTTTCCCCGATCGAGCGGGTCAATTTCACGGTGGAGCCGACGCGGGTCGGGGGACGCTCCGGCTACGAGCGGCTCCTCCTCGACGTCTGGACGAACGGGGCGATCTCCCCGGTGGAGGCGGTGGGGCAGGCCGTGGAGGTCCTCCGGACGCACCTGGAGCTCCTTGGGGGTGTGGCGGGGGGAGGGAAGGCCGAGGCCCCGGCGGCCGAGGTGTCCGAGGAGCTCCTTCAGCCGCTGAGTGAACTGGGGTTCGAGGTCCGGGCCTGCAACCTCCTTCGGGAAGAGGGGGTCGTGACCCTCGGGGACCTCCTCGGCAAGACCCGGGAGGAGATCTCCGACATCCACGGGTTTGGAGAGAAGACCCTGGCCCGGCTCGAGGAGCGGCTCCGGGAGCTGGGCTACGCCCTGCGTTCGGAGAAGGAGGCGTGATGCGTCATCGCCGCAAAGTTCCCAAGCTGAGCATGACGGGCGACCGCCGCCGGGCGGTCCTGGCGGGCCAGGCCCGGGACCTCATCCTGTACGGGAAGGTGGACACCACCCCCGCCCGGGCGAAGGCGGCCCAGGCGCTGGTGGAGCGGCTCGTGACCTGGGCCCGGGCGGGCGACCAGGCCGCCCAGCGCCGGGCGTACTCCGTCCTCCGGAGCAAGGAGGCCACGGCGAAGCTCTTCTCCGAGATCGGCCCCCAGTACAAGGACCGGGAGGGGGGCTACACCCGGGTCCTCAAGCTCGGCCCCCGGAAGGGGGACGGGGCGGAGACCGCCCGCCTGACCTGGGTCCGATGACCCGCCGGTCCGTCGTTCCCCCGGGGACCGCGGTCTTCGGCCCCTACTCGCCCGCCGTTCAGGCGGGCCCGCTTCTGTTCGTCTCCGGCCAGCTCCCGGCCCTCCCCTCCGGGGAGCTCCTTCAGGGGCCGATCGAGGACCAGACCCGGCTGTGCCTGGAGAACATCGCCCGGATCCTCGCGGCCGCGGGGGGGACGCTGGCCGATCTCGTCAAGGTCACGATCTTCCTCACGGACATGGCCGACTTTCCGGCGATAAACGCGGCCTACGGGAAGTTCTTCCCCCACGACCCCCCCGCCCGGTCCTGCATCGAGGTCCGGCGGCTTCCCAAGGAAGCCCGGATCGAGATCGAGGCCGTGGCCTACCTCGCCTCGGCGGCGTAGAGCTTCCCGGCGGCGTGGCGGGCCCGGAGGGCCCGGAGCATCTCCTCCACCATCTCCGCAAGGCCGTAGCGGGGCTTCCAGCCCCAGTCCTCCCGCGCCGGGGAGTCATCGATCGACCGGGGCCAGGAGTCGGCAATTGTCTGGCGGAAGTCCGGCTTGTACTCGACCCGGAAATCCGGGACGTGCCTGCGGATCTCGGCGGCGAGCTCGCCGGCGGTGAAGCTCATCGCGGTGATGTTGTAGGTCCGCGCCCGCAGCCGCTCCGCCGGGGCGGCCATGAGCTCCAGAGCTGACCGGAGGCAGTCCGGCATGTACATCATCGGAAGCGCCGTCTCCGGACCCACAAAGCACGTGTAGGGCTTCCCCTCCACCGCGTAGTAGAACATCTCCACCGCGTAGTCCGTGGTCCCCCCACCCGGCGGGGTGACACTGCTGATGATTCCCGGGTACCGGAGTCCGCGGATGTCGACCCCGTATCGGCGGGCGTAGTACTCCCCGAGGAGCTCCCCCGTGACCTTGGTCACCCCGTACATCGTGGTCGGGGAGAGGACGGTGTCCTGGGGCGTCCGATCCCGGGGGGTCTTGGGGCCAAAGACGGCAATGGAACTGGGATGGAAGATCTGGCGGATTCCCAGTTCCCGAGCGAGTTCCAGGAGGTGGTAGAGGCCGAGAACGTTCACCTCCCACGCCCGCTGGGGGTTCTGCTCCCCTGAGGCGGAGAGGACCGCGGCGAGGTGGTAGACGACCTCGATCCGGTGCTCCCGGAGAACCTGGCCGAAGGCGTTCCGATCCGCCACGTCGAGGGCGACAAACGGCCCGGAGGCGAGGAGCTCCTCCGAGGCGGGCTTCCGGTGTCCAGCGGCGATCACCTGGTCCCCCCCGTAGCGCTTCCGTAGCTCCAGCGTGAGCTCCGATCCGATCTGCCCTGTGGCTCCCGTGATGAGAATGCGCATCGCTCCTCCCTAACGGATCTAGCCCGCATTCTACCCGTCCCCGTTTGAACGGGCGAGGGTAGATCGGTAAGCTGGCCTTGAGGAGGAGAGATGGGAAAGTACGACTTCATCACCGCCGAGCTTTCTGAGCTCAAGGCCCAGGGCCTGTACAACACGATCCGGACGATCGGGAGCCCCGTCGGGGCGTGGACCGTGGTGGACGGCCGGCGCGTCCTCAACATGTGCTCGAACAACTACCTGGGGTTTGCCAACGACCCCCGGCTCCGGGAGGCCGCCAAGCGGGCGATCGATGTCTACGGGGTTGGGCCGGCCGCGGTCCGGTCCATTGCCGGCACGATGACCCTGCACGTGGAGTTCGAGGAGAAGCTCGCCCACTTCAAAGGGGTCGAGGCCGCTCTTTCTCTCCAGTCGGGGTTCTGCGCCAACCTCGCGGCGATCCCGACCCTGGTGGGGGCCGGGCACGTCCTCTTCACCGACGAGCTCAACCACGCCTCGATCATCGACGGCTGCCGGCTCACGAAGGCGGAGCGGGTCATCTACCCCCACGGGGACGTCGCGGCCCTGCGCAAGGCCCTCGCCGAGAAGAGGGATGCCCCCCGCAAGCTCATCGTCACCGACGGGGTGTTCTCCATGGACGGGGACCTCGCGCCGCTGCCGGAGATCGTGGAGGCGGCGGAGGCGTTCGGGGCGATGGTGATGGTCGACGACGCCCACGGGGAGGGGGTGCTCGGATCTCATGGCCGGGGGATCGTGGACCACTTCGGCCTCCACGGGCGGGTGGACATCGAGATGGGGACCCTGTCCAAGGCGTTCGGGGTCGTGGGGGGGTACCTGGCGGGGAAGGCCGAGGTCGTGGAGTACCTCCGCCAGCGGGCCCGGCCGTTCCTCTTCTCCAGCGCCGCGACCCCGGCCGACGTGGCGGCGTGCATGGCCGCGGTGGACATCCTCCAGGCGAGCGACGAGCCGGTGAAGAAGCTTTGGGACAACGCCCGCTACTTCAAGGGGAAGATGGCGGAGCTTGGGTTCGACCTCGGCCAGTCCCAGACCCCGATCACCCCGGTGATGCTCGGCGAAGCGACCACCGCCTGGGAGTTCTCCAAGCGGCTGTTTGCCGAGGACGTGTTCGCCCAGGCGATCGTCTATCCCACCGTCCCTCGGGGGAAGGCCCGCCTCCGGGTCATGGTGTCCGCGGTCCACACCCAGGAGGACCTGGACTTCGCCCTCAGCAAGTTTGCCCGGGTAGGGCGGCAGCTGGGCGTGATCTAAGGCCGGCGGTCGGGGAGACGCTAGAGCTTCTGGCTCGGGTCCTGCTCGCAGCAGCGGTGGGCGGGGCCATTGGGTTGGAGCGGGAGCTGCGCGGTCGGGGCGCTGCTCGTCCTGTTGGGCCTGAACCGGCTCGAGCGCCGCATCCCTGCTCACTCCTACCACACCGTGGCCGTCTGCGTCCAGGGTACCGAGGCGCGGCCCGCCGAGGAGGCGTGCCGGGGGCTGTTCTCCCAGGCAGGGCAGCGGGTCCTTGCGGTCGATGTCCGGCTCGACCGGGAAGAGGACCGCGCCTATCTCACGTTCCACGTGCGGAGCACGGGCGAGGTGAAGGCCACCCAGCTTGCCGAAGGGCTCCTCTCCCTTCCAGGGGTGTCCGAGGTCAGCTGACGCTGAGGCCGGCCCTCACAGCCCGAGGTCGGTGCGGATCCCCTGCATGGCGGAAAGGACGACCCCCACGAACTCCTCGAGGGTGAGGCCAAGCCGCGTCCCCAGGGCGATCCCCTCCCGGGAGGCCGAGCGGGCGAACCCCTTCTCCCGGTAGCGGTTGAGGACGTTGTGGGGGGTGAGGCCGGCGAGCCGCTCGGGGAGGACGAGGGCGGTGGCGACGATGAGCCCGGTCAAGGGGTCCACCGCGGTGAGGGCGATCTCCATCGGGGTCGCGGGCTCCTTGTGCCCGGCGTGGGCGAGGATCGCCTCCAGGATCTCCTCCTCCACCCCCCGGGCGCGGAGGAGCTCCACCGTCCGATGGCCGTGGAGGTCGGGGCGGTCCTTCGTCTCCTCGTAGTCGAGGTCGTGGACGAGCCCGGCGAGGGCCCACCGCTCGGGGTCGCCCCCGAACCGGGGGGCGAGGGCCCGCATCCCCGCCTCCACGGCGAGCATGTGCTTCACGAGGTTCTTCGTCTTCACCCGCTCCTGGACGAGGGCCAGGGCTTCGGCTCGGGTCATCGTTCCTCCTTGCGAGGTCGGGATTCTACGCGGCGGGAGCCAGTCGGGCAGAGGGGGAGGAGGGGGCAGTCGGAGCACCGGGGCCCCCGGGGCCGGCAGACCCCCCGCCCCAGCCGGATGAGCTGGAGGTGGAGCGAAAGCTCCGCCCCCCGGGGGACGAGGGGGCCGAGGGCGTCGTGGGGATCCCCCCTCCCGTCCCACAGGCCCAGCCGCTGGGCCACCCGGGCGATGTGGGTGTCCACCGGGAAGAAGGGCCGACCGAACCCGAAGAGGAGGACCACGTAGGCCGTCTTCTTCCCCACCCCGGGGAGGGAGAGGAGCCACTCCGCGGCCTTCCCGTCGGGGAGTTTCCCGAGGAAGTCGAGGGACAGCTCCCCCCGCTCGTCCCGAATCCGGCACAGGACCTCCTGGATCCGGGCGGCCCGCTGGCGGTGGAGCCCCGCCCCTCGGATCGCCTCCGCAAGCCTGTCCCGTGGCGCGGCGAGGGCGGCTTCCCAGGAGGGGAAGGCCTCCCGGAGCCGGGCGTAGGCGAGGTCCCGGTTGCGGTCCGAGGTGTGCTGGGAAAGAATGGTCCGGATGAGGAGATCCAGGGGGGGCTCGGCGCTCCGGGCCCGGAGCGAACCGTAGCGGTCCTGGAGGAGCCGCGCCACGGCCGCCATCCGCTCCCGGGGGTTCACGGCCGGGAAGGATAGGGGGCCGGGCCTCCCCCGCAAGAGGAGGATACGGTGCTCAAGGTCGAGACGGGTTCCGTGGTGGTGGTCCGGTGCCAAGATGGCGAACGGCTTCCCGAGGTCCTCCTCCGCCCGGAGTGGGGGTCGCTCGGGCTCGTGGCCGGGATCGGGATGGTCCGCGACCTCGTTCTTGGGTACTGGGACGGGAAAAAGTACGTGGAGGAGCGGGTAGGGGAGCCCGTGGAGCTCCTCTCCCTCCAGGGGAACCTGGGGGAGGAGGGGGGGAAGCCCGTTCTCCACGCCCACGTCGTGGCCGCAAGGGAGGGGGGTGCGGCGATCGGGGGCCATCTCCTCTCCGCCACGGTCCACAACACGGCGGAGATCGTGTTCCTCCGCCTCCCGGGCGTCCGCCTCGTCCGGCGGCGGGACCCCAGCGGTCTCCTCGGCCTCTACCCCGAAGTGCGCGAGGCTTGACCTTGTCTCAGGGGGGCGCTACAACCGGGGCAGGCGAAGGTGGCGGAACTGGCAGACGCGCTGGCCTTAGGAGCCAGTGCCGTAAGGCGTGCGGGTTCGAGTCCCGCCCTTCGCACCCCTGGCCGGAGGGGCGGCCGCCCGTATAATCGAAGGGCCAAGCGGGAATAGCTCAGCTGGTAGAGCGCCACCTTGCCAAGGTGGAGGGCGCGGGTTCGATCCCCGTTTCCCGCTCCAGGCCGCCGAGGTGGCGAAACTGGAAGACGCAGGGGACTTAAAATCCCTGGGGCCTTGGGCTCGTGCGGGTTCAACTCCCGCCCTCGGCATGAGCGGGGTGGAGCAATTAGGCAGCTCGCCGGGCTCATAACCCGGAGGTTGCTGGTTCAAGTCCAGCCCCCGCAACCAGCGGCGGTGTAGCTCAACCGGCAAGAGCGCGCGGCCCATAACCGCGAGGTTCAGGGTTCGATTCCCTGCGCCGCCACTTGGGGATGTAGCTCAGTTGGGAGAGCGCCGCGTTCGCAACGCGGAGGCCGGCGGTTCGACTCCGCTCATCTCCACCATGCAGCGTGCCTGAACGGGCCAGAGAACACCCCTTGAGGCATGGTGGGGGGGTCCCGTGGGGGCTGGACACCTCAATTGACCCTGCTTGAACCTCGAACTTAACGCTCTTCATGGGTTCCCGTAGGCCTTCTCAAGATCGCCCTTCGTCCTCCATGCTCCTTGCGGGATAAGCTGGGGTGTCCGGCAGGAGGGTGGAGCTCGTGACGGGGCCGCAGCTGAGTCGCGAGGAGTTCGAGCGCTTCTGTCGTCATGGGCGGCTGGCGGGGACGAAGACCAACCGCGACGCTGGAGCTCTGCTGAAGGAGCACCTGGAGCGAGCCGGGTTCACGGCGATCGAAGGTCCGGTGTTCGCGTTCTCCTGGTGGCGGCTCACCGTGTTCGCTGCCTGCTGGGTTGCCCTTTCCGTCTTCTTGAGGGATCCCTTCCTCGGGGTTCTCGTCCTGCCGCTTGGCGGGGTCCTGTACAGGGTCTGGCAAGGCGCGCGCTCGCGAACGCCGGCCGCTGTCTACGGAGTGCGCAGAACTCCGGAGTCACCCCGCGCTTCCGGGAGCCCCGCGGGTACGGGCGGGGGGCCTTCTGACCGCGGTCCCCAGCCAACCGTGATCCTGTGCGCGCACTACGACTCGACGGGGGTGCCGTTTCCGCTTTCAGGATCCCCGGTGGGCGCTGGGCTCCGGGGGGCTGCGGTGATGGGGGTGGTTCCTCTCCTCCTCGCAACTGTGCACCCCACGGCGGGGCTTGTGGGGGCGGCAGGGGTTCTCGGACTCCTGTTCTTTGCCGTTCTTGGGACAAACCGCTCGCCAGGCGCGGACGACAACGCCTCAGGCGTGTTTGCAGTGCTGGAGTGTCTGAGGCAGTTCGGCCACACGTCGGACGTCCATATCATTCCCGTGTTCTTCAACTACGAGGAGCAGGGGCTGCTGGGGTCGCGGGCGTGGGTCAAGCGGCACCTTGGACGAGGAGGGGGGGGCATCCCGGGTGTAGAGGTGGATCCAGAGCATGCCTATGCGATCAACTTCGACTGCGTGGGACGGGGCCGCCGGGTGTTCATCTCAGGCACCCGGCAACTGAGGGAGCGGCTCCTGAGGACTGCTGCTGCCCAGGCCCTCGGAGCGCGCCGGACGTGGCTTTACCCCTCAGACCACCTCTCGTTCCGTTCCCCGCGCTCCCGTTGGAAGGCGGTCTCCTTTATCCGAGCAAACAGGTTCTGGGTGCTGGATCTGGGCTGGGTCCACTCAAAGCGGGATAGGCCGACCGAGATCAGGCTGGATAGCCTGGCCGAGTTGGCTCGGATCGTCGAGGAATTCGTTCGAGACTTGTCCGGCGGGAAGGAGCCGAACGCCTAGGCAGTCTGCGCGAACCAGGGGAGGACTTCGTCTTCTAGGGCTGCGCGGAGGACGTCGAGGTCGCGGGCGGTGGTGTACCCCTGGACGGAGACCCGGAGGAGGGACCAGCCATTCCAGGGGATCACGGGGACCTCGATCCTCCACCGCTTGAAGAGCTCCCGCTGCAGGGCCCGGCCGTCGAGGTGGGGCAGGAGGAACGAGCGCATCTGGAGGGGCCACGGCTCCGGCCCTTCGCCCACCGGCTGAAGCCCAAGCCTCAAGGCCGCCCGGCTGAACTCCGCAAGGAGCTCCCGGCACCGGGCGCGGACGCGATCCCAGTCGTGCTCCTTGAGGAAACGGATCGCGGCCGGGACGGCGAGGTAGGGGGCGATGTCCCGCGTCCCCGCCCACTCGAGCTCGTCCAGGAAAGCCGACGGCCCCGGCCCCCGGGGCCGCTCCCCGCCCCAGGAGATCACGAGGGGCCGCAGAAGCCCTTGGGCCTCCCGCCGGGCGTGGAGGAACCCCGCGCCCTTGGGGCTCAGGAGCCACTTGTGGCAGTTCCCAGCGTAGAAGTCGGCCCCGAGGGTTTCCAAGTTCAGGGGAATCTGGCCCGGGGCGTGGGCCCCGTCGATCACGGTGAGAATCCCCGCTTCCCTCGCCCTCCGGACGAGCTCCTCCACGGGGAAGAGGAGGGCGGTGGGGGAGGTGATGTGGGAGAGGGAGAGGACCCGCGTCCGCGAACTCCGGCGGGACCAGACGGCCTCGACGACTTCCTCGGAGGACCGCACCGGGACGGGGACCTCCGCCCGGACGTAGTGGGCCCCCCGCTCGGCGCACACGTAGCGCCACATCCGGTCCACGGCCCCGTACTCGTGGTCTGTAGAGAGGACCTCGTCCCCCGACCCCAGGGGGAGGGACCGGGCCACGAGGTTCATCGCCGTCGTGGCGTTGGGGACGTAGACAAGGTCGAGGGGATCGCAGCCGAGGGAGGCGGCGAGGGCCCTCCGGGCTTCGGCGAGGAGCCCGTCGAACCGCCGGTCGAGGAACTCCACCGGCTCCTCCTCGAGCTCCCGCTGCCAGCGCCCGTACTCGGCCAACACGGGCCGGGGGCAGGCCCCAAACGAGCCGTGGTTGAGGAAGACCACGTCCTTTCGGAGGAGGAACAGCTCCCGGAGCTCAGCCACGGCGGATCCCGAGGCGCTCGAGCACGGCCTCGGTATGCTCCCCGAGGCGCGGCGGGGGAAGGGGGGAGGGGGGCCAGGCCTGGGGGAGGGGGCAGGCCACGGTCCGGTACCGCCCGACGGTCGGATGGTCCACCTCGACGAGGACCCGGCCCACGAGCCCCTCGTCCCCGAAGAGCTCGCCCAGGGTGTTCACCGGGCCGGCCGGGACCCCCGCCTCCTTGAGGATCCGCACCCACTCCGCCCGGGGTCGGGTGGAAAAGATCCCGCTCAGGATCGCGACGAGCTCGTCCCGGTTCCGGACCCGGTCGGGGTTGGCGGCGAAGCGGGGGTCGGTTCCGAGCTCGGGCTGGCCGAGGGCCGCGCAGAGGGCCCGGTACTGGGCGTCGGTCCCCACCGCGACCATGAGGAGGCCGTCGGAGGCGGGGAACGCCTGGTAGGGGACGATGTGGGGGTGGGCGGTGGCCAGGCGCCTCGGCTCCTTTCCCGTGAGGAGGAACGCCTGGGCCTGGTTCACCAGGGCCGCCGCCGAGCATTCGACGAGGGTCGCCTCCACGTACCCCCCCTCTCCGGTCCGCTCCCGGACGAGGAGGGCCGAGAGGGTCCCGGCGAGGGCGGCCCAGGCGGTGAGGACGTCCACGATGGCGACCCCGACCTTCACCGGGCTTTCTCCATCCCCGGTGATCGCCATGAGCCCGCCCAGGGCCTGGATCAGGGCATCGAACCCCGGCTCGTCCCGGTAGGGGCCTGGGGGAAACCCGGCCACGGCGGTGTAGACGAGCCTCCCGTTGAGCTTCCGGGCCTCCTCGTGGGAGAGCCCGAGCTTGGCGACGGTCGTGGGGAGGAAGTTGTGGACGAGGACGTCGGACCGGCGGACCAGCTCCCGGAGGGCCGCCCGGTCCCGGGCCTCGGCGAAGTCGAGGGCGATCCCGAGCTTCCCCCGGTTCACGGCGAGGAAGTAGGCGGACTCCCCCCCCACGAACGGGGGGCCCCACCGCCGGGTCTCGTCCCCGTTCCCCGGCCGCTCGACCTTGATCACCTCGGCCCCGAGATCGGCCATCCACATCGCCGCCAAGGGGCCGGCGAGGATCCGGGAGAGGTCCAAAACTCGCAGGCCCGCGAGGGGCTTAGAAGAGGGTGGGTTCATGGGCTTCCTCCAAGGGGATCCGCACCTCCCCGTACTGGCCGTCGTAGCCAGGCCGGATGACGAGCTCCCCCGCCCGGACCTTCCGGACGGCCTCGACGACCCGGGCTGGGGCGCCGCGGGCGAGGTCCTCGGTCGGTACGTCGAGGAGGATCCGGAGCTCGCTCCCGAACCGCTCCACGAGCCGGGTGTACTCGGAGAGGACCCCCTTCGTCTCCGGCCCCTGGCCGAGGGCCTGGCCCAAGACCTCGAGGAGGGGGACGAGGGACCGAAACGGGATGGCCTCGGGTGGGCGATACCCCGGGGGTCGGTCGGCGAGCTCCTCCACCCGGTGGAGGACCCCGACTGTGACCGGCCGGCCGCACTTGGGGCACGTCCCCCCGTGGGCCGCGGTCTCCTGGGGGGAGAGGGAGACCCCGCAGGCGCGGTGCCCGTCGTAGTGGTACTTCCCCTCCTCGGGGAAGAACTCGATCGTCCCGAGGAGCCGCGCGGGGTCCCGGTCCCGCAGGGCGGCGACGAGGGCGGAGTAGGAGACCTCGGGGAGGTCGAAGACCGTCGCCTCCCGCCCCAGCCGCGTCGGGGAGTGGGCGTCGGAGAAGGACACGAGGGCGTACCGGTCGAGGGCCGAGACCCGCCAGTTCATGGGGGGGTCGGAGGAGAGGCCGGTCTCGAGGGCGAACACGTGGCCGGCGGTGTTTCCGAGGGCTTCCTCCACGGAGTCGAACCCCGACTGGGAACCGAAGATGGAGTACCAGGGGGTCCAGGCGTGGGCGGGGATCACCACCGCCTGGGGGGAGGCCCCCAGGACCACTTCGAGGAGCCGCTCCCCGCTGATCCCGAGCGTGGGCCGGCCGTCGGCCCCGAGGTTCCCGAGCTTCTCAAGCTCCCGGTTGATCCGGGCCGCCCCCTCCGCCCCCGGGGCGAGGAGGAGGAAGTGGACCCGCCGGACCCGTCCGTCGCTGGACCAGATCGCGGCGACCTCGGCGGTGTAGAGGAACCGGACCCCCCTGTAGGCGTACACCCCCTCCCCCGCGGGGAGAAGCTCGGCTCCAAGCTTGGAAAACCACTGGGGGTGGGTGAAGTCCCCGGTCCCGAGGAGATCCAGCCCCTTGAGCCGGGCCCAGCGGGCGAGGCCGGGGAGGTCCATCTCGGCGCTCGTGGCCCGGGAGAAGGGGGAGTGGAGGTGGAGGTCGGCGACGAGGCGCATCCTAAAGGGCCTTGGTCAAGGCCTGGACGCGGTCTGTCCGCTCCCAGGTCGGGGAGAGATCGAGCCGCCCGAAATGGCCGTAGCAGGCGAGGGGCTCGTAGATCGGCCGCCGGAGGTCGAGGGCGTCGATGATCGCCGCCGGGCGGAAGTCGAAGACCTTCCCCACGGCTCGGGTGAGGGCCTCGTCGGAGGCCTTCCCTCCCCGGAGGGCGCGGACGTTCAGGGCCAGGGGCCGCGGCCGGCCGATGGCGTAGGCCACCTGGACCTCGCACGCCTCGGCGAGCCCCGCCGCCACGACGTTCGCCGCTGCATACCGGGCCATGTACGCCCCGGACCGGTCCACCTTCGTCGGGTCCTTCCCCGAGAACGCCCCGCCCCCGTGGGACCCGTAGCCCCCGTAGGTGTCGGCGATGATCTTCCGCCCCGTCATCCCCGTGTCCGAGGCGGGGCCCCCAATGACGAACCGGCCTGAGGTGTTGACGAGGACCTCCGTCCCCGCGTCGAGCCACCCGTCGAGGACGGGCTCGACCACGAGCCGCCGAAGCTCCTCCCGCAGCTCCTCCAGGCCCGCCTCCGGGGCGTGCTGGGCCGCAAGGAGCACGGTGTGGACGCGGGTCGGCCGCTCCCCCTCGTACTCCACCGTCACCTGGGTCTTCCCGTCGGGGCGGAGGAGGAGCAGGGACCCGTCCTTGCGGACCTCGCCAAGCCTCCGGGCGAGCTTGTGGGCGAGGGTGATCGGGAGGGGCATCCGCTCCGGGGTCTCGGTCGTGGCGTAGCCGAACACGATCCCCTGGTCCCCGGCCCCGATCCGGTCCCCGGGGTCGTCGGCCGCCCGGCGGACGGCCTGGGCGATGTCGGGGGACTGCTGGCGGATGAACGTCCCCACCGCGCAGGCGTCAAAGGAGATCCCGTACTCGGGTTTCACGTACCCCACGTCGTGGAGGACCCGCCGGGCGATCTCCCCGGGGGAGATCCGGGCGGTTGTCGCGATCTCCCCTCCCACGAGGATGAGCCCCTCGGTCACGAACGTCTCGCAGGCCACCCGGCCCTCGGGGTCCTGGGCGAGCACGGCGTCGAGGACAGCGTCGGAAATCCGGTCGGCGAGCTTGTCCGGGTGCCCCTCGGCCACCGATTCCGCGGTCACCAGTCTCCTCATCGCACCCCCTTCGGAGGGGAAGGGTACCCCTTCAGGGGGAAACGGGGAAGGGCGGTGGGCACCCCGTTTGGGGGTGGAGTACACTTGGGCCCGGAAACGGCGCGGTGGGATCCTGGAGGGACGATGGAACGGACGCTCGTGCTCTTGAAACCGGACGCGCTCCAGCGGCGGCTGGTGGGCCAGATCCTGGCTCGCCTCGAGGCCAAGGGCTTGAAGATCGTGGGGATGAAGCTCCTCCGGGTGAGCCCGGAGCTCGCCGCCCGCCACTACGCCGAGCACGTGGGAAAGCCCTTTTACAACGAGCTCGTCTTGTTCATCACCTCCGCCCCGGTGGTCGCCCTCGTCGTGGAGGGCCCCCGGGCGGTGGAGGTCGTCCGCCGGCTCATGGGGAAGACGAACGCCCTGGAGGCCGAGCCGGGGACGATCCGGGGCGACTACGGCCTCTCCGTGGGGATGAACCTCGTCCACGGCTCGGACTCCCCGGCGTCCGCTGCCCGGGAGATCGCCCTCTTCTTCTCCCCCGACGAGCTCCACGACTACGCGCTCGCTGACGGGGCCTGGCTCGGAGGCTAGGATGCTCCCCCCCCGCTACGACCCCCGCGAAGTCGAGCCCCGGATCCTCGCCCGCTGGGAGCGGGAGGGGCCCTGGCGCTGCAACCCCCGAAGCGGCAGGACCCCCTACTCCATCGTCATCCCGCCTCCGAACATCACGGGGCGGCTCCACCTCGGGCACAACCTGGTGAACACGTTCCAGGACGTCCTCATCCGCTACAAGCGGATGGATGGCTACGAGGCGTGCTGGTTTCCGGGGACGGACCACGCCGGGATCGCCACCCAGAACGTGGTCGAGAGGGCCCTGGCTAAGGAGGGCCTCACCCGGGCCGCCCTTGGGAGGGAGGAATTCGAGCGACGGGTGTGGGCCTGGAAGGAGCGCTACGGGGGTGAGATCGTTGAGCAGCTCAAGGTCCTCGGATGCTCGTGCGACTGGTCGCGGCAGCGGTTCACCCTCGACCCGGGGCTGTCTCGGGCGGTGCGGACGGCCTTTGTTCGCCTGCACGGGGAGGGCCTGATCTACCGTGGGGACTACATGATCCACTGGTGCCCCCGCTGTGGGACGGCCCTCTCGGACATCGAAGTCGAGCACCGGGAGGTCGACGGCCACCTCTACTACGTCCGCTACCCCCTCGAGGGGGGCGGGTTCGTCACCGTGGCCACGACCCGGCCGGAGACCATGCTCGGGGACACGGGCTTGGCCGTGAACCCCCGGGACGAGCGGTACCGGGGCCTCATCGGGAAAACGGCAATCCTCCCCCTCCTTGGGCGGAGACTCCCCATCGTCGGGGCGGAGGAGGTGGACCCCGAGTTCGGGACCGGGGTCCTCAAGATCACCCCCGGCCACGACCCCGTGGACCGGGAGATCGGAAAACGCCACGGCCTCCCCACCATCGACGTCCTCAACCCCGACGGGACGATCAGCGGGGAGGGCGGTCCGTTCGCGGGCCTGGACCGGTTCACGGCCCGGGAGGAGGTCGTCCGACGGCTGAAGGAGGAGGGCCTTCTGGAGAAGGTCGTCCCCTACCGCCACGCGGTGGGGCACTGCCAGCGCTGCGAGACCCGGGTCGAGCCCAAGGTCTCCACCCAGTGGTTCGTCCGGATGAAGCCCCTGGCGGAGCCGGCGATTGAGGCGGTGCGGGAGGGGCGGATCCGGTTCGTCCCCGAGCGGTGGGCGAAGGTGTACTTCGAGTGGCTGGAGGGGATCCGGGACTGGTGCATCTCCCGCCAGCTGTGGTGGGGCCACCGGATCCCCGCCTGGTACGGGCCCGATGGGCAGGCGTTCATCGCCATGGACCAGGGGGAAGCCCGCGCCCTGGCCCAGCGGCACTACGGCCGGGAGGTCCCCCTCCGGCAGGACGAGGACGTCCTCGACACCTGGTTCTCCTCCGCCCTGTGGCCGTTCTCGGTCATGGGCTGGCCCGAGGAGACCGAGGAGCTTCGGACGTTCTACCCCACCTCGGTCCTCGTCACCGCGTTCGACATCCTCTTCTTCTGGGTCGCGCGGATGGTGATGATGGGCCTCCACTTCATGGGCGAGGTCCCGTTCCGGGAGGTCCTCATCACCCCGTTCATTGTCGACGAGCGGGGGCAGAAGATGAGCCGTTCCCGGGGGAACATGATCGACGCCCTCGAGGTGAAAGAAACCCACGGGATGGACGCCCTCCGGTTCGCCATGGCCGGGAGCTCGACCAAGGGCCGGGAGCTGGGGTTCTCCCTCCGGCAGGTCGACGAAGCCCGCAACTTCCAGAATAAGCTCTGGAACATGGCCCGGTTCGTCCTGACGAACACCGAGGACCTCCCCGAGCCGGCAGCCCTTGACGGAACTCCCCTTGCCCCCGAGGACCGGTGGATCCTGTCGAGGCTGGATCGCGTGGTGGAGAAGGTCCGGGCGGAGCTCGATCGGTACAACTTCCACCTCGCCACCGAGGCCCTGTACGGGTTCACCTGGCACGAGCTCTGCGACTGGTACCTGGAGCTCGCCAAGCTCCGGCTCCAGGGGGACGACCCCGAGGCCCGGCGGACGTGCCAGCTCGTCCTCCGGGAGGCGCTGGAGACCGTGGTCCGGCTCCTCCACCCCTTCATGCCGTTCCTCACCGAAGAGATCTGGGGGCACCTTGGGAAAGAGGGGCTCCTGGCCCACGCTCCCTACCCGCGGGTTCGGCCGGAGCGGCGGGATCCGGAGGCTGAGGCGGAGCTTGCGCGGTTCATGGACCTCGTCCGCGAGGTGCGGGCGGTGCGGGCCGAGGTGGGCGTCCCCGCCGCCGCCGAGCTCGACCTCATCTTGACCTCAGGCGAGGGGGCCGAGGACCTCGTGGCCCACTTCGCCTCGGCCCTGAGGCGGCTGGCCCGCCTTCGGTCCATCCGGGTGAGCCCCGGGGAGCGTCCGCCAGCCGGCTCGGCCCGGGGCGTGGCGGGTGAGATCGCGTTCTTCCTCCCCGTGGGGGACCTCGTGGACTGGGAGGCGGTTCGGGAGAAGATCCGGAAGGACCTAGAGAAGACGGGAGCTGAGCTTGGGAAGATCGAGGCCCGGCTGGGGAACCGGGAGTTCCGGGAGAAGGCGGCCCCGGACGTAGTGGCCAAGGCCGAGGCCGAGGCCGCGGTGCTTCGGGAGAGGCGGGCGCGGCTCGAGCGCCAGCTCGCCCCGTGAGGGGGAAATCGGTGGGCACCCCAAGCGCCGCGGGCCTTGCCGAGCGCCTGGCCCGGGTCCGGGCGAAACCCCTCCCCCGCCACGTGGCCCTCATCATGGACGGGAACGGCCGCTGGGCCGCGCGGCGGGGCCTCCCGCGGATGGAGGGCCACCGGGCCGGCGTTCGGGCCGCCGAGCGGCTCGTCCGGTTCGTGGCCGAGGAGCGCCTCGTCCCCTGCCTGAGCTTCTTCGCCTTTTCCACCGAAAACTGGAACCGCCCCCAGGAGGAGGTGGAGTCGCTCTTCCAGCTCCTGGAGACCTTCCTCCGGGAGCGGGCGGAGGAGTACGTGGACCGCGGGGTCCGGCTCCACGTCCTTGGGGGGCGGGAGCGGCTCCCCCCTTCCCTTCAGGAGGCGATCGCCCGGGTGGAGGAGCGGACCCGGAACGGGACTGTGCTTCAACTCGCGGTGGGGATCAACTTCGGGGGGCGGTGGAGCATCGTGGAAGGGGTGCGGCGGGCCCTGGCCCTGGGGGCGGAGGGCCAGCTTTCCCCCGCCGAACTCGACGAGGCTCGGTTTTCGACGCTTCTTCCCACCGCGGGGCTTCCCGACCCCGACCTCGTCGTCCGCACCGGGGATGAGAAGCGGATCTCCAACTTCTTCCTCTGGGAGGCGGCCTACGCCGAGCTCCACTTCACCCCCACCCTGTGGCCCGACTTCGACGAGGAGGCCTTCCTCGGGGCGATCGAGGACTTCCAGGGCCGCGTCCGGCGGTTTGGGCGGGTGAGCCCGTGAGCTCGCTCGCCAAGCGGCTCCTCACCGCCTTTGTGGCCATCCCCACGGTCTTGGCGGTGCTCTGGGTCTGCGACCGGTACCGCCTCGATTGGGGGGTGTGCCTGTTCCTTTCAGCCGTCACGATGGTTGCGGGTTGGGAGTACCTCCACCTCGTGGGGAAGCTTGGGATTCCGCTCCCCAAGGAGCTATTCATGTTCGCGATCCCGGCCTACCTCATGCTCCTCGTCCCCTGGCGGGGGGAGTACGCGGTGGTCCTCGCGGCGGGGGTGGTGTACCTGATCGTGTTCTACAGCTTCTCGCGCCGGGGGGCGCGGGAGGGGTTCTTCGCCTCGCTCGCCGGGACGTTCGGGTTCCTGTACCTCCCGGTGACGATCGGGCTCGTGTACCTCCTCCACCGGGATGCGGGGTTTCCCTACATCGCCCACTTCCTCCTCATGGTGTGGGGGTACGACTCGGGGGCGTACTTTGTGGGGAGCTTGTTGGGCCGGCACCAGCTCCTCCCGCGGGTGTCGCTCGCCAAGACCTGGGAGGGGGTGGTGGGTGGGCTGATCCTGGCCACCGCTGCGGCCGCCCTCCTCCCCGCGTTCTGGGGGGACTTCTTCCGCTGGATCCCCTGCATCCTCGCCCTGGGCCTGGCCGTGGGGGCGTTCTGTCAGCTCGGGGACCTGTTTGAGTCCCTCCTCAAGCGGGCGGCGGGGGTAAAGGACACGGGGCGGCTCTTCCCCGGCCACGGGGGGATGCTGGACCGGATCGATGGGCTCCTTGCTGCAGTGCCGGTCTACTTCTTCTTCCTGCGGTACGTCCTCAGGCTGATCTGACCCCCCGACCCTTCAAGGGTGCCCAGGACCCCCCGGGGCCTGGGACGGCGGGGGGGCGAGCCTCTCCAGAGAGGCCTAGCCCCCGAGCTTCTCCTCCACCGAGCGGACCTTCTGGACCATCCGCCCCCGCGGGCCCTCCCGGTCGTCGATCCGGATAAGGGTCGAGACCCGCCGGCAGTCGGCCCGCACCGCCATGTGGCAGGCCCGGATGACGGCCATCACCTCGTCCCACTCCCCCTCGATCACCGTCCCCATCGGGGTGAGCATGTTCGGAAGGCCGCTCTCCCGGACGATCTTCTCGCACCGGGCGACGTAGGGGGACAGGGACTCCCCCACGCCGATCGGGGTGACGGAGAACTCGCAGACGATCATCCCGCACCTCGCACCTGGACCTTGGCGAACTTCGCCGGGGCGACGCCGTGGCCGACCTGCATCGTCTGGCTCGGCTCGCCCTTTCCGCAGTTGGGGACCCCCCACAGGTGCCAGTCCTTCGGCCCGGCGATGGCGACACAAGATGCCCAGAACTGGGGGGTGATCCCAGTGTAGAGGGGGTTCTTGAGGATCCGGGCCTTCCGGCCGTCCACGATCTCCCAGGCGATCTCGGTTCCGAACTGGAAGTTCACCCGCCGGTCGTCGATGGACCAGGACTTGTTCGTGGCGAAGAGGATCCCGTGCTTCGTGTCCCGGATGAGGTCCTCGAGGGTCCCCTCCCCGGGTAGGAGGTTGATGTTCGTCATCCGGACGATGGGGATCCGGGCCCAGCTCGAGGCCCGGGCCGCCCCGCCACTCCGGCGGGCCCCAATCTTGGGGGCGGTGTCCCGGGAGGAGAGGTAGCCCACAAAGATCCCGTTTCGGACGAGGTCGACCCGCTGGGCGGGGACGCCCTCGTCGTCGTAGCCGAACGTCCCCAGGCCCCCCGGGACCGTGGCGTCGGCCACGAGGTTCACGATCTCCGACCCGTAGCGGAAGGTCCCGAGCTTGTCCAGGGTGAGGAAGCTCCCCCCAGCGTAGGAGAGCTCCGTCCCCAGGACCCGGTCGAGCTCGGTCGGGTGTCCGACGGACTCGTGGACCTGGAGGGCGAGCTGGGAGCCCTCCAGGATGATGTCGAACGTGCCCGTGGGGCAGACCGGGGCCGAGAGGAGGGCCACCGCCTCCTCGGCGATCTCGGTCGCGTGATCCAGGAGCCGGAGGCCCTCGATGAACTCGTAGCCGGCGCTCGCGTAGTCGCCGCCGAACGAGCAGGGGTAGGAGCGGCGCTGGAACTCGCCCGCCCCGGCGGCGTAGGCCTCGATCCCCGCCCCGCACTGGGTGAGGGTCTGGCGGATGAGGGACCCTTCGGTGTTTCCAAAGATCTTCTCCACCCGCCAGGCGGCGATCCCGCCCTTGGCCATCGCCACCCCCCGGACGGCGAGGATCCGGTCCGTGCACGAGAAGAGGAGGTCGAGCTTCTCCTCGAGGGAGACGGCGAGGGGATCCCGCTTGCAGGGGCCCACGAACTTTGCCTTGTGGGCGGGCTCGGGGGCGAGCTCCACCCTCTCCCCCCGGACCGAGGCCGTGGCCCGGGCGATCGCGAGGGCCGCCCGGGCCGCTTTGGCGATCGCTCGTTTCCCCGTGTCGCCCGTGGCGGCGAAGCCCCACGCCCCGTCGTGGAGGACGCGGATCCCCACGCCGCGGGACTCCCTCCGGGAGACCGCCTCCACCTCCCGGTTCTTCACCCCCACGTTCTCCTCGGTGCGGACCTCAGCCCGTACCTCCCCGTAGTCCACCCCTAGGTCTTTCAGGGCGTTGAGCCCCGCATGGACCAGTTCCTCCATCGTCGCCTCCCTCTACGCTGCCTCGACCGCGGTGACCTCGGGGACCTCTTCCTTGAGCATCCGCTCGATCGTGTGGGCGAGGGTCATCGCCGCCATCGGGCACCCGTGGCAGGCTCCCACGAGCCTCACCCGCACGACCCCGTCCTCGGTCACCTCGAGGAGCTCGACATCCCCTCCGTCGGCCTGGAGGTACATCCGGATCCCCTCCAGCGCTTCCCGGACCTTCTCTTCCATAAGTCCCTCCTTGTCCGGACCAAGCTTAGCGGGTCCGGGGGCCCCCGTCAGGCCGCGGCGAGCCTCCGGGCGGCCTCGGCCGTCTCCAGGGGCTTCACCTTGAGCTCGTAGTCCACGATCCGCCCCTGGGGGTCGATGGCGACGTGGGAGCGGAGGATCCCCTCGAAGAGGCGCCCGTAGAGGGACCGCTCCCCCCACGCCCCGTACAGGCGGGCCACCGTCCGATCGGGGTCGGAGAGGAGGAGGAAGGGGAGGTTGTACTTGGCCCGGAACTTCCTCAGGGCCTCGGGGGAGTCCGGGCTGATCCCGATCACGACCACGCCCTTCTCCGAGACGTCGGGGTGGAGGTCGCGGAGGGCGCACGCCTGCTGGGTGCAGCCGGGGGTCCCGGCCTTGGGGTAGAAGTAGAGGAGGACCTTCTTCCCCCGGAAGTCGGACAGCCGAACCGGCTTCCCCTCGTCCGAGGTGAGGACGAAGTCCGGCGCTGGGTCACCTGGCTTGAGCTTCGGTTCCGTCATGCCCCGATGGTACGGCTTCCCGCGGTTGGGGAGCTAGTCAGGACCCCCCCCTTGCACTCGATGGGGGCACCCTCTCCCCCTCCCTCCCCCATCGAGGGAGGGAACCCAAGGGTTCTTCCCCCGGGGGCCGTGCCAGGCCTGGGCCGAAGGCCCTACTTTAGGGCCTCCTGGGCGGCGAACGGGCGGCTGGGGGAGAGGAGGGTCAGGACCTCGTGGTCCTCGGGGAGGAGCTGGTCCGTCACGAGCCGCCCCAGGAGCTCCCCCACCGCCGGCCCGAGCATGACCCCCTGGCCGCACATCCCGATCGCCACCGCGTACCCCTCCACCTCCGACGACCACCCCACCAGGGGGGAGCCGTCGGGGGTCATGGGGTACAGGCCCCGCCACGTCCGCCGGACCCGGACGTTGGCGAGCCGGGGCATGAGCTCCACCATCCGCCGGGCGACCATGGGGAGGAACGCGCTCGTCTCCCGGCAGTCCTCCCCGACGATGGGGGGACTTGGGGAAATGCAGAACGTGAGCTGGCCCGAGGCGAGCTGGTGGAAGTAGTAGTTGGAGGACCCTGGGGCGGGGCGGATGTCCACGATCATCGGGTCGAGGAAGTGGGCCACGGGCTCGGTCACCCCGGCCTCGTGGGAGTCCGGGACCACGGGGTGGTCCTCCCCGACCATCCGCCCGATTTCCCGGGCCCACGCCCCGGCGGCGTTGACGACCACGGCTGTCCCATACCGGCCCTGATCCGTCACCACGGCCCGGACCCGCCCGTTCCGGACCTCGATCCCCGTCACCTTCTCCCGGAAGTGGAACTCCGCCCCCGCCCGCCTCGCCTCTCGGTAGTAGGCGTGGACGAGGAGGAGGGGGGAGAGGTGGCCGTCCCCCGGGCTGTAGGTCCCGCCGAGAAGCCCGTCGGGGTTGAGGTCGGGGACGATCCGGAGGAGGTCCCGGGCCTCGAGCCAGTCGATCCCCAAGCCGTAGCGGTGCTGGACGAGGAGGAGGTCCTTGAGGAGTTTTTCCTCCCGCGGGGTGTAGGCGACGAACACGTACCCCCCGCTCCGCCACTCGATCTCCCCTCCCCGGGTCTCCTTCCACGTGGAGACGATCTCGATCGACCGGCGGCCGAGGCGGATCTTGGCCGGGTCGGAGTGGGTGGCCCGGACGCCGCCGATCGCGGCCTTGTTCGAACCCTGGCCGGCGCTCGGCCGGGCGTCGAGGACGAGGACCCGGAGCCCAGCCTCAGCGAGGGCCAGGGCGGCAGGGGTCCCCACGCTCCCCGCCCCAACGACCACGACGTCGTAGCTAGCCATCGCCCGGCTCCGCGCCAGCGAAGATCCCCAAGGGCACCTCGATGAACAGGGGTCGGCCCACGTAGTCCGTGACCTCGTCCAGCGGCACCCCCTCCTCGCGGAACAGCCTCTTGAGGAGGGGGCCGCAGGTCTTCCCCCCGCACGCCCCCATCCCAACCCTTGTCACCGCTTTGAGGGCGTTCATGTCCCGGAACCCGGCTCGGATGAGGGCCCGGATCTCCCCAGCTGTCACCCGCTCGCACCGGCAGACGATCGCGTCGTCCTCCAGCCGCTCCACCGCCTGGGGGATGGGCTCCTCGGCCCACTTCGCTCCGAGGCGGATCCCCGCGGCTCGGGGGGCAATCTCCTTGGGGAGGACGAGCTTGACGAGGACCGTCCGGTTGTTGCGGGGGATCGCCCGGACCTCCCGGACCTCCGCCTCGCCGAGGACCTCGCCGGAGGCGCTCACCACGGCCACCCTGGCCCCCACGGGGACCGCCTCCGGACCGAGCTCGTGGGGGAGGGTGACCGTGGGGTAATCCGGGTCCCGCCGGTAGTCGACGAGGGTGATCGCAAGCCCCGGGCAGACGACGACGCACCGCTCGCAACCCAGGCACGCCTGGTCCCGGTCGGCGTGGAACTCCGGGACCTTGCGGATGTCCTGGGGATCGACCTCGAGGAGGCCCTGAGGGCAGACCGAGGCGCAGGGGTTGCACGGGATCTCCTCGTGGCAGTGGAGGACGGGGACGACCCCCTGGGCCGGGAGCTCGGCCGGGGGTTCCCGCCGGGCCCCGGGGCGGGACTTCAGAATCTGGAGCGTCTTCTCCCACTCCGGGGGGACGACGACCCCCGGGATCCCGAGGGCGTGAGCGATCCGCCGCCCCGCGATCTTCCCGGAGAAGATCGCCGCTGAGGCCTCGGCGATCTCCTGGGCGTCCCCGGCGGCAAACGCCTTCATCCCAAACTCCCTCGCCTTCCGGTAGAACTCATCCACGGGATCGAGCCCAACCGCCACGAGGACCGTGTCGCACTTGAACGTCTTCTCCGTCCCCGGGACGGGCTGGAACCGGTCGTCCACCCTCGCGATCGTGACCGACTCCACGCCGTCCCGGCCGTTGGCGGAGAGGATCGTATGGGAGGTGAAGATGGGGACCCCTAGCCGAGCGAGCTTGTCCCTGTGGACCTTGTACCCCCCGCACTCGGGGAGGACCTCGGCCAGGCCCACGACCTCGATCCCGGCCTGGATCGCGTGGTAGCCGGCGATGAGCCCGACGTTCCCGCCCCCGACGATGAACAGCCGCTCCGCGGCCCGGACGAGGTCCCGGTTCACCAGGGTCTGGAACGCCCCGGCCCCGTAGACTCCAGGGAGGGTGTTCCCCCGGAACACGAGGGACCTCTCCCGGGCCCCGGAGGCGACGAGGAGGACCTCGGGCCGGGCGAGGACGTAGCTCCTTCCCTCCCGGAGGATGCCCACCCAGCCGTCGCTGTAGACGGCGAGGGCCACGGTGTTAAGCCAGACCTCGACGGAGGGGAGGGCCCGCACCTCCTCCTCCAGGCGCGCCGCGATGTCAATCCCCCGAGTCCCGGCGTAGACGGCCTCGGTGGACCCAAAGAAGCGGTGGGTCTGGAGGACGAGCTTCCCCCCCAGGCGGCCCTTGTCGTCGACGAGGAGGGTGTTGATCCCGCGACCCCCGAGTTCGATGGCTGCCGAAAGCCCGGCCGGCCCGCCGCCGATCACGAGGACCGGGACCTCAAGCCGCTCCAATTCTTGCATCCGAGGCGGGGCAGGGACGCGCGGGAGCTCGGGGAGGCCGTCCACCGGCTCGACCCGCATCCCAGGGCAGGCGGGGGTCATGCACGCCTTGACGGGGAGGCCGTCGGCGAGCACCAGGCACTGGGCACACTGGCCGTTGGCGCAGAAGATCCCCTGGGGGGCCCCGTCTTTGGGGTGGTGGCCGAAGACGCGGATCCCGTGGGCGAACAGGGCCGCGGCGATCGTCTCCCCGGGGTAGGCGAGGAGCTCCCGGCCGGCGAAGGCGAAGGGGAACGGCTCCCCCCGCCCGACGGGGAGGATGGGGTGGCGGTCGAGCCTCACGTTCGCCCTCCAGAGGGGGCGGGGCCGACGTCACGCGGGAAGCCTGGCATCGGGCCCGATCTTACCGAAGCGGCCTTGCTCGGTCACAACCCCGCCGCCGGGTGCGGCGTTGGTTGGGAGGCATGGGCCACCCGGGGGCCGTCGGTCTTGGCCCGGGGTTCCATCCCCTCACCGTCGGCAGCCGGGGGCCGAGTTTTGGCAAGGGGAGAAAGACCGACTACGATAGGGCTGCGGAACCTGGGGTAGGTTGCGAAGGGGAAGCTGGAAAGGGAGGGGAGGATGAAGCTCGGGAGAGTCCTGGTCGTTGTCTTCGGGGTCCTGGTGGGGATCGTCGGGGTCGCCCTCGTCATCGGGGGGACGGCGGGCCTCGTCTTCCGCCTGGCGTTCGTCCGGGGGGACGGGTTCCTCTCCTCGGGGGAGCTGAGGCTTACCTCGGGCGCCTACGCGGTCGTCTCCCAGGCCGGGGGGTGGGGCGGAGGGGGGGCATGGTGGCGGGGAGGGAGGGCCACGGTTCGGCTGGAGGCCCGGGCCGCCGATCCCGGCCGGGCCCTGTTCGTGGGGATCGCCGACCGGCGGGATGCCCTGGCCTACCTCGCGGGCGTGGCCCGGGACGAGGTGGTGGACTTCGTCCTCCGGCCGGCCCGGGTGGGCTACCGAAGCGTCCCCGGGGGCCCGCCGCCTGAGCTTCCGGGCCGACGGCCCATCTGGGCTGCCCGGGTCGAGGGCCCCGGGACGCAAACCCTCACCTGGGAGTTGAAGCCTGGGGATTGGACCGTCGTCCTGATGAACGCCGACGGTTCTTCAGGGGTCGAGGCGTGGGCGTCGGTGGGGGTGCGGTTCCCCGGGCTCGTCCCCTTGGCCGTGGGGCTCCTCCTCGGGGGCCTGGCGCTCGTCGTCCTGGCCGTGGCGCTGATCTACGTTGGCGCAACGGGAAGACCCTTGCTTGACAAACGAGAGGAGGCGAGCGCCCCGGTGGGCTACCCCCTCACCTTGGCGGGCGAGCTCTCCGAGCCCCTCTCCCCTGCCCTGTGGCTCGTCAAGTGGCTCCTCCTCGTCCCCCACTACCTCGTCCTCGCCTTCCTCTGGCTGGGATTCCTCGGGTCGTGGCTCCTTTCCCTCGTTGCAATCCTCTTCACCGGGCGCTACCCGCGGGCCCTCTTCCGCTACAACGTGGGGGTCCTCCGCTGGACGTGGCGGGTGGGGTTCTACGGCTATCAGGCCCTGGGGACAGACCGCTACCCGCCCTTCTCCCTCCGGGCCGGGGGCTACCCCGCGGACCTCGAGGTTGCCTACCCCGAGCGCCTCTCCCGGGGGCTTGCCCTCGTGAAGTGGTGGCTGCTGGCCCTTCCCCACTACGCGGTGGTGAGCCTGTTCCAGGGCGGGGGAGGCCGGTCGGGCGGGGGCCTGGTCCCGCTCCTCTGCCTCTTCGCCGGCGTGGCCCTCCTCTTCCGGGGCCGGTACCCCAAGGGGATGTTCGGGTTCGTGATGGACATGAACCGCTGGGCGTACCGGGTGGCGGCCTACGCCGCCCTGATGACGGACCGCTACCCCCCGTTCCGGCTGGGGGAGTAGCGACCTAGAACCGGCCGGCCACGCTCACCCGGAGGCTCACCGTGGGGAGCGGGGTGTCCACCTGGAACCGGACCGCCCCCCAGACCCAGGCGAGGAGCCCCACGTGGACGTGAGGGGGCTCCGCGTCAAGTTCCACGATGACCTTCAGGTAGCGCCCGAGGTCGAAGTCGGCGCTTCCGTAGGGCTGAAGGCTCATCCCGGGGGAGAAGCGGAGGTCGATCCCCGGGTGGAGGGTGAGAAACGGCAGAACCCGCCAGGAGAGGACCCACCCCCCGTGGACGGCCCAGGCCCAGGACGAAACGAAGACCTCGACCCCGAACGGGATCGCGAGGGCCACCGCCCCAGTCGTCCCCACGTGGACCTTGCCCCACCCCCGGAGGTCCCCGAAGAACGCCGCCACGGGCCGGAACCCAAACTGGAAGGCGTCGGAGAGCCCGTACTCCACCTCGAAGAAGGCCAGGGGATTTGTGGGGGCGGCGAAGGCGAGGAGCTGAAGCTGGGTCTCTCCCCGGGCGAGGGTGTAGGCGGTGGGCCGGTGGAGCCCCCAGGTGGGGAGGGCCTCGGCGAACGTCCATCCTGCCCCGAAGCCCGGCCCGGCGAGCAGGGCCACCAACCCAGGGACCAGCAGGGCCAGGGTCCGCACCCTCACCTCCGGTAGGCCCAGCTCGTGAGCCTCCCTTCCAGGATCGCAAACACGGCGTAAAGGACGACCCCCAGCGCGGCGATGACGAGGAGCCCGGCGAACACGAGCGGCACATCGAACCGGGAGCTCGCGGCGATCATGAGGTACCCCACCCCGCGGTTGGAGGCCACGGTCTCGCTGATCACCGACCCCACAAACGCCAGGGTCACGGCGACCTTCATCGAGGCGAAGAAGTAGGGAAGCGTCCGGGGGAGCCCCACCTTGCGGAAGATCTGGAGCTTCCCCGCTCCCAGGGAGCGCAGGACGTCCTGAAGCTCCGGCTCGAGGGTCGCCAGGCCGGTGGCCACGTTGACCACGATGGGGAAGAACGAGATGAGGAACGCGGTGAGCACCGCGGGAACGGTCCCGATCCCGAACCAGATCACGAGGACGGGGACGATGGCCACCTTGGGGATGCTGTTGAACCCGATGAGGATCGGGTAGACGGCCTTGTAGAGGAGGGCGGAGAACCCCACGAGCCAGCCCAGGAGGAGGCCGAACCCCACCGCGATCCCAAACCCCACGAGGGTGGTGTAGAGGGTCTGGGCGGCGTGGCCCAGGATCGCTGATCTCCACTGCCACAGGGACCGGGCGACGACGGAGGGGGCGGGGAGGATGAACCGAGGGATCTTGAACTGGAAGGACGCCCATTCCCAGAGGAGGAACAGCCCCAGGAGGGCGAGCGCCGGAAGTCCGTAGTTGATCAGGCGTTCACGCGTGTTCATGGGGCCTCCCGCACCTCACCGATGAGCCCCCGGATCCCCTGGTAGAGGTCGAGGAACTGGGGGGTGAACGCGACCTCCAGGCCCCGGGGGCGGGGGAAGGACACCTCCCGCCGGGCCACGAGCCGCCCCGGGCGCTTGCTCATCACGTGCACGGTGTCGGCGAGGAAGATCGCCTCCCGGAGGTCATGGGTCACCAGCACCGTCGTGCACTTCCGCTCCATACAGAGCTTCTGCAGGACCAGCCACAGTTCCTCCCGGGTGAAGGCGTCCAGGGCTCCAAAAGGCTCGTCGAGGAGGAGGATGTCCGGCTCGTGGATGAGGGCCCGGCACAGGGATGCCCGCTGCTGCATTCCCCCCGAAAGCTGCCAGGGGTGACGGCGGGCGAACCCCTCCAGGCCCACGGACCGGAGGAGGTCCAGGGCCTTCTCCCGGTACGCGGCCCGGTTCCGGCGGTAGAGCCGTCGGTGGGGCTGGACGATCTCCAGGGGGAGGAGGACGTTGTCCAGGGTCGTCCGCCACGGAAGAAGGGTCGGGTTTTGGAACGCCATCCCCACGATCTTGAGCGGCCCCCGCACCGGTTCCCCCTCCACCCGCACCGTCCCCTTCGTGGGGAGGAGGAGGCCGGAGGTGAGCTTGAGGAACGTGGTCTTCCCGCAGCCGCTGGGGCCGACGACGGCCACGAACTCGCCGGGGCGGACGGCGAGGTCCACCCCCTCCAGGGCGAGGGTCGAGCCGTCCTTGGCCCGGTAGGTGAGCCCCACCCCCCGGAACTCCACCGCGAGCTCGGCTCTCTCGGTGCTGCCTCGGGCCAGTTCTGCCAAGGGAAAGGGGCCGGAGGGTTCACCTCCGGCCCCGTCTCACCTCACTTCCGGGGAAGCCGGTCCTCGAGGGGCGGCAGGAACGCGCCCGTGAACACCTGATCGGGAGTGGGCACCGTCGGAAGCCCGAACGCCTGGGCCACGAGGGCGATCGCCCCCGCCAGGCGGACGAGTTTGGCGTCGCCGAACCCCCGCTCGAGAACGTCCGGGGTGAGCATGCACCGCTCGATCGCCAGAAGCAGCCGCGCCTTCTCCACCGCCGGGTCGATGAGGGGGTCGCGGGCCTGGAGGATCCGGATCGCCTCGTCGGGGTTGGCAATCGTATCATGCCAGGCCCTGGTGAGGGCCCGCAGGAACCCCCGCACCGCCTCCGGCTTTTCCTGGAGGAGGTTTGGCGAGCACATCACCGCGTTTCCGTAGAGATCGAGCCCGTAGTCGGCGTAGAGGAAGACCTGGATCTGGTCCTCGGGGACGCCGGCGGCCCTGAGGTTGAGGACGGCGGTGAAGAAGTGGGCGCTGATGACGTCCACCTGACCCTGGATGAGAAGCTGCTCCCGCAGCGCGGGCGTCATGGTCGTCCACTCCCCGATCTTGCTCTGATCGATCCCTGTTGCCATGGCAAACAACGGGAACAGACGCCGACTGGCGTCTCCCGCGGGGGCACCGATCCTCTTCCCCTCGACGTCCTTCGGGGTCGCAATCCCCTTCCCCTTGAGGGTCACGAGAGAGAACGGGGCTTTATCGAGGACGATGGCGATCGCGATGAGGGCCGCATCGGGGTTCGTAACGTTGAACTCGATCATCGAGTTGATGTCGGCGTACCCGAGGTCGTAGGCGCCGCCGGCGATCTTGCTCACCGCGTCCGCCGACCCGTACCCGCGGTCGATGATCACGTTCAGGCCTTCCTGGGCGAAGTAGCCCTTGGCGAGGGCGACGAGGAACGGGGCTTGAGGACCTTGATAGGCCCAGTCGAGGGTGAACTTGAGGTTCGTCTGGGCCAGTCCCGCGCTGGCCAAGGCCAGCACCAGCATCGCACACGTCACGCTGCGCTTCATCGTGGACCTCCTTTTCCCTGCCTCGCTTGGGACCTGGGACGAAGGGCGTCTCTTTTGTTCGGGCGCTCACCTCCCTTGGAGCCGGAGGGCGGCGGCGACCCGCTCTGGGGTGAACGGGGCCCGGACCATCCGCACCCCCACCGCGTGGTAGATCGCGTTGGAGATCGCCGGCAGCGGCCCGTTGATCCCGATCTCGGAGATCGACTTCGCCCCCCACGGGCCGGTGGGCTCTTCACTGGGGACGAGGATCGCCTCGATCCGTGGGGCGTCGAGGGCGGAGGGGACCTTGTAGTCGAAGAAGCTTGCGTTCACGCACCGGCCGCTTTTGGCAAACAGCATCTCCTCGTAGAGAGCGTGGCCGATCCCCTGGAGGACCGCCCCTTCAAGCTGCCCCTCGGCGCCTTTGGGGTGGATCGCCGTCCCGCAGTCGGCGGCGGCGACGAACCGCTCTACTCGTACCACGCCCGTCTCCCGGTCCACCGCGACCTCGCAGAAGAAGGCGGCGAACGGGGGCGGGGACTCCGGGCAGGCGAAGGACGCCGTGGCCGCGATCTGCCGCTGCTCCGTCACGTAGGTCGCCCGGTGCCCGACCTCGGCCAACGTCAGCCGCCTCCCGCTCCGCCGGCTCTCCACCGCCCCGCCGGAAAGCTCCAGGACCTCCGGCGGTTCCCCCAGGGCGGCCCCAGCCACCTCGAGGATCTGCCACCGCACCTCCTGGGCCGCCCGGAGGACGGCGTTTCCCGACACGTAGGTCGTGCTCGAGGCGTAGGCGCCGGTGTCGAACGGGGTGAAGTCCGTGTCCGAGGAGTAGACGAGGACCCGGTCCACAGGGACCCCGAGCTCCTCGGCGGCGATCTGGGCGAGGATCGTGTCCGAGCCCGTCCCCAGGTCGGTCGCCCCCACCAGGAGCCGGAAGCTCCCGTCGTCCTGCATGACGAGGGTCGCCGCGGCCATGTCCACCCCGGTGATCCCCGACCCCTGCATCGCGCAGGACATCCCGACCCCGTAGGCCCACGGCCCCTCCTCCCGGCGCCTGGCCCGCTTCTCCTTCCACCCGATCCGCTCGGCTCCCACCCGCAGGCACTCCTCCAGGGCACAGGAGCGGACGATCTGGGCCGTCCCTTCCCGGCCCTCGCCGATCTTCTCGAAGATGGGCGAGGTCTCCCCAGCCCGGATGTGGTTCCGCCGCCGGAGCTCCACGGGGTCCATCCGCAGCCGTTCCGCAAGCTTGTCCATCGCCACTTCGAGGGCGAAGAACCCCTGGGTCGCCCCGTACCCCCGGTACGCCCCGGCCACGGGGAGGTTCGTGTACACCGCCTTGCCGTGGAATCGGAGGTGGCGGGCCTTGTTGTAGAGGGGGAGGGTTTTGGAGCCCACGTTGGAGAGGACCGTTAGGGCGTGGGTCCCGTAGGCCCCGGTGTTCGAGAGGACCTCCATGTCCACCGCCTGGAGGACGCCGTCGTTGCCCGCCCCGAGCCGGACCGCAACCCGCATCGGGTGCCGGGTCCGGGAGGAGACGAACACCTCCTCCCGGGTGTAGGCCATCCGGACGGGCCGGCCGGTCCGCAGGGCGAGGAGGGCGGCCACAGGCTCAAGGAGGATCTCCTGCTTGGAGCCGAACCCCCCGCCGATCCGGGGTTTCACAACCCGGATCCGGGCTGGGTCGAGGCCCACGACCCGGGCCACAATCCGCCGGACGTGGAAGGGGACTTGGGTTGAGGTCCGCAGGACGAGGCGTCCCACCTCGTCGAAGTAGGCAAGGACGCAGTGGGGCTCGATCGCACAGTGCTGGGAGTAGGGGATCTCGCACGCGGCCTCGACGGTGACCGGGGCCTCGGCGAGGGCCCGCTCGACGTCCCCCACCGGGATGTCCACCGCGGCGGCGATGTTCTTCCGCGCGTCGTAGATCCCCTCGGCGTCGGGCTCGTCGTGGACTACTGGGGCCCCGTCGGCAAGGGCCTCCTCGGGGGAGAGGACGGCGGGGAGGACGTTGTACTCAACCCGGATTTTCCCGAGGGCCTCCCGGGCCGCTTCTTCCGTCTCCGCGGCCACCGCCGCCACCCGGTCCCCCACGAACCGGACCTTGCGGTCGAAGAGGACGGTGTCGTAGGGGGAGGGCTCGGGCCACCCCTGGCCGGCGGTCGTGTAGGGGACCCGGGGGACGTTCCCGAAGTGGAGGATCGCCCGGACCCCGGGGACGGCCTCGGCCTCCGAGGTGTCGATTCGGACGATCTCGGCGTGGGCGTGGGGGGAGGGGAGGATCTTCCCGATGAGCGTTCCGGGGAGGTCGAGGTCGAGGGTGAACACGGGCTTCCCGGCCACGAGGGACGGCCCGTCGACCTTCGTCACGTTTTGCCCGACCGCGCCCCGCTTCCGGGTCTCTACCGCCATCTCCCCTCCCGCTTCCACCGGGCGGCGAGGAGGACCGCGTCCACGATCTTGACGTACCCCGTGCACCGGCAGAGGTTCCCAGCGATCGCCTCCCGCACCTCGTCCGGGGTGGGGTCGTCGTTTCGGCCGAGGAGCTCGTAGGCCACGAGGACCATCCCCGGGGTGCAGAACCCGCACTGGACGGCCCCGGCGTCGAGGAACGCCCGCTGGAGGGGGTGGGGATCGTCCACGGTGCCCAGCGCCTCCACGGTGGTGACCTTCCGCCCCTGGACCTGGGGGGCGACCATGAGGCAGGAGCGGACCGCGCGGCCGTCGAGGAGGACCGTGCACGCCCCGCAGTCCCCCGTGTCGCACCCCTCTTTGACCGACTTCATCCCCAGCCGGCGGAGGAGGGCGACGAGGGGCTCCCCCGGATCCACGTCCAGGTACTGGGGCGTTCCGTTGAGCTCAAAGGCGACCCTCATCCCGCCGCCTTCTCCGCGGCCCGGGCCAGCGCCCGGGCGACGAGGACCCCGGCGGTGTGCCTTCGCCACGTCCCGCCCGCCCGCCGGTCGTCCCCGACCTCGACCTTGGACTCCACGAGCCTTCCCACCTCGGCCCACAGGGCCGGTCCTGCCTTCTGACCCACGAGGGCCTCCTCGGCCCACGGGAGCCGCTCCCCTCGCTCGGGCCGGGCCCCCACGGCCACCCGGGCCCAGGCGATCGTACCATCGTCCATTCCAAGCCCGCAGCAGGCGTTGAGGAGGGCGATGTCGGTTGCGCTTCGGCCCACCTTCTCGTAGGCGAACGCCCCCTCCCATGGGGGAAACCGGATTTCGGTGAGGACGGCCTTCCGGAACAGGCCCCGGAACTCCCCCTGGTAGAGCTCCTCGACCGAGCCGCGACCTTCCGTGTCTCCCACCCAGCGGGCCTCGGCCCCGAGGGCGACGAGGGCGGTGGGGAGGTCGGCCCAGGGGTGGGCGGAGACGACCGCCCCCCCAAGGGTAGCCATGTTCCGCAGCGGGGGGACGGCCACCGCGCGCAGGACCTCGGCGAGGACTCCCCCCGCGTAGTGGGCGGTGTCCGGGCTCTCCAGGACCTCGGTCAGCGTGGTCGTCGCCCCCACCCGCAGCCTCCCGCCGGCCCCGTCCACAAACGCGAGGCCCATCCTCGTGATGTCGATCAGCCCCTCGACCTCCCGGCCGGGCACCCGGAGGAGGTCGACCCCCCCGGCGAGGAGCGCCCCCCGCCCGTCGTAGGCGGAGAGGAGGGACAGGGCTTCCTCCACGTCCCGCGCGAGGTGGAACCGGCGAACCCCCTGGAGGCGCATCCCGCTCACCGGGGGGAGTATAGCCCCCGGCCAACCTGTCAGGCAACTTGACCTTCCGGGCCGCCCCCCGCTATACTGGTCCCATGGCGGAGGGAGCTCGGGAGGCCGTCCTGCTGAGGAACATCACGAAGTCCTTCCCGGGTGTGGTGGCCAACGACCGGGTCACGTTCGACCTCCAACCGGGGGAAGTCCACGCCCTGCTGGGGGAAAACGGGGCCGGGAAGACGACCCTCATGAACGTCCTCTACGGCCTCTACCGGCCGGACGAGGGGGAGATCTGGGTCCGGGGGCGCCGGGTTCACCTCCGCTCTCCCCGGGACGCCATCGACCTCGGGATCGGGATGGTCCACCAGCACTTCAAGCTCGTCGCCCCCCACGGGGTGGCGGAGAACGTGGCCCTGGGCCTTTCCGGAACCCCGTTTTGGGCCCCAGCGCGGACCGTGGGGCGGCAGCTCAAGGAGCTGTCCGAGCGGTACGGCCTCCCCGTGGACCCCGACCGCCGGGTGTGGGAGCTCTCCGCGGGGGAGCAGCAGCGGGTGGAGATCCTCAAGGCCCTCATCCGCGGGGCCCAGGTCCTCATCCTCGACGAGCCCACGAGCGTCCTCACCCCTCAGGAGGCGGGGGAACTCTTCAAGGTCCTGGGCCGGATGAAGGCCGAGGGCCACGGGGTCATCTTCATCTCCCACAAGCTCGATGAGGTCCTCTCCGTGGCCGACCGGATCACGGTCATGCGCCGGGGAAGGGTGGTGGGGACGGTGCGGGCGGAGGAGACGGACAAGGCGGCCCTGGCCCGGATGATGGTCGGCCGGGAGGTCGTGTTCCGCCTCACGAAGAAGGCCTGCCAGCCTGGGGAGGCGGCCCTCGTGGTCGAGGACCTCCACGCCCGGACCGACCGTGGGACCCCCGCCCTGCGGGGGATCTCCCTCGCCGTCTGCCGGGGGGAGATCCTAGGGTTGGCCGGGGTGGCGGGGAACGGGCAGCGGGAGCTCGTGGAGGTCCTGACGGGCCTCCGCCGGCCGGAGCGAGGTCGGGTGGCGATCCTCGGGCAAGACCTGACCCGGGCCTCGGCCCGGCGGATCGCCGACGCGGGGGTGGCCCACGTCCCCGAGGAGCGGATCCGCCTGGGGATCGTGCCCGGGCTCTCGGTGGAGGAGAACCTCATCCTCAAGAAGCACCATCGGCCACCGTTCTGCCGGGCGGGGGGCCTCCGCCTGGCCGCCGTGCGCCAGTTCGCGGGACGGGCGATTGAGGAGTACCGGATCATGACCCCGGGGCCCCGAACCCCGGCCAAACTCCTCTCGGGGGGGAACATCCAGAAGCTCATTCTCGCCCGGGAGCTCTCGGGGAACCCGGCCCTGGTCATCGCGGCCCACCCCACCTACGGCCTCGATGTGGGGGCCACCGAGCAGATCCGGGAGATCCTCCTCCGCCAGCGGGAGGCGGGGGCGGGGATCCTCCTCGTCTCCGAGGACCTGGAGGAGATCATGGAGCTTGCGGACCGAATCGCGGTCCTGTTCCGCGGGGAGATCATGGGGACGGTGCTGGCAGGGGAGGCGACGCTGGAGGAGATCGGGCTGATGATGGCCGGGGAGCGGCGAACGGTGGCCGTAGGGGAGGAGCGGTGAAGCGCCTCGGGCCCCTCTTTCTCGAGCGGCGCCTGGCCCCCCCGCGGTCCGTGGTGTTCGGGGTGTCGTTCCTGGCGGTCCTGGTGGCCCTTCTCCTTGCGGCGCTTGTGTTCTGGGCCTACGGAGTGAGCCCGGTCCGGGCGTACTCCGAGATCGGCCGGGGGACCTTGGGGACCGTCGGGGGGCTCTCCGACATCGTTCGCCGGGCGATCCCCCTCATCCTGTGTGGGGTGGGGCTGACGCTGGCCTTCCGGGCCCAGTTTTGGAACATCGGGGCGGAAGGGCAGCTTCTCGCGGGGGCGGTGGCCGCCACGGGGGTGGCCCTGTTCGTTCGGGTCCCCGACGGGTTCCGGCTTCCCCTCATGTTCCTCGCCGGGTTCGGGGCCGGGGCGGTGTGGGCGGTGGTCCCGGCCCTCCTGCGGGTCAAACTCCGGGTGAACGAGGTCATCTCGACCCTGATGATGAACTACATCATGGCCTACATCGTGGAGTGGCTCGTCCACGGCCCGTGGAAGGGACCCACGATGCGGGGGTTTGCCTACACGGACATGTTCCCCGTCTCGGCCCGGCTTCCCCTGATCGCGGGGACGCGGATCCACTGGCCGACGCTCGCCGTGGGGGTGCTTGCGGCGGTCGTGGTGGCCCTCCTCCTTTCCCGGACGCGGCTGGGGTACGAGATCCGGGTCGTGGGGCAGAACCCCGATGCCGCCCGGTACGCGGGAATCAGCTTTGCGAGCGTCCTGGCCCTGGCGATGGTCCTCTCCGGGGGCTTGGCGGCCCTGGCGGGAGTGGGGGAGGTGGCGGGGGTCCACTGGCGGCTGCGGAGCCCGGGGCACGTCTCGATGGGCTACGGGTACACGGCGATCATCGTCGCCTGGCTCGCCCGGGGAAGCCCCATTGCCGCGGTCTTCACCGCGCTCCTGTTTGGCCTCATCTTTGCCGCGGGCGACCTCATGAAGACGACCCTCGGCCTTCCGTTCCAGATCACGGGTGTGTTCAACGGGCTCATCCTCTTCTCCCTCATCAGCTCCGACCTCCTCATGTACTGGCGGGTGCGGTGGGCCCCCAAGGAGAAGGCGTGGACTGGACAAGCTGGCTTGTAGGGACGGTGAGCCGAGCGCTGGCGTTCGGGGTTCCCCTGCTGTGGGGAACCCTGGGCGAGATCTACGCGGAGCGGTCGGGGGTGGTGAACCTCGGGGTGGAGGGGATGATGATCCTCGGGGCCTACGCCGGGTTTGCTGTCGCCCAGACCCTTGGCCACCCCGGGTGGGGGCTCCTCGCCGCGGCGGGGGTGGGGGCCCTGGCGGCCCTCTGGCACGCCTTCCTCACCGTGACGCTGCGGGCCAACCAGTACGTGTCCGGGCTCGCCCTCACTCTGTTTGGGCTCGGGCTCGCGGGCCTCCTCGGCCGGGGCTGGGAGGGGCGGCCGCTGCGGGCCCCCTTGGGCGCGGTGGCCGTTCCGGTGCTGTCCGATGTCCCTGTCCTAGGCCCGATGCTGTTCCGGGACCAGACGATCCTCACCTACCTCGGTCTCCTCCTCGCAGTTGTCCTGTGGGTGGTCCTGTTCCGGACCCGGTGGGGGATCGCCATCCGCTCGGTGGGGGAGTCGCCGGCCACGGCCGACTCGTTGGGGATCAGCGTGGCGCGGGTCCGCTACCTGTGCGTGGCCTTGGGAGGCGTGCTCGCCGGCGTCGGAGGCGGGTACCTCTCGGTGGCCTACCGCCCGGCGTGGACGGAGGGGATGACCGCAGGGATGGGGTGGATCGTGATCGCGCTGACGATCTTCTCGGCCTGGGACCCGCTCCAGGCGATCTGGGGCGCGTTCTTCTTTGGGGCCCTCTACCACCTCTCGTTCCGGCTCCAGGCCTACGTTTCCCCCGAGCTCCTCAAGATGATGCCCTACGCGTTTGCGATCCTTGTTCTGGCCGCGAGCGGTTTCGGGAGGGCGCGGTGGCGGGCCCGGGCCCCGGGAGCCCTCGGGGTCCCCTACGTCCGCGGCGAGCGGTGACAAGGGAGGTGAGACCGGGAAAGAACCAACAGGTAGGCCCGTAGAACACTCGGGGACGGTACCTTTGGAGGTGACGGAGATGCGGAAGCTAGCGATTTTCGTGATGGCGTTGGCGTTGGTGGGAGTCTTGGGTTTGGGGGCGCAGCGGATCAAGGCCGGGTTCATCTACGTGGGCCCGATCGGGGACTACGGGTGGACCCATGCCCACGACGTGGCGCGGCGGATCGTGGACGGGAAGTACGATTGGCTGGAGACGGTGTACATCGAGAGCGTGCCCGAGGGGGAGGTGGAGACCTACATCGATCAGCTCGTGCGCCAGGGCTGCAACGTGATCTTCACCACGAGCTTCGGGTTCATGGACGGGACCCTCGCGGCGGCGGAGCGGTATCCCAACGTCATCTTTGCCCACGCGTCCGGGTTCAAGCGGGCCCCGAACATGGCCACCTACATGGCCGACTTCTACCAGGTGTACTACCTCAACGGCCTCATGGCCGGGGCGCTGACCAAGACAGGGAAGATCGGGTACGTCGGTGCCTTCCCCATCCCGGAACTCAAGCGGCACATCAGCGCGTTCACGATCGGAGTCCGGGAAGTGAACCCCACGGCCACGGTCCACGTCCGGTGGATCTACGAGTGGTACAACCCGGCGGCGGCAAAGGAGGCGACCGAGGCCCTCATCGCCGAGGGGTGTGACGTGTTCGCGTTCACCGAGGACTCCCCGACGGTGGTCCAAGTGGCCGCGGAGCGGAAGTTCCCCTCCTTTGCCCACTACTCCCCGATGTACGCGTTCGCCCCCGACTACGTGGTCTCGGGCCAGCTTGTCCACTGGGAAGAGATCTACGACGACTTCCTCCTCAAGATCCACCAGGGCGTCTACACGACGAAGAACCTGGCCCACGTGGACTACTGGTGGCTCCTCGCCCAAGGGGCGGCGGAGCTGGGGGCGGAGATGGGGATGCCGATCAACCCCAAGTACGTGGCTCCCCTCAAGGGCTACGTGGTGAACCACCCCCAGTTCGGCCGGATCTCGGTCTACGACCTCGTGTTCCTCCGCTACAACCAGTTCGCCGACCCGGGGATCACCTTCGATCCGTTCGAGGGCCCGATCTACGATCGGAAGGGGGTCCTGCGGGTTCCTGCGGGGATGTGGATGAGCTACGAGAGCCTCATCACCATGGAGTGGGCGGCGGCCGGGATTGTCGGGCCGTGGCCCGGAGAGCCGTAAGCGGGTTGGGGCGGCTGCCCCTGGGGCAGCCGCCCCGTTCTCTTCTCTGTGACTGGATCTGAGCGAACCCAGGACCTCGCGGCCGTGGCGCGGGGCGACCGCCCGGCGGACCTCGTCCTCCGGAGCGGCCGCCTCGTCAACGTCTTCTCCGGGGAGATCCTTCCAGAAACGGACGTCGCCGTCCTCGGGGACCGGATCGCCTACTGCGGGCCCGACGCCCGCCCCATGATCGGCCCCGACACCCGGGTGATCGACGCTTCGGGCCGGTACCTCGTCCCCGGGCTCCTCGACGCCCACGTCCACATCGAAAGCTCGATGCTCACCCCAACCGAGTTTGCCCGGGCTGTCCTCCCCCGGGGGACGACCGGGGTGTTCGCCGACCCCCACGAGATCGCCAACGTCCTCGGCCTCCGGGGGGTGAAGCTGTTCCTCGACGAGGCCCGGGCCCTCCCCCTCAAGGTCTTTCTTCAGGTCCCGTCGTGCGTCCCGGCGGCCCGGGGTCTGGACACGCCGGGGGCGGAGCTCGGGGTGGCCGAGGTGGAGGAAGCCCTGGCCTGGCCAGGGATCGTGGGCCTGGGGGAGGTGATGGACTACCCGGGGGTGATCGCCGGGGACCCGGAGGTCCACGGGAAGATCGCCGCCGCGCTTCGCCTGGGGAAGGTCGTCGGCGGCCACTACGCGTCCCCCGACCTCGGGCGGCCGTTTCACGCCTACGCCGCCGGGGGCCCGGCGGACTGCCACGAGGGGACCCGGGCCGAGGACGCCCTCGCCCGGGTCCGGCAGGGGATGCGGGCGATCCTCCGCCAGGGGTCGGCGTGGCGGGACCTCGCCCAGGGCCTGCGGGCGGTGACGGAGTTGGGCCTTGACCCCCGCTACATCCTCCTTGCCACCGACGACCGGGACGCCCGAACCCTCCTCCGGGAGGGGCACATGGACGACGTCGTCCGGTCGGCGATCGCCGCCGGCGTTCCCCCCGTCACGGCGGTCCAGATGGCGACCCTCAACACGGCCGAGCACTTCCGCGTGGCTCGGGATATCGGGGCCATCGCCCCGGGGCGGATCGCGGACATCCTCGTGGTAGCCGACCTGGAGCGTTTCCTCGTTGATCTCGTCCTCGCCTCGGGCCGGATCGCCGCCGAGGCGGGTGAGCTCCGGGGGGATCTCCCCGCGTTCTCCTACCCGGGCTGGGCCCGGGGGACGGTCCGCCTCGCCCGCCCCCTGTCCCCTGAGGACTTCGTCCTCTCGGGACCGATCGCCGAGGGGGAGGTCGAGGTCCGGGCGATCGAGCTCGTGGAACACCAGGCCCCGACGAGGGAGGCGCGGGTCCGCCTCCCGGTTCGGAACGGGCGGGTGGAGCTCGCGGCGGGGAAGGCGCTGGCGGCGGTGGTGGAGCGCCACCACCGGAGCGGCCGGATTGGGAAGGCCGTCCTCGTTGGGCTCGGCCTCTCTCCCGGGTGCGCCCTGGCGAGCACGGTGGCCCACGACAGCCACCACCTCCTCGTTGTGGGGACGGACCCCTGGGCGATGGCCCGGGCGGGGAACGCGGTGGCCCGGGCGGGGGGCGGGATCGCCGTGGTCCGGGGCGAGGAGGTCCTCGTCCTCCTTCCCCTTCCGGTGGCGGGGATCCTCTCCGACCGCCCGGCGGAGGAGGTGGCCGCAGGCCTCGACGAGGTCCAGCGGGCCCTCCGGGGGTGCGGGGTGGTCCTCCCCAACGCCCTGATGACGCTCTCGCTTCTTGCGCTTCCCGTGATCCCCGCCCTGCGGGTCACGGACCAGGGGCTGGTGGACGTGGAGCGGGGGAAGATCGTCTCCCCGTTCGTGTAGGAGGTAGACTGTGGCCATGGCGTTGGTGATCGAGAACGCGCGGGTGGGGGATCTGTTCGGGACCTACTGGGAGCAGGGGCACGTGGTGGTCGAGGGGGACCGGATCGCCCGGGCCGGCCCGGGGCCGGCCCCCGCCCTCCCTGGGGCGGCCGTCCTCGACGCGGGGGGAAGGCTCGTGACGCCGGGGCTGGTGAACGCCCACGCCCACCTCTACTCCGCCCTCGCCCGGGGGATCCCGCTGCAACGGTTCGATCCCACTTCATTCCGGGAGATTCTCGAGCAGCTGTGGTGGAAGCTCGACCGGGCCCTGGACCTCGACGGGGTCTACCACTCCGGGGTCGTGGGGGCCCTCGGGCACCTTCGGTCCGGGGTCACGGCCCTCTTCGACCACCACGCCTCCCCGGGGGCGATCGAGGGCTCCCTGGCCGCGCTCAAGCGGGCGATCGAAGCGGTCGGGCTCCGGGCCGACCTCTGCTACGAGGTCACGGACCGGGGGGGGGAGGCGGAGCGGGACGCTGGGATCCGGGAGAACGTCCGCTACGCCCGCGAGGAGCGGGTCCCCGGGTTCTTCGCCGCCCACATCGGGCTCCACGCCTCGTTCACCCTCTCCGACGCGACCCTCGCGCGGGCCCGAGCGGAGGCGGAAGCCCTCGGCCTGGGCTACCACGTCCACCTTGCCGAGGGGAAGGAGGACCCTGTGGACGCCCTCGCACGGTACGGGGTTCGGACGGCGGAGCGGCTCGATCGGTTCGGGATCCTCGGGGAGGGGTCGCTTCTCATCCACGGGATCCAGCTCTCGGGGGCGGAGCTCGAGCTCCTCCTCTCCCGCGGGGGGACGGTGGTCCACAACCCCCGCTCGAACATGAACAACGCCGTGGGGGCGGCCCCGGTGGGGGCGATGCTCGCCCGGGGGATTCGCGTTGCCCTGGGAACGGACGGGTTCGGCTCGGACCTCCTCACCGAGGCCCTGGCGGCCCGGCTCCTCGCCCACCACGCCTCGGGGGACCCCACTACCCTCCCCGACCCCCAGCTTCTCTCCCTCCTCCGGGAGAACTACCGCCTGGCCGAGGGGGCGTTCGGGGTCCCCCTGGGCCGGGTCGCCCCGGGGTACGCCGCGGACCTCGTCCTGTGGGACTACGTTCCGCCGACGCCCCTTGAGGCGGGGAACCTCCTCTCCCACCTCCTGTTTGGCGCGATCTCCGAGGGGATCCGGCCGCGGACGGTCCTCGTGGCCGGGGTCCCCCGACTTCGGGATGGGACCGTGACGGGCCTGGATGAGGGGGCGGCCCTCGCCGCGGCCCGGGAGGCGGCGCTTCGGCTGTGGAGGAGGATGTGATGCGGCCCCTTCCATTCGAGCGGCTCCTCGCCTGGGCCCTCGGGGAGCTCGACTCCCGAGGGGCGATCTACGGGGTCCCCCGGGAGGCGTTCTGGGTCCCCGACCCGGGGGTGCCCTTCGCGTCGGAGATGTTCGGGAGAGCCCTCCTCACCCCGATCGGGCCGGCAGCCGGGCCCCACACCCAGCTCGCCCAGAACATCGTCTCCTCCTGGCTCTGTGGCGGCCGGTTCATCGAGCTCAAGACCGTTCAGATCCTGGACGAGCTCGAGATCCCCCGGCCGTGCATCGACGCCGCCGACGAGGGGTACAACGTGGAGTGGTCCCAGGAGCTTAGGCTAGGTGAGTCCGCCGGGGAGTACGTCAAGGCGTGGGTCCTCGTCCACCTCCTCCACCGGCTCTTGGGGTTCCGGGGGCCCGTGGGGACGCTCTTCAACATGAGCGTGGGCTACGACCTGAAGGGGATCACGAGCGCCCCTCTTCAGGCGTTCATGGACCGGCTCGCCGGCGCCCGGGACGAGGTCGCCTCCCTCCTCCGGGAGGCCCGAGCGGTCCGGCCCGAGCTCGGGGAGGTCGAGGTCCCGCCCCGGATTGCGACGAGCGTTACCCTGTCCACGATGCACGGCTGCCCCCCGGGGGAGATCGAGGCCATCGCCCGCCACCTCCTCCTCGACCGGCGGCTCCCCACGTTCGTGAAGCTGAACCCGACCCTGCTTGGAAAAGACGGGGTCCTCGGGATCCTCCGCGACCGCTTGGGGTTCCGGGAGGTCGAGATCCCGGATCGCGTGTTCGACCACGACCTCCAGTGGGAGGACGCCGTCCCCATGCTCCGCCGGCTCCGGGCCGTGGCCAGGGAAGCGGGGATCCCGTTTGGGGTCAAGCTCTCGAACACCCTGGCCATGGCGAACCCCCGGCGGGTCCTCCCTGGGGACGAGGTGTACATGTCGGGCCGGGCCCTGTACCCGATCACGATGAGCCTTTTCCGGAGGCTCCGGGAGGCGCTCGGGGCGGACCTCCCCGTCTCCTACTCCGCGGGGGCCGACAGCCTGAACGTGGCGACGGTTCTTTCTTGCGGGGCCCGGCCGGTCACGGCGGCGACGGACCTCCTCAAGCCCGGGGGCTACGGCCGGCTCCGGGACTGGCTGGACAAGCTCTCGGCGGAGATGGGGCGGCGGGGGGCGCGGTCCCTGGACGAGCTCGCCCGGGACCCGGAGGGGAGCCTCGCCCGGGCGGCGGAGGAGGCCCTGGCAAATCCCCGTTATCGAAAGGAGTTCTTCCCCCACGGGCTTCCCAAGACCGAGCGGCCCCTGGATCGGTTCGACTGCGTGGCCGCCCCGTGCGTCGAGCGGTGCCCGATCGGGCAGGACGTCCCGGAGTACGCGTGGGCGATCGCCCACGGGGACTGGGACCGGGCCCTGGCGGTCGTCCTCCGCCGGAACCCTCTTCCGGGGATCCTCGGGTACATCTGCACCCACGTCTGCGAGAGCCGCTGCACCCGGAACAACTACGACGAGTCGGTGGGGATCCGCCTCCTGAAGCGGGCCGCGTTCGACCGGGGCCGGGAGCCGGAGCTCCGGCCCCTTGCCCCCTCGGGTCGGCGGGCCGCGGTGGTCGGGGGAGGGCCGGCTGGGCTCTCGGCGGCCTACTTCCTCGCCCTCTCGGGGATCGGGGTGACCGTGTTCGAGGCCGGGGACGCGCCCGGGGGGATGCCCGCCCTCGCCCCCGCGTTCCGGATCCCCCAGGGGGTGATCGACCGGGACCTCTCGCGGATCCGGGGGCTTGGGGTCGAGTTCCGGCTCCGGACCCCGCTCGCTAGGCCCCCCGAGGAGCTCCTGGGTGAGGGCTTCGACGCCGTCTTCGTCGCCGTCGGCCTCCCGGCCGACGCCCCGCTCGGGATCCCCGGCGAGGAGGGGGAGGGCGTGTACGGGGCGGTGGACTTCCTCCGTGGGGTCCGGAGGGGGGAGCCCCTCCCCGTGGGCCCCCGGGTCGTCGTCGTCGGAGGGGGAAACGTGGCGATGGACGCGGCGCGGACCGCCTCCCGCCTCGCCGGCCGGCCGGTGACGGTCGCCTACCGCCGGACCCGGGCGGAGATGCCCGCCGACCGGGAGGAGGTCGACGAGCTCCTCCGGGAGGGGAACGAGGTCCTGGAACTCGTGGCCCCCGTGGCCGTCGTCCGCCGGGACGGGCGGGTCGTCGCCCTGCGCCTCGTCCGGACGCGTCTCGGGGCCCCAGGGCCCGACGGCCGGAGGGGGTTCGAGCCGGTCCCCGGCTCGGAGTTCGACCTCCCCGCGGACACGGTGATCGTCGCCGTGGGCCAGCGGGCGGAGGCCCCGTTCCTCGCCGGGAGCCGGATCTCCCGGACGGGGGACGGCCGGGTCCGGGCCGAGCCCACGGGCCGGGCCGGCCTCGAGGGCGTCTACGCCGGGGGCGACCTCGTCCGGGGAGCGGCGACGATCGTCGAGGCCTGCGCTGACGGCCGACGGGCCGCCGAGGGGATCTGCCGCGACCTCGGGGTCCCATTCTGGGCTTCCCCCGTGCCCCTCCCCTCCCTCTCCCCGGCCGACGTCCGGGCGGCCAAGCTTGCCCGGACCCGGAGGGAGGTCCGGCGGGAGCCGCCCTCCCTCCCCGCCGAGCGCCGAGGGGGCTTCGACCCCGTCGAGGGCCCGCTTCCTCCGGAGGAGGCCCGGGCCGAGGCCCTCCGCTGCCTCCAGTGCTCGTCCCTGTGTGATAAATGCGTCGAGGTGTGCCCGAACCGGGCCCACGTTCCCTGGACGGCCGCGCCTGTCCGGTGGAGCGTCCCGGTCCTGGCCGTCCGGGACGGGGCCCTCGTCGAGGTGGGGACAGAGCCGTTCGCGGTGGCTCAAGCTCGGCAGATCGCCCACGTCGTGGACCTGTGCAACGAGTGCGGGAACTGCGGGACGTTCTGCGTCCACCAGGGGGAGCCGTTCCGGGACAAGCCCCGGTTCTTCCTCGACCCCGAGGCGTTCCGGCGGGACGGGGGGACGGCGTTCCACGTCGCGAGCGGGGCGGTCTTCCGCCGGGAGGGGGGTGGGGAGGCTCGCCTTTCCGGGGACGGACCCTGGACCTACGAGGACGAAGAGATCTTCGCTGTGTTGGACCGCGACTTCCGGCTCGTCGAAGTTCGCCTGAAGCGCCCGTTTGAGGGCGAGCGGTCCCTGCGGGGGGCGGCGGAGATGGCCGTCCTCGCCCCCCTGCGGGGAGATCCCCTCCTGGGAGGTCGCGATGGGTGAGCCGCTCGGGTTCCGCTGCGTGGGCTGCGGCCGGACGTACCGGCCGTGGGGGCACGACTACCTCTGCCCGGACTGCGGTCCGGTCGCTGGGGCCCTGGACGTCGTCTACGACTACCCCGCCTTCGCCCGCGGAGGGATCGAGTTCCCCCGGGTGGGGAAGAGCTCCCTCTGGCGCTACGACCCCCTCCTCCCCGTGGGGGAGGAGTTCGCGGTCCCCCTCCGGAGCGGGGGGACGCCCCTCTATGCCCTCCCCCACCTCGCCCAGGAGCTCGGCCTGGGAGGGCTGTGGCTGAAGGATGACACCCTTCACCCCACGGGGTCGTGCAAGGACCGGGGGACGGCGGTGACGGTGGCCGCGGCGCGGAGGCTCGGCCGGCCGGCCCTCGCCTGCGCCTCCACCGGGAACGCCGCCTCGTCCCTCGCCGGGTTCGCCGCCGCGGCGGGGGTCCCCTGCTACATCTTCGTCCCGAAAGGGGCTCCCTCGGCCAAGGTTGCCCAGCTCGTGGCCTACGGGGCCACCGTGTTCCGGGTGGACGGGACCTACGACGAGGCCTACACCCTCGCCCTCGCGGCTTGCGAGAAGTTCGGCTGGTACAACCGCTCCGATGGGCAGAACCCGATGGTCGTCGAGGGGAACAAGACCGCCGCGTTCGAGGTCGCCGAGGAGCTCGGGTGGGAGGTCCCCGACTTCGCCCTCGTGTCGGTGGGGGACGGGTCCGTGGTCGCCGGGATCGCCAAGGGGTTCCGGGAGCTGCGGATGGTGGGCCTCACCGACGGGGTCCCGGCGGTGTACGGGGTCCAGGCGGAGGGGGCGGCGGCCGTTGCGGAGGCCCACGCCCGCCTCCGGCGGGGGGAGCCCGTCCTCCCGGCCCGGGGTGAGGCCCGGACGATCGCGGACTCGATCCGGGTCGGGGAGCCGCGGGACGCCCTACGGGCGGTGCGGGAGGTGGCGGCCACCGGGGGCGGGTTCACCGCGGTGGGCGACCGGGAGATCGTGGGGGCGGTTCAGGAGCTCGCCCGGCGGGCCGGGGTGTTCGCCGAGCCCTCCGGGGCGGCCCCGCTTGCGGGCTTGCGGCGTCTTCTCGCCGAGGGGACGATTCCCCGGGGGGCCCGGGTCGTCCTCTTCATCACCGGCTCGGGGCTCAAGGACCCCCAGGGGGGCCTGGCCGGCCTCCAGGAGCCCCCGGTGATCCCCCCCGACCTCCGGGCGGTGGAGGAGGCGCTAGGGTGAAGCTCAGGTTTCGGCTGAACGGCCGCGAGGTGGTGGTGGACGTCCACCCCGGGCGAAGGCTCCTGGATCTCCTCCGGGAGGACCTCGGCCTCACCGGGACGAAGGAGGGCTGCGGAGAGGGGGAGTGTGGGGCGTGCACGGTCCTCGTGGACGGGAGGCCCCGCCTCTCCTGCCTCACCGCGGCGATCCAGGTCGAGGGGAAGGACGTCCTCACCGTGGAGGGCCTCGCCCGGGAGGGGAAGCTCCACCCCCTCCAGGAGGCGTTCATCCAGACCGCCGGCGTCCAGTGCGGGTTCTGCACCCCGGGGCTGCTCCTTGCGGCCTACGCCCTCCTCCAGGAGAACCCGAACCCCACCCGGGACGAGATCCGGGAGTACCTGTCGGGGAACCTCTGCCGGTGCACGGGGTACGCCCAGGTCGTGGAGGCGGTGGAGTTGGCCGCCCGGAGGCTCCGGTGACCGCGGTCGTCCTCGCCGCCGGGGCCGGGACGCGGATGGGGAGTCCCAAGCTCCTCCTCCCCCTCGACGGAAAGCCCCTCCTTGCCCACGTCCTCGACCTCGTGGACCGGCTCCCCGTGGACGGGCGGGTCCTCGTCCTCGGGGCCGAGGCCGACGCGATCCG